>CAZPRY010000024.1:0-62095 GCA_964589175.1 uncultured bacterium
CTGAAAATCTATGCCCTTCATGCCACAAGTTGGTACGCATTATGACGATGAACCAGAATTATATTCTTAGCCTCAGAATTGGGTATTCCTTTACCCTCTTCGATTTGCGAATTGGCCAGGTGAATATCCTGCAGCAATTCTATTTTGTCGATGATCGCTTCATATTCAGAGACAGCCATGAGCACTGCACTGCTTTTGCCATTTTGAGTTATTAACAATGGTCTTTTGGTTTTATGGACGTGGTCCAGGTATGTTGCGACTTTAGAACGAAATTCGCTGAGCGGCGTTATATCTTTGTCCAGTTGTATTCTTTGCATCATTACCCCTAATATAATTGACTTAAATGTACGTCATATTGTACGCTATATCAACCGGGATTTCGTTCTTTTAACCGGCCAACATATGTTTATACGGAGCATTTAAACTCTAAACAGGTTTTTCTATACAGAAGCTTTTCTAGAAAACCGCTTAATTAAAAACCTAAATATCAATCGATAGACACCATTATTATCCATTATTAATGGTTGCTATAATATTGTAAACAGATAAATTCATAGTTCTGTAATCAAGCCCCAAAAAACAGGGGTAGCTGTATAAGGTTCCCGATTTATTTATGTTAGAAAACCAGGTATCGCGGATATTTCCCATCTAAATGTTGACTTGATTAGGCTGTAATTTCCAGATGCAAAGCGCTCGGCAATTACTGCTCGTTATCAATATTGTGGTTAGGCCTTACCTTTTTTGAAACGGAATACACGCACCAGATGGGCCGGAAGAAGATTTTTTGCCAAATCAGAACCATCTTCCATCACGGCTATCGCGGCAATCGCGGCAAGGTAGGGTTCGCCAAGGTGCGAACCGCTGAGCCCAAGGCAGCCAAACTCGATGAGATCGATCTGGTATTCGCGTTTCTGGCGACTGCCATCAGTGTAATAGACTTTAGCCGCCTCAGAATCAAGCCAGATTGTACCGTGGGCGATGGCGTTTCTGATGCTGGGCTTTCCGAGACGATTAAAGAGATAAAAAGCACCTTTCTCGCCACCGGTAATCGAACTAACCTGATCCAATCGTGATCTATATGGCATGGAGAAGATCCCAGGGTCGGGCTGTTGTTCTTGGGCACACCGTAAGCAAGGGATCATGAAACCCAAGAGAGCGTTGAGAAATTCGTTGTAGGCCAGTACTAGGCGTAACATCTGTTGCCACATGAGCGAACGGTTTGTAGACTCCGCCATCTCTCGAAAGCCGAGTGCGGCCTGCGTCAACGTGCAGAACTGGGGTGCGAGGCAGGATTCGGAGATGCCGGGATAATCGGCGATGAGACTATGTACGAGAGCCAGAGCCACCTGTGGGTCAACACGAGCCGCCTCGCGGTACGTCACAATGATGAGTTGTGTGAAAAGGTCCCGCATATGAACAATATCTTCATTTATGCCTTCCTTCTTCTTGTAGGCGTCGTTAGCGCATTTGAGAAGTGTTGCTATGCCGATTGGAAGTTGGCTGTACTCTTCGCGAGCCGCCTTGATGGATTCGCCGAACTTTCCCTCCTCGGCCATCTCAGCAACTTGCCGAAGCAAGCGTTTGTGCGACGCTTTCAAATGTGTAAAATCCAATTACTGATTAATGTCTGATTACACTGTATATTGGCACTCAAAGTAGGTTCCTCTATCCGGAAACAGGTTTCTCCATGCAGTAATTTTTTCAGAAAGCGGCGTAATCCAAAAACCTAAATGTTTCTCTATCGACAAAATTTTGAACCCGTTTTGTGGGCTTTTATTCATTTGATTTTATTTTAATCATTATATATTCGATTGTCAAGTCCAGATGAAATCGACTTGGGGCCAGCATCGCATTCCGTTTATAAACAATTTCAGACTTGACTTGGCAGCTCATCGTATCGGTCCGAGAACTTGTATCAAGTGATTCAAGCAACACCGTTGTCACGAAGAGAGAACTTTCCCTGAATCACTTAACCCAAGTGCGGCTGTTTTGTACGAGCTTGACTTGCAATTCGTTGTGAGATAAGTTAGGCTGGCTTTAATCAAAAATTGAGGGCGCTAGATGAGATCCGGAATTATACATTTTTTCATAGCAGGCCTGGCGACTTTGTTCCTGTGGAACTGCGGGGATGACGGTCCCGCATCCGCATTGGAGGAAACCGACGAGAATATCCTCGTTCTGCTCACGGATTTCTCCGCAGGGTCGGATGTGGCCATTCGGATGACCGGTGCGGTGAAGGACTCTTTCCCGGAGACCGAGATCGTGTTTATTCCCGCAAAACCGTTCAATATCCGTGAAGCCGCCTACCAGCTGGAAGTAGCCGTAAACAGTTATCCACAGGGCAGCTACTTTGTCGGCATTGTCGATCCGGGCAGCCAGAGTGCGTTGATGGTTTTTGAAACCGGCGATCATAAAAGGATTCTCGTACCGGATAACGGTCTGGCGTCGCGAGTGATCTCTTCCACGACGGTGGGGGCTTTCTATTCGGTTTCCGATCTCGCGGATCTGGCGTTCGAGGAATTGTACACGCAAAGTATGCTGGCCGTTCTCAGCGGAAAAGAACTTTGCGAATTTGGGGACGAGCTTGCCGATCCGGTCCTGTTCGAGATTCAGAACCCGACGCGAACAGCGGATGTGATCCGGGGCGAGGTGCTCTTCTCGGATAACTTCGGCAACTGCGTGACGAATATCCCGGATTCTCTGCTATATGGTTTCGAGACCGGCGATCTCTTGAAAATTACGCTGGATGATGGCGGTTTTCTGGCCCGTCTGGGGACGACCTATGCGTCCGTGCCGGTGGGTCGCAATGTGGCCTTCAGCAACAGTTCCCGCCGCATCGAGCTGTCGGTGAACTACGGCAGCCTCTCCGGGCGCTACGCCATTGGCGCGGGCGATAGAATCGAGATCGGGGCGGGGGTTGCGCAGGTGGGAATCCTGCTCTATATCGAAATGGTGATTGCCGATTCGATCGTCGCCGATCTTAAAGCTCAGATGGCGAGCTACGGCCTGGAAGAGAACCGCAATGTCGTTTACAGTCTGAAAAACGCGCATGGCGACATCGCCGTTTTGCCGGATTTGATCGGTGAATTTGCGGACGAGGGCGTGGATGTCATTATCCCCTTAACTACCCCCGCCTCCCAGGCGGCGGTCCGGAATGCGCCGGAAGAGATCCCGGTGGTTTTTACGATTGTTACGGACCCGGAATCGGCGGGGCTGATCGGGGCGCGGGGCAATGTGACCGGTCTTTCGGACGCCATCAATATCAGCCAGTACCTGGCTTTTGTGAAACGGCTCTATCCGTCTTTGTCGGCGGCCGGCCTGATTTACAATGAGCTGGAATCAAACTCGGTTTATCTGTTACAGCAGATTCAGGCCCAGTCTGCTTTTTATGGAATCGATATCATCACGGCCGCCGTGACATCGGAGGCGGAAGTGCCGGAGGCCTATGCCCAGATCAAAGATCGGGGGATCGGTACGATCATCACCACAGGGGACAATACACTGGCTTCATCACTCCCAAGCTTATCGATGCTCGCCTTCGCCGACAGCATCAGTGTCATCGGCGGGAGCATCGATGATGTGCGCGCCGGGGCGATGGCTTCCATCAGCATCGATTATCATCAGCTGGCCGAAAGCACCGCCGAACTGGCTTATGCGGTTTTGCAGGGCGTTGATCCGGATGACGAGCCGATCCGTACATTTGACATGAATGTGATTGCTCTGAATCAAAGTTCGGCAGAGCGGGTTGGGTACATCTTTTCAGCGGCGCTATTAGCGGAAGCGCAGTATATTTTCCCTGATTGAAACAGGCTGACTCTACCGCATGCCCCGGGCTGAACAGGCACCGTTTGTCTGTCTGGCAAAGTTATAAATGCCATCACCCATTCGTATTGATCACCTGGCGGACCCTGGACAAGACTTCATCGGGTGAGTAGGGTTTCTGAATGAAACTTTTGAGCCCGGCCTTGAACAGCTCGGACTTCATATCCGGATCGATGAAACCGCTGGCCATAATCACTTTTACCTGCGGATCGATTTCGCGAATACGTCTAAAAACTTCCACACCGCTGATCAAAGGCAAACCCATATCGGTCAGCACGAGGGCGATTTCCGCCTGATGTTGCCGGAACAATTCCACGCCGGCCTTGCCATCCTGGGCGAAGAGTGGCCGGTAACCTTTACGTTTCAGAATTACATTTAATAAATTCCGGAGCATTTCTTCGTCCTCAATGACCAGGATCGTCTCCGTTCCGCCGGCAATTTTGGCTTTCTGAACGAGGAAAGGATGGGCCACGCCGGGCAGCGTGGCCGGAACCGGCAAATAGATTTGGAAAGTCGTACCGGCCCCCAGTGCGCTGTTCACATCAATGAAACCACGATGAGTGCTGACGATCCCGTGCACCTGGGCCAGTCCCAATCCGGTTCCTTTGCCAACGTCCTTGGTTGTAAAGAAGGGGTCGAAAATTCTTTCCAGTGTTTGAGGGTCCAGGCCACTACCGGTATCCTGAACGGTAATGCTTATATAATCCGCAGCATCCGCGTCCGGGTGCTTCTTGCGAGTAACGGGGCCGGTGGTCAGACTGGTCGTAATCTGAAGTTCCCCCCCATCCGGCATGGCATCGCGGGCATTCAGACCGAGATTGAGGATCATTTGGTGGATTTGAGTCGCATCCGCCAAAATGAGCGACAGGGAAGCGCTCTGTTCTGTGTGAACGAGGATTGTTTTCGGAAAGGTCTCATGCAGGAAATTTACGACTTCCGTGATAATCTCGTTCAAATCGACTGGCGTAATAAATGGTTCGTCCTTGCGGGCGAAGCTCAGCATTTGTTTAACAAGATTAGCACCACGCTGAGCCGCATTGTCGATAGTTGTGAGGTGAAAGTCGAACTTTGCCGGATCGGTCAGATGCGACTTTAATAAGGAGGTATGCCCGATGATGATCCCGAGGATGTTGTTGAAGTCATGGGCGATGCCGCTGGCCAGTGTTCCGATAGATTCCAGCTTTTGGCTGCGGCGCAGCTGGGTTTCGAGGATTTCTTTTTCGATCTCCATCCGTTTGCGCTCGGTGATGTCGGTAATCGTTCCGACATAACTGAAAATTCGGCCACTTTCATCTTTCTCCGGGACAGCCTGCCCGATGACCCAGGTAATGCTCCCATCCGGCTTCAGGAAGCGATAATCCTTCCTCGAGTCGCTATGCACCTGAACGGCCTCCAGCCAGTTACGGGAAAGTTTTTCGCGGTCATCCGGGTGGACGGCATTCAGCCATCCATAGCCCTGCGCTTTCTCCGCACTTAACCCGGAAATTTCACACCAGCGCTTGTTGACATAGGTGGTGAAACCCTCGGAATCGGTGCGGAAAATTCCCACCGGAGAAACTTCGGCCAGGGTCTGATAACGCAGTTCGCTTTCAAGCAGCGCTTCTTCGGCTAATTTGCGCTCGGTGATGTCGTTGGTAATGCCGATCATGCCGACGATCGAACCGTCTTTGTCACACAACGGCACTTTGGAGGTCAGAAACCAGATTTTCTTACCATCGGATTGAAAACCGAATTCGACATTGTTTATGATTGAATCACCATCCCTGATTACGGTTTGATCAGCGCTGAAAAATTTCTCAGCCAACTCTTTTGGAAAAACCTCAAAATCCGTTTTGTTAATGATATCAATTTCCGAATTCATTCCGAGGTATTTCAAATGTCCCAGGACACCTTCCGTGTGGATCGGATTGGCGATGATTTTCCTGTATTCCTTATCTTTCACGAAGATACCGTTTGGCAGATTGTCTATCAGCGTTCGCAGCAGGGTGCGTTCCTTGAGGATTGTATCCTCCGCCTGTTTGCGCTCGGTGATATCCTCGGCAACGCCAACGAGTCCTATAATTTCTCCTTTTTCGTTGGTGATATGCGAAGTTCTCAGAGATATCGGAAATTCCCGGCCGTCTTTGGTCAAATCTAAAATTTCACCCCTCCATCCATCCCTTCGGCTGTGTTCCAGGACCTCTTTGATAAATTCCGGGGCATTATTAGGAGAGACGATGATTCCTACCGGTTGGCCAATAATTTCTTCATAGCTATATCCATATTTATTAAGAAATGCCTGATTGACAAAAGTGAAACGGTCATCAAGATCTGTGATGCTGATGCATTCTTCAATACTTCTGACGGTATGGGCCAGCAGCTGCTCGGCCTCATGAGCCTGTTTGATGGCCTTCTCGGCTGACACGCGTTCGGTGATGTCGCGCAGAATGCCGATCAGATTTTGCGAGTGCGCGCTGAGGTGAGCGCTGATCTCCAGCACATTGTTGTGGTACTCCATCTGAAATAGCGTCATCACATGCTCTTTGATCGCCCGGGTTACGATTGGCACGATGCGGGCGGCCTCTTTAATAGTCAAGAGCTTGTGCAACAAGCTTATCACATTCCGGCCGATCAATTCTTCGCGCGGGATACCCGAGATGTGTACGAGGGCGTCATTTACATCGATGATATTGCCGGTAAGAGACGCGTAAACAATGCCCTCGTCCACAGTTTGAAAAATGTCTTTGAAGCGTCCTTCGCTCTGCCGGAGGGCTTCCTGCGCCTGCTTTCGTTCGGTGATGTCGCGCAGGAATGATTGCGCGGCGATCACCTGATCATCCAGTACTTGCGGCGTGGCGCTGCCTTCGAGCAAAATCAGTCTCCCGTCCCTGGCGATGCAGGTTACTTCAAAGCGTGGAACCGTAATTCCATTGATAACCTTTTCAGACATTTCGCGGCATTCCTGATGGAAGTCGGGATGAACGACGTCTAACAGATTCAGACCGGCGACTTCCTCCTCGCTATAACCAAACGTTTGCCGCCACTTCGGATTGACAAACAGGAAGCGTCCGTCAAATCCCACGCTCTGAATTAAATCGGCGCTGTTGTCGATTATTGCCCGATAGCGTTCTTCGCTTTCGCGCAGAGATATTTCCGCGCGCCGGCGTTCCGTGATGTTTACGACCACGATGTGGCTTTCCAGCCCATCCACCGAGCGTGTACCCTCGATGCAGACCCAGATCGGTCCGGTTTTGTCTTTTTGAAGCGCTACCTCACAGGTCTCTTTACTTCCGCTGGTCGAAAAAACTTTTTGAAGGAAGGCGCTGAAAGCGGGACGAGACCCAATGGAAACGAACAGTTCAAAGCAACGCTTGATCAGTGCCTCGCGCTCCATGCCCAACAGGTTCGCGCCAACCAGATTAACCTGATGGATTGCGCCGTCACGCGCCAGTGAAAAATAACCCACGGGGGCAAGGTCGTACAGGTCGGTATATTGACAAAGAAGCGCTTCTCCCTCCGCCCGCGATCGGGCCAGCTCCTGGTTCTGTCGCTCCAGTTCGGTTTGATGCACCTGTAATTCTTGGACCAGGCGCCGGGTACCCGCTCCCGTTCCTGTGGCAGCCGTTGCCTGTTGGGCACGCTCGTTCGGGTTTACCTCCGCCTGACGGCGCAGTTCGGTCCTGGCTGATTTAGCGGGTCTCTTTTTCATAAAATTTCCTTTACAGCGTTCTCAGTCACAGCTTGACAGGGGACTGAAGTGCGATTGTACATAATTTTTAGACAACCGAAGTTCGGTTATTTTGTTTACAGATGCTTGTCGTCATTATCTCAGCGGGACTTTGAATTTTCCCAACAGTACAAGTACTTGCATATAGATAGACCACGATTGTCTTTGAATTTGAATGTCCTGACAATTCTTGAATGTAGCACCAATCGGTCACACCATAGCGCATCGGAAGTTATTTCTCCCCGTATCCTGTCAGATTGTTAAGATATTATAAAAAGAAACGCCGGATGTCAATTAAAAGATTTATCCTTTTTGTGCGAACTCTTCAGGATCCCGCCATCAGATTCAAACCATTTTACGCCTCCCAACTCAGGGTACATCTGCGTCTGCTATGAGTTCTGCTGCCAGGAGAAGTAAATATTATGGTTCTTCTCGCCGGGAAATGAAGCGTTTGTCGATTATAAAGAACGAGATTTCAGCGAATACCGGCAGGGGGAGGGGGCGTTTCAATTTGGGAATCAGATGGCCTTTATCTGAAATAGCATGGTCGAAGAAAACATATTTATAAACGAATATTATGATCTCTTCCGGTTTTGCGGCAATATCAGAAATCACAAGGACGTTCCCAAAGTCACTATATATTCCAGATCATTCCTGATAAGCATAGTCGAGGTGTTTTTTCCTTTCGGAAGTAATCCTTAGACCCAGCTCAGGATGAGAGCTCTTTAGACCTTTGGGACGTCCCCGGGCGCATGATGTTGTCATGCTCTCCCGGGTTACATTAATTCCAGTTCCCTTACAATGCCATCGCCGTAGGCCTTATCAGCCTTACGGAAGTGAGCGATCATCTTTTCCTGGATTACCTTGGGAACTTTCTTCAGGCTCCCGGCGATATTCCCGACCAGCTCCTTCTGTTGCTTCGGGGACATCAAGCGGTAAAGGTTGCCGGGTTGGATGTAATCGTCGTCTACACCACGCTTTTGCTCATAGCGGTCCGCATCACCGGAGATTTTCAGCGGCGGCTCATTGTAGGAGGGGTCCGCCATAGGGCCGCCGAAACTGTTCGGTTCATAGTTCGGACCCGGTCCGCTGTTGTCGTCGAAACGCATCTGACCGTCGCGCTGGTAGGTGTTCATCACCCTGGTTGCATGGGGCGCATTGATTGGGAGACGCTCGAAGTTCGCGCCCAGGCGGTAGCGGTGCGCGTCAGCGTAGGCGAAGATGCGCGCCTGGAGCATCTTGCAGGGCGAGAAGGATATTCCCGGCACGACGTTCGCCGGCGAGAAGGCGGCCTGCTCAACTTCCGCGTAGTAGTTCAGTGGATTGCGGTTAAGCTCCATTACACCCACCTCGATCAGAGGATAGTTCCCGTGCGGCCATATTTTGGTCAGATCGAAAGGGTTCCAACGGTAGGTCTCTGCATCTTTTTCGGGCATGACCTGAACGTAGAAAGTCCACTTGGGGTGATCTCCCCGCTCGATCATCTCGAATAACTGGCGCGTATGATAGTCCGGGTCTGTGCCGGCGAGCCGGTCCGCCTCCGCCGCCGGCATACACCGGATGCCCTGCCGGGTCTTGAAATGAAACTTGACCCAGAACCGCTCGTCCTCGGCGTTGATGAAGCTATAGGTGTGACTCCCGTAGCCGTTCATGTAAGGGATTCCCAGCGGGATACCACGATCCGAGAACAGGATGGTCAATTGGTGGAGCGATTCCGGAACTTGTGACCAGAAGTCCCATTGGGCAGTGTCGTCCTTGATGTTGGTTTGCGGATCGCGCTTCTGGGTGTGAATGAAATCCGGGAACTTGATGGCGTCGCGTATGAAAAATACGGGCGTGTTGTTTCCCACCATGTCCCAGTTGCCCTCCTCGGTGTAGAATTTCAGCGCGAAGCCCCTTACATCCCGCACCGTGTCGGCTGATCCTTTCTCGCCCGCCACAGTTGAGAAGCGGCCGAACATCTCGGACTGCTTGCCAACCTTTGAGAACAGCTTGGCTTTGGTGTACATCGTAATGTCCTGCGTAACGGTCAGGATGCCGTGCGCGCCAGCCGCCTTGGCGTGGACAACACGCTCCGGTATGCGCTCGCGGTTGAAGTGGGCCAATTTCTCGACCAGATAATGATCCTGAAGCAAGGTCGGCCCGCGTTTTCCTGCCGTGAGGGATGTCTGATTGTCGGGAACCGGAATACCGGCTGCCGTCGTCAAAGTGTTCTTTTTACTCATCGTTCTTCTCCTTTATGTTCCGGTCTTTTGGTCACCGGTTTGATGTTGATAAAATCGGATTTCATTTCACACGGCACAGTGACTTTTTCAGAAAGTTGCTTAATCCGAAAACCCGATATTTTATCGATAGACAAACTATTAAACCCATTATGCTAATTTCCAATTATTAATTTTATTTTAATCATTCCGGGTCTAATTTGCAAGTCCCGGTGATCACTTCCTTGTTTCGGCCATTCCGCGCGAATTTGTCTGCTCGTCCGCGCGGAATAAAATTTGTTTGGCAATCCGAGGCGGATTTCTTATTATTATTCAAAGGGGTGACTTATATAAAAATGGGGGGCAGCGCGCAAGGCGGTTTTTAAAATTGAGTTAGGCTGGATTTCTCCGGGGAATTTGGGGAACCGATCTGCCGGGGTACCCTAAAGGGGAAATCAGACAACAGAGGGGTGTTCTATGCGACCGCATTGGCCGTCGATTGCTGTTTTTGCATCTCACGCACCCGAGTATCATTCCACCGGTAAACATTTAGCAATTCATTGTCAGAAGTCGCGCTTCTGCGGGAAGCCGGGCAATCATTCTTCAAGAATTGCGAAAAAGTAAATATGCGAGATTACATGAAAAAATACACGCTTATCAGTTTGCTTTTACTGTCGTCCAGTTTGTCGGGTGCGCAATTGCCGAAGATCGACGTCGGCTTTCGGGAAGAGATGCTCTCACGAAAAACCAATCACTACCGACGGATGCTGGAATGCCAGCAGCAGATTACCACAAATCAGGAACAGTTCGATATCAGGTACTATGCCCTCGATCTGGCTCCCGATCCGGCCACCGCCCATCTGACCGGCATTGCAGAACTTGTTGCAGAGGTGACAGCCCCGACGCTGGATCGGGTGGAATTGAACTTCTGGGACGGAATGACTATCACCGGCATTCACTCTTCCGCTGCTCCGGATGAGGCGCTCGCTTTTAACCGGCAGAACGATCTTCTCACGATCCACCTGGAACGAGCCTATAATCAGGGCGAGCAGTTCCAAATTACGATCAGGTATGACGGGCACCCCCAGCAGTCGCCGTACGGATCTTTCAATTTTGATGTGCATGATGGCGAGCCGATGATCTGGACGCTGAGTTCGGTTTTCGGAGCGCGGGCCTGGTGGCCCTGTAAGGATGTGCCGTCGGATAAACCGGATTCCATGGATATCCGGGTAACCGTTCCCTCAAACCTGATTGTCGCTTCGAACGGATCGTTACGGCAGACGGAAGTGAACGGAAACCGGACGACCTACTGGTGGCACGAAAAATACCCGATCGCGACTTACTTGGTTTCATTGGCGATTCACCCCTATGAAGTGCATTATGATCAGTATGTTTACAACGGCGGCCATAGCACAATGCCCATCTACTTTTACAGTTTTCCGGGCAACTACGAAATCTTTGAGGGGATAAACGACCTCGTGAAAGATATGCTGGCCTGCTATGCCGATCTATTTGGCGAGTACCCCTTCGTGGATGAGAAATACGGGCAGGCCGATTTTCCATGGGGCGGAGGGATGGAACACCAGACCTGCACGAGTTACGGCAGCTGGAATGAAGGACTGTTTGCCCACGAAATCGCGCATCAATGGTGGGGCGATATGATCACCTGCGACAGTTTCCACCATATCTGGCTCAACGAAGGATTTGCATCTTATTGCGAAGCGTTATGGTATGAATATAGCTATCCGCCTTTTACGGCGAGCGAGTATCAGGTGATGTATCAACTCTATTTGGGACCTGGTACTGTCTATGTCGAGGACCCGGAAAACGAAGATATATTCGATAGCGGACTCAGCTATGTGAAGGGTTCCTGGATATTGCACATGTTGCGGCATGTAGTCGGTGACGAGGACTTTTTCGCGATCCTGAAGGCGTATTACGCTTCGGCGCCGAATAAATACGGCACGGCGACGACGCAAGAATTTCAGGCCATCTGTGAACAGGTCTCCGGGATGAATCTGGATAAATTTTTCTATCAATGGATTCATGAAGAATATTATCCGCGCTATGCCTATTCCTGGAATTCGATCGCGAATGGGCAAGGCTACGAAATAAATCTCGAAATCCGGCAGGAGCAGAGCAATTATGTGTTCTGGATGCCGATCGATGTCACGCTGACCACCGCCGCCGGCGAGACAATCTTTGTCGTCCGGGACAGTCTGTCGACACAATCGTTTCAATTCAGAGTATCGTCCGAGCCGTTGAACCTGGAGCTTGATAAGAATAACTGGATTCTTAAGCTCAGGCCGGAAAGGATCGGGAATCCAACATTTGATCGGGGCATATTGCTGGTGAACGGCGTTCTATTCGATGTTTACGGTGAGGAGATTCGAGACAGTTATGAAAACCGCGCATTCTGGGGCGATTTTTCAATTTCGTTCTGGGACTGCTTTTTTCCCTCCCCGGGCGGATATCCGTCGACTCTGCCGGCGCCGCTCGGGTACGGAAGCATCCCGGCGGATGTTCTCGGCCAGTTTTCGACGGTGATCTGGGTCGGCAATGATTATGGCGGTGATCTTGGCTCCTGGCAACAGACGTCCATACTGCCTTACCTTGAAGCCGGCGGTAACCTGCTGCTTATGACCCGCAGGGGACAGAATTTCATCGATTCCGAGCTCCGGGAATATCTGGGTATTGATTGGACAGGAGCTCCGGACTTAACGATATACAATTGCGTGGCCACCCATTCGGGCCTGATCGATATCCCATTATCCGGTAGCCAATCCTCCAATGCCATGTTTGATATCGGTTCGATTGGAGATGAAAGCACGCTCCTGTTCATGGAGCAAGAGACATCGGGCGGGATTGGGATCTGGCGTGATCCGGCGGAAGGCGGGGAATATCGCAGTAACGGGGGACAATTTGTATTTATCAGCGGCAGACCGTATCGCTACAATTCCGAACAGCTGCGCAGTAATGTCGAGTTCATGCTAACGCACTTTATGAATGAGGGTAATTCGGGGACAGTCGATGATCCGGTGAGGTTTACACTCGATCAGAATTTCCCCAATCCCTTTAATAACGCTACCACGATCAGCTACTTTCTGGATCAGGCCGCGAACGTTTCCTTCAAAATTTATGATATTCGGGGCGAGTCGATCAAATTGCTCGTGGATGATGAAACGGTTTCGGGTGGGCTCCACCGTGTCGCCTGGGATGGGACCAATGCAAACGGGGCCAGAGTTAGCTCGGGAGTTTATTTCTATCAGTTGAACTGCGGTGAATCCAGCGGGATCGGGAAAATGTTGCTGTTGAGGTAATTCGATCCGGGCAAGTCCACGATACCCGAATTCGTTCCCGCTGTCCAATAGTTATTCCAATTCATTCGATAGTATAATTTCCATTCCATAAAATACAAAGTTCGCGGCCTTATGATTGACGATCCAGGTGAAGTCAGGCATTAATCATGCATGCCTGAAGAGAAAATCAGATAACTTTCAAACAATCGAGGCAGTAAGAGTTATCAATATTGGCAAACGACTTTCTTCTCTCTTTATCGATTATTTTATATATTAGCGGGTCTGTTCGGTGGCAAAGTCCGTCGCTGCTCATGCGCTCAATTCGACAGGAGACAGAAGATGAAATTTGGCTTTTTCGAGGACGGGGAGAGGGAATATGTCATTACAACGCCCGAGACCCCGTATCCTTGGATTAACTATCTTGGAAATGATTCTTTTTTTTCGATCATCTCCAACACCGGTGGTGGGTACAGCTTTTACAAGGATGCCCGCTTACGCCGCATCACACGCTACCGCTACAACAATTCCACCCTGGATGACAACGGTAAATATTTTTACATCAATGACAACGGCGATATCTGGAATCCCGGCTGGAAACCCGTTAAGAAGAAGCTCGATGCCTACGAATGCCGTCACGGGTTGGGGTATACCCAAATCACCGGCGTGCGCAATCAGATCGAGGCGAAAGTCCTGTCCTTCGTTCCACTGAATTTCAACGGAGAAGTGCAGCAGCTGACTCTCCGGAATGCCGGCGATAAGGTGAAACAAATAAAACTGTTTTCCTATGTCGAGTTTTGCCTCTGGAACGCCTGGGACGATATGACCAATTTTCAGAGAACTTTCTCGATCGGCCGGGCCGAACCGGTCGGCAGTGCAATCATGCACTTTACCGATTATAAGGATCGCCGCAATCACTACGCCTTTTATAGCGTCAATAGCGCTATCGACGGCTTTGATTGCGATAAAGAGACCTTTATGGGTACCCATGACGGACCGGATTCACCCAAAGCCGTAATGGAGGGAAAATCCAGGAATTCCGTCGCCTATGGCTGGCTGCCGATTGCTTCGCACCAGATAAACATCCAACTCAATCCCGGTGAGGAAAAAATCCTTATCTTCATTTTGGGATATGTGGAATATCCCGACCATGAAAAATGGGATGCCAGAGGCGAGATCAATAAAACTACGATGAACGCCATGCAGCAGCGTTTTACGACCCGCGAGGCCGTTGAAAAGGGTCTGCGGGAGTTAAAAGATTTCTGGACAAAGCTCCTTTCGGTTTACAGGGTCAAAACCGAAGACCAGAGAATCGACCGGATGGTGAACATCTGGAATCAGTATCAGTGCCTGGTCACGTTTAACATGTCCCGCAGCGCCTCCTATTTTGAATCGGGTATCGGACGCGGGATGGGGTTCCGGGATTCCAGCCAGGATATGCTGGGTTTTGTGCATCAGATTCCCGGCCGCGCCCGCGAGCGGCTGGTTGACATTGCCGCTACCCAGTTTGAGGATGGCGGGGCCTATCACCAGTACCAACCTCTTACCAAACGCGGCAATCTTGAGGTCGGCGGTGACTTCAATGACGATCCGCTCTGGCTGATCTGCGGCGTGGTTGCCTACCTCAGGGAAACCGGCGACTTTTCAATACTCGATGAAACCGTGCCTTTCGACAGCAATCCCAACAACTCCGCCAGCATGTTCGAGCATCTGAAGCGTTCCTTCTATCATGTCGTAAATCACCTGGGGCCGCACAACCTGCCGTTGATCGGCCGGGCGGACTGGAACGATTGCATGAATCTGAACATTTACAACACCGACCCCGATCAGTCGTTTCAGACCGGTGAAAATAAGGAGGACATGCAGACCGCGGAATCCCTGATGATTGCCGGCGCGTTTGTCCTCTATGGAAACGAGTTTGTAGAACTCTGTGAATATCTCGACAAGACCGTGGAAGCCGATGACGCGAAAAAGCACATTGCCGATATGATCGGGGCCATCGATAAACACGGCTGGGACGGCAACTGGTTTTTGCGGGCCTATGACGCCAACAGCAATAAGGTCGGCAGCCGGGAGAATGAAGAAGGGAAAATATTCATTGAATCGCAGGGTTTTTGCTGTATGGCTGAAGTCGGTAAAACCGACGGCCGCATGCAGAAGGCGCTTGATTCGGTTAAGAAATACCTGGATTGCGAATACGGGATCGTGCTGCAGAACCCGGCCTTCACCCGTTACTATATCGAATTAGGAGAGATTTCCACCTACATTCCCGGATACAAGGAAAATGCGGGTATCTTCTGCCATAACAATCCCTGGATCATGATCGGCGAAGCCAAACTGGGTCGCGGCAATGAAGCCTTTGAATACTGGCGTAAAATCAGTCCGGCCTACCTGGAAGATATCAGCGAATTGCATCGCACCGAACCCTATGTCTATGCCCAGATGATTGCAGGTAAGGACGCCTACAAACCGGGCGAGGCTAAAAACTCCTGGCTGACCGGAACCGCGGCCTGGAATTTCATTGCCATTGCCCAGTACATTTTGGGCGTCCAGCCTCGCTTCGATGGTGTGTGCATCGATCCGTGCATCCCGTCCGGCTGGAAGGAATACGCGGTTATACGCAAATTCAGAGACAAAGTGCTGAACATCAAAGTCCGGAATCCGATGGGAGTCCAGAAAGGTGTGCGGCAATTGACCTTGAATGGCGAGCATTTGCCGGGCAACCGGATACCCCTCGATAAAATGAAGGACAGCAACGACGTTCTGGTCGTAATGGGATAGCATCCCCCGACCCGGTTCAGAAATGTCAATCCGTTTACTTAAAGAGAAAATCCAGGCGCTGGTCGATCTGGAAACCAAGGGTTGGGATACAAAAAATCCCGATCTTTTCCTGTCCATTATCCATCCCGACATGGTCTGGCCCTGGCCGCCGACGGCCGATGATCACAATCCGGCGAACTGGATTTTTGGGATGGGGCGCTTTGACCGGGAGCGCTGGCGCAGGAGCTGGCAGGAAATATTCAGTACGCACGATCTGATTCAAAACCGCCGCAAAACCATAAAAATCGAGGTTACCCGGGAAGGCGACGGCGCCTTTGCCGTTGTAGATATCGATACGCTCTGGCGTCATCAAAAGACCGGGGAAGATTTTCACTGGCAAGGCCGGGTTTGTAAGATCTATACCCGGATGTCCGCCGGTGAATGGAAGTTAATCGCCCATACCGGTGCGCTGAACTACCCGCCCAAATAATTCAATCCCAGCCGGCATTTCATTATCAATCGCCAGATTGCAGTCTGAATCATCGGGGAATCCGCCTTTTATCTTATCTCAAGACATAACCGAAACCCGAGGCCGGAATCGCAGGATCGCGCCACTTATTGGCCCGCAACCCGGGCCCGTATTTATTCTTAAGTGTGGGATAGTATTGGTAGTTATCGGAACTGTCATTATTTTCCATTGCTTTCATTTTGGGATAAAAACGCATCCAATGATTAAAATATTGATTATATTTACCGATAATATATAGTAGTGCAGGAAATGGTATCGTTAGCAGAGAGGACATTGTGAAACACATTGACCGGGCTTGGTCGACCGCGCTGCTTGCCTTGGCGCTGACTTTTATCTGGATGGCTTGTAATGAACCGCCGACTTCTCATGGTCCGGCACAAGAAAATTCAATCGATCCGGCCCTGATAGGAATGTGGCAGGGTAGCAAAGTTGAATTCACCAGCAATGAGGATCCAACCCAAACAGTTAACCTAATCGAGCTCGGGGCCAGTTTTGTAATGGGATTCGATGAAAATTCCACCTATCAGACGACTATCAACCTTTACGGTCAGGAGATATCGGAGACGGGCTTCATTATCTGCGAAGGAAATAGTTTTACCATGCAATTGAGCAGCGGAGATATTAAAAGCGGCAGTTACGAAATTCTTGCAGATACGCTCAAGGTCCTCGTTGAAGATCAGACCTATGATTTTAATTATGACGGGACTCCGGACCCGGCTACCCTGAATATCGAAATGGTGAAAATTCAGGATTGAACTGCTCACCTGCGGATCTATGGAATAGCGGATGATTTAGAAAGAGTTATTACCGGGAACGCTAATGAAATTAATGGGCTCTCTTTTAAAAAAGCCGTCCACTCGCGGATATGGATTATTTCTATCCGTTTGGGCATTTATCGCGGCCATGCGGGCGCATTCCCGGGGCGCTATTTGTTCTCATGTGGTCCGGGACATCGAGACTTCTTCTCCCTGGAACGACGGTCATTGAAAGATGGATTCAGCTGTGAATCTTTTTGCGACCTTAATAAAAGGAACGATTTGTGTGAAGATGAGGCAGGGATGAATGTGAATCAACGAAAAGGTTTTTTTTGTTTGTTGATCACTACTCTTTTTTCCGGGAGAGCGCGGTCGGGGATGCCAGGAAAGTTTATAATACCGCTGTTAGCGGTTCTCCTGTTGTTACCCACGACTCTTTCGGCCCAGTCGAAATTGAATATTCACGGGTATTTGACTCAGGCCTACGCGATCAGCGACGGTAATAAAATTTTCGGGATTTCGCCCCACGGCACGGCGGATTACCGCAACCTGGCGTTACAATTTAGATACGATGCAAACCTGAGCAACACGATAGTTTTCCAGTTCAGTCATGAACGGCTCGGCTCCTGTCCGATCATGCTTCTGAAGGAAGACGTGGAATTGGATTGGGGTTTCTTCGAACACCGGTTCCGCAATGCCATATCCCTAAAGGTCGGCAAGATCCAGATACCCCTCGGTATCTATAACGAAATCAGAGATGTTGGGGTTTTATTGCCCTTCTACCGCTTGCCATATAGTCCCTACGGCGAGGGTAACTATATGAATGAAACCATCAACGGAGTGGCTATTTCGCACACTCGATCTCTCTTTTCGGATTGGAGTCTCGAAATGAATCTCTATGGCGGCGGCTGGTCGTGGTCGGAGTGGTACACTTACTATAATCCGTTTGACGGGTCGTTAATTGTTGAAGTGGGAGAATCGGACGTAGAAAACGGTGCCGGATCTCAATTGTGGCTTAATTTTCCGGTTGAGGGCCTGCGGATGGGTCTGAACGGACAATTCGGACATGCCAGCGGGGGCATTCTTTTCAAGCCGGACGGTTGGCTGGGCGAGCGGAATTTTAATTCTCTAACGTTTTCGGTCGACGGCAGTTTTAGTCGTTTTTATGTCCGTTCAGAATATGCCCGCTGCGGTTTTTCCGGAACAACTTTTGCCGTGCACCTGGCTTATTTCCAGACGGGAATCATCATGCGGGATCATCTCGAATTCAATTTCCAGGCTGAAGTCGCCCGCGGTGAGGATGTACCGAGCGAAGCTCTGACCAGTTTAAAAAACTATGATAAGATCGATCGGGAAATAAACCGGGATTATGCGCTCGGCGTCAATTACTCTTTTTCCGGCGGGAGTTTGCTGCGGGTCGAAGCCCATTTTAATCACGGTTTTCTGGTCGAAAACAAGGAATTCTCGTTGTTATGTCGGGATCCTTCTTACACGCGTTATCTGATCTTTAGTTTTGCGACCAGTTTTTAAGCAGTGAAAGAGCATAGCTGCTGTATGGAAATAAGCCGAAGTAAAAAAACAATGCTGAACCTGCTAAACGGGTACGCAGCCCAAAAGATGGCCGGAATGTATCGGAACTGATGAAATGCAAAAGAGATTGTTAAAAACCTCCGTAATCCTCTTTTTATTTACGATCGGTATTGCGGAAGTCCGGCCGGAGGAACACTATAGCATCGTTGTAAATGCGGCCAACCCGATTTTGACCATGAGCAGACAGGATCTGGCGAATATCTTCTTAAAAAAAGTGCGCAAGTGGCAGAATAATGATCCGATCGATCCCGTCGACCAGAGTGGGTACACTGCAATCCGGGAGAATATTACGAATGACATCTTTGGCCGGAGAGTCTCGGCGATCAAAGCCTACTGGCAAAAACAGATCTTCACCGGGCGTGATGTGCCACCGCCCGAGAAAATCAACGATCTGGAGGTCCTGAGATATATCGAAGAACGCAGCGGAGCGATCGGCTATATCTCAATCGCGACATCCATTGAGGGCTTCCACGTGAAAGTAATAAAAGTGGTGGACGATGAATAAGCCGGATTTCGAAAGAACAATAGCGGAATGCTGCTTTCGCGATCGCGGAGCAGGGGCGGTGGACAGGTTATAAAAAGAGCAGCGTATTTCTCCTTCGTGCTGTTCATACTTCTTTCCGGATGGATTCAGGGCCAGTCTAAGTTGAATATTCACGGATATCTAACCCAGGCCTATGCCGTCACTGACGGCAATAAGATTTTCGGGATTCCGTCTTGCGGCACCATGGATTACCGCACCCTGGCCCTGCAGTTTCGATATGACGCGAATCCCGTCAATACGATGGTAATCCAGTTTAGTCATGAGCGTATCGGTACCTGCCCCATCATGGCCCTGAAACAGGACGTGGAAGTGGATTGGGCCTTTTTCGAACATCGGTTTGGGGATGCCACGTCTGTCAAAATCGGGAAAATCCAGATACCCCTGGGTATTTACAACGAAATAAGAGATGTTGGTGTCTTACTGCCGTTCTACCGGCTGCCGTACAGCCCCTACGGAGAAGGCAATTATATTAACGAAACCGTCAACGGATTGGCTTTTTCACACACGCTCGAACTCCTGTCGGATTGGGAGTTAGAACTAAATCTCTACGGTGGCCAGTGGACATGGCCGGAGTGGTATACCTTCTTTAATCCGTTTTCAGGATCACTGGTAACCCAGGCCGCGGAAGCCAACATTGAAAATGGGATCGGGACTCAATTATGGCTCAATTGTCCGCTAGAGGGTCTCCGTTTCGGTCTGAATGGCCAGCGCGGACATGCCAGCGGTGGGATTCTCTTTCAGCCGGACGGTTGGCTTGGCGAACGGGATTTCAATTCACTCATTTTTTCCGTGGACGCCACTTTTCACCGTTTTTTTGTCCGTTCGGAATATGCCCGTTGCGCTTTCTCCGGAATCGATTTTGCGATCCTTCTCGGCTATCTCCAGACCGGGTTCAATATCACCGAGCATATCGCTCTTAATCTGCAGTACGAAGGCGCACACGGTGCGAACATTCCGACGACATCCGTGACCGCCTTCTCGAATTGGGGCACCCGAGACCGGGAATTGAACCGGGATTATTCCTTCGGTCTCAATTACAATTTTAACGCCGAAAATATTGTAAGATTCGAAAGTCACTGGAATCATGGATTCCTGGTTGAAAATAAAGCCGTTTCCCTGTCGACAGGATTTCCATCATATACGCGTTATATCATACTCAGTTTTTCGACCTGTTTTTAGGGGGGTGCGGATGGGGAAACACCCGAAAGTGGGAGAAACTCCAGGCAGTAAAGGATGAATAGCATTGCCGCGAATGCTCCGAAAAGATGACATGTCCAGGGGATTGTTCAGAACGTCCTTTATGATTCTGTTCTTCTCCGTCGGTATGTTCGAAATCCAGCCGGAAGAAACGTATACTGTTGTTGTGAATGCTGCCAATCCGGTAGCGGAAATTACCCGGCATGACCTGGCGGAAATATTTTTGAAGAAAACGCGTAAATGGCGCAACGGCGCTTTTATCGACCCGGTAGATCTCAGCGAATCCTCGGCCGTCCGGACGGATTTCTCGAAAGACATCTATCGTCGAAGAGTCGCGGCGATTAAAGCCTATTGGCAAAAGCAAATCTTCGCCGGCCGGGGTGTGCCACCGCCGGAGAAAATCCATGATCTGGAGGTTTTACGGTACGTCGATGAACACCGGGCGGCAATCGGGTATATCTCGGCCGCGACGTCCATTGAGGGGTTTCGCGTAAAAGTTATCGAGGTTGTTGACAATAAATAGGCCCGGCGCAGAGTGGCTCAAGGATGAGGGTAGCGCTCAGCTCCGGGTGTTTTCGAACCGGTTTTAAAGTAGCAGTGAGATGATAAAAAGACGGACGACTCTGTCGATAAAACATAAGATCCTCCTCATGCCGATCATCGCGGCCCTGACCTTTCTCAGTTTCGTAATTATGTTCCTGTTGGTCAGTATTCAAAACGATGATCTGTCGTCATTAATCCAATCGAAATACTTCCCGTTAGTGGAATTGAGCCGGGATATTGAGACGAATCTGGCTTCGATTCAGCGTGGTATGCAGGATGCCGTAGCCACGGCCGACTCCCTGGCGATTTCGGAAACGGATGCCATTCGCGACAAGCTTTTGATCATGATCGGAGAAAGGAGCGACAAATACCCGCTGGAACAGGAGCGTCTGGAATACATCGGAAACCAGCTGGACGACTATTACCGCTTTGCCCGGGCGATCACTTTGCGCATGATTACCGAAGAAACCAATGAGCGCCTGGTGGAAGATCTTACGACGATGACCGATCAATATAACCGGATTCGGGAAACCGTTCAGGAGAATCGCCAACGCTACCACGCAGAGATTGTGCAGGCCTTCACAGAGGAACGGTTCAATTTTAAAAAATTGATGTTCATGATCGGCTCTGCGACCATAATCAGTATCCTTTTGCTGGGTTGGATTTCCCTCCGATTAACGCGCTCCATTACCTCACCGTTGGAGGAAGTTATCAGCGTAGCCAACAAGGTTGCCGCGGGGGATTTTGATGTGGAGGTACAGGTAAGAAGCAGGACGACGACGGATGAAATCGGGATTCTGCAAAACGCTTTCAAGAAAATGGTTCGTGAGATTGAACACTTGATTCAGTTGAAGGATGCCGCATTGCGGGAGATTCAGAAGCACCAGGATCGGTTGGAGGAACTGGTTTCCTGGCGTACCGCCGAACTGGAGAGCGCCAATAGATTGCTGCAACGGGAAATCGACGTTCGGATGAAGATTGAAGCGGAACAAAAACAGTTGGTGAGAGAACTGGAGGAAGTTAATAGTGAATTAAGGGATTTTGCCTATATCGTTTCCCACGATCTGAAGGCGCCGCTCCGGGGAATCAGCTCGCTGTCGGGATGGCTGTTACAGGATTATGAAGAAAATCTGGATGAAAAAGGCCGGGAGCTTCTGGGATTATTGGATTCCCGGGTCAAGCGCATGCACAAGTTCATTGACGGGGTTCTGCAATATTCCCGGGTTGGCCGGATTCGGGAGGAGATCGTTACCATTGATCTGAATCAATCGATCAGGGATGTCATCGATCTGATTGCTCCTCCGGAGAACATTAAAATCGCCATTGTGGATGAGCTGCCTACGATCCGCATCGAGAAAACCCGGTTCGAGCAGGTCTTTCAGAATTTGCTGAGCAATGCCGTGAAATATATGGATAAAACCGAAGGGGTCATCAGCATCGGCTGCACGGCAGACGATACGTTATGGAAATTCAGCGTCACAGATAACGGCCCCGGTATCGATAAAAAACACTTTCAGAGAATTTTTAAAATCTTTCAAACGCTCCAGGCCCGGGATGAATACGAGAGCACGGGCATTGGTCTAACACTCGTTAAGAAAATCGTGGAGATGTACGGCGGGACTATCTGGGTAGAATCTCAAGTTGGCGAGGGATCAACCTTTATCTTTACATTACCGATGGAATTTACACAATCGAAACAAGTGGAGAACGATCATGAGGAATAAAAAACCAATCCTTCTGGTGGAAGACGATCGCGTGGACGCGATGACGGTCAAACGGGCCCTGAAAGAGATCCATATGACGAATCCATTACAGATTTGCGGGAATGGTGAAGAGGCTCTCCGTTTTCTCCGGGAACATCCGGCAGACCGGCCCTGCATCATTTTGCTGGATCTGAACATGCCCCGAATGAACGGTGTGGAGTTTTTAAAAATTGTGAAGCAGGATCAATCCCTCAGGAGAATTCCGGTGGTGGTTCTGACCACTTCCAAAGAACAACAGGATAGGGTGGATTCATTCAGCTACAGCGTTGCCGGCTACATGGTCAAGCCTGTGGATTATATTCAATTTGTCGAAGTAATCAGGACCACCGAACTATATTGGACATTAAGCGAACTATCCGATTGAGCCCGATCTTTACTCTAAGCCGTAGTGGATAATAGGGATTAAAAAAGGCGGAGATGATGGACGAAACTATTAACATTTTATATGTTGAGGACGATCAGGTCGACCGGATTGCCTTTGAGCGCCTGATAAAAAGCAGGGGCGCTATTTTTAGTTATTCGATGGCAACTTCAGTTCGGGAGGCCCGCCGGCTGCTCGAATCACAGACTTTCCAGATTATCATTACGGATTACTCTCTGGATGATGGCAATGCGTTCGATTTGATCCAGATCCTTAAAGACATTCCCGTGATTATTGTTACCGGTGCCGGGGACGAGGAAATCGCTGTGAATGCCATGAAGGCCGGTGCTTATGATTACCTCATTAAGGATGCCGAGCGCAATTATCTTAAAATTCTACCGATTACGGTTGAAAATGCACTTAGACACAGGCGTGAAGATCAGCAGTTCCGATTATTATCGCAGGCCCTGATGAATATCAATGATATGGTGAGTATCATCGATTTGGAGGAGAAATATGTTTTTGTCAACGATTCCCTCTTGAAAATATGCGGATATGATTATGCCGATCTCATCGATAAACGCTTCTGTCTTTTCTATGAAAAGAATGATATTTCGGGCGAGCTGTGCGGGATATGCGCCAAGGCGATTTCCGAGGGCTGGAAAGGGGAGGCGTATTGCCGAAAAAAAAACGGACGGAGTTTTCCGGTTTACCTCTCCGTTTCCACCATCACCGATAAAAAAGGGCAGGCCCAGTATTATATTGGGGTTGCCAATGACATCACCCTCAATAAGCAATCGGAGGAGGCTCTGGCTGCCGAAAAAGAGCGGCTTGCGGTTACTCTGCAAAGTATTGATGGCGGTGTTATTGCGACGGACACTGCGGGAAAGGTCAGTCTGATGAACAAGGCCGCGGAGCAGATTACCGGCTGGTCACTGGAGGAAGCCAAAGGCCGCCCCATCACGGGAATTTATTCAAAAGATGTCGGTAAAAACATCAAGGCGTTTAAGAATCCGGTTATGGAAGTGCTGGAGACCGGGGCGTTGGTGCGCAACGATATGCCCCGGGAGATTATCACCCGCGACGGGACGGCGAGAATGATCGCAGACAACGCCTCGCCGATCAAGACCCGGAGCGGCAATATCATCGGAGTTGTCCTGGTTTTCCGGGATATCACCGAAAAGTTAAAGATGGAAGAAGAACTGGAGAAATCCCAGAAGCTGGAATCGCTGGGCGTCCTGGCAGGGGGAATTGCGCACGATTTCAATAATATCCTGACGGTGATACTGGGAAATATTTCTTTGGCATTGGATGACAGCCTTCCGAAGAAAAGCATCTTCACCTTTCTCGAGGACGCCTTGAAAGCTTCCGGCCAGGCTCAGCGCTTAACCAAACAGCTGCTAACGTTTTCCAAAGGCGGCGCTCCGATCAAGAAGAACGCCTCGATTGCCGATATTATCAAAGAGTCGGCCGAATTTGCCTCACACGGCAGTAACGTGGCCTGCGATTTTCAAATGGATGAAGATATCTGGGCGACGGAAGTGGATGAAGGGCAGATCGGCCAGGTGATCAACAATCTGGTCATTAATGCCATTCAAGCTATGCCAAACGGAGGGAATATCCGGATAACGGTGGAGAACCTTGACGAACGATCCCGCCAGGACTTGAAGGGTATTTTGATCGGAGCTGAACACTTTGTTAGGATTACAATAAGGGACCAGGGTATCGGCATATCCAAGACCATTATTAATCGGATTTTCGATCCGTATTTTACCACAAAGAAAAAGGGGAGCGGTCTTGGCCTGGCGACCAGCTATTCCATAATCCGGAATCATGGTGGCTATCTGACCGTTGAGTCTGAAGTAGATGTCGGTACAACCTTTACGTTATTTCTGCCGGCCAATCCGTTCGTCTAAGTTACAGAAGCGCAGAATACAGCCGAGCTACAGCGGGGCAAAGGAAATATCCTGATCATGGATGATGAAGCGCAAATTCGCAATCTTGTCAAACTGATGCTACGCAATCTTGGATATCATTCCACCTGCACCCGGGATGGAGCAGAGACGATTCAACAATACGAAGCAGCCATGGAAGCGGGTGAGAAATTTGATCTGGTGATTCTTGATTTGACGATTCCGGGCGGAATGGGCGGCGAAGAAACCATAAAAAAACTACGCCAAATCGATCCTTGGGTGATCTCGATTGTAGCCAGCGGATACTCCGAAAGTCCTGTCATGGCGGAATACCGGGATTACGGTTTCTGCGGACGTTTGACCAAGCCTTTCGATATCAAGAAAATGAGTGAAGTCCTTGCGGAAGTAATTTCACCCGCAAGGTGCGGATCGCCTTCTACGGAAAACGGTTCGTCGCCGAATTCCCCTTCTACGTCGTAAAGCCCTCTCCCAATGCCTCGGAGCACACCGTTCCCCGGCACGCCGCTTCTGCTTCGATATTCCTCCGGGACTGATCCGAAACTTTTTCGTTTTCCGATTGTGTATTTTTAATAACTTCCGGGTGTCTGAAACGATGCTCGATTTACGATCAAAAACAAGGTCAAAACATGAAAACATTCACCCGTATTTTAACAATTTTGGGTATTATGCTGATGGGAGTGCCGGCGCTCTCTGCCAGGCCGGACGCCGCAGAGCAACAGGCCAAACGCTGGTATGAAGAGGAGGGCTGGCAAAGGCCCGCCGAAAACCCGCAGGCCAAACGACTTGCGCTGATTCAGGTGCAAGGCAATAAATTCATTAATTCCGTCGGAGACACGGTTTACTTCCGCGGTCTGGCGATTTCCGATCCCGATAAGATCGAGGGGCAGGGACACTGGGGCAGGCGGCATTTCGAAGAGGTGAAAAAAA
Source organism: uncultured bacterium (assembly GCA_964589175.1). Lineage (GTDB taxonomy): Bacteria > Fidelibacterota > UBA2242 > UBA2242 > UBA2242 > CAZPRY01. The sequence continues at coordinate 25,929 of CAZPRY010000024.1, forward strand.
TGGGTGCAGAGATCGTCCGCATCCCGGTGCACCCGATCGCCTGGCGGGAACGGACCCCGCTGAAGTACCTGGAATTGCTGGATCAGGCGGTGGCCTGGTGCACGGAATTGGAAATGTACGTGATCATCGACTGGCATTCCATCGGAAACCTGGGCATGGAGCTGTTTCAGCAACCCATGTATGACACCACGCAGAAGGAAACCTACGAATTCTGGCGCATAATTGCCGGGCATTTCCGCGGGCATAACACGGTGGCTTTCTATGAATTGTTCAATGAACCAACGCTGTTTCGGGGATTACTGGGCAGTATGTCATGGACTGAATGGAAAGCAATCAATGAGAATCTGATCCGGCTGATCCGGGCCTACGATCAGGAAACGATTCCGCTGGTGGCGGGCTTCGATTGGGCTTATGACCTCAGTCAGCTTCATTATGATCCCATCAACGCCGAGGGTATTGCCTATGTTACGCATCCTTACCCGATGAAACGGCATGAGCCCTGGCCGCCGAAGTGGGATGAAAATTTCGGATTTGCGGCAAACCGCTACCCGGTGATTGCCACGGAATTTGGTTTTAGCCTCGAAAAGGGCGAAAAGATGGGTAAGGGTCATTACGGGTACCAGATTATTAACTATCTTGAAGAGCGGGGTATCAGTTGGATATGTTGGGTGTTCGATCCGGAATGGCACCCCGGTATGCTCGAAAATTGGGATTACGAATTGACCGGATGCGGCCAGTATTTCAAACAGGCTCTGCATGGGGAAGTCGTGCAATAGGCTTCTGTTGACGACAATAGACAAGTGCTTTTTTATCATCGCTGTACAAGCGTGTCCGATATGGATTATCGCCATTCTCGGGATGTGGTTTTCCCGGCACTGAGGACTTTTTTACTCAATACTCGAAAATCTAATTCATTAAATCCGTAGCGTTTAAAGGGCAGACGGTTTTCCAAAAAGCCGGTCGGGTGTTTTTTTGATTGTTTGTTGCAATTATTTTTTATATCGTTAAACCCGAAAACGATTTCGTATGATTCCAATGGCACAGGAACGGATTATGGCGGTAAAAGTATGAAACATTTTTGTATCCTGATTATGATGGAGTTTTCATTGCTTTTATTCGGATGTGCCCCGGTCAGACCGTTCTTCCATTGTGGCACTGTCCCCCAAGGCGATCCGGATTTTCGAAAATCCTACAGATTTTTTCCGGCTAATCATTCCAATATCCAATATTTTGGAAGATGGGACACGACTGATCCGCGGCACCCGCGTCAGTCCTGGCCGGGCGTCTATTTTTGCGTGGAATTCACCGGAACCGGTATCGGCTTGCGTATCGACGACAATATCAATTATTATAACATCTACGTCGATGGTCAAATGTATGATGTATTTCACGGAGATCAGGCGGGTGAAGCCGATTATTGGCTGGCAAAAAATCTTGAAAACGGACAGCATAAGCTACGACTTAGTAAACGCAATATTGCTTTCGATAAGCCGGCAACCGTAGCGGGACTATGGCTGGAAAAAGGAGCGAAACTCTTGCTACCGCACCCGCAACCGACCCGGAAGATTGAGTTTATCGGGGATTCATTTACGGCCGCCGAGGGCAATGAGGCGATCCGGGAAGAACTGCCCTGGGAAGAGAAGATGCCGGTCACGAATATCGATCTGGGCTTTGCAGTAGTCGTCGCCCGGCATTTTGAGGCTCAATACCATACAACCTGCCGTTCCGGGATGGGACTGGTTTGTGACTGGACGGGCAACCATGAACTTGCGATGCCCCGGCACTTCGACCGGACATTGATGGTTGAGGAAGAACCCAAATGGGATTTCCGGACATGGCTGCCCGATCTGGTGGTGATCTGTCTCGGACTTAATGATTATTCGGGATTCGGCGGCTGGAAAGAAGGGGTCGCCGAGGCTAATTCCGCTCTGTTTCGAAAGACATATCATGACTTTCTGGCAACAATCCGGAAGGTATACCCGGGAGTTAAGATTCTGGCCGTTGCAGCCCATCCCGATTGGATCCGCGCGAATGTTTTACAGGTAGTCAATCAGGAGAGAGCCGATGGACGCAGGGATGTATTCTATGCCCGGTTCGACTATTTTACGGGCGGCTATGTCGCTAACGGGCATCCAACGGTGGCGACCCACCGGAAGATTGCCGGCCAGATCATCGCAGCAATTGAGGCGGAAAACATTTTTAAATAAAAATGGATACCAGTGTAGGAGTTGATGAATCATGAAAAGAATCCTGGCTGTAACAACCATCATCGTTATATGCATAACCGGTTTGACGAAACCGACGTTTTCGAAAGAATTCATCCCGGCAAATCATCCCTATATCCAGTATTACGGCCGCTGGGATCGCTCGAATTCTACAAAAGCCACGCACTCCTGGCCGGGTGTGTATATTTACGCTGAATTCGAAGGGACCAGCATCGGGGTTAGATTGTTTGATAATTTCACCTATTTTAATGTATTTGTCGACGGGCGCTTATATCCCCTTTTCAAAGGCGATGTCTACGGTGATGCGAACTACACGCTGGTATCCGGACTTGCGGATGGACCACACACGATTCTGTTTACCAAACGCTGTGAAACCACCTGGACTAAATTTACTTTTTATGGGTTTATCCTGGATGACGGCAAGTCGTTGTTGCCGCCGCCGCCGCGGCCGGAGCGCAAGATTGAATTTATCGGCGATTCGTTTACCAGCGCCTCCGGAAACGAATACACCGAAGAAGGTACTCCGCCAGAAACGGAGCTGGTTACCAATGCCTACGAAGGTTTTGGCGCCATTATTGCCCGGAATTATGAAGCCGATTATACCTTATCCAGCTGTTCCGGTTACGGGATGGTGCTGGACTGGACCGGCGATTACAATAAGAATATCCCGGATTGTTTCGACAGAACATTACTGTATACCAGTAGTCCCAAGTGGGATTTTTCGCAATGGATCCCGAATCTGGTTGTGATCGGCCTCGGTTTGAATGATTATTCGGGATTCGACGGCTGGGAGGGGCCTGTTTCGGAAGAAAATACAGTGCTGTACAAATCCCGTTATCATGAGTTTATCTCGATTCTTCGGGATCTTTATCCCGGCGTGAAAATCCTGGTCGTTGCCACGCATGTGGAGTGGATGCGGGAGCACATCGCCGAGGTCGTAGCCGAGGAGAACGCCGACGGCAATCGTGATGTGTTTTACGCCCAGTATTCATATTATGAAGGTGGTTACGTCAATAACGGTCATCCCAATGTCGCCACTCATTACGGAATCGCGGATGAATTGATTGCAGCTATCGACACAATCAATGCCTGGGAGTTCTATGTCGACGAAAGACCGCCGGTTTTTACGAAATTCCCCGCCTCGCCCTTTACCGTTACCGATACTCTGTGTACGATTCGGCTGGAGACCGATTCTTATGCGATGGTGCGCTATGACTTGGCGGATATAAGCTATCACGAAATGGCGCATGAATTTACGTCGACCGGCAAACGCAAACATTCGGTTACGATTTCTTGCGAGCACGGCCGGCAATACAATTATTTTCTACGCGCGATGGATCAGAATGGTAACGCGATGCCGTCATCTGCGATAATATCTTTCAACGTTGATACCCTGCTGGCTCCGATCAAATGGTACCATCCCACTTATCCCATTAATGCCGAAAAATGGAAGACCGGAACCGCACCACTGGGACGGCGCTTTTCCGATGTCGTAACGGAAATTTCGTTGGTTAATACAGCCTATTTCAGGCACTACTTTGATCTTTCCGATCCATCGGCCGTTACGGATTTCTCCATCGATGTATTTTACGATGACGGCGCCGCTGTCTTCCTGAACGGAGCCGAAATCTGCCGGCTGAACATATCGGTAGAGGACACCCTCCGTTACACGACAAATGCGGCGAAGGCTAAAGAAGGAATGACGAGCTATTCTCTAGATGATAAAAAACTTAGGCTGTTAAAAAAGAATCGGAATCTCATTGCGGTCGAAATTCATCAATGCACCGATGAAGTCGGTGATATGTATTTCAACGGCCGACTGAATAGTATAACAGCAGCAGGAACGGAAGTGATTGTCGATCTAGGGGAAGAATGGGATTATTTCGATTTGGGCCAGAGTCCGCAGGAGATGTCGCGGGATTCCATTCCGGTCGTCGTTATCGACGATTTTTACCGTCCATCGGTGATGTCGTTAAGCCAGAATTATCCCAACCCGTTCAATCCATCGACAACGATTTGTTTCTCCGTACCGCGTTACGATCGAGTAATCATGGAAATTTTCGATTCGAAAGGCCGGCTGATTGAGACGCTTATCGATGAACACCTCTCCGCCGGGGATTATAACGTCCAATTTCATAATGACCGGTATCCCAGCGGTATCTATTTTTATCGGTTGAAAAGCGGGGACAATATGAAATCCCACAAGATGCTTTTACTGAAATAGTATAAATCAAAGGACAGGGGGATGAGCCCCCCTCCGCTTCTTGGGTTCCGGGGCCGTAGGGGTGGGAAAATTTTCTTGTATTTTTAAAATAAACCCCTAAATTCGAAAACGATTTCGTAAGAAAATTACAGACGGCTTGAGTGATTCTACGAGGAGAAGACAAGAAAAAAGGATTATTTTTTCGGCCGTTGATTTCGTTGTTTTCGAAAACATTTCGACAATGCTTGGTGGTCGGCTATTCTGAGGGGTGAGACAGTGACGACGATTAAAGATATAGCCCGAGAAGCAAAATGTTCCTTGGCCACGGTTTCCAAGGCCATTAACGGGCGCCATGATATCAGTGAAACCACCCGCGATCGTATTTTAAAAATCGCCGAAGAACATAATTTTGTCCCCAATGCCTTTGGTAAAGGCTTAAAGAATCGCAGAACCGAAAACATCGGCGTTATTTTCTGCCGTGAATCCCTGCCGCTTTCGCTGAATCCCTTTTACTCCAGGGTTCTCGAAGGGATCGAGGGGGAGCTGGCGATCAATAACTATAATCTGGTTCTGCACTTATTGCCCGACGTGTACCGAGGGGAATACCCCAAAATGCTGAAAGAGCGCAATTTGGACGGCGTTATCCTGATTGGCGTACTGCAGGAAAAATTTGTCTCTCAATTAAGCAAGGAAAAGATCCCGATTGTATCAATTGATCCGAAAATCGTAACCGATAATTTCAGCCAGGTCCTTATCGATAACGAACACGGCGCCTTTCTGGCCACTCAACATCTCATCAACAACGGACACCGGAAAATAGCCTTTATTTCCGCTGAATTGGAACGCGAAAGCTTTCGCCAGCGATATCTGGGTTTCAAGAAGGCGATGCATCACAATCATGTCAAGATCGTCGAGCAATTCATGCAGATTGGTGGGCTCGAAAGCGGATATGAACATGCCAGAATTTTGCTCAATTTGAGGGAGCGCCCCACGGCTATCTTCGTTTCCAACGACATTAACGCGATGTACAGCTATCAAGCCATCAAAGAGAGCGGATTGCGCATACCCGAGGATATCAGCGTCATCGGATTCGATGATATCGCCTGGGCGAAAATGGCTTCCCCGCCCCTTACGACTGTTCGGGTCTATAAAGAGGAAATGGGCTCCATATCGGTGCGGAAGCTCCTGAATATGATCAATAGGACCGAAAAGATAAGTACGACCATTATACCGGTTAGAATTATTGTGCGGGAATCGGTAAAACAACTCCTTCCGGTTCCTACAATGGTTCACCAGGAAACGGATCTGGGTAATGCATGAAGAAATCGACGGATGCTCTTAAAAGTATCGATGAAATTCGTTTGATCGAAAAGGTTCGTAAAATATAGGAGAGGGCGGGTATGAATCTAACCAATTTGATGAGAAGAATAAGGAGCGGTCTTTTCCTTAGCATTTTCGTTTTTATGCAGATTGTTTTTGCAGGAACGACAGGGAAAATCACCGGTGTTGTGCAAAACACTGAGACCGGTGAGCCGTTATGGGGGGTGAATGTAATTTTAGCCGGCGGTGGCGGGGGAATGGGCGCTGCCACAGATGCCGAGGGCTATTTCGTTATTCTGAATATTCCACCGGGCACTTATTCTCTGAAAGCATCGATGATCGGTTATACTATCGTTAATGAGGTCGGGATCGAAGTATATGTCGACCAAACGACCACCGTCGATTTCTCGCTGTCTCAGGCAGTTCTGAAAGGCGAAGAAGTTGTTGTAACAACGAAGAGGAACATCGTTCATAAGGACGTTTCGACCAGCGTTCTCTCGGTGGATGCGCAAGAGATAGCCGCATCGATTCATACCAGTGTCGCCAATATCATCGGTGAGCAGGCCGGTATTGAGGGACTGAGGGTCCGCGGCGGAAAAGTTGATGAGACGGCGTTTATGGTGGATGGCGTTACGTCGAGAAACCCGCGGAATAACGAACCGATCGCCGGGATTGCCTTAAGTGGTATTGAGAACATCAATGTTAAACGCGGCGGTTTTGAAGCCGAATACGGCCAGGTCCGCGCCGGCATCGTCAATGTGATTACGCGGGAAGGGCGAGCGGACCGCTACTCCGCTACCATTTCTCTGGATTACAATCCTCCCGAACCCGACTATTTCGATTCCAGCCCCTACTCCTATGACTCTTATATTAACCGGCCCTATTATGATGATGAAGTCTGCTGGACGGGCACCAATGCGAACTGGCCGGAGTATATCGTCGCCCAGTATCCGCAGTTCGAAGGCTGGGACAAGGTCTCCGAAAATTCACTCAAAGACGATGATCCCAACAACGATGTCACACCGCTGGGCGCCCAGATGTATGACGCCTGGAGGCGCCGTAAGGAACCGGCCACCAATATACCCGACGCCAATATCGATGCGGGCTTTGGCGGGCCGGTGCCGATCATCGGCGAGATGTTGGGAAATCTGCGGTTTTACGCCACATACAAACGGAATCGCAATGCCCTGGTGATACCGCTCTCAACGGATGATTACACCGAAAATAATTACCGCATTAAACTGAATAGCAATCTGGCGGACAACATGAAACTGGATATTTCCCTGATGGGCGGTAACAATTATTACAACGCCCAGAACTGGTCATACCAGAATTATCTCGATCAGCCCGAAGAAATTGCGGACGACAGTGACGAGAGAGCCATATTTGGTACCGGTTATTACAGTATTTCCGACCAAAGCTACGATTTGCTGTCAGCCACCCTGAACCATACCCTCAGCAATAAATCTTTCTACCGAGTGACACTGTCACGCGTTCACACAAAATACCGGACACACCCGCCGGCAGAGCGAGATACGTCCCGGGTAAACAACATCATCCCGGAATTTCAGGCCGTGGATGAAGCGCCGTTCGGCTGGTGGCCCCCGCTGAACCCTTATACCAGTGAACCCTATACATTCAATTACGGCGGACACGTCACCCGGCAAAGAGACAGTAGTGATGTATACACATATGAAATGAAGGCCGATTTCACCAGCCAGGTCAACAGTACCCATCAGGTTAAAACCGGATTGGATGTCCAGTTAAATTATTCGAACCTGTCTTATGGTGAAGTCCAGATGAGCACTTTCAACCAGTACATCAGCTATATTGATCGCACGGACAGGCCTATCCAGGCGGCCTGGTACATACAGGATAAACTGGAGACGAAGGGATTTGTGCTGAATGCCGGATTAAGAGCCGACCTGTTCTCAGCCAATACCGATTGGTGGGATCCGGAAAATCCTTTCGATCCATTCTATTCCGCAAAATTTAATGAAGCCGGTGCCGATACGCTCTATCGAAAGACGAAACCTAAGACGCACCTGACCTGGAGCCCGCGGTTCGGTATTTCGCATCCGATCACCGAGACCTCCAAACTCTTTTTCAATTACGGACATTTCACCCAATTGCCATCCTATGAAAATATCTTCCGACTGGTCAGGGCAGATACCCGGTCGGTGACCCAGATCGGCAATGCCGGTCTGATACCGGCCAGGACCATCGCCTATGAACTCGGACTGGATAAGGCGATCGCGGATCAGTATTTGTTCCGCCTGAGCGCCTATTACCGGGATATTACGGATCAGTATACCACGACAAGGTACGTGGGCATCAGCGGCATCGATTACCAGAAAGCCACCAATAACTCCTTTGCAGATAGCCGCGGCCTGGAAATCAGTCTCAGCAAAGACCGGGGCAGATGGTTTACGATGCTGGCCAACTATACCTACCAGGCAAGTTCGAACGGTGAATACGGGAGAGGCGAGATTTACCAGGATCCCTCGAGACAGCAGGATTACGATAAGGACACCCAGGCACGCTACCAGACCAAGCCCATCCCGCAGCCCTACGCCAGGATTAATACAAGCCTGCACACGCCGCCTGACTTCGGACCGAAATTATTCGGCGAGAGAGTATTGGGCGGTTGGGAATTCACCAGCTATATCGATTGGCGGGCAGTCGGCCACATGACCTACAATCCGAATGGCGTTTCCGGAATTGTCAATAATGTCAAAACACCGGAATATTTCAATATCGATTTAAAATTGAGCAAGAAGTTTGAGTTTAAAAAGTACGATATCTATATCTTCTCGAATGTCTTCAACGCTCTGAATGTCAGAAGACTGTCCATGTATGCCGAAGAACCCGCCGGATTGTACAATGCCGCGGACGGCACAGCCTACTCGCAATCCCTGCATCTGCCGGAAAGCGAAGCCTATAACAACATTCCCGGGAATGATCAATATGGTGATTTCCGGGAACCTGATGCGGAATATCAGCCGGTAGCGCGCAAAGCCGATCTCATAGGAGAGGGCAAAGCGGGCTATTACTACTATATTACCGATAAAGCCACGCTCGGCGAATATGAGTGGTACCTGTACAATACCGAAACGGCGGGCTGGGAAGAGATTGATAAAACGGAAATGGACCGGGTTCTGGACGAAAAGGCCTATATCGATATGCCGAATAAAACCAGTTTCAATTTCTTCTGGCCGAGGAATATTACTTTTGGACTGAAGATATCCTTTAATTTATAAACGGGAGAATATAGAGATAATGGAACACAATAATATGAAAACATTAGCGATATTGATCATTCCGTTTCTTCTGGCTACCGTTGCTTTTGCACAGAGCGGCGGTGAAGTCCGCTGGGTCAACGCCGGCCAGTTGCATGAGTGGGTATCCGAACAGGGCGTAGCCGTCGAAGCGGGACGAATCGATTTATGTAACCAGGATCTGTTATGGCCTTCGGAGTACGGCCGAAATATGAGGAACGGGGAATCCAGGTCACTGGTAATCGGCGTAAAAGACTATTTTGATCCCGAAATGGAGAAAACCTTCACCCATAAAGTGATTCAGGCCGGCCCGATTTACAATGCCTACCAGGAGACCGAATTCTTCAATAATACCCTGATCCAGTACGGTAAGTTTCCTACTCCCCTGGTATATGTAAATAATGTCCCGAATCACTACCTGGAGGGATTTGATCCCGTAGATGAAGTTGACGAGGAGATGGAGCCCATTCGTAAGGTCATCAACGAGATGGACTCACAGGTGGGTATTCATATAAAGCGGGAAGTGTTCGGGTATAGCAATCCTAAAATCGACGATGTTGTTTTTCATGATTATGTCTTCACCAATAACGGCATAGTCAACAAGAACGGCGGGACCATCAACGTCACCCTGAAAGATGTCTATTTCACTTTCATCGACCGTCTGGCTTTTGCCGGTGAAGGCAATCCGGGTACGGATTTTGAATCGGGATTTGCGCACTGGGAATCTACCTGGGGCAACAGCAATATCTTCCAATATTTCAGTCCGACCCCGACCCAATCGCTGGATGCCAGCCACCCCGATTTGAGAGGTTATTACTGCTACTACGGGCCCTTCTCGGGCAGCGATCTGACGGCGGACGAACAGTGGGGACTGCCGGATCACGAACCGCAACAACCCGATAATATGCGCTATCATCGCATGGCGGCCGGAAATTATACCGCCCGAATTGTACTGCATGCCGATACAAGTCCCGGCAATCCAACGAACGATCTCGGTCAGCCCTCCCTTTATCCCTGGTTTGATTCGGATTTTGCGACGATGCGCGACATCGGTCCCTATGACGCGAATTTGATGACGGCCAAGTATGAATGCATATCCGGAGTATCAGAGCGCGGGCACCCGGGCATAAGTCACCAGGATTTTATGCAGCAAAACGGGCTTTCCCTGCCCGAAAACGTCCCCGGCTGGGTCGGCGGCCCGGTGCAGGCTTTCTCCTTCGGTCCCTATACCCTGGCCCCCGGCGAGGATGTTCACATTGTCATGGCGGATGTCGTCAACGGCTTGTGCCGCGAGAAGAACCGGGAAGTCGCCTTTAACTGGTATCAGTACTATAACGGTACCGGCTTAAATCCCGACTTGTACCTCCCCAACGGCAGCAAAACCAGCAATCATAATGACTACAAAAAGGCCTGGGTGGAAACCTGTCTGGATTCGGTCAAGAAATCTTTCGACGCGACCCTGGAGGCCTTTTCGGACGGCGCCTATGATATTCCGGCGACCCCGCCTCCGCCCGATGTATTCAAGGTAGTCTCCGGCGGCAGCAAGGTTGCGCTGGAGTGGAGCATGAATGCCGAGGATTCTCCGGGTTTCGACGGATACATCGTATTCCGGTCGAAGAACACGATCGCCGATGAATTCACCCAGTACGTGAAGATCTTGGATTGCTCCCTGGCGGACCTGGAACTGAAGACCGAAGTGATTGACGGTAACCGGGTATTTTATGATATTCCCGATACGAATATTGCAAATTCGGACTCTTCGCTGACAAGGGGTTTTGATTACCTCTATTATCTGCGCGCGAAGGCGGTCTCCGGCGGAGAGACGTTGTATTCGGGTATGTTTTATGACATGTGCGGCACAATCGAAAAAGCCAAACTGCTGCGGCCACCTGTTGAGGACAACATCGACAGTATCGTGGTCGTTCCGAATCCCTATGTGATCACCAATCGCGGGAACCAATTCGGTGAGGAATCGCTGTATGACCAGATTGCATTCTATAATCTGCCGCCGGTCTGTACCATCAAGGTCTTTACGGAACGCGGTGATTTGATCTGGAAAAAGGAGCATACGAATTATTCCGGCGATGACTACTGGGACCAGGTCACTTCCTCCAATATGACCATTGTCAGCGGTATCTATATTATACTGTTTGAGGCTCCTGGCGGCAAATCAACCTATCGAAAATTAATCATAATCAGGTAATAAACAGGAGATACTATGTCAAATAAAACTAAAATATTTTTCGGGATTACCCTGGCGACTCTTGTTTTTACAAATTTCCTGTTTTCCGAAAATATCAAATACGGCCAGACCGGGTTCCAGTTTTTAAGCGTGACCCCGGAAGCACGGGCGGCCGCCATGGCCGAAGCGGTCACCGCGACGGATATGTATTCCAGCTCCGTTTTCTACAATCCCGCCTGTCTTGCGAACATGGATAAATTCATGGACATCACGCTGAGTCGCAACAGTTGGATTGCCGGGATTGAGCACAACAACCTCAGTTTTGCGCTCAATCCTTTCGGCGGCCGATTCGGAACCATCGGCGTCAGCTATCAGGGGGTCAACTATGGCGAGATTCAGGGAACGGCGGTATCGCCGGTGAATCCCAGCGGATATATTCTGACCGATATCATTACCCCTACGGCGAATGCGATTGGGATCTCCTATGCGAAGAAGCTGACCGATCGATTTGCCGTCGGCGGACAGGTCAAAAAAGTGACGCAGGATTTTGGGAACATGGTCATTTCCGCGAGTGAGATCAGCGATTCGACGACGGTCGTCAATTATTCCAGTTCCCCCTGGGCGCTGGACTTCGGCACGATTTTCAACACCAATTTCAAAAGCCTCAAATTCGGGATGTCCGTGCGGAATTTTTCCCAGGAGGTGCAATATGAGAACGAGGGTTTTCAACTGCCGCTGGTCTTCACGATGGGAATTTCAGCCGACCTGATGGATTTTACTCCGCTGGGCAAGCATCATTCGCTGATCCTGAATATCGATGCATCCCATTTTCGGGCCCGCCCCGAACAGATCAAGCTGGGGCTGGAATACACTTTGATGGATTTTCTGTCATTGAGAACCGGGTATGCCAACAATATGAAAGAAACCGACCTCTCCTTCGGGATGGGGCTCTCGGTGCTTGGCCTCACCTTCGATTACGCCTTTATTCCATTCGATTCCTTTGACGCGGTTCAGATTATGACCTTACGGTTTAAAATATAATGCTCAGGAGGATAAGAGAATGAAACCATCATCCATTCAACTCTATATATTTCTGTTTATGACCGTATTATTGCTATTATCCTGCGAGAACCTGGCGCCTTTCCAGGATAACGAAGTTATCACTGGCTGGGAATATGTACAGGATAAAACCGACGGCGCGGATACGGTGAAGATAACCGATATTCAACCCCAGGGAGCGGCGGCCGAGACGGCATCCGTATTGACGATTTATGGAGAGAATTTCCAACCCGGTGTTGAAAATGTCCGGGTTTTCTTCAACAGTACCGAGGTGACCGTAATTTCCGCCGGCGAAACCGAGATCGAAGTCTACCGGCCCAAAATCAGCGGGGATTCCGTGATCGCAAAAGTCGCTTGTCACGATAGAATCAATGTGGCCCATTCCGAGCCTATTGCGATTGCCCAAGTAGTGTCCAGTTTTGGAAATTTTGTAAGCGCTGAACAGATTAAAGATTTCACGATCGATGCCAACAGCAACATCTATGCATTTCTGGCCGGCGATGTGAACAGCTTGATTAAATTTGAATACCCCAGCCAGTCACGCTCCATCTGGATTGGCGAACTGGATGCCGGACAACCGCCCTATGGATTTTATACGCCGATTGAATTGAAAGTTGATGTTGCGGGAGATATTGCTTATACGGCCAATATTGAAGTATTATTGCGTTGCGGTGCTGACGGAAGTCATTATCTTAATAATCGTGTTGATATGCTCGGAGCGAACACCATTGTCGCCCGTGAATTTGATTATGCGTTCAATGACGATATTTACGTTGGCGGTATCAATAGCGGGATCATCCGAGTGCCGCAAAGTGGCGGTGTAAAGAAATTTGACTTATATCCCGGATTCACCATAAAAGCGCTTCGGGTTTACGATGGCTTTGTGTACGTCATCGCTAAACCGCAGGCCGGAACAACAGGCACTTACGGGGTTTATAAAAATGAAATCAATCCAACGGATGGATCGCTGGGAGCCTCGACTATGGTGTTCGACTGGAAAAGTATAAGGAATGCCAGCACTTACGAACTGAACGACCTGACTTTTTCTGCTTCCGGAGTGATGTTTGTTGCCAGCGGTGATGCACATTCGCCGCTGATGAAATACGAAAATGACGCATTGGTACCGGTATATTTTGATATCATCCCTTCGCCAATTAACGAGATGGAGTGGGGCACGGGAAATTATCTGTACGTTCTTACAAAAACTTCAGCATCTTTTGGGAGTGGTAATAAAATCTACAAAGTTAATTTGGGTGAACCGGGGGCCCCATATTTTGGAAGGGAATAATATTTATTTCCTATCAGATTCGAAAAGAAACTGATAAATCAAACCAATATTTATAAGAGAGGAGGGGGAAATTAAAAAGGTATCTGTTGTTTTACAAACTTTAGAGATCATTCAAGGAAAAAGGTATTTGTGTTAATTAAAAAAGGAGAGACGTTATGAAGAAATTGCTAGTTGCATTGGTCATTTTGGTAACTTTCCTGAGTGTCAATATTTTTGCCGATCAGGTTATTGCCAAATTTGAAACTGATACGGATGGCTATGCCGACAATGGATGGGGGACGGGCTTAACGGCGGTGGCAATCGCCGCGGATCCTGATGCCGCCCAGTCTGACATGGCGTTAAAATTGGATTTCAGTGGTGTGGCCGGAGAACGGGGACTCATTGCGAAGAGTGGTGTCAACCCGGGTGGTGCGTTGCTTATGACCTACTGGGTATGGTTACCGACCGATATTCCGGATTCAGTCAGACTGATTGTCTGGGGCCAGGATAAGGATTGGCATCATGTTGAAGTCGAGATGGCGGTTGCCGATCTGCCCAAAGAGGTCTGGTACCCCGTAAATTTTAACATTGCGGAGCTGACTGTTGCCGATAACGGTTATTCGGGTATCGGCAGTGTTCATCAAATCAGCGGTATTGGTATCACCCGTCGTGAAGAAACCGACGCCGATGCAAACTGGGTGGGCAGCATCTATGTTGATGACGTATCCCTTGTTGGCGCCTATCCGACGGTGCTCTCCGATTTTGAGGCCGGTCTGGGCTCATTTGAGAATACAGGATGGGGTGCCGGATTTGTCAGCTTGACGGCCGTTACGGATCCCGCTGCAACAGAAACGGATAATGCGATGGAATTAGCCTTTAATGGGGCTAATGGCGACAATGCGCGGATTTATTGGGCGGGTGGAATCACTCCTTCTGCAACCGATCTCCTTCTGTTTACCTATGTTTATCTCCCGACCGGAACACCGGACGGAATTCAGATTGAATGGGTATCTCAGGATGTGAATTGGGGAGATGAAAAGTCAATGGGTGCCCTGGCAAGTGATATTCCGAAGGATACCTGGTGGCCAATCACCTTTAATTTTGCTGCTTTTTCAGCGGATCCTTCATCGGGATTTGATAAGGGCACTCTCCAGTGGGTCGGTCTCCGGGTCAACAAATGGAATGTCGCTGAGGCCGATGCCAATTGGGCCGGATCCATCTATTTTGACGATGCAATGGTGCTGGGAACCAATGAGACGTTACCGCCATTGATTGCTTCAACCTTGACCGCGGCACTGAAAGACAGCACTGATCTACAGGGTGAAGTACATCATTATGTTCTGCTTGAATTCAGCGAACAACCGGAACATACTCAGGCAAAATATGATGTTTATTTCGCCGAATCGGCAATTACTAATGTCACTGCGGCAGGCGTTCATCATCTGCAGAATTTAGGTGCCAGCGGTGAAAGTTCTACCAAATTTGGCCATGAATTTTATTCAGCAGACGGCAGTGGTACAAAGACCTATCATTACGCTGTGGTGGTAACTGAGGCAGACAGCAGTAAATTCGATGCGACATTAAGCACTGCAACTGCTACTCAGCAGTGCAATGATGCCCTTGATATTCCGTTACTGGATGAATTTGATTTTGCCGCCGATGGTAATCTTTCGGAATTTGAAGCAGTCGCAGTTCAATTTCCGGATATGGTGCTCAGACCGCTGTTGGCCGGCAGTGATTATGAGGGTTATGAATACACAATTGGTAATACGGATTTTGACTTCACCGGATACATTGTGATGACTCATGAAGCTATGTACTGGGGATTTGAAGTTATTGATAATGAAGCCGGCGCCGACCAACTCTGGCGCGGTGACGGTGTCGATCCTTTCTTTGGCTTATATAACATTCTTGAAGACGAAACAATTCTGACTGGTACGAATGCACAGGCCGGCTGGATGCGTTTTGGTGTTTC
Source organism: uncultured bacterium (assembly GCA_964589175.1). GTDB lineage: Bacteria > Fidelibacterota > UBA2242 > UBA2242 > UBA2242 > CAZPRY01. The sequence continues at coordinate 41,438 of CAZPRY010000024.1, forward strand.
CGCCAGAGAAGATGACAAGGTCCAGTGGGACGGATACGATAACGCTTTTGATGTTCCCGGTATCGTTGTCAATGTTTCCCCCAAAGGCTTTGGTTCATTGAGCTTTATTGTTGAATGGAGTTTCAGATTCGATTCTCTGGCAACTTTTGATAACGGAAGCGGACTCTGCAAGAGTTTTACTCCGGCAGCCGGTATGATGATTCCTTTCAAACTGGATGTGAATGATCGGGATACCCTGACATATTCGACGCAGGGCCGTGATCACCAGCTGAGCTGGGGCTGCATGGAATCCGCCGGATGGCCGAATCCTTTCGGTTGGGCTTCAAGAGCCGCGATTGTTTCCGGCGGATCTGCAATTGATAATGTCAGCAACGTTCCGATGAAATTCGAACTTGCGAATGCTTATCCGAATCCGTTCAACCCGACCACGAACATTTCCTTTCAGGTGCCTCATCAGGAAGATGTTGCGCTCGTAATTTATAACGTGCTGGGCCAGAAAGTGAGAACCCTGGTGAACAAGAGCATGAATACGGGTGAGTATAACATTACCTGGGACGCCACCGATATGTTCGGAAGCCAGGTCAGCAGCGGGATCTATTTCGTACGCATGCAGGCCGGTGATTTTGTCAAGATCAGAAAACTGACCCTGATGAGATGATGAGAATTTTCGGGTACAACTAGGATTATTCCCATTTTTTCTCGGAGAAAAAGGGGGAGGTAGCAAACCCTCCCCCTTTTTAGGATTGATAACAGACCTCGAAATTTCACACGATACGGATATACTCGGGTGAGTATCCAGCTCGTGCTCTTTTGCCCGGCCGGGAACGGGACGGTCGGCATTTTTGGGGGATATCGAATGGATGGAGAACACCAGCAATGCGGCTAAACCTGATCGACTTTCTCATCATTGTACTGTATCTGGCTTCCACGGTGATGATCGGTTTGGTGTTGAAGAAACGGGCCCAGGCCAGCAAAACGGCCTATTTGCTGGGCAGCAATAAATTGCCCTGGTACATGCTGGGTCTGTCCAATGCTTCCGGTATGTTCGACATCTCCGGAACGATGTGGTTAGTTACGCTCACATTTGTGTATGGACTGAAGTGTATCTGGATTCCGTGGCTGTGGCCGGTCTTCAACCAGATTTTCCTGATGGTTTTTCTCTCTGCCTGGCTGCGTCGTTCGAATGTGACTACCGGAGCCGAATGGATCGGAACCCGCTTTGGTACCGAGAAAGGCGCCACGCTTTCTCATAAAGTCGTGATCGTTTTTGCCCTGATCAGCTGCCTGGGATTCCTGGCCTATGGCTTCGTGGGCCTCGGGAAATTCATGGAAATCTTTATTCCCTGGGAAATTGTCTCCCGCTACGTTCCTTTTGATGTGCCCGCGCAGTACGTTCCGCATCTTTACGGTATCGTCTTTACCGCGTTCAGCGTTTTCTACACGATTCTGGGCGGCATGGTCAGTATCGTCTGGGCCGACGTGATGCAGTATATCATTATGGCGATCTCATCCATCATGATCGGCATCATCGCCTTCAACGCGCTTTCCACCCATGCACTCATGGTGCCCGACGGCTGGATGAATCCCTTCTTCGGGTGGCGGCTCAATCTGGACTGGACGAATATCATCGCCGAGGTCAACGATAAAATTGCCAGCGACGGTTATTCACTGTTTTCCATCTTTTTCATGATGATGCTTTTTAAAGGGGTTTTAGTCAGCGTCGCGGGGCCCGCGCCCAACTACGATATGCAGAAAATTCTGGCTACCAAATCGCCGAAAGAGGCGGCCAAGATGAGCGGTTTTGTATCGGTGATACTGAATCCGATCCGCTATATCATGATTACCGGGTTCGCCGTACTGGCCCTGCTTTTCTACGACAAACTGGATTTAGTCGCGGGCGGGCGCCTGGATTTCGAACAGATTCTGCCTTCCGCGATCAATGAATTTGTGCCCATCGGATTCACCGGCTTGATGCTGGCGGGTTTGCTGGCGGCTTTTATCGGGACTTTTGCCGGGACGCTGAATGCGGCCCAGGCTTACATTGTCAACGACATTTACCTGAAATACATGAAACCGCAGGCCAGCAATCGCCAGGTTTCCCTGGTCACCTACATCACCGGAATAACAGTCGTGGTGGTTAGCGTCATTTTCGGCATATTCGCCCTGGACATCAACAGCATTCTGCAGTGGATCGTATCGGCGCTGTGGGGCAGCTATATTGTAGCCAATGTCCTCAAGTGGTATTGGTGGCGTTTCAACGGACACGGTTATTTCTGGGGCATGGTCAGCGGCATTGTTCCGGCCCTCATTTTTCCGCGAATCTTCGATACGCTGGATCTCTATTATTTTCCGTTGATCCTGCTGATTTCGGTCGTGGGTGCCCTGCTCGGTACCTACCTGTACCCGCCGACCGATGAAAGAGTACTCATGAAGTTCTATAAGAGCGTGCGCCCCTGGGGTTTCTGGAAGCCGATCCATGACATGGTTGTTGCGGAAGACCCGGGTTTTGCGTATGCGAGTACATTCAAACGTGACATGGTCAATGTGTTCATCGGGATCATCTGGCAGACCGCCATCATCGCGATCCCGATTTTTGTGGTGCTGCACGAATTCACATATGCGTCCGTGTGTTTCGCCATAATCGTCGCTACATCGGCCTTTTTGAAAAAGAACTGGTATGATAAACTGGAAGAAAATTAAGGAGCTGGCGCAGCGCCTTATGCGAAGAGCTGATTTTCGATTCATCATTTGCTGTTTGCTGCCGCTCGCATTGTCCGGTCAACCCGGCGGACAAACGGCCGGATTCGCACATTTCATCAGCAGCTCCGGTGCGAAGTTGTATGACGGCGACCGGGAATTCCGCTTTATCTCGGTGAATATCCCCAACCTGCTCTGTATCGAAGATAATCTGGCTTTTACGGAATGCAATCCCTGGCGTTTACCGGATAAGTTCGAGATCGAAGATGCGCTGAAGACCGCCAGGTTGCTGGGCGGCACGGTTGTCCGAACTTACGTCATCACGGTCCGGCGAAAGACGGAAGGCGATGACGTTCCCCGGCATGTGCAGTCCCCCGGTACGTTCAGCGAAGAAGCCTTTCTGGCGATGGACCAGGTACTGGCGTCCGCAAATGAGATTGGCGTCCGTTTATTGATACCTTTCGCCGATAACTGGCACTGGATGGGCGGCCGCCCGCAATATGCCGGTTTTCGCGCTAAGGACGGCGCCGCCTTCTGGACCGATGCGCAGCTCAAAGAGGATTTCAAGGTAACAATCCGTTATGTACTGAACCGCAGAAATACGATCACCGGGCAGCTCTACAGCGAAGACAAGACGATTCTGGCCTGGGAACTGGGCAATGAAATCTGGCGCGCTTCGCCCGAATGGGTGGCCGAAATGGCGGCTTTCGTAAAGTCGATCGATTGCAATCACCTCCTGAATGATGGTTTGCAGTTCTTCGCCGTTCGCGACGAGATTATCGACGATCCGAACATCGATATCCTGTCGACGCATCATTATGAGAAAAATCCGCAGGATATGCTTGCGCATATCCTGAATACCGCCGCGAAGATCGCCGGCCGTAAGCCGTATTATATCGGCGAATTCGGTTTTATCCCCACCCCCGCGATGGAGGAGGTTCTGAATACTGTCATTGAGGATCGCAATATCTCCGGGGCGCTGCTCTGGAGCCTGCGCTTTCATAACCGCGCCGGCGGCTTTTACTGGCATTCCGAACCCAGCGGCTACAACTTTTACAAGGCCTATCATTTTCCGGGATTTCAGTCGGGGAAAAGCTATGACGAAAAAAACGCCTTGAGCTTGATGGCTCGCAAGGCGTATGAAATCCGGGAATTGCCGTTCCCGGAGACAGCCCTGCCCGCAGCGCCATGCTTGTTGCCGATTGAAGATGTTGCCGCCGTTTCCTGGCAGGGCTCGGCGGGCGCAGCCGGCTACGACGTGGAACGTTCCGCAGACATTAACGGCCCATGGGAGACAGTCGCAGCAATGATTTCCGATGCGATCTATGCCAACGAGCCGCTTTTTGAAGATGTCTCGGCGCAGCCGGGAGAGAGCTATTATTACCGGGTTTTTGCCCGAAATGCAGCCGGGAAATCATCGGCCTCCAACGTGATCGGTCCGGTGCGGGTTGATCATCACACTTTGGTTGACCACCTGATGGGTACCGCCCACATGCAAGCGATCAGAGGAAAGTTTTCCCTGGAAACGGGGACCCCGCGTCTGTTCAAAGAGGATTTCCACAGACTCGCCGTGCAGCGCGGATCGGAAGTTATCTACTCGCTTGCGGGGCCGGTTGAAAGCTTCAAGGTGTACCAATTTACGCGGAAACAGAATCGGTTCGTAATTGTATCTGTCTCGGAAGATGGGGAGGAATATCGCAAAATTAATTATTCACGACAGTATTACGATGTATTAAATAAAGATTATGATTTCTGGCACCCCTGCATGCTAGCTTCGGAGAGTGTTCCGGACAACATACACTACCTCAAACTAGCCTATTTACATAAAGCACAGATTGGAAAAGTCGAGATTCGCTATGGAGATTAAATTGATTAAACAGTTCAGAGAAAAGGTTGAAAACAATTTATTTGAAAATATAATACCGTTCTGGTTACGGCATTCGGTTGATGTCGAAAACGGCGGCTTTTACGGTCGGATTTCGAATGATCTGATTATCGATACAATGGCGCCGAAAAGTCTAATCCTGATCAGCCGGATTTTATGGTCGTTTTCGGCGCTTTATCAATTCAGGCCCGCACAGCAGTACCTCGATCTGGCCAGTAGGGCCTATGATTATCTGCAGGACAAGTTTTTAGACAAGGAGCACGGTGGTTATTACTGGCTCGTGGATCATAAGGGAAAAGCCATTGAGGATATGAAAAAAATATATGGCCAGGCCTTCGTCATCTATTCTTTCTGCGAGTACTATACCGCCTCGGGCGATAAATCTGCGCTGGATAATGCCATCGTGGTTTTCGAATTGATCGAGAAATACAATCACGACGATGAATTCAAAGGCTATTTCGAAGCATCCCACCGGAACTGGTCGATAGCCGAAAACATGCGCCTGAGCGAGGTGGATATGGCCGAAAAGAAGTCGATGAATACCCACCTGCATATGATGGAGGCCTATACCAACCTGTTTCGCTTCTGGAAAGACGAACGGATTTGCGTCCGCCTGCGGGAGCTGATCCAGTGTCACCTGAATCATATCATTGATCCGGATACCAATCATCTTCGCATGTTCTTCGATGAACGGTGGAATCCCAAATCATCGGTCGTTTCCTTCGGGCACGATATCGAAACGAGCTGGTTACTTTGTGAGGCCGCCAATGTGCTCGGAGACGACGGGCTTATCGCCCGGGTCCGTGAACTTGCCCTGAAAATGGTCACGGTGACTGCCCGGGAGGGCATCAGTGAACCGGGGGCCATTTACGCGGAGAAGAACGGTAACGGCGAGACATCCGCGAACGGTTTCGATTGGTGGCCGCAGGCGGAGGCCGTTGTCGGATTTCTGAACGCCTTTCAGTATAGCGGCCGCGAGAGCGATCTGGCGATGGCCATACGGCTCTGGGACTTTATCGAAAACAATCTGGTGGATACCGAATTCGGAGAGTGGTTTTATGCCGTGACGTCAGCGGGATTGCCGAACCCCGGCCGCTCGAAGGTTTGTGAATGGAAAGGGCCGTATCACAACAGCCGGTCCTGTATCGAAATTTTAAACCGCTTGTCAGCATTGAAATAATTAAAATAAGGATTAGAACATGGGTATCATCATGGCGAAATCATTCAAACAGACGGTCGTAAAGATGCTCGAAAAGCATGATGAATTTGTTCTGCGCAAGAATTCCACCCTTCCGTCAGAAAACGGAGTCTACCGGCGCTATAAAAATCCGGTTCTGACGGCCGCCCACGCCCCGGTTACCTGGTGCTACGATCTGGATCCCAAAAGCAATCCTTACCTGATGGAGCGCCTGGGAATTAATGCCGTGTTCAACTGCGGGGCCATAAAATTCAACGATAAATATTGTTTGGTAGCCCGGGTAGAAGGCAGCGATCGCAAATCCTTTTTCGCGGTCGCCGAGAGTCCATCCGGCGTCGATCGCTTTCAATTTTGGAACTATCCGATCAGCATGCCGGAAACGGACGATCCCGATGTGAACGTCTATGACATGCGCCTGACCCGGCATGAAGACGGCTGGATCTACGGTGTGTTTTGCACCGAACGTAAGGATCCGGAGGTTCCCGTATATGATACTTCAGCGGCCACGGCGCAGGCCGGAATCGCCCGCACGAAGGACCTGATCTCCTGGGATCGGCTCCCCGATCTCCGGACGAAATCGAAACAGCAGCGCAATGTCGTGCTGCACCCGGAATTTTTTAACTGCAAATACGCGTTCTACACGCGGCCGCAGGATGATTTCATCGAGGCCGGTACGGGCGGCGGGATCGCCTGGGGTTTGGCGGATGATATTGAACACGCCGTCATTGACGAAGAGCTCATCATCGATTCGCGGAAGTATCACACGGTGTATGAGGTAAAAAACGGCCAGGGGCCCGCACCCCTGAAAACCGAAGAGGGCTGGTTGCATCTGGCGCATGGTGTCCGCAATACGGCCGCCGGACTGCGTTATGTGCTCTATGTGTTTATGACGGACCTTGCGGAGCCGTGGCGTGTGACCCACAAACCGGCCGGCTACTTTCTCGCGCCGCAAAAGAAAGAGCGTCTCGGCGATGTTTCCAACGTGGTTTTCAGTAACGGCTGGATTGCCGATGCCGACGGAACCGTGTTCATCTATTATGGTTCGTCGGATACGCGCATTCATGTGGCGACCACGGCAATGGATCGATTGATTGACTATGTGATGAATACTCCCGAAGACGGCCTCACTTCGGCGAAAAATGTCGAGCAGCGGAAAACTCTGATCGAGAAAAATCTGAAACTCCTGGGCTAGTTGCGTCACTAACGGCCGGTATCTCTTTGAGACCGGGCGCGATGGAGATGTAGAGGAAGATGAGGATATTATGAGAATACAAATTGTTTGTCTACTTTTAATTTTTACGCTGCCGTTGTTTTCCCAGATCACCGGTTTCACGGATGATTTCGAAGATGGTTCTCTCGATACGACCTGGAACGGCCAGGTCTATACCTTATGGGACACCGAGGACAGCACCATCTTCCACCTGTCAGAAGGGGAGGGCCTGCTGCGGATTGATTACACCCGGACCGCGAGCGACCGGGACTGGCCGGTTTTCTTCATCACCCCCCCGGAAAATATCGATGTATCCGTCAACCCGGAAGTGACCCTGAAAATCAAATCCGACGTATCCATTCAATTTGCCTTTAAACCCATTTACACGAATGACAACAACGATTGGGAGGTCGTCGATATTTCCGGTAATAATCTCTGGCGTTCGTTTACCTTCAAACTGGAGGAATCGAACTATTCCGGGGCATTGCTGTGGCGCATTTATATGCATTTCGATGGTGATACCCAATACAACAAAACCGGAACGGTCTATTTCGATGACTTTAAAATTGCCGGTTTTTCCATCGGCGTGAGCAACCTGTCGGCGACGGTGATCGACAGCACGCAAATTGAATTAACCTGGGACTGTAACAAGGAAAACGCTACGCAGCATTACAATGTGTATAGCAGTTCGGTCAGCGGATTTGCCTGCGACGGCAGCACGCTCATCGGCAGCAGCACCGTTAAAACGTACCTGGATACCGGTCTGAGCGTAGATACCTGGTATTATTATAAAGTCGCCGCCGTGGACGCCGCGGGCGTGGAGTATGCGCCATCTTCGGAAACGGGCAGCCGCACTTATGCTGTCGGCACGGTTCCTGTGGTGGAGGTTGGCTCGGTCAATTCCACGACGGTTGCGAAATACGATAAGTTCGAAATCATCCTGGATATGGAAGGCGCCTCCTGGTCGAATCCTTACGATCCGTCCCAGGTGAATGTATATGCCTACTTCTGGCCTCCTGAGGGAGACGCTATCCGCGTTTTCGGATTCTATGATAATTATCAGGACCGGAACGAGTGGAAAGTGCGCTTTTCACCGGACATTATCGGGCAATGGGAGTACCAGATATTTGCCATTGATGTCGATGGAACCGGGAAAAGCGCCAGACACAGCTTTACGGTGATCGACTCGGACTACCATGGTTGCTTGAATGTTTCCCCGCAAAACCCGCGTTACCTGGTTTATCATGACGGAACTTCGTTTTACGGTATCGGCGCCTACTATCCCTGGGGTGTGAGAAACGATGCCGCGGGCCTGGGCATCCTGGAAACTTCCGGCGGGAATATCTTCGGCTACTGGAACGGCAATTACGATCACGCCGGCAACGGCGGCGGCGGGCAGCAGATCGAATCTGCGAGGACCGGCATCGGCTATTACGACCAGCCGAAATGCGCCCGCATAGACGAGATTTTGGAATGGGCCGAAGCGGGAGATTTAAAAATGATGTTCGCCTTGTGGCCGCATGACGTTCTGGACGAAACCGTCTGGGGCTATAACGGCTGGGCGGAAAACGCTTTCAAAGAAGTCTGCGCTTCACGGGATTTCTTTTCGGACAGCCAATCCTGGGCTTACCAGGAGAAGTTGTACCGTTATATCATCGCCCGCTGGGGATATTCCCGCAGCCTGGGCATCTGGGAACTGGTGAATGAAATCAATGGAACCGACGGCTGGGTTTACGGCAATGCGGCGGCAACGCTGCAGTGGATTCAAAAGGTTCACAATTATCTCAAGCAGAACGATTATTTCAACCGGCCGACAACCATCGCCAAAAGCGGCGGTGCCGAAAATTACTGGCCGGAAGGTTACTCGATCTGTGATATGCCCAATGTCCATCTCTATGAAACGGGTTGGAGCGCCCGCTATCCGGACGATCCGGTGCGCAGCAGTTACTGGACCTACCGGGGCGTCGCGCGGCAATTCTGGAACGATTTTGAAAAACCGGGTATTTTCGGAGAAGCCGGGGCCGCGTCAAGCAGCATGTATGCCAACGTGGAAAGAGGTTCGGTCGGATACGCGGAGATTTATCACAACGCTATCTGGTCCTCTTGGGCTAACGGCCTGTCGATGACCCCGGTCTGGTGGGAAATGAACGACCGTGGTTTGATGACAGATTACGTTTTTAGTCAGCTGGCGGCTTTTGCCAATGTTGCTGCGGATATCGATTACGCCCACCATGTGCTTGAAATCAGCAGTATTTCAGCTCTGGATTACGATGCGTTCGGTTTGTATGGCGAAGGTGTCGGATTTGGCTGGATACGCAAGGTGCGCGGCAATCCCGGCCTGGAGTCGCTGAATATCGAGAATCTGGCGGACGGCAGTTATAAGTTGGAGTGGTATGATACCTGGAGCGGCGCTAAAATTGCCGATAATTATACTGTTTCGGCTTTTGCCGAACTGATGGATTTGATCCCGGCGGACGGTTATCTGAAACCGGATTTCGCCTATAAAGTCTTACAGGTGGAAAACGGGACCGAATCCTTTTGCCTGAAACTGTTCCTGACGGAAAACCGTCTAATCCCGCACGAAGGCAGCAGCTACACGATTATCTGTGCTCTCTGTGATGCGGGCGGAAGGTTGGTGGCCGAAACCGGACAGGCGATAACCTTTGCGCTGGAGGGCACCGGCACATTATCATCGCTGCAGGAATCCACGTCGAACGGTATGACCAGGATCGAATATCTGCCGTCGGGAAATCTGGAAAGCGTTGCGATTACCGCCAGTTCTTCGGGATTGATCGGCGACCGCATCCGCATTGAATTTGAAAACACATTGCGGATCGATGGTTTTGAAGACTACGCCAACGACGCCGACCTGAATTATTCGTGGGAGCTTTCCAAAGGGCCCGTTAGCAGCGGCACCCTGACCCTTGAAAACGAAACGATTCTAGAGGGCCGCAACGGCCTGAAATTCGACTATCAGCTTGGCCAGAAAAACTCCTTCATCGCGCTCCTGAAAAGTATCGACGGCAGCAATTTTTCCGGGACGAATTACATCGCCTTTTGGCTGAAACCCAATGACTCCGGAAACATCCTGAACATCGGGCTGCGCGAAGGCGCTAATCGATACTGGATGACGGATTATACGATGACCGGCACCGCGCCGGTCCTGGTTCAGATCCCGTTGCAGGATTTGAGCGCCTCGGGCGCCAGCGAGATCAATTTCGACCAGGTGAATGCGTTTTTTATCAACATCACGCCGGGCACCGGGGAGCTCGGCCGCGCCGAAACTATCTATATCGACGATATCAACATGTTGTTCCAAATGGTCACGGACGTGGACGATCGGGATTTCAGCGTTGCGCCGCCTGGTTACTCGCTATCCAATAACTACCCCAATCCCTTCAATGCCGCGACCACGATCGCGTATTCCCTGCCGAAAAGCAGCAATGTGAGGATTGATATTTACGATTTACAGGGGCGCTTGGTCGGGACCTTGATCGATGAGAAGAAAAACGCCGGTAAATACACGATTACGTGGAATCCGGGCAACATTGCCTCGGGCATATATTTTTATAAAATTGTTTGCGATGATTTTTGCATGCATCGTAGATGTATGTTCCTGAAGTAGCTTTCGCTCGATCTTTTCGTTCCGTATCTTTAGATTAGGGCCATTTCCGGGAGGCCGGATTTTGTCCGGACGCTTCGGGTAAAGTGGATCTCCTCCCGGTTCTTGCGAGATTCCCGGGATGGGCAATAATAACAGTATGTGCCCAGTGGAGGCTGAAAAATGAATATCCCGCGAATGAACCCGGAATACAATTGTGTCTACCGATGGTTTTTATTCCCGGGAATAATAATAGCATGCTGGCTGTGTTGGAGTTGTCGGCAAGAAACAGGAGATGCGTTGCAAAATATGGCCCTTGATGAAAACTGGAAGTTTCGAAACGCGGAAGAATCCGTTTGGCGGGTAGCCTCGGTTCCGGGCTGCATTCACACCGACCTGATTAATAACGGGTTGATTGAAGACCCGTTCTACCGGGTGAACGAGAAAGACTTGCAATGGATTAGCGAGAAAGACTGGGAATACAAGACTCGTTTTGAACTTCCACCGGGATGGCTGCAAAGAGAAAATATCGAGTTACGGTTTGACGGGCTGGACACTCACGCCGATGTTTACCTGAATGACGAATTGATTTTACGGGCGGAAAATATGTTTCGGACCTGGCGGGTGGACTGCAAGCCGTATCTGAAGCCGGGCGCGAATAGCCTGCGCGTCTATTTTCATTCGGTTTTTAAAATAAATCTGCCGAAATGGGAAAACGCACCCTTCCGGCTCCTGGCCTGGCCGAACAACGATCAGGCCGACGTCCAGGTCAATATGTATTCACGCAAAGCCGGTTTTCATTTTGGCTGGGACTGGGGGCCGCGCCTGATTACAGCCGGCATCTGGCGGCCCGTGACGCTTCAGGCGTGGGACGACTTTGTGATCCGCGAACTGTTCATCCGCCCGGATTCGGTGTCCGCTGAACGGGCCCGATTAACCGCCGTCGTGGAACTTGAGGCAAGCAAGGAACTGGCGGCCCGATTGCGAATTCAGACGGAGAAAACGGAGCTCGCCGATCGGGAAGTCTATCTATCCACCGGTAAAAACGTCATCGAGATTCCGGTTGAGATCGGGAATCCGCGTCTCTGGTGGTCGAACGGTTTAGGGGAACAGCCTCTGTATTCTTTTTCGGCGGAACTGACAGCAGGACAACATCATGAAGTTAAAACCGTCGAAACCGGCCTTCGTGATTTGAAGATTATTCGCCGCAAAGACAAGGACGGTGAGAGTTTCCATATCCAACTCAACGGCGTGCCGGTCTTTATGAAGGGCGCCAATTATATCCCGCAGGATAACTTTCAAAACCGCGTATCACCGCAGGATTATGAGCACCTGATCCGATCGGTGAGCGGGGCCAATATGAACATGCTGCGGGTTTGGGGCGGCGGCATATATGAGGAGGATCGGTTTTATGAGCTTTGCGATCGTTACGGCATTTTAATCTGGCAGGATTTTATGTTCGCCTGCGCGATGTACCCGGCCGATGATGACTTTCTGTACAATGTCAGCGCCGAGATTAGCGACAATGTCCGCCGTCTGCGGAATCACCCCTCAATTGCTTTATACTGCGGCAACAACGAAAACGAGATCAGCTGGCATCAGTGGGAATGGAAGGCCTGCTATTCGGATGCGGTTCAGCAAGAGTATGAAAAAGATATGCGGGCGCTCTTTTATGGGACGATTCCCGCCGCATTAAATGAAGTCGATCCGACACGGTACTATCATCCGACGTCACCGAACACCGGTTATAACGACATCGGTCCCGGAGAAGGGGACGTTCACTACTGGGGTGTCTGGCACGGCCGGGAGCCTTTTACGGAATACAACCGAAGCATCGGGCGCTTCATGAGTGAATACGGTTTTCAATCCTTCCCGGGAATGGCTACGATCGAAAAGTTTGCCGGGCCGCAAGACCTTTATCTCGATTCGGAAGTGATGCTGGCCCACCAGCGCTGTATGGCTGACAACCGCCGCGACCGGCAATACGGGAATCGCCTGATCAAAGAATACATGGCGCGCGATTACCGGATACCGCAAGAATTCGGCGATTTCGTCTATATCTCGCAGCTGCTGCAGGCGGGAGGCGTCAAACAGGCCATCGAAGCCCATCGCCGTGCGATGCCCTACTGCATGGGTTCGCTCTACTGGCAGATCAACGATTGCTGGCCGGTGGCCTCCTGGTCGAGTATCGACTATTACGGCAATTGGAAAGCACTGCATTACAGGGTCCGCGATGCCTATCGCACGTTTCTGATATCGGCAGTGGAAAACGACGGGGCGCTGGATTTTTTTTTGGTTTCCGATTCGCTGAATCCGATCGCCGGCGACCTTACAATCCGGACTATGACTTTTGACGGGAAGCTTGTCTTTCAGAAGCAGCTTGTGCTGGACATTGCTCCCCGCGCCAGTCAGAAATATCACACCGAACAGATCGACGATCTCATCGGAAACCAGACGAAAGAAGGCGTTTTTCTCAGGCTCACACTTTGCGCGGCTGACGGGAAATTGCTTTCCGACAATAACTACTATTTTGTGCCCCTTAAAGATCTGAATTTACCGGTTCCTGAAATTCGGGTGAAGGCCGACCGAATTGATTGCGGGTACAGGATCGTTTTAAAGACGACTTGCCTGGCGAAGGATGTTTTCCTGCGGGTAAGAGATTTCGCCGGAAGCGCTTCTTTTTCGAATAACTATTTCGATTTGCTCCCGGGCGCTGAGGCGTTCCTGATCTTTTCCTGCGATACCGAGATACCGGATTTCGAAAAGCGGCTGGAAATTAAAACGCTAAGAGATACCTATGAATAGACGAAAGGACATATCATACACCTCCGGATTGTGGAAGCGATTGCGATGAAAAAGGCCGTGCTGATCGCAGTAGTCCTGATTGTTCTCCTGATCTTCTCGTCGATCCGGATTCAGGCGCAGGACTTTGTCAAGGTCAAGGGCAAGCAGTTCGAGATCGGCGGTAAACGTTATTGCTTCCTGGGGACGAATCTGTGGTACGGATGCAATCTGGGTTCTTTGGGTGCGGGCGGTGACCGGGAGCGCCTGGTCCGCGAACTGGATCACCTGAAGTCGTTGGGCATCAGTAACGTCAGAGTTCTCGGCGCCTCGGAGGGCGCCCAGTTCAACACCGTCCGGCCTTCGCTTCAGCCGAAGCCCGGAGAATATGACGAAGAGCTGCTGAAAGGCCTGGATTTTCTGCTGGCCGAGCTGGGCAAGCGCGGGATGTATGCGGTAATCTATTTGAATAATTACTGGGTTTGGTCGGGCGGGATGTCACAGTATGTGGCCTGGGGGGAAAACAGGGATGTTCCCAATCCCTTCAAGGAGGGCAACAACTGGGATGAATTCATGCGCTATAGCGCCAAATTTTATCGGAACAAGGAAGCCAATCAGCAATACCGGATATATATAGAAATGCTGGTCAGCCGAATCAACTCCTGCAGCGGTCTTTGCTACCGCGATGATCCGGCGATTATGGCCTGGCAGCTGGCGAACGAACCCCGCCCCGGTGACGGTCTTTGGGGTGAAGCGAACTTCGCTGTCTTCCGGGAGTGGATCGACGAGACCGCCACGTTTATTAAAGTGCTTGATCCGAACCACCTGGTTTCCACCGGCAACGAAGGCACGGCGGGCTCGATGTGGTCCGAAAAGCTATACCGCGACATCCATCGCTCTGAGAACATCGACTATATGACGGTTCACCTCTGGATTTTGAACTGGCGCTGGTACGATCCGTTGCATGCCCGGAAAACTTATCCGAAGGCCGAAAAACAAGCCTTGAAGTATCTTCGGCAGCATATCGATTTTGCAGACGAACTTGGCAAACCGCTGATCCTCGAAGAGTTCGGGATACCGCGTGACCGGCACTCTTATTTTCCCGCTGCCACGACGAAATACAGAGATCGATACTTCTCGCAAATTTTTTCCACGATTTATAAGAACGCAAAACAGAGTGGGCCGCTGACGGGCAGCAACTTCTGGACCTGGTCCGGCGAAGGCCTCCCGAGAGATCCGCAGGACGCGCGTTGGATCGACGGCGATCCCTTAACCGGCGATCCGCCCCAGGAGCCGCAGGGGCGCAACTCGGTTTTCGACCACGATGAGAGCACGCTGAAGATTTTGCGGAATTTCGCTGAAAAGATGAATCAACTCTGTGAATAATCTCTAATAGGGCTAAATTAACGGTCGTGTTTTCTGCGGCTTCGGCCGTGAATATCAGTTTCGTGAGAATGAAGGGAAGCAAACCGTTAAACAGTGTACTGATCAAGCCCGCCGGGCCGGACTGCAATCTGGCCTGCGAATACTGCTTTTACCTGGGGAAAGCGCAGCTCTTCCCGGAAATGCCGCATCACCGCATGCCGGAAGATGTTCTGGAAGCGCTGGTCCGGCAGATGCTGGAGCAGGGTTCGCCCTCCATCTCCTTCGCCTGGCAGGGCGGCGAGCCAACGTTGATGGGGCTGCCGTTTTATGAAAAGGCCGTTGAATATCAAAAGCGCTTTGGTAACGGCAGGATTGTTGGAAATTCGCTGCAGACGAACGGTTTGTTGATTGATGCAGATTGGGCGGACTTTTTACGCGAGAACAATTTTTTAGTTGGGCTGTCGATCGATGGACCGCAACATGTCCACGATCATTATCGAAAAAACATTGCGGGGGATGGCTCCTGGGAAAGAGTCTCCCGCGCCGCCGGACTGCTTTTTGAGAAAGGGGCCGAAGTCAACGCCTTGGCCACCGTGACCGATTATTCCGCCGGTTTTTCCGATGAAATCTATGATTACCTGAGAAGTCTGGGCTTCGCGTTTATGCAATTCATCCCCATCCTGGAGCGGGCCGAAAATGGCGAAGATGTTGCCCAATTTTCCGCCTCGGCGGATGCCTATGGTCACTTTCTGTGCCGGCTCTTCGATCGCTGGATGGCGGATTTTCAGGACGGTGAACCGACCACCTCGATTCGCTATTTCGATTCGCTTTTCTATCGCTACGTCGGATTGCAGCCGCCGGATTGCAGCCTGATGGAGGCCTGTGGACCTTACGTCGTCGTGGAACACAACGGTGACGTCTATTCCTGTGATTTTTTTGTGGAACCGCGCTGGAAGCTCGGCAATGTCCTGATCGACAGACTAACCGATCTGCTCAATTCACCCACGCAGCAGCGCTTCGGAGAGCGCAAAGCCGCCTGGCCGGATCAATGCGAAATCTGCAAATGGCTTCCCTATTGCTACGGAGGCTGCCCCAAAGATCGTATCAACGGCATGAATCATTTTTGCGAATCCGCTCAGATGTTTTTGGAACATGCCGATTCCCGGATGCAGGCCTTGGCGGACGAGTGGAAACGGCGGAATCTTCACCAGCCGTCTTCTCCGACTACGCATATCCCGAAAGACATCGGGCGCAACGATCCATGTCCCTGCGGCAGCGGCAGGAAGTATAAACATTGCTGTATGAATGATCCGCGGCGCTAAATCGGGTTCTCGCGGCAACTGATTTTAGATTTAAGGTAAAAATTCTAGAAATAGAAACCCAATCCCAATAGTACACTCGGTCCGGACAAATTAGCCTTCAGATCTTCAGGAACGTTAATCCAAAACATCCCATCATGGCCCTCAAACGGATCTGCTTTCATTGTGCCTATTTTATACTGTATTTTTGTCGACAGGGCGAGACGAGGGCTGATAAAATATTCGAATCCCACTCCGACACTTGCCAGCAGTGTTGTAAAATCACCCTCAGGCAATTCAGTAATTTCGAACCCAAGAGGTAAAGGCTGAGGATCGAGTATTTTAAGATCGTAGGTAATATTGAGTTGTGAAATTTCAATACCGCCGTTGATGAAGGCGTTCAATTTTTGCCCAAGATTCAGGACATAATACGCTTCGATCGGAAAACCGAATCCTGATCCGGATCCGATTATTTGTCCGGTAAAAGGGTATCCCGGATTACCAAACCAGGGCAATGAGGTCCCGTCGACATCAGCATAAATGATATCTCCGAACGTTGAGTTAATACCGATGGAAAGCATCAATGTTTCGGAAAACCGGTAACGGAAATCGATCCCGACGGGTCGGGCGATAATTGTACTCTTATCCTTGCCGGAATACAGAGAAGGTTCGTTGCTGGAAAAGGTCGCACCGGTAGACAGGCCGATTCCGATCCCCATCTTTTCAACGTAGGCCATTTCCAGCTGATGGGCGACCGCGATCATCTCGGTTATTTTAACCGACACTAATTCTCCGGCTATTATTTTACCGTTCTGGACATTCACCATACTGGCGTTGATATTGAAAACATCGCCCAATTCGGTGACACTGCCCATCAGGAGTACATCGGTATTCAATAATTGCCCGAACTGTATTGTAGAGGCTTCATCGGTTAAGCCGGATAGTTGGAGCTGCTGTTCTTCGATAATTTTATCCAGCCGTTTGCGCTCAATGACATTGAATACAATCGACTCCGAGAAATAGCTTTGCAGCAATTCCGCGACGGCTTCCCCGATGCGTTTTTCCCTGGCCAGATCCGAAATGTTTTCAAAATTCAGGATGGCAAGATTTTGCCTGAAATCCACTTCAGAGTTTTGCCGATACGAGCGGGTCAATGATTTTGAGAGATCGGCGATTTTCTTATTAATTTCGGATTCCTGTCCATTTACACAAATTGCCGTTGACAGGATCAGAGCGATCAAGATGCCGGAACGAGCGATACGTTTCATTTTTCCTCCAGTGTACCGAATAATTTTGAAGTCAGTTTTCAACGAAAGTTTTTTATGTTCAAAAGCGGTTTAATATAAAATAAAAATTATTGTCAGGAACAGAAAAAATTACAATCTCATCAAAAAGAAGAACCGAATTCAAAAAAATGTGACAACATTGATCAGAAAATATGAGGGCCGGTGAATATCCCATCGGCCCGATCTATTAATAATGAATATGATGTTGACAGTGTCGCGGCTAAAACCAGTACAGATTATCAAGGGCCTCGATATTCTCGCGTAATTCGGGATACTGTTCCGGCAACCGTTCGACTTTTTTCCTGATATCTCCAAAGTTTCAAATTTCAAACATAAGACGGTACGCGTCTCGACAAAGTTTTATGTTAAAAAATCGCTTCTGAATTTTGCATTGAAACTGGCCGGGAAATGATATATACTGTGAAGTCCGACAGGTAAAATTTGATATTGTTCATGAAACCGGAAACAAAGGAAGCCTCTTTGAAATTCAAATTCTGTTTTATTCTGCCTCTGCTTGGGATTTTGTCTGGGCTCGGGACCTGTTCTTCCCGCCAGGAAGCCGGCGATTTGCGCGAGTCTTTTCTGAATCCGCCGGATGAAAACCGGCCGTGGGTGTACTGGTTCTGGAACGGCGATATCGATTCAGCCGGTATTCGTTTTCAACTGGCCAAGATGCGGGACAGTCAAACGGTTTCAACGATTGTAATCCTGGGCTGGGAAGGGCTCATGACTGAATACCTTTCCGGGGAGTGGTTCGATCTGGTGAAATATGCCTGCGATGAGGCCGATGAGCTGGGATTGAAGATTTGCCTTTACGACGAATGGTGCTGGCCGAGCGGGCATGCCGGCGGTCTCGTGCTGAAAAACCGTCCGGAATTGAGGAGCAAGTGTCTGACCGAATCAATCCAAGAGTTTCAAGGTCCCGGCCAATTTTCAGAAGCATTAGACGAAAAACCGGTTGCAGTACTGGCGGTACCGGTCATCAACGGAAAGTCCGAATTCGAGCAGGCCATTGATCTGAGCGCTTGCTATCATGACGGCCGCATCGAATGGCCGACGCCGCAAGGCGCATGGAGGATTTTTATATACAAAATGCAACCGGGCATTTTCCGGCCCGTTTTTGCCGATAACTATTACGTCGATCTGCTCGACCCGCGCGTGGCGCAGGAATTCATGCGCATCACCTACGAGCCCTATTTCCGCAAAATGCCGCACTATTTCGGTAGCGTCATCGGCGCGATAATGACCGACGAACCGGGTGTCTACCAAAATCTCAAGCCCTGGGGCATCAATCCCGGGGCGGCCGCCTGGACGCCGCAGTTTCCGGCAGAGTTCCGAAAACGCAAGGGCTACGATCTCGTCCCCAACCTGTCGGCGTTGTGGCATGATCTAGGAAAAGAGTCCGTCCACGTGCGTAACGATTACTACGATGTCGTCGCCGGCTTGCTGCAGGATTCGTATTTCAAACCGCTGCAGGAATGGGCGCAGGAGCACGGCATCCAGCTGATTATTCAACCGGCCCACGAAGAAACGCTGAAGTACTCGACGATCATGCAGGGCGATTATTTCGGAGCGATGCAGTCCTCGCACATCAAAAGCGCCGATGCCGTGTACAATTGGGATAAGAGAGCCCTAACGCCTAAAATCGCCGCTTCGACGGCCCGCTGCGCCGGAACGCAGAAACTCTATTGCGAGGTGTTCGGGGCCTACGGCTGGTCGATCACCCCGGAGACGATGAAAGCTGTGACGGATTGGCTACACGTGCATGGCGTGAATCACCTCATGATGAGCTCGTTTTATTACGATTTCCAGGGCGACTGGCGGCTGGAAATTCCGCCGTCACTGTTTTACCGCACGAACTACTGGCCCTTTCTGCGGAACTTTACGAACTACAGCGCGCGGCTTTCGGTAATACTTGCGGGCGGGCAGAACGTCGCGAATATCGCCGTGCTCTATCCCGACCGCACGGCGCGGGCGGCGCTCAGCCTGCAGGATGAAACGGCGGTAGATTCCCTGGATCGCAATTTCCAAGGATTGTGCGAGCAATTGCTGGCCCGTCAGTGGGATTATGATATTCTCAACGAAGCGGCGCTGCAGACCAAGACGAAAATTCGTCGTGTAAACGGGAAAACGATTGTGCGGCTTGCGGCGGGTGAAGTAGAGACGGATTACGATCTGCTTATCTTGCCTTGGGTGACGGTTATTGAAAAAGAAACTTTAGCGAAATTGAGGGCTTGGCGCAAGCGCGGCGGCCGGCTGCTTTTTATCGGCGAAAAACCACGGTGGGACAATCGCGGGGAATCCTTGGGTGATGAATTCGAGTACACGTTTTTATTGTCCGAAACGGGCCGAGAATTGACAGACTGGCTCGCGGGCGAGATGCAGCCCGACGTGCAGTTGCGCGAGGAGAATCCGGCCGTGAACTACATTCACAAGCGCAAGGCCGGACTCGACATTTATTTTATCTCAAATCACGACAGCCTGCCGGTTGAGAACACGATCTCTTTTACTGTCGGGGGAACGCCGCAGGCCTGGAATCCCGAAGATGGCTGCATCCGCCCAGTTTTTGAATACAGCCGGGAAAATGGCCAAACCGTGATGCCGTTGCGCCTGGAACCATTCGGCTCACAGTTAATTGTATTCGATCCGTCTGCGGACATGGTGCCGCGCGTGGTCGCGACGAATATGAAGATTCGTGATCTGAAAAACACAGCCAGTCGCATTCGGACGACGGCCGAAGCCCAATCCGGTGGTGAAAATTTTGTCGAACTGGATTGGCGCGGCCGGCGTTATTCACAAACGTTCCAAGCAACCATCGACACCGTTGCTCTGGCGGATGCCTGGCGCTTCGAGCCCGGGGACGGATCGTTTGAGTCGGAATACCGCAAGTCGGGCAGTTGGACGGATACGCATTCCCATTTCTCGGGAATCGGCATCTACACGCAAAGTTTTTCCGTGGATTCGGCATGGCTGCAGGATGACCGGCGCGTCTATCTCGACCCCGGCCGGATTGAACATAGCCTGGAACTTCGCGTAAATGGCGAAGTAGTCGGTCAGCGCTGCTGGAAGCCGCTGTATATGGAGATAAGTGATTACCTTCGAGAGGGAGAGAACCGGTTGGAACTGCGTATCGCTAACTCCATGGCCAATGCGCGCGAGGGCAGAAGTGAGCCGTCGGGATTACTGGGCGAAGTGAAGTTGATCGTTCGCCCGGTAGTGAAGTTCGAGTGAGATTGTGAACGGTGAATAAAGGATCGTAAATAAAATTCATTTTACAAGAAATCACTAGTGTCCGGTAAAAAATGAAAAAGCACTGGCACTCCCCAAAATATTTGGT
>CAZPRY010000025.1:0-61762 GCA_964589175.1 uncultured bacterium
CTTATGGTAAAGTTAATGATAATTACGTCATATTACAAGTGACATGACACTAGTAATAAACTTTGGTTTGTTCTTGTCAACAAGGACAACGAAGGGTATATAAGCAACAATCTCGGTACAATCCGGATTCTATTAGAAAATATAATGAAAGTCATTGCCCAAAAATTAAATGCTCCAAGTGAGTGCTGGGATGTAAATAGAAATATCAAGGTGCGAAGCGTAATAGGTTGGCTCGTTCAATACGATAGCGAAAGTAAAACCAATAATTTTCAGTTTGATACAAATTCGATCATAAAGGATTTCTGCTATAATGTTTATAAAATTACCAGCGATTTTGGTACTCATGTACCTCAATCCGGTTTTCAGCCAACGACCGATACTGTCAATGCTTTGATTTTTGCCCTGAAGGACATCATTATCTGGTTTGACGAAGTATTGAGAAAATACTCGTCATAATTCGAGGGAAAACAAGTTTCGCTTTGCTAACTTGGTTTCAGGGATTTGCAACCTGTTTGGCTCCATTGCGTTCCGCTAAAACAGGTTACAGACTATAAAGATTCCTTTCCCTATTTCTCAGGAAATTGATTTTTAACGATGCGTTTCCGCCAGTGTAATATCTGATTAACAATCTATAATAGCGAGCTGCAAAAATAATGTCCGATCATCAATTGTAGAACTCATAAAAGAAATTCAACCTCCCCTTCGTCCCCTCCCCGCCTGAATAGTGGGCAGGCTTCGCAAGGAGGATCCAGAGGACTCCCGGTGGAGGAAATAAGGGTGGTTATTATTTTTTAAAACGGCATCACATTACAACATTGGGCAATTACTTTGAAAACCGCTATAAACAGATCAACGCCAATAATCACATGCCCCAAAGAACATCGTGGGTTCCAACCTGGATCAGAATCGGCGGCAGACCACTGAGATCGGCAAAAAGCGGCGAGATCGCAGGATGCTTCAAATCCCGATTACCGGCGTACATGCGCGCGGATTTCAGTAAATTTTCGCGTCCCAGGAGCACATCCTTAGCGCCCACGCTCGCGTAGGTTTCACTTTCGCAGCTCAGGTCCAGCCAGGGCGCCAGTAAAACTGCGGCACGCGGCAAAGGCCGGTTCATTTCCTTTAGTCTGTGAAGAGCAGCGAGGGCCAATCCACCGCCCGCCGAATCACCGGCAAAAATTATCTCTGTAGCGGGATTGTTCCGTAATAGCATTTCATAAACAGAGATGACATCTTCGAGGGCTGCGGGAAAGGGATGTTCCGGTGCAAGCCGGTAAGCCAGCATGAGAGCTCGCATCTTTATGTTCTTTGCGAAAAACGCCACCATCGCGCGATGGCTTGCAATGGAGCCGGCGCAGTAGGCACCGCCATGCAGATAAAGCATGACATCATCACACAGCGTCGATTGCGGTATGAGCCATTCTACGGGGATTGTATTAATGATCGCCGGGCGAATTTCAATTTCTTTGGGAAGACTGAATAAATTGCCGAAGCGGTCCAGTCGTCGTCGCTGCTCACTGAGCGAAATTTCTTTATTGCCGTTGCTGAACAGTTTCAGCAGGGATTTAACGCCGAAACTGTTCAGACTCTGCACGGATCAGTCCGTCACTGTCGAGGTGCTTGTCTTCTTGCCTGAGCGGCCGACGGTATAGCCGATGATAAAACCAACGGCCGTCATGACCAGCAGGAAGATGATGCGCGGCATTGAAATTTTCCAGAACAGAATCGGGAAAGCCACGACCTCGGTATTTTGTATAAAAACGATCAGGATGAGCGCCAGAATGACTAGTAAAACAATAGTCTTTGGTTTCATTTTTCACTCCCTCTTTTTGGGAAAATTTGGATTCAGGGCTTTTACAACTCTGCGACTCATCTCCTCCCGGCCCTGCGGATCGAGATGATACAATGTGTCATAGAACCGAGCCAACGGGAACACACTGTCTGTCGGCTTACAAAGTACGTCAATTTTGAGCAATTCGTCAAGTCGTTGCGCAAGATTGGCAATATTAATTCGATCCCGATCAAAATTGAGCTCCGGAATTGCCGGAAAAACCAACCAGACTTTCGCGCCACGATTTTGGGCAGACAACGTAAACCGATTGATTTCCGTGACGGAACGGCGATTGAAGTTCGCAAGCTCGCTGACCTCATAGGCCTGTCGGGACAAAGCGGCGACATCCGCTGCAATCCGCTCGTGACCGATCAGGTCGCCGGATGGATTGAATCCGTCACGGCGATAGACCCCCGGCGATTCCGCGAGACCGGCCAAGCTGAGGAGTTTAGCGCGCGTTTCCAGTCCCATGCCTTTAATGACGGCCAGAACCTGCCGGTACGATGAAAGATAGGCCGTAGCCTTCGGATCGAGGCTGATCAGCCTGGTCAGGATGCGGCCGCCTTCGATATTTTCACGAAAGAACTGAGCGTATTCCGGCACGATCAGGATCACGTCGGCGCTGTCGACTTCATCCCGTATTTCGTTCAGCATGAAGCGCAGGCCGAGCCCGGCATGCAGGCCCATGTTGATGACGGGCATTCCCATCGCTGCGGAGATCCAAGGACTGTCGAAATTGAAAACCGTATTTGAACCGCCGACGATGATGATGCGCGGCGAAGGCGTGCTTTCCAGGATCGCATGCTTGTCCCAAAACGCCAGCAGGTAATGATTATGGTCGCGATTCGGCCAGGCGAGTACCACCAGCATGCTCACGACGACAGCGGAAATCAACAGCAGTATGCGCAGGCAGAGACGTTTCATGATCGAAATTCACCTAAAATTGAAAATAGATAAAGGCCCTTGAATTATCGTAAGCGCCGAAGAGCAGAATCGCCATTACGAGCAGGAAATAGACCGCCCAGCGCAGGCCGGTCGATTGCCGGCCCAGCAAATCTCTGATGGCGGTTCCGCGTTGCAGCAAATGAACCGATTCCATGACGAAGATTGAGGCGACTGCGAATATTATTTCCGTCAGGCCGAAACCCGGAACCGTCATGAGGGCCGGCCATTGCCAATTGGAGAAGATATTCCGGATGATGAACAGCGCCTCCGTGAGTGACTGCGCGCGAAAGAAAATCCAGGAAAACAGCACCAGGTGAAAAGTAAACGCAACCCGGATCGCCTTTTTTAAAGCCGGGTGCTTTTCCAGACCGATCTTCCGTCGCACGAATGCCCGAAACCCGTCGGTCCAGATCGATATCAGCAGGTAACTGCCGTGCAGACCGCCCCAGACCACAAAGGTCCAGTTAGCGCCGTGCCATAATCCACTTACCAGAAACACGATAAAAAGATTCGCATACCAGCGCCAGCGCGCCACACGGTTGCCGCCGAGGGGAATATAGAGGTAATCGCGAAACCAGCTGGACAGCGAGATGTGCCAGCGCTTCCAGAACTCCGAGATGCTTTTGGAAAAATAAGGCCGGTTGAAATTCAGCATCAGGCGATAGCCCATGACCTGCGCGGCGCCGATGGCGATATCCGAGTAGCCCGAAAAATCGCAATAAATCTGGAAGGCAAAGAAATAGGTCGCCAGTAAAAGCACCGGGCCGCTAAAATCGCCGGGACTGCCGTAGACCTGGTTGACGTAAATCGCCAGACGATCGGCGATGACGACTTTTTTAAAGAATCCCCAGGCCATCAGCAGCAGGCCGTTTTTCACGCGCTCGTAATCGAATTCCATTTTCTCGTAGAATTGCGGCAAGAGGCGCGTCGAGCGCTCGATCGGTCCGGCCACCAGCTGCGGGAAGAAGGCCACGTACAGGGCAAAGACCACCAGATTCCGCTCGGGTTCCTTTTTACCGCGATAGACGTCGATCGTATAACTCAGCGTTTGAAAGGTATAGAAACTGATGCCGACCGGCAGCAGTACCTTCAGGGCGGGCACATGATAGATCAGGTTGAAATGCCGGAATAACAGCCGGAACGAATCATTGAAGAAATTGAAATATTTGAAGGTAAACAACAAACCGAGATTGGTCAGCAGGCTCAGAATGAGATACAGGCGTCGCCGGGCCAGCCGTTCCGTTTTGCCCATCAGGATACCGGCCGTATAATCGATCAGCGTCGATACCAGGATGAGGAAAAGGTACTCGGCTTTCCAGCACATGTAGAAATAGTAACTGGCCAGCAGCAGCAGCGCTTGCCGATATCGCCCAGGCAATGCGAAAAAGAGAACAACAACGGTCGGAAAGAAGATCAGAAATTGCCAGGAATTGAAAAGCATAGTTATTCAGCCGTCTTAAGTAGCCGTTCTATTCGGAAATATCCAGTTCGCTGAGTATCTGCTCAAAAACCGTCGTCAGCGGCGCAGCTTCGCTCACCTCGATCCATTTGGCTTTTAACTGATTGCGGAACCAGGTCAGCTGCCGCTTGGCGTAGCGCCGGGTGTTACGTTTGATATTTTCGACCATCTCGTCGTGGGTGCACTGTCCGTCAAAATAGGCAACGACCTCCTGGTAACCCAGGGTCAGAAGCGCATCGAGATCGCCGCGCAAACCCGCAGCGAGCAGGCGGCGGACTTCATCCACCAGTCCGTCGGCGATCATCCGGTCGACGCGCTCGTTGATACGTTCATAGAGTTGCTGGCGTTCCATGGTCAAGACGAAAATGCGATATGGAAACGGCGGTTCGCTCTTCTGATTCCTGTAATGTTCGCTGGGCGGCTTACCGGTGATCGCGTAAATTTCCAGGGCGCGTGTAATACGCTTGATGTCGTTGAGGTGGATTTTCACCGCCAGTTCGGGATCGATATCGACCAGTCGATTGTACAGCGCCGCGGCGCCTTGCGCCTCTAATTCGGCGCGGATTTTCTGGCGGACTGCTTCATCCGTAAGGCTTTCCTCGAATATCCCCTCGATTACGGTCTTGATATACATCCCCGACCCGCCGACGAAAATTGGTAGTCTTCCGCGCGCCCGAATGCCTGACACAGTCTTCAGGGCCAGTTCGCGGTAGGCCCCGGCACTGATCTTCTCCGCCGGATCCAGAATATCAATCAGGTGATGCGGAATTTCTTTCAATTGCCGTAGCGTGGGTTTGGCGGTGCCGACATCCAGGCCGCGATAGACCTGGCGCGAATCGATGGAGATGATCTCGCCGTCCAGTTTTTGGGCCAGTTCGATGGCGGTTGCGGTTTTACCGACTGCCGTGGGACCCGTGATAATCGGCACGGGCAATTTTATAATGTTGATCTGCGATCTATGATCGGGTTCGTTATTCAACTGCTGTCTCAGATTCGCTCGAAACGTTTATCGAGCTCTTTGAGGCTGATATTGACGATGATCGGCCGGCCGTGCGGGCAGAAATACGGGTTCTTCGTGGCGAAGAGCCGGTCCACCAGGTTGCGCATCTCCTCCTCGGTCAACGGGTCGCCGGATTTGACCGCGGCCTTACAGGAATACGAGGCCGCCACTTTGGACTGAATGCTGGTATCCTTGGTCCCGAATTCCTGGTAAAAGTCCAGGATTTCCTTGATAATCGTCTTCTCATTGCCCCAGCGCATCCCGGCCGGGACGGCTTCCACCATAATCGCCTGCTTACCGAATTCCTTCGCCCGAAAACCCAGTTTCTCCAGATACGGTAAAATTTCCAGCAATGCCGAGAAGTCGGTCACCGAGAGTTCGACAACCTGCGGAAACAATAACTGCTGCGCCTTCCACTGATCCGATTGCATGGATTGCAGCGCTTCTTCGTATAATATGCGTTCGTGCGCCACGTGCTGATCGATAAGAATCAGACCCGACTTGACCTGGCTGATGATGTATTTATTGTGGAGTTGATGAACCTGGGCGTGGACGCTGTAGCCATCCGGCGGCGGAACGTCAACCTGCTCCGTATATCTGTGCGCGCGCTGTTTCCAGGTTTCCTGATCCAGCTTCTGCGAGAAATGAATGGGCATTTCCTGCTGCGCTCCCGTAGATGGTTTCGCCGCTTGTGGGTCGAAAGGCAGATGAGATTCCGGGAATTGTTCCGGCACGGTGCGGGGGACAACCGGCGGAGCGTAATAGGTGGCCGGTGCGAAGCGCGCCAGATCGGGAGCGACTTTCGTGATCTCATGCAGGCTTTCCCCGACGGAATTCTTCAGGAACTGGTACACCCGGCTTTCCTCCTGAAACTTGACCTCCATCTTCGAGGGGTGCACATTGACATCGACCTTTCCGGGCGGTAGCTGCAGGCGGATGCAGTAAAACGGGTATTCTCCGCGGGAGAGCAATCCCGAGTAGCCGGTGACGATCGCGTTGTTCATCAGACGGTCGCTGACAAAGCGCTGATTGACGTAGAAGAACTGTTCGCCGCGCCGGGCCCGCACCAGGTTCAGATTGCCGATAAATCCGCCGACGCTCATGTCGCCCAGGTCGAATTCGAAGGGCAGCAGGTTTTCGCGGTACTCCGTTGAGAAGAGATGCACGATGCGCTCTTGCAGATTTTCCTTGCGCAGCCGAAAGACCTCGCGTTCGTTGTGCATCAGCCGGAATTCAATTTCGGGGTGAATCAGGGCGAACTTGCGCATAACGTCGACGATCTTGCGGAATTCCAGTTCACTGCTTTTCAGAAATTTACGGCGCGCGGGTACATTGTAGAAGAGACTTTTAACCGTGATGGCCGTACCCGGCTCGGGACTGTGCGGCTGGATGGTTTTAAAGGTGCCGCCCTCGATGCGCAGGAGGTGGCCTGTATCGGCACCGAGCAAGGTAGAAACCGCATCCAGCTGCGCAACGGCTGCGATACTCGCCAGCGCCTCGCCCCGGAATCCCAGCGTGCGGATATTCAGCAGGTCTTCGACTTCCGCGATCTTGCTGGTTGCATAGCGCTCAAAGGCCAGTAGCAGATCGTCCTTGTTCATGCCCTCGCCGTTATCGATCACCTGGCAGAGGGTTTTGCCGCCGTTGCGAATGTTCACGGTAATTTGGTCGGCGCCTGCATCGATGCTGTTTTCCACTAGCTCTTTGATGATTGAAGCGGGATTCTGCACAACCTCGCCGGCGGCGATTTTATTGGTCAGTTGCTCGGATAATATCCTGATTTTCGGCATAGATCACTTTTTCTAAATTCGATAACCGGACAGTCTCAATCCCAACAAAATGGGGTGGGTCCGAATCGCACTTCGTTACATTTGGGCAATCGCCTTCTTTACGCGGCGTTCCACCCGGCGCGCGATGGTTTGGGCTTCCCGGTTGAGTTCCGCCACTTCGCTTTGCATGGATTCACGAAAGCCGGAATCTTCGATACCGGGCAGGTTGATCAGGACATTGTAGCCTGCGCCCTGCACAGCCAGCTGCCCCGCAAGCGCGGCCACCCCTGCATCGCTGATGGAGTTGACGTTGCCGTAGCGGGCAACCGTATCGGCCAGGTGCAACATCTTCAGCGAGGTTTTCATGACGGCCAGCGGAACGCGCGTCGCCTCCTGGGTCGTCTCCTGAATCGCCTGCTTGCGCAAGGCCTTCTCTTCTTCGGTTTTTCTGGGCAGACGCATGCTGCCCATTACCCGGTTGAAAGCCGCGGTGTCCAGATCAACCAGGCGGAGCAGTTCGTCCTTGAGTTCCTGGACACCCTTTGCCAACGAGTTCATGCGGTCGTATTGCCTTTCATAGCCCTTTTTACCGTGCGTGAGGTTGGCAACCATGGCGGTCAGCCCGGCCCCCAGCGAACCCACCAGCGCCGCGACGCTGCCGCCGCCCGGCGCCGGAGAATCTGTGGACAGTTCATCGTTAAAAGCTTTGAGCGACATTTCCGTCAAGGGGTGATCGAACTCCCTGAACTGATACTCGATGATCTTTTTGGCCGGATCGAAAGGCGAGACATCGTTCAGGCCCAGCGACTGGATCGCCGTCCGGATCAAGTCGGCTTCCGGCACGCCTTCGGATTTACCCTGAGCCTTGAGGTAATAGCGCCCGGCCATCAACAGCGCCTCCTTGGGGATCAGCCCCACGATTTCCGAACCGGTAACGCGCAGGCCCCCGGCATTTGCCAGGCGGCGAATCTCCTCGAAAGCTTCATGCACATTGGTAATTTTATAGTCTGTAAGGTTGATGGAAACCTGGGCCATTTTGTATTCATCGATGTACCAGCCGACGGCCTTGGCCGACTGCAGCGTGCCCGGCTGACGTACGGATTCACCGCTTTCATACCGGACGATGTCGCCTTTTTTATCACGACTGACCCGGCCGCTTTCGCGGATCGTCATGGCGATGTCATGGGCCAGTTTGCGGTCGCGCGTGTTCAGGTTTACATTGTACGCAATCAGAAATTCCCGCACGCCGACCACTGTCGCCCCGGATTTGGCGTTAAAAAGCGCCTCGCCGTAATCCGGCTTCCATTCCGGATCTTTTAATTTTTCGGCCAGGCCTTCATACTCCCCGGAGCGGATGTGGGCCAGGTTGCTACGCTGGGGAGTTTGCGCCGATTTTTCATAGAGATAAATTGGAATGTGCAATTCCTGCGCAACTTTCCGGGCCAATTCGTGAGATAGCCGGATGCATTCCTCCTCGCTGATTCCCGCAATCGGAACCAGGGGACAGACATCCGTCGCTCCCAGGCGGGCGTGGGCCCCGCTGTGCCGGCGCATGTCGATTACTTCCGCGGCTTTGGCGATTCCGGCGAAAGCCCCGTTGAGAATCCCCCCCCGCGTCCCGATGAAAGTCACCACGGTGCGGTTGGTGTCGGCGCCCGGGTCGACATCCAGCAGTTTGACGCCGTCAACCGATTCGATTGCATCCGTGATCTGCTTAATGATGCCGTGGTCGCGGCCCTCGCTGAAGTTGGGTATACATTCAATAATTTCCGGCATGGAAACAGCACCTCGTATTTTCGTTTAAAAGACCATTTTTAAGAGCAGCGCTTGGCGCCGGTACGTTACTGGGCGATTCTGCTGAGATACACAATCGCAAAAAGGATAATTGCCGTCAGCACGAGCAGCCACCAGAGCGGACGAGTCTTAAGTCTTTTACTCGTCCGCGGCGGGGAAATATGAATGCGCTTGCCATCCCGTTCCCGCCGTTTGTCCCGCATGGAGAAACCGCGCCTGTGATAGGTTACCATTATATCCCTCCAAAAATTCTTGAGAAAAAATTGACAAACGGGTAGATGATCGCCCCCAGTATGGAGATACCCGTTATAAATCCAAAGAGAATGAGTCCCATCAGAACAAAGGGACCGTAGCATTCGACATCCGCCATTATCGAATCATACCGCGGCGGCAGAATTCCGGCCAGTATCTTGGAGCCGTCCAGCGGGGGAACCGGGATCAGGTTGAAGATAGCCAGGGCGATATTGATCTGCAAACTCAACTTCAGCATGACGTAAACCGGCTGGAGCAGGATGTCCGGCAGAAAACTCAAGCCGCCCGAATTGGCGACGCGCACCAGCATGCCGCTGATCAGCCCGAGTATCATGTTCGCGCCCGGACCGGCCAGCGAAACCAGCAGCAAATCGCGTTTGGGATTCTGGAAATAGTTCGGATTCACCGGAACCGGTTTGGCCCATCCGAAGCGCACGAGAAAAATCATGATGGTGCCGATCGGATCGAGATGCGCCAGCGGATTCATCGTCAGTCGTCCGGCGTATTTTGCGGTCGGATCGCCGAGCCGGTTGGCCATCCAGCCGTGGCTGTATTCATGAAATGTAAGCGCCAGTAAAATCGGGGGTACCAGTAAGACGATTATTTGTAAATTCATTACCACCTCGGGTGAAAAGTTCGATGCTGTTCAATCAGGTATTCGCGGTCCAGATGGGTATAGATTTGCGTGGTGGAAATGTCCGCATGACCCAGCATCTCCTGCACATCGCGCAGATTGGCGCCGCCTTCCAGAAGATGGGTCGCGAAAGAGTGCCGGAAAACGTGCGGACTGATATTCTTGCGAATTCCCGTCAGTTTAACGTACTCCTGGATAATCTTCCACACCCCCATTCGTGAGATAGGCGCCCCGCGCATATTCAGAAAGAGATAGTCCTTGCTCTTCTGATAGCGCGTCAACAGCGAGCGCACGGCCGTGATGTAGTTTTTAATCTCTTTGGCCGCCCGGTTGCCGAAGGGTACGACGCGCTCCTTCGAGCCCTTCCCGAAAACCCGGATCACACCCTGGTGCATAAAAATATCGGACATCTTCATGGAAATCAGTTCGGACACACGTACGCCGGTTGAGTAGAGCGTTTCGAGCATGGCGCGATCCCGGATGCCCTTGTTTTTTTCGACATCTATCTGGGCCAGAATGGCCTCGATTTCATGCAGATCCAGCACCTGCGGCAGCCGTCTCGGCAGGCGCGGCGATTGCAGCAGTTCGGTCGGATCGCCGGTCGTGATGTTTTCACCCAGCAGATACCCGTGAAAGGAACGGATCGAAGAGAAATTGCGCGCCAGGCTGCGCGGTGACAATCCCAGTTCCGCCAGGCTGTTGATAAAATTCTGAATCACGGACAGATCAATCCGGTCTGGTCCGGAGACCCGGGTATCCTGGAGATATTGAACATAGCGGGTAAGATCGTTGCGGTAGGCGTCAATCGTATTGGGCGAAAGATTACGCTCGAGTCTGAGATAATTGATAAAATCCTGTACTAATTCCTGCATGTATTGAAGTCGGTTCCATCAATTTCCAAAAAGGGATTGCTCAACCAGATCACAGATGATATGACCGATGGTGATATGGGCTTCCTGAATTCGTTGAACTTCATGTGTCGGGACTACGATAGCAATATCCGCCATGTCCGCCATCTTCCCTCCGTCGCCGCCCGTGAAGGCGATGCACGCCATTGCCTGTCCGCCGGCGACTTCGAGGGCCCGGATAACGTTGCGCGAGTTTCCGCTGGTGCTGATCCCGATCAGCACGTCACCCGCGCGTCCGAAGGCCTCTACCTGGCGGGCGAATATTTCGGCGAAATCATAATCGTTGGAAACGGCGGTCAGCGTGGAGGTATTGGTGTTCAGCGCCAGGGCCGGAATGGCTTTTCTCTCGAGGCGCAAACGCGAAACCAGTTCCGTCGCCAGGTGCTGGGCGTCGGCGGCGCTTCCGCCGTTGCCGCATAAAAGTATTTTACCGTTTTGCACAACGCAATCGATCAGGAGTTGAGCCGCAGCGGCGATCTCTGTTTTGCAGGCTTGGGCTACCTGAAGCTTGACCGAGGCACTTTCGTTCAACTGTTCCGTAATGATTTTTTCGAATTTATGGTTGGGTTGAGAAGCCATGCACTAAGCAAACTCCTTGATATGCACGGCTCGCACAAACTCGTCGATCAGACCGATATTCTTGGGATCATCGAAAACATTTCCCGTCACCAGGAATTTAGCGCCGGCTTCGATTTTGGAGCGGGCGTCTTCAGGCGTACGGATGCCGCCGCCGACAATCACCGGAATATCGATATAACTGCTGACAGCTTTCACCAGGTCGGCGGGGATGGAATGATCGGCGCCGCTGCCGGCTTCCATGTACACTGTCTGCATCCCCATGTACTGGGCTGCCAGGGCGTGCGCCATGGCAATCTCGGGTTTACGCACGGGCAGTGGACGGGTGTTGCTCATGAATTCAGCCGTTGTTGTGCGTCCGGATTCGAAGAGCATATATCCGGTCGAGATCGGTTCGATACCCAGCTTCCGGATCATCGGGGCGGCGATCACGTGATCGCCAAACAGGTAATTCGGATTCCGGCCGCTGATCAGCGACAGATATAAAATCGCGTCTGCCCGCAGGGACAGTTGCTGCAGGGAGCCCGGAAAGATGATTACCGGCAGAGTGCTGTTTTTGCGAACCAGGTCGATCGCACTTTGAAAACCGGCATCCAGGATCAAACTACCGCCCACCAGAATTGCATCGACGCCCCGGTCGCAGATCACTTTCACGAAATCGACCAGTTCATCTCCGGTTCGCGTATCGGGATCGATCAGGACAAGGTAGGCGGCCCCTTTTTGATTCACTTTTTCGAGTAACGAATTAAAAATTTTCATTGTGCATACTTTGATAAAAACTTAACGAAATCATCCATCTCTTGTCGACTTCTTTTTTCGGTCACCGCAATCAGGAGCAGGTTTCTCCACTCCGGCCGAAAGCAGCCCAGATCGATCCCGGCAAAAATTCCGTTTTGCAGGGCTTCAGCTATAATCCGTCCGGGCGCGACCGGGGTTCGAACCACAAATTCCTTAAAGAAGGGTGCCTCTTCGAAGGCCAGCTCAAAACCGGGTAGTGCCGCAATTTTCTGCGCCAGATAATGACTGTTGTTCAGGCACAGATTTGCGACTTGCCGCATCCCCGTTTTACCCAGTAAGGCCATATAGATCGTAGCCGCCAGCGCCATCAAGCCCTGGTTCGAACAGATGTTGGATGTTGCCTTTTCCCGGCGAATATGCTGTTCGCGGGTTTGCAGTACCAGAACATAGCCGCGTTTGCCGTCGATATCCTCCGTCTCTCCGACAATCCGTCCGGGCATTTTCCGGATCAGATCGTTCCTGGCAGTAAAAATTCCCAGGTAAGGGCCGCCGAAAGACTGGTGAATTCCCAGCGGCTGGCCTTCAGCGACGGCGATATCCGCACCCAGTTCACCAGGCGTTTTAAGCAGGGCGGCCGAGACCGGATCAACAGAGAGAATCAGCAACGCTTTCTGTTGCCGGGTGAGTTCAGCGACGCCCGCCAACTTTTCGATGTTGCCGAAGAAATTCGGTGATTGAACCAGCAGCGCCCCGATACCGGCCTGCAGTTGACCTTCCAGCCCCTTAAAATCGGTTAGACCGTCCGAGACCGGCAGCATCACGATTTCGATGTCACGGTTTCCCACATAGGTCAGCAGGACATCCAGAGCTGCCGGATGAATCAGGGGCGACACCAGAATTCTTTTTCTGCCGGTAATGCCGGCGGCCATGATAGCTGCTTCAGCTAGTGCAGTTGCCCCATCGTACATCGAGGCGTTGGCAACCTCCATGTCCAACAGATGACAAAGCATCGACTGGTATTCGTATATGGATTGCAGGGTACCCTGACTCACTTCCGGCTGATAGGGTGTATAGGCCGTGTAAAATTCCGATCGGCCAATTAGAAAGTCAACCACGGCAGGGACGAAATGATCGTAGGCGCCGCCGCCCAGGAAAGAGACGTTTTCACCGGAATGTTTGTTTTTCCCGGCCAGGCTATGCATGTGTTTAACCAATTCCGGTTCCGAGAGCGGTTCCGGCAGATTGATATTACATTTCTGCATGATAGAAGCCGGGATATTTCCGAGCAGGTCTTCAAAGCGCTGGATACCGAGAACCTCGAGAATTTCTCTCTCCGTTTCCGGGGTATTGGGAACATAGTGCATGGTTTAACTCAATAGTTTCTTATAGTCTTCCGGACTCATCAGTTGATCAGCTTCGCCTGGATTTTCCATCTTAATCTTGGCAAGCCAGCCCTCGCCGTAAGGGTCTTTATTGACCAATTCGGAGGCGTCCTGGAGGGCTTCGTTGATCTCCACGACTTCACCGCTGACCGGGCTGTAAAGATCGGCGACGGTCTTCACGGCTTCAATCGTTCCGATGGCCTCACCTACCGTCGCGCTGTCCCCGACCGACGGCAATTCCAGATAGACAATGTCTCCCAGTTCACTCTGCGCATAATCGGTAATCCCGATCGTCGCCATGTCTCCTTCGACCAAGGCCCACTCGTGATCTTTTGTATACTTCAAGTTCTCGGGTACGTTCATATCATCGACCTCCTATAGGTTGGCTTTTAAAACTCAAAGGAATTTAAAAAACTTGTATTAAAATCGCCCGTACGAAACGCATTGTTTTTCAAAATTGCACGATGAAACGGAATGGTAGTCGAAATGCCCTCAAAAATCGTCTCTTCCAGGGCTCGTTCCATCCGAACGATAGCCTCTTCCCGATCCTTGCCGTGCGTGATCAGTTTTCCCAGAAGCGAATCGTAGTGGGAAGGTACCTGATACCCGGCATACACGTGGGTATCCATGCGGGTGCCGGGGCCGCCCGGCGCATGAAAAGAGGTGATTTTACCCGGTGAAGGACGAAAGTTTTTATAAGGATCTTCGGCATTAATGCGGCATTCGATGGCATGCCCGCGCAGGTGGAAATCCTGCAGCCATTCGGAACATTTTTTATCGTTTGCCAGGAGTATCTGCTCTTTGAGCAGATCGACATCGGTCACCATCTCCGTAACCGGGTGTTCTACTTGAATCCGGGTATTCATTTCCATAAAATAGAACTGATTGTCCTGATCCAGTAAAAATTCCACCGTTCCAGCGCTGCTGTATCCGACGGTTTTGGCCGCCCGGACAGCGGTTTCACCGATGCGGCGGCGCAATTCGGGATCGACGGCTGGCGAAGGAGATTCCTCGATCAGCTTCTGATGCCGACGCTGGATGGAACATTCGCGCTCGCCGAGATGGACCACGTTACCATGATTATCCCCGAGGATCTGAATTTCGATGTGACGGGCATTTTCGACCACTTTCTCGACGTACAGATTCGGGTTTCCAAAGGACGAGCGGGCTTCCTCACGCGCCATCATATAGGCTTTTTCGAGTTCGGAGTGATCCGAGACGATCCGCATGCCCCGGCCGCCGCCGCCGGCGCTGGCTTTCAGCAAAACGGGATAGCCGACCTCTTTGGCAATTTTTTCCACTGATTTAAAATCGGGAACGATATCATCGCTGCCGGGAATCACCGGCACGCCGGCATCCCGCATCGTCTTCTTCGCCTGGGCTTTATCGCCCATCATACGAATAACTTCCGGTTTGGGGCCGATAAAATTGATCTCGTTATCCCTGCAGAGAAGCGCAAAATCCGCGTTTTCGGCCAGAAAGCCGTAGCCGGGATGAATCGCATCTGCATTCGTCACTTCGGCGGCGCTGATGATGGCCGATTGTTTCAGATAGCTCGCGCCGCTTTCGGCCGGGCCAATGCAAACGGCTTCATCCGCAAAACGGACGTGGAGGGAGAGGGTATCCGCCACCGAATAGATCGCCACCGTGGCGATATTCAATTCCTTACAGGCACGAATAATTCTCAGTGCTATTTCACCACGATTGGCTATTAGAATTTTTTTGATCACTATTTATCGAATTAGACTTTTGCCGCTTCGTCAGGATTTCTCGATGACAAAGAGGGTTTGATTGTATTCTACCGGATGAGCATTTTCCGCGATAATCCGTACCAGTTTACCCGCGTGCTCGGCTTCTATGACATTCATGATTTTCATAGCTTCGATGATACAGAGCGGTTGCCCCAGCGACACTATATCCCCAACCCTCGTATAGGGTTCCGCATCCGGCGCAGGCGCACGGTAGAAAGTACCCACGATGGGGGATTTTACCTCAATTTGATTCTCCGACAGTTGGATTTCGTCTTCGTCCGATGGTTCCGGAACTGCAGTCGGGGCTGGTAAAGCCGTTACGGGCGGCTGCGGAATATATTCATGCATATGGGCCCTGCCATTCTTACCAGACTCCCGCTGAATGCCGGATTTGGAAATTCGGATCCGCATACCGAACCGGGAGATTTCGATTTCTTCGATCTGATGCGATTCGACAACCTTCACCAGTTCAAGCAATTTTTTGGTATTCATCGCGCCCCTGTGGTTATTCTTTTACGCGCTCACAGTACTTACCCGATCTTGTATCAACCCGAATTTTATCGCCCACTTCAATAAAAAGAGGAACGGGAACGCTGCTGCCTGTCTCTACGATAGCCTGTTTGGAGCCGCCGGTGACGGTATCGCCTTTCATCCCGGGTTCGGTTTCCGTCACTTCCAATGTGACGAAGACAGGGATATCGATATCGACCGGAGTACTACCGTCAAAGAGGATCTTCACGATTGCGTTTTCTTTGATAAATTTTGAGGCTTCCCGAAATATTTCGATGCCCAGCGGTATCTGTTCGTAGGTCTCGGTATTCATAAAAATGAAGTGATCCCCTTCTTTATACAGATACTGCATCTCCTGGGCTTCCAGTCGGACGACATCCAGTTTTTCTCCGGACCGGAAGGTATTGTCCAGTACCTGTCCCGTTCGAACATTGCGCAATTTTGTTCTGATTTTGGCACCGCCGCGGGCCGTTTTGATATGTTGAAATTCGATAATTGTTACCAGTTCACCGTTCAGATTTATAACTAGTCCGTTTCTTATGTCCGTTGTTGAAGCCAAGCAATACTCCTTTCAGTTTACTCCCATTTGGATTTGAAATTTACGTGCTACTCCCCTTAGTGTCAACCTAATTTTAGACACACCGGACGCGTCCTTCTAAAGAGAATTCATGTAAATTTTAGATCGTAATTTACTTTGGTGAATCCTCAAGTTATTTTAGATTCCGGTTGATGTATGTGAATCCGGATTTTATTGGACCCATTGAACTCCTGACGCTGCTTGTCCCAATCTTCCTGTACGCCGAAGTTCACTTTCGCCTGCCGTTCTTCGCCGGACGCATTTTTAAAAGACAACCGGAGATTCTGTTCGACTTACCCTATCGAATTGAAGCTGCTGACCTCCCGATTTTATTTTTGGTAAAAGATGCCGATCGTTTCCCGATCCACCTGTATGAGGTGGCGATCTTGCTTAAAGATAGTAAATCCGGAGACCTCAGGGAACATTTTTCTTTCGTTGAAGAGCAGGTGATCCAAAAAAAATGGTTCCACAAGGTCTACCCGATTCCGGTAAGCCGCTACGCAAGCCAAACGCTGCGCGTTGAATGCCGGGCTACGGTCCGAATTGGAAGCCAGGTGATCACGGTCCGAAACGACAATTACCGGGGGCTTTCGCATTCGGATTTTCAGACATTCATCGATACCGAAACGCTGCCCGGTCCGCCCGGCTGGATCGCCGGTGATCTGCATTGTCACTCGGCCTGGACGGAGGACCAGGTAGAATTCGGCGTACCGGCCGAAGCTATCTATCCCCTCGCTAAAGCCCTGGGACTCTCCTTCTGCGCCCTGCTCGATCATTCTTACGATCTCGACGATAAACCGGGGTCCTGGACCGAACCCGACCCGGATTTACAACGCTGGAGCGCATCCCGGAAAATGATCGCCGGCCTGAACCGTGAGCAGTCCGATTTTCTGATCATCCCCGGCGAAGAGGTCTCCGCGGACAACGGCTTAGGCCGAAATGTGCACCTCGGCGTTCTGAACCATCCCGATTTTTTTCCGGGTTCCGGCGACAGCATGGAGATTTACCTGCGGTCCCGTAGCGAATCGCATTACGCTCACATTCTGGAGCAACTCGCCGACGATGCCATGGCTTTCGCGGCTCACCCCCTCGCACCCACGCCTTTTCTCCAGAGACTGCTGATTTCACGCGGAGCATGGAACCGGCATGATTATCATCGCAAGTTATCCGGTTTTCAGATTATAAATGGTGTCCCCGGCGGGGAGATTCGAAACGGAAAATCGGCGTGGATTCGCCAGCTTCTACACGGTCGGAAGGTTTTTATTTACGCCGGTAATGATTCCCACGGTAATTTTAACCGCTTTCGCCAGGTTAAGCTGCCGCTCTGGAAACTGCATGAACATCAGGTGCAGCTCTTCGGGCAGTTTATCAACTATGTTCGAACGGATATAAACTCAGGCCTTCCGGCGCTAATCCGGGCACTTCGAAGCGGGCACTCGATTGTCTCCAACGGCCCCTTCGTTGCCCTGGAATTGGAAAACGGGAACGGTGAAATTTGCTGCACCGGCCAGACGCTTGTGGCCCTCCCCCTCCGAATTCATGTAATTGCCCGATCCTCTTCATTCTTCGGTTCCCTGAAAGAAATCCGCATCTTTCAGGGCGATTTGCTTAAGCAGGAGGAGCAGCAGCTCCCGGTCGTTTATTTAAAGAATCACATTTCAGAATACCAGGGACAGATCGCTACAGCCCAGCTGCCCGACAGAGGCTATTTACGTGCGGAAGTCAGTACCCATACAGGGAAATTCGCGCTGACCAATCCAATTTGGTTTGAACAAAATGCAGCAAAAAACAAAGGAGAGAACAGACTGAGCTGAACTCTCCTTGCCCATCAAATTCGATCCGGAACAGATCAGATTACTTTATAAACCAGCAATCCGACCATTAATATCAGAGAGATAATAATCAGCGCTACGCCGATGTTACCCTTCTTGATTTCTTCCCACTCGTCGATGTTCGTGGATAGCCAATCAAAAACCTTGATCGCCAATCCGACACCGAAAGAAAAACCTAAAGAAGCAACAATTGCCCAACCAATACCTCTCAGATACATCATCAAAGTATAGCTCCAGGAAAAAGGATCCATGAATTCCTCCGTTTCTTATTATCACTTAATTAAACTTAATTCTTCTCATAAATTGTGAAGAAGAAATCTCACTATTAACATATTTCAGAATATCGTCGCTGGATGCGGAAGCAAATATCTTTTCCGTGCCCTTAAATTCTATATCGATGATCATATTGACCATACCGACCGGTTCATTGTATTTCAGCACGGCTTTCCCGGCGGCATAGAAACCGATCAGCATAATCCGATCGAAGTCGTTTCTGGCACTCTGCAGCGTCAGGGAAAATTCCTCTTTGCCGTCCCCGATTTGTAAGAGATTCATGTCTTCATAGTTCACATTAATCCGATAAGCACTGCAAACCATCTGGACGGTGGAGAAGAAGCGGTAGTTACCCAGCACCGGGGACGCGGTTCCCAGAAAAGTCGCCAGAACCAGAAGCGGTACTAAAAGTTTTTTCGCCTTAATCAAAACGTATCCTCCCTTAAATGTATTACACCGTTTTTTTCTTGCCTCAGTTTAGAGATTTCCTGCTACTTTGTCAAACATTTTTTGAAATTTGTCAATCTCTTTCACGCGGCCAGACGCGCAGCCCCTTTTTCCAGACCTCCTTGGTTTTCTGATAAGCCAGGAAATAGGGTATGCCCTGGTAATGATCAAACTGCCAAATCACAAAATCCGCCTGTTTGCCCTTCTCCAGGCTACCAACCAGGCGTTCCATTCGCAGCGACCGGGCGGCGTTGATCGTGGCCGCCTGCAGTGCTTCCAGCGGCGAAAGTTTCAATTTCAGGCAGGCCAGGCTAATCACAAATGGCATCGACTGCGTCATGGAACTGCCGGGATTGAAATCGGTCGAGATAGCGACCGGCAAGCCGGCATCCCACATCTTGCGGGCCGGAGCGTAATGATCCGAACCGAGAAAGAAAGTCGTGGCCGGAAGAACAACCGGGACGACGCCGGCCTGTTTCAAAGCCGCAATGCCGTCGTCATCGATGGCCGTGAGGTGATCGGCCGAAACGGCTCTCAGTTTCGCCGCCAGTTGTGCTCCGCCGATCGGTTTGAATTCATCAACGTGCATCCGGATACCGAGACCCAGGAACTGGGCGGCCTCGAGCACTTTACGGGACTC
This sequence comes from uncultured bacterium, assembly GCA_964589175.1. GTDB lineage: Bacteria > Fidelibacterota > UBA2242 > UBA2242 > UBA2242 > CAZPRY01. The sequence goes on from CAZPRY010000025.1 coordinate 19,319, forward strand.
ATCGGCCGTAAAAACGCCCTCCTCGCAGAACACATCGCAAAAATCGGCCAGGCCCTCGCGAACCACCCTGGGCAGCATCTCGTTCACGAGCAAGTCGATATAAGCCCGGTGGCGATTGCGGAACTCATCGGGATATTCGTGCGCCCCAAGAAAGGTGGTCCGGATATCCAGAGGGTGCTCCTGCGCCAGATCCTTCAGGATGCGCAGCGAATTCAGCTCGCTTTCGGTAGAGAGACCGTACCCGGATTTGGCTTCGATAGTGGTCGTTCCGAACGCCAGAAAAGTATCCAGGCGATTCCTGACCTTCTCGCGCAGTTCCTCAAGGTCGGCGCTGCGCAGACTGCGTACGCTGGAGTTTATGCCGCCGCCGGCTTCGGCGATTTCCATGTAGCTCTTGCCGAGAATACGCATTTCGTATTCGATCTCGCGTGTCTCATTAAAAACCGGATGGGTATGCGAATCGACAAAACCGGGTGTCACCAGGTGGCCGCCGGCATCAACGATCTCATACCCGCTTGCCTCGAGTTTACGGCCGATCTCAGCGACCTCACCATTGCGCACCCGCATTTCCATGTCCGGCAGAACGACCATTTTCCCGATAACACTGTCGTACGTCGCCAGTTCTCCGATATTCCTGATAACACTGCGATTTTCCATATGTTGAATTCCTCGATAGAAACTGTGAAAGATACGGATTTAGCATACGTATTTCAAGGCCGTGATCCGTCACCCCCAAAATATATGTGCAAAGGAAATCAAATTCCGCGCTAATGCTTTTGAAATTATGCCCCAAATGTCCTAATTTAAACAAATCATGATCCTGCCGGTTAACAGATTATCGTTATACAAAGGTGCCCGATGAAAGCTATTTTCCGAATATCCACTCTTGCCCTGATCATTCTGTCATCATGTTCGCTTCCATGTAAAAGAGAATCTCCCCAATCCCTGGACTACCCTCCGGAATTGAGAATCGTGCGACGGGCGGAATGGGGCTGGAAGCCGCTTTCGGGCAGCGTACCCAAACAACAACAAATCCGTAAAATCACGATCCATCACGGCGGCACGGATTTTTTCCCCGAAGACGATCCCGTCGCGCACATTCGCAATCTACAGAATTGGAGCCGGGATACGAAGCATTGGATCGACATTCCCTATCACTACATGATGGATCTGGACGGTGTAATCTATGAAGCCCGGCCGCTTGAGTACGCGGGCGATACCAATCACCAACTACGATCCCACCGGGCACGTCCTGATCTGCCTGATGGGAAATTATGAAAATATCGAAGTCGCTCCGGAACAGATGGAGGCACTGATCGATTTCTGCAGTTATATGGCGAAGACCTATGGGCTCTCCCCCGACGATATACAGGGGCACAAGGATTATTCGGACCAAACCGTCTGCCCGGGCAAGAACCTGTACCGTTACCTGGAAGACGGAAGCATACGTTCGAAGGTTGCCGGGAAACTGCAATTCAAACCATAAAAAGATGATTTCACGAACCGATAATCACTCAAAATTGTGAGGAAATCAGGATGGACAATCCGGATATCGCAAATGCGTTGACGATCAAACTCAGCCCCGAACTGCCCCCCGGGAAAGAATTCCTGCCGGGGATTCGACGCGCGCCGAACCGGGGATTGACATTGCATAAAACAGAGATCGTTACCGCTCTCAAGAATGCCCTGCGCTATATTCCGGCGGAATTGCACGAAATCCTGGCGCCGGAATTTCTCGATGAGCTGCACACGATGGGCCGGATTTACGGCTACCGCTTCCGTCCCGAAGGCGCCCTCACCGGTCGTCCGGTCGATGAGTACAAAGGCATTCTGGCCGCGCGCGCCCTGCAGGTCAACATCGACAATAACCTCGATTTCGAGGTTGCCCTCTACCCTTACGAACTGGTCACCTACGGCGAGACCGGGCAGGTTTGCCAGAACTGGATGCAGTACCTGCTGATTAAAAAGTACCTGGAAGTTTTACGCGAGGACCAGACGCTCGTGGTCAGTTCTGGGCATCCGCTGGGCATTTTCCCATCGCATGCAATGGCGCCGCGCGTGATCTCCACCAACGGCCTGTTGGTCGGGCAATGGGATAATCCTGACACTTTCCGGAAACTGGCCGCGATGGGCGTTTCCAACTACGGCCAAATGACGGCCGGCGGCTGGATGTACATCGGTCCGCAAGGGATCGTCCATGGTACCTATATAACCCTGCTGAACGCCGGGCGGAAATACCTGGGCATCCCGGAAGATAAAGATTTAAATGGTGTTTATTACGTGTCGTCCGGTTTGGGCGGAATGTCCGGGGCCCAGGCCAAAGCCGTCGAAATTGCCGGCGGTATCGGCGTTATCGCCGAGGTGGATCACAGCCGTATCAAAACCCGCCGCAACCAGGGTTGGGTCGGCAAAGTATCCAACAATCTCGATCAGGTTGCCGGCTGGATGCAGGAGTACCGCCGCCTCGGGAAACCGGTCTCCATCGCCTATCACGGCAACGTTGTCGACCTGCTGGAATACCTCGACCGGAACCGGATTTACGTCGACCTGGTATCGGATCAGACCTCCTGCCATGCGGTATATGACGGCGGTTACACGCCCGCGGGCGTCACTTTCGAAGAGGGACGCGCCCTGCTGCGCAACGATCCGCCAACATTCCGGGAAATGGTCAACCGGTCACTGAAGCGCCATTACCTAGCCATCCGGCGCCTGACGCAGAACGGCTCGCATTTCTGGGATTACGGCAATTCGTTCATGGCTTCCGTATTCGAGGCCGGTGAGACGGAAATCGCCCGCAATGGAAGAGATACATTCGACGGCTTCATCTGGCCTTCCTACGTCGAGGATATCATGGGACCGATCTGTTTCGACCGCGGATTCGGCCCTTTCCGTTGGGTTTGTTTGTCGCGCAAGGACGAAGACCTGCATAAAACCGACCAAGCGGCCATGGCCTGCATCGATCCGCAGGCAAGTTCCCTGCACCGCGACAATTACCACTGGATCGCGACCGCCGAAGCGAACAAATTAGTCGTCGGCACCAAATGCCGCATCCTCTACGCGGACGAGGAAGGCCGCGTGAAAATCGCCCTCAAATTCAACGAGATGGTCCGCAACGGTGAAATCGGCCCGGTTCTGCTCGGCCGCGATCATCATGATGTTTCGGGAACGGATTCGCCTTTCCGCGAAACGGCGGACATCTACGACGGCAGCCGGCCGACAGCCGATATGTCGGTACAGTGTTTCGGCGGCAATATCGCCCGCGGCATGACCCTCGTCGTCCTATCCAACGGCGGCGGCGTGGGCATCGGTCGCGCCTCAAACGGCGGCAATGGTATTCTGCTGGACGGCAGCGAAAAAGCCGATCGGGTCATAAAAATGGGATTGTCCTGGGATGTCATGGGCGGCGTGGCGCGGCGCAGCTGGGCCCGCAATCCGAATGCCATTGTTACGGCCACAGCCTGGAATCAGACCCATGACGGACAGGGATATTTGACCCTGCCGTTTCTTACCCGGGCAGGACTGGTCGAGTCGCTGGTCGACCGGGAATTCCCGGAAAAGTAGCGAGACTCGCCGGGAAGCTGCCTAATAATACTTGAAACAGGCACCGCCGAATTTTAACTTAATGACGCCATCAGGCAGTTTTCGATTGCGAAACCGGCACTCTCAGAAAGGGAACGATAGACATGAATAGACCAATTGCCATCACGGACGACATCTACTGGGTCGGCGTAAACGACCGCGAGACCAAATTATTCGAGGGAATCTGGCCGCTCCCGGAAGGCGTTTCGTACAACGCCTACATCATTAACGACGATAAAACCGCGCTGATCGATACTGTCAAAAACTGCTACCTGACTCAATTGCTGCAAAAAATCCAAAACCTGCTTGGCGATGGTCGTAAACTTGATTATCTGATTATCAACCATATGGAACCCGATCACTCGGGCGCCATTGAGGTGATTGCCAGAGTCTTTCCCGACATTCGGATTATCGGCAATCAAAAAACGATCGAATTCCTGGAAGGCTATTATGGTATCACCCGCAATGTCTCCGTCGTGAAAGACGGCGATATCCTGGACCTCGGCAGGCATAAACTGTGTTTTTATCTCACACCCATGGTTCATTGGCCTGAGACAATGATGACCTATGATACAAAGGACAAGTTGCTTTTTTCGGGCGATGCTTTCGGCGGCTTCGGCGCCCTTAACGGCGGCTTGTTCGACGACGAAATTGACCTCAATTTTTATGAAGACGAAATCCTGCGCTACTATGCCAACATCGTCGGTAAATACAGTCCCATGGTGCAGCGCGCCTTCACCAAATTGGCCGGGCTGGAGATCAAGATCATCGCCGCCACGCACGGCGCCGTCTGGCGCAAAAACCCAAAATGCATCATCGACTACTACGATCGCTGGAGCAGGTATGAAGCCCGCAAGGGAGTCATGCTGGCTTACGCCTCCATGTACGGCAATACGAAAAGAATGGCGGAAGCGGTGGCGCGCGGCCTGGTCGAAGGCGGCATTGAAGAGGTTCGCATGCACAATGTCTCCGAATCGCATGTCTCCTTCATGATCAAAGACGCCTGGAAATTCCGGGGTATTATCCTGGGCAGTTGCACCTATGACCTGAAACTCTTTCCGCTGATGAAAAACCTGACCGATCTGCTAGAACACAAGCTGCTGAAAAACCGTCATCTGGGCATCTTTGGTTCCTACGGTTGGAGCGGCGGCGCTCTCACAGCCCTGCAGGAATTCGCGGCCAACGTGAAATGGGACCTCGTTAAGCCGCAGGTGGAAGCCCTGCGCGCCCCGTCCGCAAAAGTATTGGAGCAGTGCCGCGAATTGGGCAAAAATATGGCCGCCGGCCTGAATGCATGATTCATTTTAGAGAACATTTATGACAGACCAAAAGGAAAGAAAGCATTCGGAGACGTTTAAAATTTGTCCGAATTGTCGCAAAATTTGGACGACGCGTTCGGACTTTCTGAGTGATCCCGAAATCCGCCTCACGGGCTATCAGGTCAATTTTCGACAACTGGAACAGGGACTATTCCTCTTTGACCATTTGCATTGCCGGACCACAATGGCGATTCGCTCGAAGAGCTTCAATGATCTCTACCATGGTCCCGTATTTGAAAACAGTTTACTTGGTACCGATTCCTGCCCGGCGTTTTGCCTGCACAGCGGCAATCTGGAAAAGTGCTCTTCGGCCTGTGAGTGTGCCTACGTACGTGACGTTATCCAGACCATCAAGGATTGGCCAAAAAGCGAAACGGTCTCTGAAATGGCCATTTAAGTTCTATTTGTCCTGAAATAGATTTTCCGCCCCAAAAATGTTTTTCATTTTCCGTTTTACTCTGAATGGCATAATTGTTATATTCAAAGTAATAGATCAATTCAATATGCAATCCGAGAGACAATGAGGTAGGCGATGAAGCATATTCTTAAAAATTATTTAAGAATCATGAGCATTGAACTGGATGATCTGCGTGAAGACATCAAGTTCCTTATCGGCGAATGCAAACTCAAACGGGATGAAGACAAGATCACCAACTATGTCTATCTGGAAAATATCGCCCTCTATAATAATGAACTGCACGCCCTGGACGCATTTGAAAAGATCATTGCCCGGACGGAAGCCGGAGAGTTCGGCACCCTGGAGGAACTGATTGACTTCCTGAAAAAGGAATTCGTCGAAAAAGCCAGGACTTCCGGTTATGCCCGCGTGATCCACCTGCTCGTCGATCGCAAGATACAGAAAGTCGCAAAGTATATTTGTCAGTAAATTTTTAAAGGGGAGTGTGCCGCTCCACCAGCCTTACGTCGCGGATTCCTCTTCGCTCACGACATCGACTTTCTTCCCGACAAACCGTACGAAAAGTACGATCATCAGCAGTGTCGGAATAACAATCCAGAATCCCTGGATTTTCAGACCGGCTGGAAAAAAGCCGAAAATCGCCGCAAAGAGCGCCGCTGTGATCGCATAGGGTATCTGGGTCTTGACGTGATCGATATGATCCGAACCGGAAGCCATCGAAGACAGAATAGTCGTGTCTGAAATCGGCGAGCAGTGATCACCAAAAGTCGCCCCAGACAGGACCGCTGCAAAGCTGGCCAGGAACACCTGCGAATCGACGTTGCCGTTGGTCATTTTAATGGCCAGGGGAATCACCAGCGGAACCAGGATCGACATCGTGCCCCAGGATGTCCCGGTCGCGAAACTGATCAGGGCCGCCAGGATGAAGGTCAAAAGCGGCAGGATGGAAAGACTGATAATACTCTGGGCATGATGAATGATATATTCGGCTGTCATCAGATCTTCGCAAACCTGCCCCAGCGACCAGGCCAGGGTCAGGACAATCGCCGCCAAGACCATCGAGCGCACGCCCGCCAGCCAGGCGTTGACGGTATCTTTCAGATTGAGCAACTTCTGCGTCAGCGATAAAATCAAGGCTACCACCCCGCCCAGCGCTGCACCCCACATAAGGGATGCATAGGAATCCGAATTCCCGATGATAATCCGGAAGGAACGTTCGCCTTCCCCGATGTTTCGCAAGCCGGTAACGTACAGGCCGATCATGGTCGTCAGGATCACGACTACAATCGGGATTACGGCATTCAGCCAGTGGCTGCCCCGCTTATTGATATTCCCGTTTTCCATAAGGGAATCATCCATCAGCGGCGAGGCTCCCTCATTCAGAAGTAAATTATAACGTACGGCCCGGATTTCCGCGCGGTACATACCGCCGTAGTCGCGCCGCGTAATCCCCAGCCAGAACAACAGCCATAGTGCGAAAATACTGTAAAAACCGTACGGAATGGATTTTAGAAACGTGATGTAGGGGCTGACGGAAATACCGGCATTGGCGTAGGGTACATCCAGCAGGCTCATCTGGAAGACCGACCAGGTGCTTATGAACGCCAGGTTGGCAACCGGTGCTGCAGTTGAGTCCACGATATAACTGAGCTTCTCGCGCGAAATCCGCAATTTGTCGGTGAAAGGCCGCATCGTATTGCCGACCAGCAGCGTGTTGGCGTAATCGTCGAAAAAGATCAGCACGCCCATCAGCGAAGTCGCCAGCTGTCCGCTCCGGCGGGTTTTGGCCAGTTTCGAGGCCGCGTCCACAATGCCCTGCATGCCGCCGTTTTTACTGAAAATTCCGATCATCCCGCCGAACATCAGGCTGAAGATGATGATGGAAGCGTGCCCGGGATTCGCAAGCGAATTCACGATGTAGGTATCCAGGGCACTAAAAAAACCATGCACGGGATTGTAGCCGTACAGGATCGTTACGCCCGACCAGATCCCGAAAAACAGCGAAAGCAACATCTCTTTCGTAATCAAGGCCAGCAGAATCGCCGTCAAAGGCGGCAGTAGCGCCAGCCAGCCCGGGACGACCCGCAGCATTTTGCGAAATTCCTGTCCGGAGACCTCAAAACGAAGCTCGCGCTCCCCCGCTTTAGCAAGGCGCAGACCGCTTATTTCCAGACGGCCATCGACACTCTTCCCGTCTTGCGTACCATCCTTCAATCCGTATATCCTGAAGTCCTGGCCGGCAAATCGTCCGCCCGCTTCAATTTGCAGGGAGAAGGGAACGCCGGATAAGATAATACCTTCGGTCGTGATATTAAATTGGTCGGCGGCGGCAAGAACCGGACAGATGGCAGCTATGACGAAAAAGATTAACAAGACCGGTTTGAAACGTTGCAGTGCCCTCATTTGGCCCTTATTTTAAGAAAAATAAAAGTAAGAGGTAACAGAAAAGCTTGGGTTAAGAAGCGTAACCATTTTAGATTTTCAGCGATGCTGGGTATTAAAATACTGGACCGCTACATCATACGTCGATTTTTGCTGCTTTTCCTGCTTGCAATGCTGACCTTCCTGCTCATTTTTTATGTCGTGGATGTGATCGAAAAAATCGACAAGTTTTTGAAAAACAGCATCCCGCTGAGGAACGTCGGCGCTTACTACCTTTATCAATTGCCATTCTTCGTGCATATCGCCCTGCCGATGTCGCTTTTGCTGGCATCGGTCTTCACCATCGGGAAACTCGGTAAAAACAACGAACTCGCAGCCATCAAATCCTCCGGCATCAGCCTGTATCGTGTATCCCTGCCGCTGCTATTCCTCGGTGTGCTGATCAGCGCCGCTTCGTTTTTCTTCGAGGACGCGCTCGTTATTCCGGCCTCGCGCAAACGGGTCGAGATGGAACAAAATGAGATGAAAGGCCGGCGCCAGGCGACGCAGCAAATTTTCGGAAACATCATGCACCAGGACTCGCCTGAATGCAACATCGTTATTGCGCGCTTCTCGACGAAAAACAATATCGCCAAATCCGTTACGGTTCAGTATTCGCAAAACCATTCGCTCGTGCGCCGTATCGACGTTCCCGAGATGACCTGGCTGCCCGAACAGAAGAAATGGCAATTGAAGAACTTTAAAATCCGTGAATTCGACTCCGAAGACAATGAGACCGTCTCACCGATAATTCCGGATTCCCTTTTTACATTCAACCTCGATCCGGGCGACATCATCCAGACCACGATCAAACCTGAAACAATGCGCTACCGCGAGCTGGCGCATTTCATCCGGCGCATGCAGGAGAGCGGCAACGATCCCCGCAAATGGCAGGTCGATTTGAATTTTAAAATCGCCTTTTCCGTTACCAACCTGATCGTCATCCTCTTCGGTATTCCACTGGCCGCCATGAAACAGAAAAAAGGAATCAGTTTCGGGGCCGGCATGAGTCTCGGCATTATCTTCATCTACTACGGATTCATCAAATTCGGGCAGGTAATGGGTTACAAGGCAATTCTGCCACCGGCTTTCTCCGTATGGCTCGGTAATATTGTCTTCCTTTTCGGCGGCGGCTATCTGTTCTACAAAATCCGGCAATAGTTCTCCCCAGTGAGAAGCATTCGAAATAATGGAGTGTTGGCACAATGATAGCTATGATTTGTAAGTACCGGGAGGCCGAGAAAAATAATCACGAGAGAAAATCCTAAATATCCTGTAGATCATGTAAATCCTGTCTCAAATCCGTGTTTCTTTGAGCTGATTAGAGCTATAAAAAAGCCCCGAGATCACAACCGCGGGGCTTTCTATTCAGAATTGAATTTATCTTTTAAGTGCCTTCGCTGTAGGCGGTCTGATAGCGGACTTGCTCCTCGGTCAGACTATCGATAGACAACCCCATCGTTGCGAGTTTCAGGCGGGCGATCTCCTGGTCCTGATCTTCGCTGATGTCATAGACTTTGTTTTCCAGGGTGGGCCCGTTTTGCGCCAGAAAGAGCATGCTCATGAACTGGTTGGCGAACGACATATCCATCACCTCGGAGGGATGTCCTTCCGCCGCCACCAGGTTAACGAGCCGGCCCTCGGCCAGTACGAAAATATTCCTGCCGTTCTTCATTGAATGCATGACACAATTGGAACGAATTTCCTCTTTCGATTCGGCGAGTGTCGCAAGGTCTTTGAGGTTCAATTCGCAATCATAATGTCCAGTATTGCAGACGATCGCGCCCTCTTTCATCGATTCGAAATGGCCTTTTACTATAACATCCTTCATACCGGTGGCGGTGATAAAAATATCACCGATTCTGGCGGCTTCATCCATGGGCATGACCCGGAAGCCATCCAGCGTGGCCTTTAATGCGGCGGTCGGTTTCACCTCGGTCACGACGACGTTGGCGCCCAATCCTTTAGCGCGCATGGCGACACCCTTGCCGCAATGCCCGTACCCGGCGACGACGAAGGTCTTCCCGGCCAGCAGAATCGATGTAGCCCGCAGAATACCGTCAATCGAGGATTGACCTGTCCCATAGACATTATCGAAATCCCACTTGGTTTCGGCGTCGTTGACAGCGACGATCGGATAGAGCAGTTTGCCGTCTCCGCCCATGGCTCGCAGGCGATGTACACCCGTAGTGGTTTCTTCGGAACCGCCGATGATCTTCTTGGCCAGTTCCGGCCGTTTGTTATGAATGGTAAAAACCAGGTCGGCGCCGTCATCGAGCGTCAGGGTCGGTTCCTGCACCAGCGTCTGATCGATACACCAATAAAATTCTTCTGTCGAAAGGCCGTGCCAGGCCCAGATCGGAATTCCTTCTTTATACAACGCGGCAGCCACGTCATCCTGAGTGCTGAGTGGGTTGCAGCCGCTCCAGGCTACCTGTGCTCCGGCGGCAACCAGGGTACGGATCAGAACCGCCGTCTCTTTGGTCACATGCAGACAACCGCTAATACGCATTCCCTTCAGAGGCTGCGATTCGGCATATTTCTCACGTAACGCCATCATGACGGGCATACGTGATTCGGCCCATTCAATTTTCCTGCGTCCCGCGTCAGCGAGTTGGATGTCTTTGATTCTTCCCTGCATTATTCGACTCCGAAATATTTTTTCAATTCATCGACTTTATCCCGCTTTTCCCAGGTAAAATCCTCATCTTCTTCTCTCCCGAAATGACCGTATGCGGCGGTCTTGGAATAGATCGGTCTTTTCAATTTGAGGTGCTCGATGATCTTGCGAGGTTTGAGAGGAAAGATAGCGCGCACGGCCTGGGCCAGTTCCACCTCATCCGCTTTACCGGTGCCGAAGGTGTTGATATAAATCGAGACCGGATCGGCCACGCCGATCGAGTAGGCTACCTGGACTTCACAGCGGCGCGCCAGTCCGGCGGCAACGATGTTCTTGGCGATATAACGGGCATTGTAGGAGGCCGAGCGATCGACTTTGGAGGGGTCCTTGCCGGAGAAGGCGCCACCGCCATGCCGGCCCATACCGCCGTAGGTATCGACAATGATCTTGCGCCCGGTTACACCGGAATCCGCTTCCGGGCCGCCGATGGCGAAAATGCCGGTAGCATTGATATAGAATTTCGTTTCCGGCCGGATAAAATCCCCGCAGATGGGGATGATTACATGTTTCTTAACGCTCGATACAATTTCATCATGCGGAATGTCCGGGTTGTGATGCACGGCCACGACAATACTGGAAACCCATACGGGCTCATCATCTTCGTATTCCACGGTGACCTGCGACTTACCATCCGGCCGTACCCAGTTCAGGATACCCTTCTTACGGACTTCGGCCAGCCGGCGCGTAATTTTATTCGCCAGGCTGATCGGCAGAGGCATCAGCTCGGGAGTTTCGTCGGAAGCATAGCCGAACATCATGCCCTGGTCACCGGCACCCTGCTCATGCGCGTTCGTTTCGTTGACGCCCAGGGCGATGTTTTCGCTCTGTTCATGAATGGCGGTGATGACGGCACAGCTGGTCGCATCCAAACCGAAAGCCGGATCGGTATAGCCGATGCCCTTGAGGGTCTGCCGCACGACCAGGGGAATATCCACATAGGCACGGGTGGAAATTTCTCCCACAACCATGATCATACCCGTCGTGGTAACAGTCTCGCAGGCAACCCGACTATCGGGGTCCTTGGTCAGCAAAGCGTCCAGGATACCGTCGGAAACCGCATCGCAGACTTTATCCGGATGACCTTCCGTAACCGATTCCGACGTAAAACTATATTTCTTCATATCGTTGTTCTCCTCCGATTTTAAAACTCAGAAAGGTAAGCCTATCTGCGCAAAATATCAACTGAATTCCCAGCGTGAATAATCTCCCAGATCGACGGTCCGAGCTTCGCCGAATACCGTACAGCGCGAACCGACCAGACTCTCCCTTATGATCGCATTTTGAATGATATTTTCCTCAGCAATGATAGAATCTTCGACAATGCTGTTCTCGATCTGCGTGCCGGCGCCGATGCTGACGTTCGGACCTACAACACTCCTTTTAATAATCACATCCGGGTGGATGGAAACAGGTGGAATGATCAGCGCCTCCGGAAATGGGGCTGCGTCATTCTTGAGTGTATGCAAGAGGTGGCGATTTGTCTGCAATAACGTCTCACGCGTCCCGCAATCATGGCAGGCCCGGACCTCTTCGATTTTCATGGGGTGCCCGTTCCGTAACATGACCGAAAGCGCATCGGTGAGTTGATATTCGCCCTTCGTAGTAATCTCCTGGGCAACGAGGTATTCCACTGCGTTTTTGAGGGCACGCTGACTCTGGATCAAATAAACTCCGGCGATGCCGAGATTGCTCGCGGGGTGATCGGGTTTTTCGATCAGGCTTTTAACCCAATCCCCTTCCACCTCCACGATTCCGAAACGACGCGGATCTTCGACCTTCATTACGCCGATGATATTATCCCGGTAGCCTGAAAAAGCGCGGAAATCCATGTCCAGAATGGTGTCGCCGAGTAAAATCAGAACCGGTTCATCCGTCGCAGTGAGACCCATTCCCACGGCATGCCCGAGCCCTTTGCGAACCTTCTGTTCGATAAAATCGCACTCCAGGTCGTAATTTTGCCGGACGTAATCGATAACCTGAGCTCCGAGGTAACCGACAATGATGCTTAGCTCGCGGATACCGGATTCGATCACCCGGTCCAGAATATGTCCCAGAATCGGCTTGCCGGCCACCGGGATCAGCACCTTCGGGCATGTCAGGGTCAAAGGCCGCAGGCGTTTCCCGATACCTGCCGCCGGAATTACAGCTCTCATGCAGTAAGCTCTCCTCTCGCTATTCGAAATCCTTTTTCAGATACTGATCCAGATCGTGATTGCGCGATTTTTGCATAATCCGGGCCTTCAATTTTTTTTCGAACTCTCTGGCCGAATTCCTGCCCAGGAATTTTAACACATGATTCAGGGCGATAACTTCGGCAATCACGGTGATATTTTTACCCGGATAAATGGGCAGGCGGATCAGAGGTGTATCGACTCCCAGGATCTTACGATAATTCTCGTCGGCGCCGACGCGTTCGTAGGCTTCATTTTGACTCCAGTCCACCAGTTCTACCTGCACCTCCAGACGCTTCTGTTTGCGAATTGCCCGTACCCCGAAGATGCGGCGCACATCAACAATTCCCAAACCACGCACTTCGATATGATACTCCAACAGTTCCATCCCGGTCCCGATGATCACGTTATCCGCGCGTCGAATAATTTTCACCACGTCGTCGGCCACCAGGCGGTGTCCGCGTTCTACCAGATCGAGCGCAATTTCGCTTTTACCGATCCCGCTGCGGCCGGTAAGCAACAGGCCGACCCCGTACACATCCACCAGAGATCCGTGTTCGATGGTCGTAGGCGCCAGGTTCCAATCCAGATAATCCATCAATCTCGAAATCAGATTGCTGGTCAGCATCGTCGTTTTAAAGAGGGCCAGGTTATTCGCGCGCGCAATCTTCAAGGCGATTTCCGGCGGCTTGGTACTATGGGCGAAAATTGCCGCGGGAACTCCCGAAGAGAAGAGCCGTTGAAAGGTTTTTTCCACGAAATCCGGGTCGAGCGTCGCGAGATATTTGCTTTCCTTCATCCCGAAAATCTGAATCCGGGAGACATCACAATATTCCCAGTACCCGGAGAGTTCCAGCCCGGGCCGGTTCAACTTGGACGACTGGATCAGGGTGTTATGCCCGATATTTTCGTTAATTCTTCTGAGTTTTAACTTTTCCTTATTGTCCCTGTACATCTTGCCGACTGGCAGTGGTTCTTGCATTGGAAAACCTTTTCCCTTTTAATTTTAGGATCTGACGTTCCATCTTTTCGACCGTTAGATCGATGGATTTGATCATATCGCCCGATGTTTCTATCGCCACGAGTTGCTTGCCTAAAATCGAGAGTGTAATCTCAGCTGAATCGCCTTCTTTGGATTTTTCCAAAATCACCTTGCAGTTCGTAATCCGATCGTAAATCTTCTCCAGCCGGTTAACTTCCGCTTCCACATAGTCTTTTACGCGATCCGAGGCTTCATAGTGTCTAGCAGTAATTTCGACTTTCATGCGATTACTCCCTTCTATTTATTTGATACCTGTGTCATAATATTACTATGGATAATGTCTCTTCATTTCGGTTACCCACGCGATTGTCATTATCTCGACGTTTTCTAATCCGCGTGCGGGTGAGCCTGTTTATAAATTTCTTTCATCCTGCCAATCCGGATGTGAGTGTAGAGCTGCGTCGTCGATAGACTGTTGTGTCCCAACAGGTCTTTGACCGCATTCAAATCGGCGCCGCAATCCAGAAGATGCGAAGCAAAGGAATGCCGCAGCACATGCGGACTGAGGTGCTCCTGGTCGGAAACCGTTTTAAGTAAACCGGTAACGATCTTCTGCACGGTCTGGCGGGCGATCCGCACTCCCCGGTTGCTGATAAAAAAGGGACTGTCCAGGCGGGTCGCGCTGAACGTTTTTTTCCTGCTCTCCTGGTACAAATCGAGTATTTCTTGAGCCCGGTGACCGAAAGGAACGATGCGTTCCTTGGCGCCTTTACCGAAGACACGGATGGTCATCTTCGCGAAGTTGATATCGCCATAATTTAAAGAGATCAGTTCGCTCAACCGCATACCTGTACTATAGAACAATTCCAAAATGGCTTTGTTTCGTACACCGACGAAATTTTCGATATTAATTCGATCCATGAGGTCGTCAATCTGCGCTTCGGAGAGAACCGTGGGCAAACGCTTTTGCAGTTTGGGAGATTTAACCTGGGCGGCCGGGTTGCTATCCACCGCTTCTTGCCGGGCAAGATATTTGAAGAACGCCTTGATGCTGGCCAATTTACGCGAGATGGAACTGCTGCGCAGCTTCGCTTCCGACAATTTCCCCAGGAAATGACGGATCCCGACTTTCGTGATCCGGTTCAGTTCGACCGGGACTATGTTGTCGTATTCGGCATAAAATTCCATAAACTGGTTGAGATCGCTCCGGTAGGCCGCAACCGTATGATCCGAATAGCCGCGTTCCTGTTTCAGGAATCGCAGAAAACGTTCGAGATGTTCTGCGGCGCTTAGCGTATTAATGATTCCTCCAGAATGCTCTGGATTTCCAGAAAATCCCGCGGCAGGGGAGCCGTTATCTCGACGCTCCCAGCCCGCAGCGGGTGTTCGAAGCGGATCACGTGGGCATGCAGCATCTGCCGGCCGACAACTGCCAACACCTTTTTACCCAGATCGTGCAGCCGCTTTGAGCTGCCGTGCAAATGCTTGATCCCGCCACCGTACAGCAAGTCGCCTACAACCGGGTGCCCGGCATGGTTCAGGTGGATCCGGGCCTGGTGCGTCCGCCCAGTTTCCAGGACGACTTTCAGCATCGAGATGATATCGTAATCCGAGAGGACTTCATAGCGGGTTCGCGACCGCCGCCCCTTACTGGTGACGGCAAATTTCTTGCGGTTTTGGGTACTGCGGCCGATGGCCGCATCAATCAGGCCCGCCCGCTCTTCCGGGCAGCCCCACACAATCGCCCGGTACTCTTTATAAATCGACCTTTCGGCAAACAGTCGGCTCAGTTTCCAGTGGGCTTCGTTAGTCCGGGCCGCAACCACAACCCCGGAAGTATCTTTATCCAGGCGATGTACCAATCCCGGCCTTTCAGAGCCGCCCAGTGAACTCAATTCGCGGGTGTAATTGAGCAAGGCGCCGACCAGCGTTCCCGAGAAGTTGCCTGCTCCGGGATGCACGACCATGCCCGCCGGTTTGTTCACGGCAATGAAGAACGCATCCTCATAGAGAATCTCCAGCGGGATGTCGGCCGGTACCAGTTCCCGGGATATTTCGGCGGGAATTTCAGCGTGGATTTCATCGCCGTTGCGAACGAGATAACCGGGTTTTGAAATTTGACCGTTGACCAGAACCGCACCCTCTTTCACGAATTTGTGAATGCGCGTACGCGAGAATGCCGGCATTCTCTGAGCCAGGTACACATCCAGACGCTGGCTGGAATCGTGATTTACTGTAAATGTGTAGTTAGGACGTTGAATACTCACGACTGGAATAGAACCACCCGATTGTTATCTGATTACGTGATCTGAATAAAAACCGTACCGGAAGACTGTGAATCCCGGTAAGTCTCCCCTTTTAATGGCTCAGATATGTTACATGTTGCCGATTTGCGCGATACCTGTAATGAATTACATATGAGAAGCATCAATTAAAAAATACACAAGCTGAGTGACACTTTCCATATGAATTTGATAAAAAAATATTTTTTTATGGATTTTGGATAAGCGACGTTCTATTTGGGCTTGTTTTTACACTTGACACAATGCTGGGTATGCGGAACTTCTTCCAGCCGTTCTTTAGGGATAAATTCACCGCATTCGACACAGATTCCATACTCGCCCCGTTTAATGCGGTCCAGCGCCGAGTTGAGATATCCGAGGAATTTTTTCTCGCGGGCCAACCAGAGAAAGGCTTTTTCGCGCTCCTGGGAATCCGTCCCGACATCAGCCATGTGGTATGCATAGGTACTGTCCAGGGCAGAGCTCTCTTCGCTATCGTCGTCTTTAATGGCGATGGCTTCCAGGCGCTTCATTTCGCGAACACTTTTTTCACGCGTCCGTAAGACCAGCTCTTTAAAATAGTCCAGATCCGCCTGGCCCCATCTTTTCTGTTTCTTCTCAGTCATTTTTAACTCCTGCTACATTTATTTCACACGGCTGACCGCTGCATGAACATTCTCACCATTAATTTTAAATTCTTTCTCAAATTCACCCGGTTGAAATCCGTAACTGATGCTATTCGCCAGGGTTTCATTTTTAAAATAGTCTGCGCCTGCCCTGACCGCGCTCTGTAACGTCGCG
Source organism: uncultured bacterium (assembly GCA_964589175.1). GTDB lineage: Bacteria > Fidelibacterota > UBA2242 > UBA2242 > UBA2242 > CAZPRY01. Next base: position 35,972 of record CAZPRY010000025.1, read on the forward strand.
GTGGTTTCGATGGCAACCGTAATGCGGTCCTCAACCTGGAAACCGGCATCCTTGCGCATGGTTTGGATATGACGGATCAGGTCACGCACCATACCTTCCTGGACCAGTTCTTCGGTTAAGCGTGTGTCGAGGGCTATCAAATATTCGTTATCAAATGATACGGAAAAACCATCAACATCCGATTTTTCCACCAGGATTTCCGTTGCCGAAAGATATAGCTTCGTGCCGCTTAATTCAAGCTCAATAGTGCCGCCGTTACCGATCCGGGTGGCAACTTCCACGGCATCCAGCGCTTTAATCTTCTTCTGAATCTCACCGATATATTTTCCGTGTTTGGCGCCCAGGGCGGCGAAATTCGGCTTGATCACATACTTGACAAATTGGCTTTCGTCTTCGATAATTTCGAGATCTCTGATATTCAATTCTTCCAGAATCTGCGGTTCGAGTTCCTTGAAATTCTCGGACTTCAGGTCGGCCGGCAATTTCACATAAATCTTCTGGAGCGGCTGGCGAACCTTCAGATTGGATTTATTGCGCGCGGCGCGTCCCATGCTGACAATCTTGATCACAGCGTTGATTCTGCGAATCAGGGCTTCATCGATGTAGGTCTCGTCGACCACCGGAAAATCGTTCAGATGGATGCTCAGTGGAGCATCGGGCACCAGTCCGCGCACCAGGTTCTGGTAGATCGTGTCCGTGACAAACGGCACCACCGGCGCAATGACGAGCAATAAACCCTTGAGCGCCTGGTACAGGGTCTGATAGGCACCCCATTTGTCCGAATCGTCCTCCGATTTCCAGAAGCGGCGGCGGCTGCGGCGGATGTACCAGTTCGACAGATCGTCCAGGAAATCATCAACCTGTTTCATAACTTTGGCGACATTATAGTCGGCGTAAGCGCTGTCGGCTTCTTTGTACAGAAAGTGCAGGCGGGCCATCATCCACAGATCGAGTTCGGAAAGTTTCTCTTTGGAAACAATATGCTCGGCCGGCGAAAAGTTATCCAACTCGGCATAGGTGGCAAAAAAGGAGTAGGAGTTCCAGAGCGTAATCATGTGTTTGCGAAATTCTTTGGCCGTGCCGTATCCGAAATTGAGATTGATGTTGGGATTGTGGTCGGCATACATCCAGCGCATGACATCGACGCCCATCTCCTCGGCTGCATCGTCAAACCAGATGGCGTTGCCGGCGCTTTTGTGCATATCCTCGCCGCTTTCGGCCTTAACCAGCGAATAGCCCAGAATCGTCATAAACGGGGGGTTGTTTTCCAGGACTGTACTCATCGCCAGCAGTGAATAAAACCAGTTGCGGAACTGCCCCGGCAGCGATTCGCTGATAAATTCCGCCGGGAACCACTCTTTCCAGTAATCATGATCGGTCGTGTAGTGCAGCGTTGAAAAGGGTACAATTCCGGCATCGAGCCAAGGATTGCCGACATCTTCGATACGGCTGACTTTGGCGCCGCATTTCTCGCACTTGATCTTGACGGCATCAACCCAGGGACGGTGCGGGGAATTTCCTTCGAATTCCGCCCAGCCTTCGATGGCGCGTTCCTGCAATTCCTGCCTGCTACCGATCATCGTGACGTGCCCGCACTGCTTGCATTCGAAAATCGGCAAGGCCAATCCCCAAAAGCGTTTTTTGGAGATCATCCAGTCGTGCATATTTTTGAGCCAGTCCAGCTCGCGGTCCAGTCCGTAGCTCGGTATCCAGCGGATTTGTTTGGTCACCTCCATGATATCCTGGCGAATGCCGTCCATGCTGATGAACCACTCATCAACCAGGCGAAAAACCAGCGGCGTGCCATGACGCCAGCAGACCGGGTAACGGTGCGTGTAGGGATCGTAGCTGAATTTGAAACCCTTCTCATCGAGATTCTTCAAAATGAGTTTGAGCACATCGTCGACGTTCTTGCCGCTCAGCCAATCAAAACCATCCAGGTAATTGCCGAATTCGTCGAGCGGCGCAATCACTCTTAAATCGTACTGTTTGCTCAGTTGATGGTCTTCCTGACCGCAGCCGGGAGCGATATGCACGATTCCGGTACCCTCGGTTTCGGTGACGTCTTCCCAGGGAATGATAACGTGTTTGATGTCCTTCTGGATCGGCAGTTCGTCGAAAGGACCGCGGTAGGTCCAGCCGATCAGATCCTTACCCTGCAAGCGGTCTTCGATCGTATAGTCGCCTTTAATAATTCCCTGCCGTCCTTCGATCAGGTAATATACCGCTTCCCCCTGCCGCACTTTGAGGTAAGTCTTGTCCGGGTGAACGGCTGCCGCGACGTTGGAAGTGAGCGTCCAGGGTGTCGTCGTCCAGACCAGCAGGTACTCGTTTTCGCGGCCGATCAAGGGGAATTTGGCGGTGATGCTGATGTGGGTCATCTCCTTGTAGCCTTCCGTCGCGATCTCATGCTCGGAAAGCGCCGCTCCGCAGCGGGTACACCAAGGCATCACATCGTGGCCCTTGTAAATCCAGCCCTTTTCATGGCATTTTTTCAGGAATAACCAGATCGTGTAATTATTCTCATCCGACATCGTGAAATAGGAATTATCCCAATCCATCCAGTAGCCCAGTCGAATGGACTGTTCGGATTGGATCTTGGAGTATTTGCGAACCCGCTCTTTACATTTGTTGACAAAATTCTCGATCCCGTAGGCCTCGATATCGGTCTTGGATTTGAAGCCGAGTTCCTTTTCCACTTCCACTTCGACCCAGAGTCCCTGGCAGTCGAACCCGTTCTGATAGCGGGTCTGGAAACCCTTCATGGCTTTGTAGCGGTGGAAAATATCTTTGTATGTCCGGCCCCAGGCGTGATGCACGCCCATGGGATTATTGGCCGTGATCGGGCCATCTATAAACGACCATTTGGGATTATTGCTATTCTTTTCGACCAGCTTCCGAAAAACCTGATTCTTCTCCCAGAATTCCAGCACTTCATGTTCCAGAGCGATAAAATCGACACTGGGCTCTACCTTTTTGATCACCGAAAAAACCTCCAATTCTCTGACATAACAAAAAAGAACTCGATCGTCAATATAACTAATTAATTTAGATTCACACGGCGCAAAAAACAACCAAAATAGCAGATCCGTTCGTCGATAAATAAAGAAAGGGGCTTCCGTAGAAGCCCCTTTAACGCGCTCAGGTTTCTATTGACTTTACTTGGTAAGTTCCAGCGTCACGAAGAACGTGTTGTTACCGCGTTTCACTAAAAACATCACATATTCCGAATCGGTCTTATCGAGCGCCGCACGATATTCCGCGACATTTTTTACATCCTGATAACCAATCCGTTTGATAACATCGCCCGGACGTAATGCATTGGCGGCCTCGGAATTGCGATCCACGTTTGTAACCAGCACACCTTTTTCATCCGGATTGATATCATATTGCCGGGCGGCATCCGCGGTGATATCCTGCACCATGATGCCCAGTTTGGAGGTCGATTCGGTCGATCCGCGGATTGGCCTGTTCTCGATATCATCGGGCATTTCTTCCAGTTTGATCTTGAATTCCTTCTCTTTCTTGTCACGCAAAACGACTACCGATGTGACTTTGCCGACTTCGGAGTTGGAAACCATGCTGCTAAGGTGCGACGGATCTTTGACTTTCTGACCATCAAACCTGATAATCAGGTCACCGACCGCCAGGCCGGCTTTATCGGCCGGGTTGTCCTTGACGATCGTGCTGACCAGCGCGCCGTTGCGGGTGTCGATCCCCATAGCTTTAGCGAAACTGTCATCAATCGGTCCGATCGTAACCCCCAGCCAGGCGCGCACCACGCGGCCTTTTTCGATCAGGTCTTTCATGACTTTTTTGGCCAGATCAATCGGGATCGCAAATCCGATACCGATATTGCCGGAGCCGCCGTCAGTGGCGATGGCTGTATTGATGCCGACAACCTCGCCCTTAATATTGACGAGTGCACCGCCGCTGTTTCCGGGATTAATGGCCGCGTCCGTTTGAATGAACTGCCCGTACGAAGAATCGACAATGTTATTGCGCCCCTTGGCGCTCACGATGCCGGCTGTCACGGTATGCGCCAGATCTTCCGATAGAGGCGAACCGATCGCCAGAACCCATTCGCCAACGCGCAGACTTTCGGAAGTTCCCAAAACCGCCGCCCTGAGATCCCTGGCATCAATCTTGATCACGGCCACATCCGAACGGGGATCCGCACCAATAATTTCCGCCTTGTACTCGCGGTCGTCCATCAGCTTGACCTTGATCTTCTCCGCATCGTCGACCACATGATTATTGGTCAGAATGTAGCCCTTGTCATCGACGATGACTCCGGAGCCGAGGGCTTTGCCGCGATACTCGGGCATCGGTCCGAAAAATTTCCAGAACCAATCATCATCCATTCCGTGAAAGGGGCTCGCACCCTTATTCTTGACGACCTTATCGACAATGATCGTCACCACCGCCGGACTCACGGCTTCCGATATGGCGACGAAGGCTTCATTGAGAGATTGTATGGAAGGGATGTTTGCATCCCCAATCGGCATTGAAGCCGGAATTACGGAGTAGCCACGTTCCGTTTGGGACGGGTTCTCATAGAACACTACCCGTTCCGGCTTCAGAAATGAAGTCCCGATGATGTAGCCGAGCAGGATCAGAAAAATTATTCCCGAAAGAATAGGTATTGATTTTCTCACAATCTAAACTCCTTTCAAATTTCACCAAATTATACTGACCCGCTTTTGTAAAGTTTCCGAACTTTGCAGAACTTTTAGGATCGGGAATAAGATTTCGAAGCACTGGGGAGGGATTTCTTTTACTTCAGGAACATCATTTTGCGGACAATACGCTGATGCGGGGTCTGTAAAACATAAAAATACAATCCGGAGGATAAGGGCCGGCCGCTGTCGTTCCGGCCGTTCCACTGCACCTGATACTGACCGGGCTGATATATATCATCAGCAAGAACACGCACGCGCTGTCCGAGCAAGTCGTAAATCACGATGGTCAGGCGATTCTCAACCGGAATTTCAAACGCGATCGTCGTAATCGGATTGAATGGATTAGGAAAATTTTGGCGCAGGCTGAATTCTCGCGGAAGAACATCGATTTGGACTTCGATGGCCTGCCCGTCCCGGTCCGCGGCCGTGGCTGTGAGCAACTGCATCTGTTCGGGCAGTTCCAGGACAATATCTTCATTTTCCGACAAAAGCACACCTTCTTCGGCATAAAGCAAGACAATCCATTGATCAGCTACTTTGGATATTTTCGATTGAAAGCGATTTTGGCCGGAAATGCGAATATCTTCAGCGGCACCCTGGCCTTTCAAGGTCAGTTGAAGACCCGCAACAGTGCCGTCCGCAACACAACGGATTTGCTCTGATTCGCGGGTTATTTCAAGATGCGAGGCCTGATTACTGCTGGTCTTAGCGAGGCTGCCCGATCTGTAAATTTCCGCCATAATCCACATCAGATCGAGTACATCGATGCGGTGATTTTCATCGACATCGGCACATTGATATTCTTTCAGTGTCGGCGCATCACCGGTATGCAGAATGAATCCCACCTCTTGACCGACGTCGCTATCGTCCAGCCGGCCGTCGAGCGTCACATCGCCCGGTTGTAGTGTGCGCGCCCGGACTAAATTAAAGACGATGTTCTGCAGCAGTTCTCTGCGGGTATCGCCGTCCTGCAGTTTGCTGAATGCGAAACTGCAGAAAACGGTCTGCGGCCCGCCCAGCGCATCATTATGAACAAAAATTCCACCGGCCCCGGAGAAGTCACCGCTCCGGTAAAGCAGTACGGCATCGGGCATTGGAACACAGACATCCTGATCGCCGTAATCGCCATCATCCAAGCGCAGCACCGAATTCAACCGGAACGGGGTAGTCGCGATTGCGTGATTGTCGTAATTGCAGCGCAGTTCACCGAGATCATCGAAATCCCAGCGTTTAACGTGCAGGACATTTTCAGCGAATCCCGGGTATCCGGGTGTACGCAACGCCCGAAAAGCCACTTCCCCGCCTTCGATAAACAGGCGGCCTTCGGTCTGCGCATATTCTCTTAAAGCCAGAACAAAGCCGGCATCTGCCAGGGCAACCTTATTGCTGCCGGAGGACGAGATGACCAGATCGTATTGCAGCCAGCGCTGCGGATCGGAATCCACGGACGATTCACATTCGACCTGATACCCGAGCTGCAGCAACATGTCGGAGAGTTCATCGGCGGTGAGCCTGGCCGAAAATTCGTCGATATTCGCAAGTGTTTTTTCCGGCGTTTTCCCTTTCTCGGATCGCCCAACCCCGCCTTTGCCGGGTGCATCGCTGATCACCAGAATATTACCGGAGCAGGCTTCCAGATGGAAATCCAGAGATATCCCGGGACTGGTTACAGCAATATCGATTTCCCGGGAAGAATATCCGAGCGCTTCCGCCGAGACACGATAATTTCCATACGGAATTGAGGGTGTAAAAACGCCCTCCGAATCGGCGAAGGTATAGCACTGTTCAAAGAGCGTCCAGCCGTTGTCACCCTGCCGCGAGAGGCGCACCCGCCCATCCAGCGCCGAACCATCATCCGCGTCCGTCAGTGTCCCGCTGATCCGCCCGTGATCGCTGGAACTCAATATAAAAGTCCATACATTCGCTCCGTAGTGCAAGGACTGCTCCTGCTCCAGTACCTGGTATCCATATTTTTCTATGATGAAACGGTAGTGGCCGCTTTTCTGATCGTCAGTCACCTCGAAATATCCGCGTGAATTCGAAAACACGGAGAACACCGGCTGGTCGGGATTATCGATTGTATAGGCCTGGATCTGTGCATTTTCCACTTTGCAGCCGAAACCGTCCCGCACGATCCCGCTGAGCGTTCCGAACACATCCTGAACCGGGAAAGACCGTCTGTAAATGTTATAGCCCGCTTTCGCGATGGCCGCTTCAACCGTGCCTGTTTGCCTGGGTACAAATTGAAATTCCGAAGCACTGAAAACCGTGTCGATGGTCTCGTCGCGCAGAAACCGCAGGGCCCCTTCGCCTCCCGAATAGGAGAAAATTGTCAGCAGGTTCGGCGCCAGTTTATCCGGCAAGCCGGCCTCGGGAGTCATTGCATGAATGGCTACATTCTTCAGCTCCAATCCGCCCGAAACGGAAACGCTGTCCTGAAAGAGCAATTGGTCTGCACCCCTGATTTTCCCATAGACATGAATTTGCTCTCCGTAGGGTGCCTGCAGTCCAAACTGAACATTTCCCGAAGCGTCACTGATGGCATGGTAATCGCTCGAATCCACACCGAAGGCATCCAGCCAGACCTGAACGCCGGGGATCGGCGTCGCTCCGTCCGTTTCGAATATATCGATCCAAAGCATGCCGCTTTTATTGATCGGAATTTCGCGCGGCTCGATACGGACGAGGGCCCTATCGATAATGGGTATCCCGGCCATATACGGTCTGATATCGACGCCTGTGACGGTGACGGTCATCTCGCCGCTGGCGGTTGGTGGTGAAACCAATCGGATATAGGCGACTCCACTCGCATCGCTATAGGCAGAGCCATTGAGATTTCCATGCGAATAAAGCCCCACCAGCGCTCCGTTCACGGGTTGCCCTTCATTCAGCACGGTGACAGCAAAGTCTTCCGCGCCGACGACGAAGTAGTCGCCGTGTTCGACAACCGGCGTCGCAGGCTCGCCGAACCACAGCATCGTGGACGGATCGCCTAAAAGGTTATAGATATCGAAATAGATCTCTTTGCGTGTAGACTGGCTGCTATATACCGCCATAAGCCCTTCCAGTTGCATGGCGCCGATGCTGTATGCCTGGTCCTCGAAACGGGCCCGGTACATGTTCCGTTCCATCAAATCATCCTCTTCCCAGAAGGTTTCATGGGAAGCGCCGAGAAAGGCGAAGGCACCTTTTTGGCTCGCTCGAATCCAGGCCTCCCCCAAACACGGCGTTTCATTGCCGATGCTCTCAAAATCGTATTTACCTGTCCAGCAGGCGTTGCTGATCACAAACGGATATTGCGCCGTATTGGAGAGCGCATTCACATTTAAAGTCTTGAAGACAGGTCCCTGCCATTCAGTGGTAATTCCGTGCCCGGAGTAATTGCAGAGCGTCTGGCCGGCGTTAAGCGCCGTGCTGACGTCCTGCGTAGTTCCTCCGGATTTTGCTTTGATGTGCGTGGCGCTCATGCCGCCCGGTGTCAGAAAATTATCGATCACATAATTGTGAGTGGCCTCTACCAGTTGCCAGTTATAGTAGCCGTTAGTGGTAAAGTTGTCATTCGTGGCGATGAAGAGCGCGCGGTTGAGCCAGTCGGTCGTTGGAAAGTCGCATTTTTCATACGCCAGCGCTTTCTCCGTAATGGCCGTCAGTTCAGCGTCGTTCGTCGCCGAAAATCGTCCGATCAGAATATCCGGCAGATAATCGTTCACGTCCATCTGAACGTAGTCCGCGTCAGTCAGGTAATACGAGCCAAACCAGGCCGGCACAGCGGGTGTATCGCCAACCAGAATGATATAGACCGGCGGTGCTGAATCTGCATATAAATCCGCGATGAATTGCTTGATCGAGGCCGCCGTGCCCCCCAGTTCCGCTACCGTCGCAACCGTGACCTGAAAGCCTTTTTGCTCTTTCCACTCCACATATTCCAGAAAGCCGGGATGCTCGCTGAAAGCGTCGGCCACGATAAACACAAAATGCTCCGGCGTATTGATAGTCCCGGCAGCGATCGGCGGATCATTTACAAAGATATCGCGGGCGATGCGTTCGAATGTGGCTGAAGAATAGCGTGCCAGCGCCGGATCGACACTCTCTCCGGATTCCTCGAAATGGATCGTGATCTCGATCTCCGAGCGTAACTGCAGCAGCGCCTGCCGGGGATTATAGAGCACGGGATAAATTTCCAGCAAAATGCCGTTATAGTTGCGCAGTTGAAAAGGCTCGCCGGTTTTCACCAGCTGCGCGGGATAGAACTCGTCCCTTTCGTAAAAGGCGCGGTCGATCTCCAGTTTTATATCTTTGATGTCTTTCGATTTCGACAGCGAGGACTGCACCGGCCGCAATGGGGATTCCAGACCGATATCCCGTAGCGCCATGTTACTCTGTTTGACTTCACCGATTTCGACCCGCAGTTTTTTCCCTTGCGGAATGCGGATCAGGCGGCGGATCACGGGCAACTGCGCCTCACCGACCTTTTGCGTGCTTCCCTCATCGCCGATACGCAGAACCGCAAATTCTCCCTGATCTGTCGGCACAATCTGCTTCTGTACATTCCGAAGCTCAAAGTGCAACTTCAGCACGTCTTGATCCTGTTGCAGGATTTGTAGCGAACAGGCGTCCTTTTGCGACGCGGCGTCGTCTACAAACCGAATTTCGGCGAAGTTCGGCACCGACGCGGCCAGTATAAAAAGCAGGACCGCGACGAATCCGTCGCGTCGGAAAAACTTTAACGCTGTTCGATTTCTACTATTCATCCAAAATCACTTCGATAATTCCATCGACGTCTTGCTGGTCGATAAAATTGTCCATGTTCCAGTCGGCGGCACAGGCCTCCGTCTCAGTCGGAACTGCCTTGTCCAGGATAAAATTGATAATTTTCACGACATCGTATATGTTGATCGCGCCGTCCCCATCCACATCGCCGCGATCACAAACAACAGCGACCGGAACCAGTTGCACATCGATATGCGTCCGTTCGCCCTCTAAAACTATGATATTTTCGGCAATTTCCGAGATAAATCCTTCGGCTTCGATTTTCAGAGTGTACGTTCCGGGCAGTACCATCCGGTAAAAATCCCCAAGTTCCGCGCCGGAAAACACCTCGGAATTGTCGAAATCATGACCGACGATACTGATCTTCGCCTTGACCGGATTGCCGGACAGATCGCTGACTTTGCCGTAAATTCCCTCCAGCACATTCCCGATATAATTGAGAAACGAGCGCCGGTTATACTCCCAATACTCCGATGGATTGGGCGTTTTCGGGCCTGAAATCTCGATGGTCGTCTCCCGGCAACGCTGAAAGTAATTCATGTAATCCTGGCGACCGCCGTGTATTTCGTACCAGGCATAGCCGTTAGTGACGCCGTCATCAGATGGATATGTCATGTACTCCGCTTTACCGTAAACGTGCGCAGTGTCGGCGTATTGGCGGCTGATCGTATAGTACCAGTCGTTGTCGGCGTGCAGACGCGACCAGCAATCCCAGGGATAATTGACAACTTCGACGCCGCAGTGAAAATTGGCGGCCATTACGAAATGATGCTCAGTCGCAAGTTTCATCATGGCGATTGTCTCCGGCTGCCATTTATTGCCATCAGGATGATCTCCGAGTGCCGGATCGGGAAAATTGCGATTCAGATCGATGCCATTGGCATTTCCCCGTGTCGCATCGAATGTAGTGTGATTGCCGGTTCGATAGGTTCCGTCGGGATTAGCCAGCGGGTTGATCCAGATCTCGACGCTATCGACCAGGCGCGTGACCTGTTCGTCGATTCCGTAATTACTCAGCAGGTAATCGATGAGGCGCAGCATCAACACGTAGCCGACTACTTCATCGCCGTGCATCGTGGAAGAATACATGAATTCCGGCTCGGCCTCATCGGTCGCGACATTATCGGAAATCTTCGCGAAAAGCAGCGCACGCCCCTGTTCGCTGCTGCCGATGGAGTCAATCCTGCATAAATCGGGATAGTCATCCGCGAATTGCTGCATCATAGCTACATAGGCATCGTAGGTCGGATAGCTGTCCCAATTCATCGCCCCCTTGGCATCCGACATACGCGGAACGATTCGTTTTCCGGGGTGGACGAGCAGCAGCAATTCGTAACCCATATCGCGCAATTCATCCATCTCCGTCGTATGAACATAGGCGAAAATCGTGTCGTTTCGGAAATTATCGATGGAGATAAGTCTGGTCAATCTTTCCAGCTCGGAGCGCTGCCGGATACGGAATTTGAGATAGTATTCGCCATGGCTGCCCAGGTCCTCGAGACTTTGTGTAAATCCGGGAGCCAGAAGCAGGCAAGTCACGATCACAACCATCAGGACGGTCCGGACCGGCATCGCTCGACGACTATTTAATCTTTCCAATTCCACCATTTTAACAATTCGGGATCATGGGTTTCGTGGGAGGCATAATAGACGGCGCACCGGAATACATAGAGCACGCAGCGATCCACTTGCTGCTGTTGCAGACTGCACAGGCGGCTGTACAATTCCTCCGGTTCACGGTCTTTCAGATCGTCTATCGCACGGATTTCGAGCTTCCACAAATCTTCGGCGATGCTCTCGCCGACACCAGGTATTACCCGCAGATTTTTCAGAATCAAATTTTTCATCGACCGAATTTAACAATTTCGCTGAAATTTCAAGCAGGAATCTATGTTCGCTGTGATGGGGGCAACGTTATTGGGAAGCAGCAATTGGAATTACCCGGTGCTCCGTGAAGCATTATTCGCCAGCTGCTTCGTCCATTTTCCTCAGCAGGGTCTGCCACATATCGATATGGTGATACTCATCCGCCTGGTTTTTACGCACGATCGCCCGCGATTCATCATCCCAATCGATGCTCTCGATGAGCTCATCGTAATGCTCGACAGCTTTCTTCTCGACCCAGACGCCCATCTTCAGGATGGCACGTTCTCCGCGCAGGCGGGATGAAAATCCGAAGGCCAACCCGACCAGCCAAAAGATACCGCGCCAGAACGCGGGTTTGAAACCGTATTCGTACAACAACACCAGAAAATCCTGGGCGTGCTGAATTTCAATATCCAGGCCGTGGATTAATTGCCGGTTCAATTCCGACCGTTTGTTCGTAATCTGGAAACGGTAGATGTTTACGGCCATGATTTCCAGGCGATGCAAGGTGCGCAAACCGGCTCTGATTTCACGGCGGGCGGCTTTGGATCGATCCTCTCCCCGGAAGCGAATCTCTTTGCCCTGGGTCAGTTCGACAGGCTTTTCGTTCGGAATCATACGAGTATCACCAATTTTTCGTGTTCGGTTGCGTCATTCCTCCAACATTTTTAAATAGCAACGCCGGCGCTTATGTTGACGCATCTCGAAAAATTTCCACTGCGATTGCACCTTGTAGTTAAGCTCCAGTTCGGGATTGGTCTCGGCCTTTTTGATGCCGTTCCGGATGAAAGTGCGTGCAATCTCGTAAATAATCAGAGCGTTGATCCCCTTTCCCTGCCATTCCGGTTCGACGCCGACCAGGTAGAGATCGGCCAGGTCGTTCTTCCGAAAAGCATTCAGGATATACAGAAAACCCAGGGGAAAAAGCCTCCCGCGGCATTTCTGGAGCGCTCTCGAGAAAGACGGCATTGTTATCCCGAACGCGATGACCTTATCGCTCGAATCCAGCACCAGTGAAACAAAGCCGGGCCGGATGAATCCGAAATATTGTTTGATGTAAGCATCCACCTGCTTCAATGTCAGGGGCACGGTTCCGTACAACCCGCTGTAGGCCGTATCGAGAACTTCGAACAACGGTCTTGCATAGGGCAGCAGCTCTTTGGCTTTATTTACCTTGAGCAATCGAAGACCGAATTTCTCTTTGATCTGCTCGGCAATCAGAGCGATCTTTTCCGGGATCGATTCCGGGACCTTCCCTTCAAATTCCATCCAGTCGACGTCCTTGCGAAAACCCATTTTTTCGATATGCTCGGGATAATAAGGATAATTATAGAGGGTCGCCAGCGTCCCCACTTCCTCGAATCCTTCGATTAGCATTCCCTCATTATCCATATCTGTAAATCCCAGAGGCCCGTGAATGCCCGTCATACCGAGTTCCTTCGCCCATTTTTCCACTTCTCTCATCAACGCCTGCGATACCTCTTCATCATCGATAAAGTCGATCCACCCGAAACGCAGGTACTTGTTGCCCCACTTCTCGATAGACGGCTTATCGTGAATCGCGGCAATCCGGCCGGCTATTTTTCCATCCTTATAAGCCAGCCAGAAACGAGCGTCGCAGACTTCGAAAGCCGGATTCTTATCCCTGCGTAAGGTGTTTAATTCATCGAAATAAAGACGCGGTACGTAATACGGGTTTCCAGTGTATAAGCGATTGGGGAAATCGATAAATTTCTTCAGATCACGACGGGTGAGAACCTCTTTAATGATGATGTTCATGCTTACTCTCGCTTTATTGGCCTTTGTTCAAAATCATGCAATCAGTAAGTATCACAGACGCAATATTAGCAGAATAATTGAAATATGAAATCTTTTTTTGACAATTTTTAAAAAATGTGTATTTAAGTCAGGCAGTCTTCACGGAGTTGCTTGTAGGCCCGGATCAAACCGTTGGTGGATGAATCGTGCGTCGCAACCAACTCCGGCCCCTCCAACTCCGGCAGAATTCGCTCGGCCAGCTGCTTTCCCAGTTCCACGCCCCATTGGTCGAAGCTGAAGATATTCCAGATCACGCCCTGTACGAAAATCTTGTGTTCATACATCGCGATCAGGTTGCCAAGCGTGCGCGGCGTAATCTGCTTACATAAAATGGAATTGGTCGGGCGGTTCCCCACAAAAACTTTAAACGGCTTGAGGCGTTCGATCTCCGCCTCGCTCCTGCCGGCAGCCTGCAATTCTGCGACGACGTCCCCCTCCGATTTGCCGTTCATTAAGGCTTCCGTCTGCGCAAAGAAGTTCGACAGTAGTTTCAGGTGATGATCGCCAATCGGATTGTGGCCGATGGCCGATGCAATGAAGTCGCAGGGGATAAGTTTCGTGCCCTGGTGGATGAGCTGATAGAAGGCGTGCTGCCCGCCGGTGCCGGGTTCGCCCCATATAATGGGACCGGTTTCGTAATTCACAGCATTGCCTTCCCGATCTACGGATTTCCCGTTGCTCTCCATGTCGCCCTGCTGAAAATAGGCCGGGAAACGGTGCAGATACTGATCGTACGGTAAAATGGCGCAGGTTTCAGCGCCGAAGAAATTGTTGTACCAGATACCCAGCAGCGCCAGGATCACAGGAATATTTTCCGCAAAAGGTGTCATCTGAAAATGCTGATCCATCTCGTAGGCACCTTGCAGCAGTTCCTCGAAATTTTCAAAACCAATCGTACAAGCAATCGACAATCCAACCGCCGACCAGAGCGAATAGCGGCCGCCCACCCAGTCCCAGAAGCGGAACATATTCGCCGGATCGATGCCAAAATCGGCGACCAGCCTTTCGTTGGTCGCGACGGCCACGAAATGCCGGGCAACATGGCGGGTATCGCGGGCTCGATTCAGAAACCATTGCCGGGCGCTACGGGCGTTAGTCATCGTCTCCAGCGTTGTAAATGTTTTGGAAGCAATAATGAACAGCGTCTTCTCGGGATTCAATTTTTTAAGAGTTTCAGCGATATGCGTACCGTCCACATTCGAGACGAAATGAGGTTGAATACCCTCCTGCCAATAAGGTCTGAGCGCTTCGGTCACCATCACCGGGCCAAGATCGGAACCGCCGATTCCGATATTCACGATATCGGTAATCCGGGAACCCGTATAGCCTTTCCATTCGCCCTGCAGCAATTTCCCGGAAAAAGATTTCATCTGCCCCAGGACGGCTTTGACCTGCGGCATCACATCTTCGCCATTGACATAAATAGGTGCACCGGATTGATCGCGCAGTGCGACGTGCAGCACCGCGCGTCCTTCGGTCTCGTTGATGATATCACCCGAGAACATCTTTTCGATCGCGTCACGCAGGTGAAGTTCTTCGGCCAATTCATTGAGAAGCCGGAGCGTCTCAGCATTGATCCGGTTTTTCGAGTAATCCAGCAGGATATTACCGAAGCGGATTGAAAAACAATCAAAGCGTTGCGGGTCCCCGGCGAACATCGATCTCATGGATACTCCCTGGATTTCCTGATAATGCTTTTTCAGCGCCTTCCAAGCTCTAGTGGTCGTAGGATTGATTTTTGCCAGCACAGATTACTCCCCGAATTTTTTCATTTTGGGTGACAACTCGCCGATCTTCACGTTTGCGTCATGATAGCGGCGATACAACGGAGTGAGTGTCGTAGCGGTTAAAATGCGATTGAAAATGCGAAACCTGGACATCCGGAAAAATATTTTCGAAAACAGGTACAATATCAGGATAAAATAGGCGTAATGAAAAATCCTCATCCCAAAAATTCCCGGGAATACAAGCCGCACCGATAACCGCGTTCCGATATACCGGATAACGTAGAGAAACGCCGCAACCGAAGCGATATAATTAATTCCAAAGGCGATCGGCTGATGAACCTCAATTGCCTTTTCGGGGCAATAGCCCATACAGCGCATACAACTCTCGCAATGCAGCGTCCAAAAGGGCAAAGGCTGTTTTTTACCCAGCATTTTGATCGCTCGATTGGGGCATTTCTCGGCGCAAAGCCCGCAGCCGTTACAGCGCGAATTGGTGAAAAACAGTTTCGCCAGTAGTTCTTTGCCGTAAATATTATATCCGATCGAAATCGGGAAGAGCAAGGTTCCGAGAAGCAATTCGACAACGTTCAAAATCGTCCACCAGCTGCGTCTCCCGGATAAAATGCGGTTGGTAAACGTTTCAGCCGGAATCCTGGCCCGATCGAGAATAACTTCGATGTTGGTAAGTTTTTGAGCCGAATGCAGCGCCATCCAGTTGGACGGCATATTAATGCTCTGAACGCCCCGGACGCGGTAGCCTTTGAGAGCCAAAATGAGTGCTGTAAGGAAAGTCGCTGTCCCACTCAATCCGGGAATGAAAAATTTACGGAACTGCAGGCGTCCCTGGGTGGCCACGACGATCGCATGGGTCCCTTTTCCGCGCATCAGCCTCAGGGCAAATTTAATAACGCTCCAGGGCGCGGTAAAGGCGTGCGTCGGCAGGAAGACTCCCAGCAGCATGCGCTCCGGAAATTTCTCCCTTTCCCGAAAATCCGCCGCATCGATGGGAATCAGCGATGTGGTTACAGAGCTTTTCTCCAGGATAATTTTCATCCAATCGGCAACCCGATAGGAGTTCCCGGTACCGCTCATAAAATAGAAACGCGCTTCCGAATAATGTGTTGCGGCCTGCATAATCAGCAATAATATACAAATCCTTTCCGATAAACCGTAAACGAAACCCGCGCTATTTCCATCACCCGGAAAAATATGTATATTTCATTCCAAATTCCAAACACGGAGCCACCCATGAAATCCTATAAAGTTATTGTTGCTGCCTGTACCGATTATAATCCGGACGCGATCGCCGCCATTTTGGGCGAGGCTGTCCAATCATTGCATCTCAGGAAACCAATGATCGGCAAGATCGTGATCAAACCCAATCTCGTCATGGCGCATCCCAAAGTCGCTACCGACTCCTACACACGCAGTGCGGTGATCGAGGGAATTCTGCGCACCGTTCGGACGCAGGGTAACAATATTGAAAAAATCGACATCGTCGAAAAATCCGGATTGGGCATTACAACGGCCACGGCCTTCAGGCACGCCGGCTACCGTAAAATCGCCCGAAAATATAAGGTCGGTCTGAAAGCTATGGAGGAAAGCCCTCAGGTGCGCATGGTTCTGGCAAAGGGACATATCCACAAGCACATTCGTATTGCACGGGCCATGGCCGAGCGGGATTTCCTGATTTTCGCCCCGAAACTGAAAACCAACGTCCTCTCCCATGCCTATTCCGGAGCATTGAAACTGAACATCGGCAGTATCGACAGCAAGGAACGCATGTTCCATCATAATTGCGATCTGCATAAAAAAATGATCGATGTACTCGAAGTCGCCAATCCCGACTTGATCGTCACCGATGGCATCCGTTTCGCCTTCGGCGGCAACCAGATGACGCAGCACGGTATGGATTTGGGCGTACTGGTCATTTCCACCAATGCCGTCGCCCACGATATGGTCTGCGCTAAAATGCTCAATCTCGATCCCTTTAATATCGAACATATCAAAGAAGCCATTGATCGCGGCTATGGACCCAAATCATTCGAAGAAATAGAAATCGTCGGTGATCTGCCAATCGAAAAAATCCAGACAAAGACCAAAGGCCTGGATTACGGGTTTTACCCGGTGGATCAATTCAAGTGCAATTTCAAGATCATCTCGGGCACGCCCTACTGCACCGGAGGCTGCCAGGGCATTTTCCTCGATTGGCTGCACATGGTCAAGGATCGCAAGCCCAAAACACTGGCCCGTTTTCTGAAACTCACCGCCATCGTCGGCAAAGTCACGCAAAGAGTCGAAGACAGGACCGTACTTCTGGTCGGCGATTGCGCCCAGGCATCGACCGATATTCACGCTAAAAGAATTGTGCGCATTAAGGGCTGTCCTCCCACACATAAACGCATTGTCTGGGATATGATGGTTGCTTTTCTGCTGCTGGTGCCGCTGGTCCGGCCTTCCCTGGTCTGGGACGGTTTCGGGCTTTATCCCTTAAAAAAGATCAAAGGCTGGCTGGTGAATCTGAAATTTAAACCACAACGGAAGAACTAGGCGATGCCGGAGCTGCCCGAAGTCCAAACGCTCGTCAACGACTTGAACGAAGCCGGACTCGTCGGCACTACCATCACTGGCGCCGGGGTGTTCTGGCCGAAGACGATCGCCCGGATGAATCCCTGGGAATTCCAGGTGCAGATCTCAGGCAGACAGATTAAGAAAATCCGACGGCGTGCCAAGTATATCATTTTCGATCTCTCCGGCAGCCGGCACCTGCTCGTTCACCTGCGTATGACCGGGCGCCTTCATCTGTCGACAGCCGAAAGCGAACGGCTCAAACATGAACACATCATTCTGCATCTGGATGACGGACGCCAACTACGCTATCACGATACGCGCAAATTCGGAAGGTTCAACCTTGTAGCGGATGTCGATGAAATCATCGGCGGATTGGGACTCGAACCGCTTGACCCGGAATTTACGCTGTCCAATTTCAGCACCGCTATCGTCCGCCGGAATCGCCAGATAAAACCGCTGCTGCTGGACCAGACGGTTATTGCGGGGCTTGGCAATATTTATGTCGATGAAGCGCTGTGGGAAGCCAAAATCCATCCGCTGCGCCTTTCATCGTCTCTGCAAAGCAGGGAAGTCCGGGCGCTTCACCGCTCCATCCCAATGGTTCTTCAAAAAGGAATCGATAACCAGGGCACATCGCTGGGAAACGGCAAGTCGAACTTCTATTCCGTTGCCCGCCGGCAGGGACGTAACAAGGACGAACTCAACGTTTTCCATCGTACCGGCCAGCCCTGTCTGCGTTGCGGCGCGGCCATCAAACGTTTGATCGTCGGTCAGCGCAGTACACACATCTGCCCGAAATGCCAAAAATTATAAATGTCTGTGCAGACAATATTTTTTTAAATACTCCCTTAAACGTTCCCGATTTTCATTTTCCCGATCGCCTTTGAAATAAATCTCGATTAAGTCGATCCGATCTTCCCTTTCGTAATAAGTATAAACCACCCTGATTCCCGATTTCACTCCGGTACCTTTGAGCGCTCTGCAGGCAAACTTTCGCACCTTATAAAACAAAAAATCCGGAATTCCGAGTCCTGGTATTACAAAGACGCTGTTGTTATCGATATGGAGTTTGTGATAAAGAAATAAGTTTGAATCGACACAAAGATTCAGGTCGTTCTCTAAGGTCGGAAAACGCTTAGCCAGTTTTTTTAGATCCCTAGTAAACCCCGGGGTTCGACATACCGATTTAAACTTCATCCGGATATTCCCTGACAGAATAGGGATTGGTACGATAAAATACGGATTCATACTCGATCGGTTTATTATCTTCCGTTGTCAGCCAGGGGACGTCTCCATGAGAATAATCACTGATCTGGGCAGCATTCATATTGGATAATCTGCATAAAACGTTGTTAATCATTTCCAGCTCGTTTGCGGAAAATATTGAAAGATCCGGTTTGCGAAGTGGTAGATATTTAGCCTGAGGATAATTAAAATATTTGCTTTTTATCCTTTCAATATCCTGATCGTTAATCATTTT
Source organism: uncultured bacterium (assembly GCA_964589175.1). Classification (GTDB taxonomy): domain Bacteria; phylum Fidelibacterota; class UBA2242; order UBA2242; family UBA2242; genus CAZPRY01. The sequence goes on from CAZPRY010000025.1 coordinate 54,886, forward strand.
ATCCACTATCTTCCGAAATTCAATCGGTGTCGGACCATAATGATTTTTTATATAGCTGGCGCCAATCATTTGCTCTTCATACTTTTCATAATAATCGAAATCTATAAAGTAGAGCAGTTTATAGATAACTGTTTCACCGACATGCGGACGTGAACCGATTTCATTTAGAACATATAATAGCACTTCTCGAAATTTCTGTAGATTCTTTAACGGAACATTGATCCTAATGGGCGTTTCTGATAAGGTATTATCTTTTTTTTGTTCTATATGAATTTCCGGTTCAGATACTTTCCCCAGAAGTGTATCCGTTGACAAATTGAAAAGTCGTGCGATTTTATCCAATTCTTCAGCAGATATTTTTCGGGTCCCTTTTTCCAATTGAGAAACAACTGGCCTTGTCATGCCCAATTTTTCAGCAAAAACTTCTTGACGAAGTCCAAATTTTTCTCTGAGATTTTTGATTCGTTTAGCAATACTAATATTAAATGCATCCATCGTTACCTCGTTTTTCAAAATATAAGTAATGTTCATATTTAAAACAAGAAAATGTTTGAATTTAAAACCATTCTATTTTTTCTAATATCTCTAATCCCCACTTAAGAGGATTTTCCATCCAACAGCGCAGCACACACATCTGCCCGAAATGCCAGAGACTCAAAACTGCCGGTTAAAGCCAAAGGGTAAGGTTGAGGTAAAGGCTGAGGACGAGATCGGAATCTGACCGCGAATGTATTTCAGTAAACCGTAAACAGGGAACAGCCGGAAGAAGAGATTATCGATTATTGAATATTAGATGTTAGGCCGTCTGACTTTTACCATCGGCCGTTCGCCTTTCGCCCTCTGGGCCGGGGCGTGTCTGTACCCTATTTCCGTGTCCCCTTTGCTTCTACTTCGGCTTCCATCAGTTCATCTTCGAGGTGGTCGAAATACAAAATCCCGTTCAAATGATCAATTTCATGTTGAAAGATTACCGCTGTAAAATCTTCGACCATTTCAAATTTGTGACTTTTATCGAGTTGGTCATACTCCAGAAGGATTGCGTAAGAGCGAGTTTTAAGAGTCTCTCGTCTATTGGGAACGGAAAGGCATCCTTCCGCGCGTTCCTGCTTCTTCTCCGTATACTGTATTATCCTGGGATTCAGATAGACTTCAAAAGGGGAGTCTTCCTTATCGAATCTCTGAACCCAGATAACATTTTTCAAAATACCCACCTGAGGGGCGGCTATGCCTACGCCCAGAGATATACTATCCGTTACCGTAGCATAAAGTCGCTTTATAAAATTCCGTAAAACCGGATCATCCGGATGGGCGACGACATTTTCACTTTCGGTTCTTAGTAATAGCGAATCTTCTTTGTTGCTGATCGTGTACACCCGCATGGGTGTCGCGCTGTCAGCCGCCATGATCAAATCGATCTGTGCGCCGGAAAACGAACTCGATTTTAAGGATTCTCTTTGAACAGTCCCGACACTTGCACAGCCCATGGCAAAAAGAGAAAGGATAATTGCGAGCAGGATATTTTTCATTTTCAACCTATTCAATTGTTCACATCAGCAAATTGGTTAAATATAAGCAATTGAATAATTTTTTCATTTACAATTATGGCGCAATCGCAAGCAGTGCGGAAAATGACATTGACTTTTTTTTATGGTGCTCTTTAAAACGTTCCTAGTTTTCGTTTTCCCGCTCGCGAATGTTGTTTTGCCGCTTATCGCAAAATTCTTAGATTACTCCCCGGATCGCAAAGTACCATGATGAACAAGCGCGAACTTTTACTACAGGATTTGCTACGATATTCCCCGCATGACCAGGAATTGCCACGCTATCTGGAAGAGCATTCCAATCTGCCCGGTCCACGTGGAAATCTCGAATTGGCCTTCGCTTTTGGTGATTATATCGCGGGCAAGTACAGCTCCGACGGTTCAGCCTGCCGACAATTGTGCCGGCAGTTGATTTCCATCGACTCCAACGCTGCACCAGTCAATAGTCCCAAAGAATTTCTACCGTTCTGTGGCATCGTTGCTGCAGGCAGAATCGGTGGCATCGATAAGTCCGAATTTCGCATTTCTCTGGACACAATCCGGCGAATGGCCGTAGATGCCCGCTGGCGCATCCGGGAAGCGGTTGCAATGGCGCTCCAGGAACTGCTCGGCGCCAATCCGGAAGCCGTCATCCAAGAATTTTATGAATGGCTGAACCGGGACAATCCACTGGAAATGCGCGCTATTGTGGCCGGACTGGCCGACCCGCCATTGTTAAAGAATGCGCAACTCGCCCGCCAGGCACTGGAATTTCATAAGATCATCCTTGACCGGATCGTGCTCTTTTCGAACCGGAAAACTGAGAATTATAAAATTCTGGAGAAGGGCTTGTGCTATACTCTGAGTGTTGTAATCGCCGCCATCCCCGATGAGGGTTTCGCGTATCTGGCCGAACTCGGTCGGAGCAGTGACCTTTCCATCCAAAAGATTATTAAAGAAAACCTGAAGAAAAACCGCCTGAAACGGTTAGCCTAGCATATGAATTTTGAATTTGCCACCACCGGACGAATCATCTTCGGAAACGGAACAAGCCGGCAGGCTATCGAGCATGTTTGCAGCTACGGCGACTCCGTCTTTGTCCTGACCGGCGCTGACCCCGCCCGGGCGGCCTGGCTCATCCGCGAACTCCACGAAAAGAATTTGACGGTCAGAACCGAGGCCGTCCCCACCGAACCGGATATTCATCTCGCAACACGATACATTGAACTCGCCCGGCAAGAGTCGATTGACGTCGTCGTCGCACTGGGAGGCGGTAGCGTTATCGATACAGCCAAAGCCGTGGCTGCACTCGCCAGAAACGAGGGCGATATCCTCGATTATCTGGAAGTAATCGGAAAGGGCAAACTGCTCGGCGCAAAACCACTTCCGGTGATCGCCATTCCCACAACCGCCGGGACGGGTTCCGAAGTCACCAACAATGCGGTCCTTGCCAGTCCCGAACATGCCGTCAAAGTTAGCCTGCGTCATAAGTGGCTGTCTCCGGTGATCGCCATCGTAGACCCCCAGTTGACGCTCTCGATGTCACCGGAAGTCACCACAGGCTGCGGCCTGGATGCCTTCACCCAATTGATCGAAGCCTACACGACGAAGTACCATAATCCGCTTGTAGATGGTTTATGTCGCGAAGGCATTTCTAGAGCCGCAAGATCGCTAAGACTCGCCGTCTTGGAAGGCAGCAATCTCTCAGCCCGCGAGGATATGTGTGTGGCGAGTCTGTTCAGCGGATTGGCCCTCGCGAACGCGAAATTGGGAGCAGTACACGGTTTCGCCGGTCCCATTGGCGGCCTCTTCCCGGCGCCGCACGGAATGACCTGCGCCCGGCTGCTGCCCTTTGTCACGGCCGTTAATATCAGGGCACTGCAAAATCGATTACCGGGCTCGCCGGCATTAATCCGTTATCGTCAGATCGCCGCAATTCTCACCGGGCGGCATGACGCAGACAAGAACGATCTGAATGATTGGTTTCGGGAATTTTATAAAGATTTGCCGGTGAGGTTGTTGTGTGACTACGGTATCACCGAAAACGACATTCCCATCATTGTGGAGAAAGCCGAGAAATCAAGCAGCATGAAGGGCAATCCCGTAGAACTAACACGCGATGAGATGACTGAGATTTTGCTGAATGCTCTTTGAAGGCCCAATTCATTCTCACAGCGTCCCGCTTTGCGCCTTCCCGGAGCTTCCCCGTTTAAGCAAACAATTTCAGTCCAGTTTACCCCGTTTTTTCAGACGCTCATATTCTTCGGGGTACAATTTGCGGATACAGTCGGCACAGAGGCTATGGCTGAACTGCGCCTTGGAGTGCTGGCTGATGTACGATTCGACTTCGTTCCAATAGCCCTGATCGTCGCGTATCTTTTTACAATTCGCACAAATGGGCAGAAATCCGCTGAGCGTGTCGACCTTTTCGAGGGCTTCCTGAAGCTCGGCGATGATCTTCTCCCTTTCCCGCTCGGCGGCTTTCCGTTCGCTAATATCCTGGAAATGAAATATCCTCCCGCGAAACTTTTTGCGCTGATTATAAAGCGAGTTTACTCGCAATTCATAGGTCTTCTCGTCGGAATCATCTTTCAGGGAAAATTCATGTCGGGATGCATCGGTACCGGGGACCCCGGCCAGCAAATCCTGTATCGGCGTGAGAATATTTTCCATCGGCTGAGTCACCAGATTCTTGCCCAGATGAAACATCTGGCGGCAGGCACCGTTGTAATCGACCACACGGTTCAGGCTGTCTACAATCAGAATGGCGTCCGTCATATCTTCGAGGACAAAATCCCTGCCGATCGGAATAACATCCAGCAGATGGAAACGTACCAGCCCGAAAGTCATCATTATCCCGGAAATCGATAATAATGTTGAAGAAATATCAATCCTCGACCATGAACCCAGCTTGAAAATAAAGACAATATTACCGATCCAGGGAATGAAGGCAATCGCCAGCAGCAGCAACAGCTGTCGATGCTGCAAGCGGGGTGGCCGGAACAAACGCCGCAATACCATGATGATGCCGGTGATCATCAGCCCGTGGTTATACATCACCTGAATCCAGAACCAGATCCCATACGTTTTGGAGATCACCGAGAAAGGACCGTTGGTATCCAGCGTAATGTTATAGCGCATGAGCCCGTGATAATTGTTGGTAAAAATCATGATCACGGTTATCGCCGGGAGAATGCTAAGCAGAATCAGGTTGCGCAAAGTGATCCATTTTTGTTGATCGGTATAAATGGCCACGACGGTCACCCAGGCAATCGGAACCGCACCGATACCCAAATACTCCATGCTTGCCCAAAATTGCTTGACTGCCAAAGACTGGAATCCGTATTCCAGGATATTGCCGGATGTCCACCACGCAACGGCAATCCCCAAGGCGAGCAAGGCTTTACCCTCGGGGCGACTGCGAAAGCGCCAGACATAAAAGATGATGACGGCGCAAAGTACAACCGCAACCAGCAGCGGAAGAAAATATATGCTGAAATGAAAATTCATGCGGAATCATAACTCCTGTCTTTTTTCATATTGTCGGCTTGATAATTAATCTAATCCGGCTGTCACCAAAAATCAAGCAGTATCGCCCCACCCCATCAGCGTCCCGGCTGGTGTCAGGGTAATCTGCGGGGCGATGGAATGGATAATCGCACTTCATCGTTTACAACGACTCCCTCAGATCCAGCCACGCTGCTTGTAAAGATCATATCCCTTGCAGAGTGCATCGGAAATCTGTTTCTCCAGATTTTCATCCAGCTGTTTGATGTGGAAACAGGATTCGCCTTTGAGTAATTTCAGCAGTTCCGGCGCGAAGACTTCTTTAAGACTGGTGTCGATATAAACGGGCATGAAATAGAAGCCAACATAGTTACTCTGGATTATCAGGGCGGCGAAAAATACCTCCCTGCGCCTGCGTCCGTTAATCACGACATCCTTTTGCGACCAGAGTTCGTAGCGGCTGTCCAGGTCGATTTTGGGAACCATAGTGGGTTTCTCAAACATCGTGAGCGCGGCTTTCAGCCGCTGAAATATCTGATACAGGTTCTCTTCCATTGCCTCACCTTTTTGAATAATTTACGAGCATCAATGCTTGCAGGCAATAGAAGCGCTATGACATCCGCATCGGAAAAATATGGAAAAAACCGCGATACAGCTTATATTCAAAGCGAGCATTTAGCCGGGTTACGGCGCAGAGCACCGTAACCAGAAATTTATATTTGATTTCTACTTACCGCGGTGCTCTGTGCCACGACGCTATTTTTTTCTATCCCTGATTTATGATTGGTAAAAATGGAATTCCCCGGTAATCCCAATATAGCCTCCAAAATCAGCGAAGCCCTCGAACTTCCAACATCTCCGCCAACCAAGACCGGCGGGAAAAGCCAGGTCAGGGTGCCTTTTGCGGAAAAGGACGGCCGGCTTGTGCATGTTTCCGCCGTTGAACGCGGTCTGAAATGTGCGGCCGTCTGCCCGGTTTGCCGGACTGCTGTCGTCGCTCGTAAAGGCGATAAAACGCGCCACCATTTCGCCCACTATCCCGGAGCAAATTGCAGCGCCGAAACGGCTCTGCACTTCATCGCCAAGCAATTGATCTACGATAAACTCATCACGGCTCTATCCATCCGCCAGGTGATTTGCATCTACTGGAAATGCATCGTCTGCTCGGGAAGGCATGATCTGAATCTCCTGGACGGTATTTCATCGGTAGTGACCGAAAAGAGCATGGGCACCTGCCGGCCCGATATTGCGCTTCTGGACAGCGACCGGAATCCCCGGATTCTGCTCGAAATTGTCGTGAGTCATCGTCCCGATCCGCAGGTTTTGGACTTCTGCAGTCAGGGGCAAATTCCCCTGCTGATTTTCCGGGTCCGCGATGCCGAATCGTTGGAAACGCTGGCCGCGCAAACGAAGCTCGATCCGACTGTCGTACTATATTGCCCGCGCCAGCGCTGCACGAACTGCGGCGGGCCGCTTTTCCCGAAACGAATGTTCTTCTTCAGCAGCCGCTGCTGGCGCTGCAACGGCCCGATGAAAATCGCCGTCATGGAGATCAACGACAAACTCTACGGTCCCGATTATTTTTCCGAGAGCGATCGCCGGTTCGCCCATGAACAGGGCGTCGTTTTCCGGCAGCATCTTAACAAAACAAAGCAACAAATGGAACTGGCGCTGGGCTGCATGAACTGCGGGGTCGCCACCGGCAGCCGCTACCTGGGATTCCATAAAAAAAGAACGCAGAAACTTCCCGGCCACCTGCGGGGGACCGTCTGCCTGAAATGCCGGGCACATGTGGATTTATAGCGATTCTCAGAATAAATGTCCTATGATTTACAAATAGAAGAGACAGC
>CAZPRY010000026.1:0-59405 GCA_964589175.1 uncultured bacterium
CTCAACTCGTCTGGAGCTAGCAGCAGTTATTATCCTGGCGATAGCATTTTTGCCTTCACGGGTGCAAATGGCAGTGATTCAAAATGGGCAGGCACCGGTTATATTCCTACCGTGGCATATAATGATGATGATAACGTGATGGAAGTGGGAGTGCCTCGGATTGCTCTCGAAATGGAAGGGGTGCCGGCCGTAGGCTTGAGATTCTTGCTTTTGAATGAAAATACGGTTGATTGGTCAAATGAAGGCTACCCAAGCTCATGGGGCAGCGATATTGCCGCTTATCACTATAATGCCAGTATTACTGTTGATGGTGATCTTTCTGATTGGACTGAGGCAATGCAATTTGATGTGGAGCCAAACCCACTAGAGGATGTCGATGATTATGCTCTTGAAAAGATGGATATAAAAGATGTGTACGTTGCTCATGATCTGGATAGTATTTACATTCGTATTGACATTAATGAAAACGGGTTATTGAGCGAGCTTGGAACAGATCCTGTTTGTTGGTTTTCATTGTTCCTTGATACGGATATGTGTGATACAACCGGTTTAACCTGGGGTTGGTGGGCACTTGGTGCGGATTATTGGATGGTGCTCAATACATCGGGAGCCAGCAGCAGTTATTATCCAGGCGACGGCATTTTTGCCTTCACGGGTGCAAATGGTAGTGATTCCCAATGGGCTATCACCGGTTATACTCCCACTGTAGCCTATAATACCGACGATAATGTTATAGAAGTGGGATTATCAAGAGCCGCTATCGGAGAGGTGGACAAGTTTTATGAGAGCCTGAGATTCTTGATATTGAATGAAAATACGGTTGATTGGTCAAACGAAGGCTACCCGAGCTCTTGGGGCAGCGATACTGCTCCGTACTATTTCAGCTCTTTTCCTCCACCGGATACAACAACCGTGGATACGACAACCGGTATTGCTGAGCATGATACTTACATCCCGGAACAGGTAAATCTTCTCGGTAACTATCCAAATCCGTTCAATCCAAACACTATAATTTCATTCGTACTTGAAAATACCGATAAAATTACTCTTGAGGTTTTTAATCTGCTTGGACAGAAAGTAAGAACTCTTTATTCCGGTAACGCCTCAAGAGGCATGAATAATATCGAGTGGGATGGAAAAGACGATTTTGATATGTCCGTTGAATCAGGAGTCTATCTGTATACTTTGACGACAGCAAACACCAGTATGTCAAGCAAAATGATACTCTTGAAATAATGTGATTACTCAAAGTTGAGGTTTGCCGGTTTCGTACTGGCAAACCTCAACTTTGGAAGCATTGAACTAAAGTATTTTTGCCCGGTTCTTTGAAAATGGGAGTTTAAATATCCATCCAAAGAAGATTAATAAGTTTTTTGAAACGGCTATTTATTAAATAAATATAGATATATTTAGATATTTGAAGTTTTATCATACAGAATATTTTTATCTATATTAACGTGAGTTTGATGTAAGCAACCAATGTCTTTTGGATAGATAAAAACCGTTGAAACTGCCTGCCCCGATATATCGGGGGTTATAGAAATCGGGATGTTTTGAGATAGATCCCGAATTAATTTGGGGATTGCACCCAAATTTTGTAAAAGGTGAACTGTTTTAACGGTTTCCATTGGTAATTTCCAGAGCGTTATCTTATATCGAACTCACGTTATATTATGATTATATGAGTTTTACCATATTACATAGAGAAAAATGTTATTGTATAGACTGTATTTTTATGATACTGTGATTTTTTAAATGAAAAATCATAAAAATAAGGGGAACAGGGGAACACATGAGATTTAAAAGTCCAATCACTATCTCCTTGCTGTTGTTACTTCTGTCATTTCCGGATAATAGCTATGCTGTTAAGAAATTAGGACAGACTGGTTTTAAGTGGCTATCAATTCCAATTGGAGCTCGTGCAGTCGGAATGGGGAATGCATTTACAGGTATCGATGAAGAATTGACTTCTGTTTTTTGGAATCCTGCTGGTTTAAGTGCAGTGGAAAAATATAGTATAACATTTTCCAATGTCAAATGGATAGCAGATATCAATCATACTGTATTTGCATCAGCGATCAACTTTGGGAAGTATGGAGTTCTGGGAATTAATTTTGTCAGCGTGGATTATGGTATATTACATGCCACGATCAGATCTAATAACGACAAAGGCTTTATTGAGATGGGAACATTCTCTCCGAGAGGAACGGTGGTTGGTGTTGCATACTCACGTAGGATATCAACCAAGTTTTCTTTTGGTGCGGCTTTAAAGTACTGTCATGAAGATTTAGGATCAGCGTATGTCAGTTCTTCAGAAAGTGAAAACGGGTATAAGAAAGTAAGTGCAGTTTTGAATATTCCGGCATTTGATTTTGGAACGCTTTTTTATCCGGGTTATAAGGATCTGAGAATAGGAATGAGTCTGCAGAATTTTTCTCAGGAGAGAAAATATGTGGATGAATCTTTTCCGCTGCCATTGACTTTTAAACTTGGCGTTGCTATGGATTTAATAAAGATCTTCCATGAAAATTCGAAGCATACCGTGACTTTTGCCGTTGATGCCGTTCATCCCCGTGAATATCCGGAACGCCTTCATTTAGGAACAGAATACTGGTACGCCGGTTTAGTCGCTTTAAGAGCTGGCTATAAGATCAATTATGATGAAGAAGATTTTTCTGCCGGTATAGGTCTCAAATATAAACTGGCGGGAATTGGATTCAAATTTGACTATGCTTTTAACAACTTTAAGAGCTTCGACGCCGTTCACATCTTTACCATCGGAATTGGTTTATAGAAGGGGGAGTCAGAGATGAAGCGCATTCTGGGTGTTTCAATTACCTTAATATCGATTATTTTATATATATCCTGCCAGGACAATGTAATTCAATGGAATGATCCCAATCCAACTGGTTTATCTGCTGCAGTAATTGATTCAATTGTTCCAAACTCAGGTTTTGGAAAAGAGATAGTAAAAATATACGGTTCGGGTTTTTTAGCGGATAAAACTAAAGATATGGTGCTTTTTGGGGGGATTCCGGGCGGAGTACTTGAAGCCAGCGAAACGGAACTTACAGTCGAATTACCTATGATCAATAATAAGCTTTTGAAAGTTAAAGTTGCCATTCAGGGGAGTGAATTTTGGGGATACTGGACCGAAGAGAAATTGGATACTGCCTCTCAAACCATTACAGATACGCTTGATTTTACCTTTAAGCAGGCCGTCACGGTATTTGGCGATTCCATTTACTGGCCTGCCGGAATCACCCTGGGGCTGAATGATAACATCTATTTTATCATCAATCAATTATCTCCCCATTGGGCCAAGGGAGTCTACACAATCTCACCCGAAGGAGAAATTGCTCTGTTGAAAAAAACGAATGTTCTGGGAAATATGGTAGTTGGTCCGGATGATCGGATTTATGCGCCAAATTTGCGTCCAAGTCAGGAAACAGGATGGATCTCCTGGATAGAAATGGATGGATCGACAAGTTTCACAAAGTACATCAGAGATGTCGTTCAGCCGGCCTACATTGATATAGATCAGATGAACAACACAATGTATATTGCTAGTTTAGGATTCTACGAAGAAAACACAAATCAGGTCGAAGATGAAACTGTTACCGAAATTACTGACATAAAAAGTGGCATCTATGAGGTAAAGAATGGAACATCAGATACAGTACGAGTTGCAGACTATTCCAGAGCTGTAAGTTGTAAGATTCATGACGGATACCTATACGTGACCCAGGTTGGAAATGATGAAGGTGCCGCTGTGATGCGAAATGAAATTCTGGTAGATGGATTAGGTCCGAATGAAGAAGTCATAACGGAGTATGAAAATATCTACTGTATTGAATTTGATGTTGAAGGTAATATGTATTTTGTTCCGGAAGGTTCAAAAACTCTTATACAATATAACTTAACTGACAAATCGGCTGTAGAGTTTTATAGAGATGATATAGTTGAGACGGCGAATTTCATGTGCTGGTCAGGAGAATCGCTTTATCTGGTATATTCCAACGCCCCCTCAGATCCCGCGGTCTCCCAATCCGATAGTCCCGGACGGATTCAAAAAGTGGTTATCGGGATCGCGGGTGCGGAGTAAAAATGGACAGATTACTCGACTATTTAGATCGTTCTGATGAACCTGTCCTGAGACGCAAAAATGAGATAAACTTTTATTGTTGAGGTTTCTATGACGAGACAAAAAGTGCTCAACGTTCATGTAATTGCTTTGTCGATATGCCTGTTGATAATTTCGATTCCCGTATATGCTGCGACGACCGGGAAAATCGCCGGCTCGATTATCGATTCCCAAACGGGTGCATTGCTTCCGGGAGCAAATGTCTTTATCGACGCAAAGTGGATTGATGATGAGGAAGCGAAGATTCCGACCGTGTTTGGAGCGGCATCGGATTATCAAGGGGATTATTACATTATTAATATCAGTCCGGGCACTTATACAGTTGTCTGCCAGATGATCGGTTATGCTACGCGAAAAATTGAGAAAGTGCTGGTCTATAGCAACCGCACGACCAGCGTAGATTTTGAGATGTCTCAATCGACCCTGGAGATGGAAGAAGTCGTGGTAACCGCCCAGAGAGAGGTTATTAAGCAAGATGTCTCGGCGAGTAAATATTATATCACAGCGGAAAAAGTCGAGTCCCTGCCGCTGGAAGGATTGGACGAAGTCATTGCCACTCAGGTGGGCATCAGTGTCAGTTCCGCGTCGAGTGGTTCCGGCTTCAGTATCAGGGGCGGAGACATCAGTGAGACCGAGGTCATTGTTGACGGTATGTCTTTGATGAACGAGAGAACCCAGGTAGCAATTTCAAGTATCAACATGACCGCAGTCGATGAGATAGAGGTATTAACCGGAGGGTTCGATGCGGAATATGGAAACATCCGTTCCGGTGTGATTAATATTACCACAAAGGAAGATTTCAATTCTTTCTCTTTCAGAGGCGATTTTCGGATGAGTCCACCGGCTAAAAAACATTTCGGCCCAAGCCCGTTTTCACCGCAGGGTCCGTTCTGGAAGGTTTATGCGGGCGAAAAAGCGTTTACCGGGGTCATGCGGGAAGATGTGGAATCAGGTGGCTACCCATTTGAATTTTCAGGTTGGAATCAGGTCGCGATCAACAATGCCAAAGACAATGTCCCCAGTAATGATTATACGCCGCAGGAGGCGCTTGAGATATGGAAGTGGCGACATCGGAATATTGAATATGCCAATCAACCGGACTATGTTGCCGATTTTACTTTCTCCGGTCCAACTCCTTTTAAGAAAATCGGATATATGTTTTCACAGAGATATGAGAACACCCAGTATTATATGCCGCTAAGCCGAAAGGCATACACGAATTCCGTGACTCAGTTTAAGCTGATCTATTCTCCATCGGACAAATTAAAAATCCGCTTTAATAATCTGTATAATTACGAAGATGGTACCGGAGGAATTAGCGGTGGATATACTCCGTCCAAATCAATGTTCAATGGTTCCCGGCAATCGGTAGTCAGCATGTCCTATCTGGCCAATGATCCGAAAAATCTATTCCTGGAAAGTACGTATAATCCAATTCAGAATTATTCCTATGTGAGCAGTATTGCGTTGTCCTACATCTTTTCGAAATCAACCTATCTTAATTTATGGGCAGAAATGTTCTATGACAGGGTAGTACAGGAACCGATTTATAGCAGGGATACAACCGGAATCAAGAAAATTGGAAATGTATGGTACGATGAAACGCCGAAGGGTCAGCCGGATTCATACGGCGAGCAGTGGGATCAATTTAATCAGTGTAATTTTGGTGGTCTCGGACGCGGTCAAAACCACTCTCAGTATAAAAGATTAAAATTATCGGGCAGTATCGTATCGCAGATCAATAAATATAATCATTTGAAGAGTGGCTTTGAGCTAATGATCAACCGATTTGAAGAGAGAGAACTCTTCAACATGGGTGGGAATATCTACCCACGCGATCAGATGCCTTCGCAATATTTCTATTATACATCGACGCCTATGCGAGCGAGTGTCTACATTCAGGATAAATTAGAGTTCGAGGGAATGATTGCTAATGTAGGCTTGAGGATGGATTACTATACCCCAAATGAAAATCCGTTCGATCTTTCCGATCCGTTTAACACCCCACTCGAGGCGAGCTATTATCAACAAATGGGAACTTTTGATTCTTTACGTGTAAACAAGAAAACCGGGAAAGTAAAATTCAGTCCAAGAGTAGGTATTTCCCATCCAATTTCTGAGAGGTCAAAGATTTATTTTAACTACGGACATTTTTACCAAATTCCGGATAAGAGTTATTATTTCAATGTTGCTCCTGAAGGCTCAGGTCATTTAAATCTCATTCCGAATTTGCTCTTGGATTGGCCGAAGACGATTCAGTACGAGGTCGGTTACGAACATAATATTGCAAATCAGTTTTTACTTCACCTCGGCGCTTATTATAAAGATGTTTCTAATGAGGTCGTAGAGTTGGATATCAGGAGCGGTCAGCTGGGTACAGGTACAGTTCAAGCCACGACATGGAGCAACAATCAATACAGGGATATCCGCGGAATCGAATTGAGATTTGAGAAAAATCAGGGTAGATATTTTACTTCGTATGCAAATTTTGAATATTCGGTCTGGAGTACGGGCCGCACCGGTTTATTCGGGATCTATCAAGATCAGCAGCTGATGCAGGAACAACGCAACAGATATGATCAACAACGGTCTTTCCCGGCGCCATCACTCCAGTTGAATGTTGAATTTCATACTCCCTCAAATTTTGGTCCCAATTTCCTGGGAGGGTATCCGCTCGGCGCATGGCGCACAAGCGCTATTTATGGCTGGTCGGATGGCGGAATGGCACTCTATGACGCAGATGCGCCGCTGAGCGATCGACACTGGATGGAATTTACCGACTGGTCAAACACCGACCTGATGATCCAAAAAGTGATCAAAATGAAAAGTGTAAAACTGACCCTGTATTCTCAAATCACGAATCTTTTCAACCAGAAACGATTGTATAATGTACAAGATATTGAGTATAAATCCTCTCTCCATTTACCCTGGGAAACCGGTGAGCAGCACGGGAACGATAAGTACGGTGACTATAAACAGGATTACTTGAAATTAGGATGGTATTCCTGGACCCAGTTCCTGAATCCCAGGGATTTCTTTATGGGATTGCGTATTTCATTCTAATTGTCCTATGATAAAAGCTCTAGCGGAGAAAGAGATGATATGGACCTAAAAATGGAGTTGGTATGATAAAGAAGCACAGATTTGTGAGAATTGTCCGATTCTTAACTATAGCATTCGTCATCATGTGTTTCGGTGCGCTTTTGGGTCAACAAAAAAATACGAATAGCCGTTTTCATGATCTGGGGACTTTGATGTGGCGGGTCGACCCCTTTCTATTCCTTGACACTTCCGGTCCGGTACAGAAACCGATCGCAAGCTGGCCGCAGGGCGTGTATGATTCCGAAAACTGTCAATTTTGGTGGTTCGTGGTTATGCCGGAGTCGTATACCGATTCGACTGGCACCGTCCGTATAAAAGAACGTGCCGACGGTGGCCTGAGTCCGAGTGTCAGCCCAGAACTGGCGAATCGCGGATGGCCATGGGGTATTTATGAATATCGGCGCTATGCTCCGCCGTCTGTGCTGGTGAATGGGATTGATGATACCTATGATTTCACCGGAGAAATCGACACAGAAATTCACTCCGATATAAAAACCGTTGTTCGGATGAAGAGCAGTCCGGGCTTCTGGCTCACCTTCACGACCTATTCTTTCGCAAATCAGTATCACGACGATTATGTCATCCATCGGATCGACGCCAAATATACAGGTAATTGGGATAGTTTTGACGACGACAACCTGGATTTGCCGGAGCAAGACCTGAAAAATGTGTGGTTTGCTGTCGGGTATTGCATGATTCCGAGTTTTGCCGGTCAAAAGGAGATCTTGGGCTGGCGTTGGGGGGGCGACGCCCACGACGACTGGATGGACTGGGAGATGAGATCACCGTTATATCCCAGTGGCCTGGATGGGGAACGGGATGAACTTTTATTGATCTGGGGAAGAGATGGAGATGAACAGAAAGATGTGTCCGAGTTAGAACCCGGTGGGCGCTATTTCGATCATACCGGCGATCCCAGTTTTATCCATGAAGTAAAAGGTCAGTTTTTATCCTATCAATATCCCGGCTATACCATGTTGCACGCGGACAAAAGCGTCAATGATCACTCTGATGATCCGGAACAACCGAGGACGTTGGCGATAGCCGGTATTTTTGAGGTTTGGCCTGGAACCTACGGAAGTCTGGGGGATTATGACTTTTTCACTTCCGGTGAAAAACAGCACCCTCCAGCAGAGGAAAGTGATCCCGATTGGAAAAAAGGCGATCATATGTTTATGGGAGTCGGACCCTATGATTTCTCCATAGGTGATAGCATCAGCTTCGTCTGGTCGGTCGGCGTGGGTGGGGCCCCATACGATAGTACTGTTACAAAGGGCGCTGAATGGCTGAAATGGTACCGGGGTGAACCGGGTGCCACTTTCGATGATGAGGCAAAGAAGGAATTTCTGAGTCAGGGACTTGATTCTTTGTATGAATATCTAAGCCGATCGCGTTGGGCCTGGGATAAAATCAGTCGCGGAGAGCAGATTCCCGCACCGCTGCCCTCACCGAATCTGTCGGTGAGCAACGGCGGCGGTTTTATTCATCTCGAATGGGAGGATATGCGGGAAGTACCCGATCCGGTCACCGGAGTTCCGGATTTGGATCATTATAACATTTATCGTAAGAGAGGAGCCTACCTCGTTAATTTCAAGGAAGATGAATTCGGCAAAGGAATCAATTATAGACTACTTGCTGAAGTACCGAAAGACATAACTGAATATCGCGATACAACAGCCGTTCGCGGTGAGAGTTACCATTACTATGTGACCGCAGTTGATGATGGCACTCAGAATGATGGGTTATTCGCCGGAACTCAGTTGGAGAGCTCACACTTTTCGAATCGGACAAAATCACCTGCGGTCGCATTTAAAGCGGCGCCGTTACACGTGGATAGCGTGAGGGTTGTTCCCAATCCGTATACCATTTCCGGTGGCGACCTGAACTTTACGGGAGAGAACAACAAACTGCTCTTCGTCGGGCTTCCGGCTTTTTGTACGGTCAGTATCTATAATACGACCGGCGATCTGATAAAGCGTTTCCGGCACACAACGGGAAGCAGTGATGAATCCTGGGACCAGCTCTCAACATCGAATCAGCGGATTGCCAGCGGTGTGTATGTTTTGCATTTGACGGATTGTAAAAGACTGGATGATACGAAGTTGCCAGACGTTGTCGAAAAGTTCGTCATTATCCGATGATAATATAGCGGTAATAGAAACGGTAATAATGCTAGAAATGAAATACTTATGGCCGTGAAAAAGATTGGGCTCATATTCGTCTTTCTAGGCTGCCTGACGCTGACGATAGAAATTGTCAGGGCGGACGGACTGATATCCGCCGCCCAACTCGACAGCAGCTCGGATTATCTTGTCTATTACAGCTTTTTCGATGCCCAAAAAGTAATGCAGAGTCAATATTATGATCTGGTCATCCTGGATATCAGAAACGTTACCCCGGAACAGGTTATCGATATTCGCAACGGGTTTGATAATGTTTCAGGAACCGATGACGATGTCCTGGTTTTGGGTTATCTGAGTATAGGGGAGCAGGACGGATCAACGATCCAGGGAGATGGAAGCGGACCGGTGTACTGGGATGGAGAGAGCATCGTTCACCAAAATAATGGTTACGCTTCCTTTTATCTGGACGATAAGGATAAAAACGGAATTCCCGATAAAGATGGTCTCTGGAACAGCTACTATGTCAATGCCGGAGATTCTGCCTGGTGGGAATATAACGATCCGCAAGCAGAAGATATTATTCACGTCTATCATTGTGACGGACTCTTTCTGGATCTGGTGGATACCAGCGGTCCAAATTCCTGGGGTTTGCCCTACGAGTGGACATCTCAGGGAATGATCGAATATATCGAATACCTCCGGGCAAGATTTCCCGATAAATATCTCCTGGCGAACAGAGGGCTGTTTTACCTGGAACCCGCCCTGCCTCATTTTCAATATGTTGACCGCTATCGTCAAAGTATTGATGGGTTAATGATAGAAAGCTATTACATCATCTGGGACTGGAACAAGTCGATCGGGATCTACCATACGTCATTTCCATATTTGTCTGAGCATTTTGCCCCACTGATCAATCAACAAGCAAAACAGAGTGATGGCTTTACGGTATTTATCCTGGATTATTTAAAATTAAACCAATCCGGTTATCATGATTTGCTTGGGGAAGCCGTCAACGCTGTAGAACGGGATCAGGGGTGGATCTTGACGATATCGACAATCTATCTGGATTCCATCCGCTGGGATGTCTACCACAATCATCTCGTGGATAACAATTCGCCCACATGGGCGGATCAGGTCGGACTGTTGAAATGCAACTGGCTGGGCGATGACCTGGTGGTGTACTGGAATACCGCCATCGATCAGACGCCGCCGGTCCACTACCATCTGTACCTGAGTGAAGATGAAATTGACTTTTCCGCGCCGCCTCAATTCTATGATCTTGTCCCGCTGGATTCAGATGTTTCCGATTACCGATACGTCCTCACAGGACTCGATAAAAGCAAAACCTACCGACTCGCCCTGCGGTCTTCCGACAGCGCCGCTCTGTCACATACAGACCAGAATCGCAACGTCTTTGTGGTGGATTCCCTGTACAGCGGCGCTGTTATCATCGATGGCTACTTTGATGACTGGGGCACGTCCCACCAGGCGGATGTTTCAGGCGCTGGTATCGAGTCGGAAGGAGACAATACAACATCGAAATCCTGTGATATCGTTGATGGTTGGGTCCAGGATAACGAAGAATTCTATTATTTTTCCTTTTCAACGGCCGGACCGATGGATATTTCGAAATATTTCAATCATGTCCTGATTGATGAAGACAATGATTCTTCAAGCGGATTTCACTTTTCGGGAAGCTATAACGGAATTGATATCATGTACGAAAATGGGTATCTCCACAGATATTCGGGCAGCAACGGGGAATGGTCATGGCAGTACCTGGGCACCGTTGATCACAAGATCGGAATTGAGGATCCCAATCGGGTGGAACTGGCGATCCCTAAATCGAGATTTACAGAAATGCCGACATATATCTCGTTTTTATTTCACATTGATGATGCCGACGTACAGTCAGCGGATGATTTTGCACCGAATAACTATAGGGAAAGCGCTTATTATTTCCCAAACCCTCCCAGTTCGATCACAGAATCGAAGCAGATGATGGTGGACGAGTTGCAGTTGACTCACAGAGCATATCCAAACCCTTTCAACTCTTCGATTACGTTTTCCGGGCAATTCAATCGATCCGTACCGGGTGACATTCTGATTAAAGTGTATGATCTTTCGGGGCGCCTGATCCATCGGCGAATTATCGTCAAAACGGGGGAATCTGATTTCAGATACTGTTGGACGGTTTCAGACCCAGATATAAAAAAGCTATCCAGCGGAATCTATCTATTCCAGATAATCGAGAAGGAAAATCGAAAAATTGCCGACGGTAAAATTTTGTTTATGCAGTGAACGCGAAATGTACCGGAATGGAAGAATAGAGCGGATCTGTTCGTTCGAGACAATGGTTATGAAGCAGAGTGCAACCCAGCGCCAAATCGGTAGACTCGCGGCCGCGATGGCCGCTGCTACTTTTATGTAGATGGTTTCGGTGAATGGCATAAGTCGTTCCGGGAGATGTACTTATCTCAAATAGAAAGAACCAGATAATTTTGATTAAACAGATGATAGTAAAATTGATATATCGCTAAAATTGATAAGAAAGTTGGAGGAAATAATGAGACATGATAAAAGCCCATTTGTTCAGTATACGTTGAGATTCGTCGTTCTACTCAATATTCTTCTACTCTTTTCGCCGGGCTATGCGGCTGATATTCCGTCTTCAAACATTCTCTTTCCCAAAGCATTTGCCGTTGCCATAGATGATATGGGATGGAATGAGGGGAGCAATTTATCTGAGTATGGTGACGGATTTCGGGTTGGAGTTAGACGCGACTTTGATATTCGTGATTACCGACCGATCGTTGAAGTCGGAGAGCAGGTTGGCGTCCGTTTCATGGGATTGTTTGTACTTGCCGAGATGGACCGTTTGAATGTCTGTGCAAAATACCCGACAACAACCATTCAGGGCGCCCAATTTGATAATTCTGCGAATATTGATATGACCCAGATTGAATCCATGAACTATATCAAAGACAACGCCGCATTTCTTGAATTTGGCTTGCACGGGGTCGGACATGAATTTTGGAAGGATGGAAAAACGACGCGGGCAGAATGGTATGACCTGGAAAATAATCAGCCCCGCGATGAGACCGTCATGCGTGGTCACATACAATGTTTCAAGGAAATAATGGCCCAATATGGCTGGACTCCGGAAAACGGACAATCCTTTCCGGAAAGTTATGTGCCGCCTTGCTATGCTTTTTACTGGAATCCCGAAGGGGAATACAGTACCTGTAAAATAATGCGCGATAATGGAGTGAAGTATACCAACACCCAATTTGATTACGTGACTGAACTGAATCCGCCCGAGGAATTTGGCGGTGGCTTTGATCATGGTATCTTGGTGATTAATCGCTTCCAATATGGCAATAACTGGTTTGAAATGGCAAAACTACCGACCGCGCCCGTAGAAGAATACGCAACGGATATTATTGAAACGCACTGGGCGAACTGGATGGCTACCGATGATTTTCTGCAACCGGCGCTAAACCAACGCTGGGTCGACTTTTTTACTAATATCCAAACGCATCCGGATCATTATCTGGCCAAAAATACCGAACAGCTCTTTTCTCAATGGTTATATAAACGGTTTACTGATGTTTCTGAAGATGCCGATGGGCAGGTGAAAATCGACAACAGGAGAATGCCCGAAGAGGCTTATGAAAACGACTTGTTGGGAAATATGGTGCTCGCAGTTAAACTGCTGGATAGGCAACATGTGTCCGTAGCGACCATAAATGATCAGTCGATTCCGGCCTATTTCGAAGATTCGGGATACGGCTACATTTATCTCCCATCGCTGGAGAAAAAAAACTATACCTTCAAATATAGTATCGGCAGTGAGATAATCGATAATACAGTCATTAATTCAGGGACTTATAATGTTTATACGATCCAGAAAAAGAGAGGTGACCTGGTGGTCGATTTAAAGATGTATGGTCATCAAATTGTTAAAATAAAATGTCAAAAACCGGTTTCGGTTAGCTCAGCCAATCCGAATTTGAAAATACTCAAAGAGCAGTATGATGCACAGGAAAAAACGCTCAGTTTATCCGTTGCCGGGTTGGATATGCAGGGGGAACGAGGAAAAATTGTCATCCGCTATTAAATCCTGGTGATGGAATGAAAAGCACGGCGCAAGCAGATATAAGAAGCCCGCAATGATTGGACACACCGGTATTGGAAAAATTGGACTCACGGCTACGATCTGCTGAGACAAAATGTAAATGGGGAAGCAAAATGAATGCGACGAATCAATTGGAGGAAAAAATGAATATATCGGTACATCGGATATCATGTTTGGTGCTGGCACTTGCTGCGATGCTGCTCTTCTGTTCCTGCAATTCAGACCGCTCGGATACGATAATCGTGAAAGGTGGCCAGATCGACCTCGAATTCGATATGCTTTTAAACAGCCGGGTTGTTTCAAAACTCGATGGGAATAAGGTCGCCCTTGGGGCCTTCAATCCATCCGAATCGATTCGAATAGATGGTGAAACATATCAAGATTTCAAATTTGATAAAAAGTCGGTTTCATTGCTGAAAGATGACATTGGCAAAGGCAAAATATATCAGTTGTCCGGCCAATCGGAAGCTTTGAAGAAAGAGCTCACGATATCCAGCTACCGGGACTTCCCGAGCATGCTCTTTTTGGAAGTGACTTACACCAATATCGGTGAAAAGGAACTGATGGTCGACGGGTGGACGAACAACTGTTATTCAATAAAGAGTGCCGGCGGAAGCGGTGCTCAGCCAGCCTTCTGGTCTTTCCAGCCTGGGTCCTATGGCTGGGACAACGATTGGATTCAGCCCCTGGCGAAAGGATTTGAACGGGAAAATTACCTGGGTATGAATCACATTGACTACGGTGGCGGAACGCCGGTCGTCGATATCTGGCGGCAAGACGTCGGATTAGCGGTTGGTCATGTTGAGATGGTCCCCAAACTGGTATCCTTGCCTGTGACGATGGAGACGGAGAGTGCGGTTGAACTGGCCGTTGATTATCAAAATCCGCAGGTCTTAAAACCGGGTAAAAGCCTTGCGACATTTAAGACGTTCGTCTCTGTCCATAAGGGTGACCACTTCAGGACATTGTCCGAATACAGAAAATTTATGGAACGTCAGGGGATCGAGTTTAGAGAAGCACCGGAAGGAGCCTATGAGACGATCTGGTGCGGCTGGGGATTTGAAAAGAATTTCACGATGGAGGAGTTCTATGGCGCGATTCCGATGGTGAGACAGCTGGGAATTGACTGGGTCGTGCTGGATTATGGTTGGGACACGGGTGTCGGCGACTATTACCTGCCAGAAGACAAATTCCCGAATGGCGAAGATGATATGCGGAAGGTCGTGAATGATATTCATGAAGCAGGTGCCAAGGCAAAATTGTGGTGGATGCCCTTGTCTGTGCTGCCGCAGACGGATTTGTATCGGGATCACCCGGAGTACCTCTTGTTGAATGAGAGCCTTGAGCCCATTGTCATCGAATTCTGGAAATCCTATTTTCTCTGTCCGTCATCGGAAGAAGTGCGGAAACTGACTGTTGATTTTGTTAAAAAAGCAATCGGAGAATGGGGCTGGGATGGTTTAAAAATCGATGGTAATAACCTGAATACTGTACCCCGCTGCTACAATCCCGCCCACAATCACGCAGTTCCCGAAGAATCCGTCGAGAGCTTACCCTCGCTTTTTAAAGATATTTACGAAACCGCCTTGCGTATTAATCCCGATGCCGTGATTGAGATCTGTCCCTGCGGCACCAATCAGTCATTTTTTATTTTACCCTATATGAACCAGACAGTTGCCTCTGATCCGCACAGCTCATGGCATATTCGCATCAAAGGGAAAACCCTCAAAGCCTTAACCGGTACAAAATCGGTATTCTACGGAGATCATGTTGAATTAAGTGATGAGCGTTGTGATTTTGCTTCAACCGTTGGCATTGGCGGTGTCCCCGGAACCAAATTCACCTGGCCTGTAGGTGCGCATGACAATAAGGAAACCGGTGACATTGCCCTGACTCCCGAGAAAGAAAAAGTGTGGGCAAAATGGATTAACATTTATAAAGATAAAATGCTTTCGAAGGGTTTGTATCGGGGAGACCTTTATGATATTGGCTACGACCGTCCAGAAGCTCATGCCGTTCAGAAAGACGGAACCATGTATTATGCGTTTTATGCTCCATCCTATGATGGAGACGTTGAATTAAGAGGATTGGAAAAAGGTATCTATTCTGTAATGGACTATGAAAATGATCGGGACCTTGGGACTGTATCCGGTCCAACCGGTAAACTTAAGGTCTCCTTTACGACTCATCTGTTGGTGGAAGTGAAATCTTTGGATAAATCAGAGTAAATACTGTAATAATTATTATTTAGGAATAAATGGAATGAAAATTAAATCCTGGCTGATGTATGCAATGACGACGACCATTTTATGGGGTATCTGGGGTGCGTTTATCGAAATACCTGAAAAAGCGGGATTTCCGGCGACTCTCGGTTACTCGGTTTGGGCGTTGGCAATGATCCCGGTGGCGCTCATCGCTTTAATGCGTGTTAATTGGAAATTAGATGGTGATTGGCGGTCGATTATTTATGGCGTCAGTGCCGGCTTATTGGGTTGCGGCGGTCAGATGATCCTGTTTCAATGTTTACGAATGGGACCGGCGTATATCATTTTTCCGATTATCTCACTGTATCCTGTCGTTACCATTGTTCTATCGTTAGCGATCTTGAAAGAGAAGGCCAATGGAAGGTCCTGGATGGGAATCATTCTGGCGCTTGTCGCAATTGGGATGCTTTCCTACCAGCCGCATGGAAACTCTGTCGTTCACGGCTACCTGTGGTTCGTCCTGGCGATGATTGTATTCATAATGTGGGGATTGCAGGCATTTATCATGAAATATGCGGGTGGTAACGAAAATGCTGATAGTATGAAGGCAGAAAGCATAACCTTCTATCTGATGATCAGCGCGATTGTGCTGATTCCCATTGCATTGTATCTGACCGATTTCTCACAAACGATAAACTGGGGTCTAAAAGGACTATGGGCTGCCGGACTGGTTCAGTCATTAAATGCCGTCGGTTTTCTGTTTTTTGCCTATGCGATTCGTTATGGCAAAGCCATTATTGTCGTACCGATGATGGCCTTAGCGCCGGTCGTTACTGTCATAATCTCGCTTATTCTGTATTCGGTTGTTCCCCATCCGATTATCATTGGCGGAATGATATTCGCCTTTGTATCGATATATCTGCTGGCGGATTAGCCCGTCCGGAGAATTGAGGTTAATAGATTTATGAAGGCATTACAAGATTTAAAAGAGCAGGTCTGTAACTGTAATTTAGACCTTTATAATAAAGGTCTTGTTATCCAGACATTTGGAAATGTAAGCGGCATTGACCGCCAGCGGGGAATTATTGCTATCAAACCCAGTGGCATAAAATACCAGAACCTGACGCCGGACAATATGGTCTTGGTCGATCTGGATAATCATATAATTAATAACGAGTACAATCCATCTTCAGATACAAAAACACACCTTGAACTCTATAAGGCATTTCCAAATATCGGTGGTGTTGCTCATACCCATTCACCCTTTGCGACAGCATGGGCGCAAGCCCGACGTCCGATTCCCTGTCTGGGGACCACCCACGCAGATTACAGCGCTGGGGAAATACCCTGTACTGAAGACCTCTCCGATAGTCAAATTGGGGGAGATTATGAAACCGAAACAGGAAAACAAATTAGTAAAAGGTTTTCAAATCTATCAGCCGATGAACTGGGAATGGTCCTGGTCTCTTGTCACGGACCGTTCACCTGGGGTAAACATCCAATCGATGCTGTTAATAATTCAGTCATTCTGGAAGAAATTTCAAAAATCAGTTTCTACACAGTTTTACTCAATCCGAAAATAAATGAAATACAAAAACCACTTATTGACAAACACTTTAATCGAAAACATGGAAAAGGATCATATTATGGACAAAAGAAATACGGATGTTGATATACAACATGTGATTACGCAGAAAATGTTATATTCCTGGTGTAAAATTCAATATACTGAACTTGTTAATCATAAAAATTTAAAAATACCCTTCAGGCTCTGTCAGGACTCGGCTGAAATGGGACAAATAATGGCAAGGGAGCTTGTCGATCTAATTAGTGAGAATAATTGCATTGAAATTGGCACACGTGCCATTATCCCATGTGGACCCAACTGCTGGTATGACTCGTTTACGAATTTGGTAAATACCGAAAAAGTTAGCCTGAAAAATCTTGAAGTTTTTCATATGGATGAATGCCTGGATTGGCAAGGTTGTGAATTACCGAGAAATCACCCATACAGTTTTCGAGGATTTATGGAGAAAAATTTCTATAATCCCATATTACCAGAATTAGCAGTACCAGTAGAGAATCGTAATTGGCTGAACACAGGGGAAATAAATGAGATTAAGGAAAAAATTGAACAAAAACCTATTGATATTACATTAGGCGGGTGGGGGCAAGACGGTCATATTGCTTATAATCAAGCAAGAAGACATCCCTTTAGTCATTTAACCATAGATGAAATCCGGAACTCAACCATCAGACTCCAGGAAAATAATATCGATACGATTATTGCGCTGGCGCAGCGCACCTTTGGGGCGGCTTATCAATATGTTCCACCAATGTCAATTACCCTCGGCATTAAAGAATGTTTATCGGCAAAAAAAGTCCGACTGTTCAGTGATACCGGTTCCTGGAAACAGACCGCCCTTCGGGTGGCGCTTTTTGGGCCGATTACGCCGGAATATCCAATTACCTTGCTACAGGAACACCCTGATGCACTGCTTACGGCCACAATTTCTACAGCTATTCATCCGATAAGCGAGCATCCGGAATGGGATTTAGGTTGTGAGACTGAATGACTTGTTGATTATAAAATAACCGGAGACAATTAATGAGAGCATTAAAGATAACATCGAATAGTAAACGCTATCAAGCAATGATTGGGACCGGCGGTATCGGATCGGGCATGTTTTTTCGTCTCAATGGAGACCACACGCTCGGCAGAGAAGAGAGTCGGAGCGGATACTTTCTGGACAGAAAAGATTATTGCAAACTTCATATTATTTCGTACTATGTCAAAGCGCTTCTCGGCGCCGATTTTGAAGTCATTCTGCTCGGGAAAGTCGGGGATGATACTTTCGGTAATAAACTGCTGAACGATCTTAGGGACATTGGATTTTCGATGGATTACATTGAGAGTTCACCGAAAAGTCAGACCCTGTTTTCCTACTGTTTTATTTATCCCGATGGAAGTGGCGGTAATCTGACCACTTGTGATTCCGCTTGTTCTGAAGTAGATCCTGAATTTATTCGGAAATCGGAAAAAGAATTTGCTAAACACGCGGGTAATGGAATTGCCCTCGCGGCACCTGAAGTACCACTGGCAGCACGTGAGGAAATTCTCGAATTGGGCACTAAATACAATTTTTACACAGCGGCTTCGTTTACTTCCGAAGAGCTGCAAACAGTCTCTCCGGATATCTTTAAGAAGATAAACCTGCTGGCAGTCAATCTTGATGAAGCGGCGGCGCTGGTCGGAAAGCGATGCGATGAAAATGATACCCGGCAGATTATTGATACCACGGTTAAAATGCTGACCGAAATCAATCCGACTATTACTATTTCGATAACGGAAGGTAAGAAGGGCAGCTGGATATGGGACGGAAATTCTCTGACACATTTACCCGTCTATAATGTGAATGTAGTGAATACAGCGGGAGCCGGGGACGCCCACTTGAGTGGATTACTGGTGGGTCTGACAGCCGGTCTTTCTTTAAAAGAGGCCCATCAATTAGCGAACCTGGTGAGTGGTTGTTCTGTTGAGTCGGAACATACGATCAACACGGATATTACCCGGGATGTATTGCGGGAGTTGGATGATAAAAACGGGAACAAGTTAAGTGAAAATATACATAGTTTATTGGAGGATTAATCAATGAGTGTTTTAATGAGGATTATGCAGCAATTCGATGCTACCAAAGAAGCGGAATTTATGGAAATGGAAAAGAAATTTGCGGAATTGGAACGGGCACGTCCGGACTACCCGGATGGGAAGCGATTGCAGCCAATTTCAGGGGAACAACCATGCAATACGTTAATTTGGCAATGCGAATTTCCAAATATTGAAGCCGCCTATAAAGTGCTGGGCTTTTTTCATGGTGATGATTCGCATGAGGCGCTGCTGGCAAAACAGCTGCCGTATTTTAAACAGGTAAAAATCGAGTTTTACGAAATATTGGACTATTGATTCTCGGCCATTTCATGGTCTCAGAACGACTGATGAATGCCAGGGTGTGATTTTCAGAATATCCCTGATTGATAACGCCGATCACTATTTTTTATCGGACGACGATTAACTTCTTCGAAATACTTTCTCCATCGGGAGTTTCGAAATAAACGATATACAGCCCGCTCACAATGACTTGGCGTGAAGATGTTACCGATCTCCATTCCTCGTCACCGCTGCCGTCGGCATGTTCGATAGTCTCGATCAGATCGCCACGTTCCGTGAAGATTTTAATGGTGCACAGCGGAGGCAGGTTGTAAAACATCAGGCGGTCTTTGTTGGCTGAACCGAATTGATAGTCTTTCGCACCGATGTGATAGGGATTCGGCACAATGCGGATATCGCTTAGTTTCTCACCCGGCATGCGTCGCAGATATGCCGGTTCGGTGGTACGGGTCCAGAAGAGGTTGCTCTCGATGGTTGCACCCGGTTTGATTGTATTCACCGATCCGTCATCGAAGGAGGTGATATAATAATAATAGTCGAATCCACGGGCGGCGCCGCGATCATCATATTGATGGGTTAATGGATTCCCGGTACCCTGGCCGCATTCATAGAGCAAAGTAAAACTGGTATCCGGAGTATCCATTGAGCGATACAACTTGTAACCGGCAAAATGGGCGTACGTTTCGGCATTATCGGCCCACGTCAGCGTGATCCGGTCTCCGCCCGATGTAACCGTGAATGTCTGGGGTGGCGGGGGAGCGGGATCGACGATCAGACCGTTTTCATAGGTTTGTTGAACCCGAGCAAACGCCTTCATGATCGAGTCGCGTCCCGTAAAAACCCAGGTATCTTTAAATTCGTTCCGATCAGTCGTCGTTCCGCCGCCTGGGAGATTATAGGGCGAAGACTCGTCGAACCATTGCCGTCCGAGGGTCTTTCGCTTTTCCCAATTGAGACCGCCGATACATTCTCCAATGATGATATGGATGCTGTCACCCGGTGCTAAAGTATAGGGACCGTAGCCGATTGCCTGTGAGACACCGCCTCCTCCGGCGATGGGCAATTCATCGGCGTTTCCATCGCCGACGGCTTCGGCATGCGTCAGGCTGGGCATACCGGATGACATGATCAGGTATTCTTCCGTCATACGCCCGGGATCGAACTGATTGTTCGGCTGGGTGATGGCATGACCCGAGAAAAAATAGGGCGCACTCGAAGGTTGGTTCGGATCGTCGCTTTGATCATTCGGTGCGTGATCGACATGCAGAGTGATGACGCCCGGGAATTGGGTGCCGCCCAGAAAACCGTTGGCCGCGATCGTCGGACTGCCGATATTCGGACCTCCGATATTATCGCCTTCGTATTTCGAATGTAAACCCAGCCAGGCATAGGAGGCGCGGATGTCGTCACCGTAAAATGGATGCA
This sequence comes from uncultured bacterium, assembly GCA_964589175.1. GTDB lineage: Bacteria > Fidelibacterota > UBA2242 > UBA2242 > UBA2242 > CAZPRY01. Next base: position 21,086 of record CAZPRY010000026.1, read on the forward strand.
GGACTTCATTGACTGTACTCTGTCCCCAGGTGACTTGCTGAGGCGCCCAATAGTAGCCATTTGCAGCGATATATTTACTCACCGCCCAACGGTACTGAAAAAAGAAAATCACATCTTCGAGTGTCTGGGAATGCTTATTGCCGGCCAGATCGTAGGTGCCCGTATTTTTAAACACGAAATCGTAAATAAAGAAATCATCGAATTCAGGCGAGCTGAAGGCGTTTATTTTCCGGGTGAAAGTGATCCCCAGTTCGGTATTTACGACGTTATAGATCATGCGATCGGCGGGCATGTTCTCATCGATTTCGTCGACAACATCATTGAATACGGTCTGCGAAGCTAAAACGTCATCCACGACAACGGTCGGATGATTGAATTTACCGATTAACTTGAATTCCTGCGGCATGAACTCGTTCTGTTCATCCAATCCGCGCGGGCCGGTGTGGACTACTTTATACTGAAGTGTTTTCAGGGCAATCGGATCGTTATAATTCTTGGCGCCAATCCACAATGCACGAGCGGCCTGGTTATCCTGTAATTCGTAGATGGCCGGCCAGTCGAAACCATCCTGCTGATCGCTGATCAAATGTCTTCGTCCCACTTCGATTTCACAACCGGTGCTGGAAAACCAGCTGTGCAACATGCCGATGCATAAAAATTTGACTTCATCGGCAAAAATAGTGCTGCCGGTGATAGCGATGCTGCTTATAAGAATCATTACGAATTTGATTGTGAATCGGATGATGCGAGACGATTTATGCATAACCTATCCTCCTTCATGATGTGCACGGTAGTTTCGTGAATTTTGTGCCGGGAAATTATCTCTCTGTACTGCCGCCTAAAAAGCTTCTTGAAACTTATCATGAAGTCCGAATCAAGTCAAGCTATATCGGGCACGAAATGCGTTTCGGGCCCTTAAGATTCCGGCTTTCCTGCCGTGGCCGGACCCCGGTCCGGCGGATGCAATGATAGTACTCTATTGGAAACTCAGCCTGATTGCGACGATCTCCGGCTGATTGCCGATACGAATCGGCGGACCCCAGGTGCCGAAGCCTGAGGAAACGTAGATGTGGGTGGCGGCCTTTCTGAGGTAGCCCCAACTGAGTTCATACATGGCTTTCGTGATCAGACTTGCCGGCCAGATTTGTCCGTGGTGAGTATGCCCGGAAAGCTGTAAATCGATGCCGTTTGCAGCTGTCTCTTCGAGAGCGAAAGGCTGATGATCGAGCAGGATGCAGGGCAGGTCGGGATTCAAACCGGCCGTCAGTTCCGGCATCGTTTTTCTGCGATAGCCGGTGAAACGGAAAGCGTCGCGATCGGCGCGGCCAATGACGTAGAACTGTTCCTGAATATTGACGACCGAATCGACCAGTACTTTTATGCCGTGAGCTTCGAGATAGGCATCCGCTTTCGCGTAGCCGCCGATGTATTCGTGGTTGCCGTTGATCGTGTAGATACCGAGCAGGGCGTGCAGTTTCAAAAGTGAATTCCCAACGTCGTTGCAGATCACGGGTTTCAGGTCTTCATCCACAATGTCCCCGGCGAAGAGGATCAGGTCAGGATTCAGTCCGTTGATTTTCTCGACCAGTACATCTGCGCGCTTCGGACCTACGATTGTCCCCAGATGAATGTCGGAAGCCATTGCAATTGTAAGCGTCTGCCGACCGGGAACAGTCTTCGCAACAGATAAATTCAGCGTTTTAATGCGCGGCCGGCGGGCATTGAAATGACCTGCTGTCAGGAGAATGGCAACGCTGAGAATTGAAAGCAGGGCCAGGCCCGACTTCACAGCGCTATAATTATCCCGGATGAATGGCGGGTAGAATCCGACGGCAAGCTGGAGCAGTCGTATGAAATCGAATAAAAGAACAATCAGGAAGAAATAGAACATCGCACCCAGCCAGTAGGCGCCCAGGTAGGTAAAGAAATTGCTCAGTGGACAGACCGAGACGCGCTCCACAATGCGGCCGATGATAAAGGAGGCAGCCAGCAGAATAAAAACCAGACTGTAGATCAGCTTTATATGGCGGAGTTCGGGCAGAGCCTGAAGACCCCGGATAAAGATGTAATAATTGATTGCGCCGTAAATTCCCAGCGCGATGAGTAAAAAAACGATCACTTGCCCGATTTTCATATTCCACCCGTCTGATTCATTGAAAATGATTTTAATTCATATTGGTCGAAAAAGCAAGGTGTGACGGCGATTCGGGAAAACGTTTCTGCCAATTAGGTTGCGCGTTAAACGACAATCAGGATTATTTTTCCGCGTCTTTCAGAAGCGTTGAAAAATACTCCCAGAAGTTCCGGTGGAATTCCTGGCTTTCCAACCGAACCAGGCTTTCATAATAGGTTGTCCGGTTTGTGTCGGTGGGGGAGATTTGATAGGCATGCCCTTCCGGGTTGTAACATTCGGAATGTTCCGGGTGAAACTGGACGCCCAGTACATTCGGATATTTTTCATGCTCAAGCGCCTCGATCACTTTGCCGTCCAACGAAGTCGCTGCGACAACCAAACCCCGACCGATTTGTTCAACGGCCTGGTGATGACTGCTGACGATGAAGGGTTGTTCCGTTTCTGAACGCTGCATGCGGGTAACGAAAAACCGGTCTTTGATAAATCGGATGCGATGGAAATTGGACCAGAAAAGATCGGCTTTGGGGAAGAGGTTATCCCGGTAATTGCGATGTTGCTGATCGCGATCCTGCGCCAGCACATTATCAACGTACTGCAATCCGTAGATCTCACTGGGAATATCCTGGTACAGCGAACCGCCGGTGGCGACGTTGATAGTCTGGGCTCCCAGACAGAAAGCGTAAATCACATACCCGGGGTTTTCCTCCATGAGCGGTATAAAGTCCGGATTGCGGTTACTGCCAAGCAGGTTGAATAAGAAGGATAATTCGAAGTAATGCCGCTCCGGGTCGCTGATGCGGGTCAGCAAGCTGGTTTCCTCTCCGTAGACTTCGGGTGGGATATCGGGACCGCCCTGGAAAAGGACAGCGTCCGATTCCCGGAAGATGGAGAGAAAGTCGTCGCTGCAATCATTCTGCGTGAAGAGATTGCCGGGTTGGAGATTGCCTTTGACGGTCAGGAAACGAACGGGTGGTGTGCAATTTTCGGGAAGCGACTGCTTCAGCGCATCCACATGATAATTGGCTCCTTCGTAATAAACCGCCAAAAATTCCAGGTTCGGGATGTCGATGACACCGCTTTCGGCCATTTGGATATAGGAGCGCAGCAAGCCGGCATGCGGGTGAACGAGCACGACTGTAACCGGTTCGCCGGAACTTTCAGTTTGGGCGAAAAGAGCCGCGGTACTGCTCAGGGAAATGATCAGAATGAGGTAGGAAATGAATCGGATGAATTTGCGCATGGTTTCGTCTTTCATTTATTGGCGTCAGGGATTTGCTTTACGCGGATGATTTGGGTCGTATCGAAACCCCAGTTTTGGGCTTTCTTGATAAGTTCGGAATAAGTGCTTTCATCCATCTCCGGCGTGCGGCTCAAAATCCAGAAATAGTCTTTGGTTTTGCTCGTGACCATCGCGTACCGGTAGTTTTCCTCCAGCACAATAATTTTATAGTCAGCGGCAAAAGGCCAGAAAAAGCTGACTTTCAGCAGGGCCGGAAGCGCCGGATCGGAAACCCAGGCCTTGCCTGTGGCCTCGCTCCATTTATCCTTGTCGGTATTAAAACCGCGATTGAGCACTTTGATTTTTCCGTCATCCCGCAAACTGTAAGTGGCCGTGACTTGCTGAAGATCCCGCTCAAAGCGGTGCGGGAAGCGGGCGATCTCGTACCAGGTCCCCAGATAGCGGTCCAGATCAAACTCTTTCACGACGGGAATTGATTCCGTGCTCATATCTCGTGCCGGGGAGTAGGTAATCATCGCCAAATTTACAAGGCCAATGCCCAGGATAAGGATGACTCCGTGACTAGCTTGCATCATATTTTCATACTCCTTTCTCAACCACTCAGGGTTAGAAAAGTTTTAACGTTCACATTTTTTCGCTGTCCTGCAGATAACGCAATTTCGGATTTTCGCGGTTGAACTGTCGGATCAGATCGAAGACCAAAGGCATTTTTGCTGACAAGCGTTGAATTGTATCAGCCGAAATCGAAGTGCGGCTGAAGGGCACGCATCTTACATATTCCTGCAGTTCACCGGCATTCCGACCGTATTTATACTCGTAGGTGAAATTGCCGGCGTCGTCCGTTACGATATTCGGATTAAGCAGGTTGGGAATGCTGATATAAAACTCACTCTGCGTAATAGCCGCCCCGGCATACAGTTCCTGCGATTGCAGAAATTCATAAAGTTCCCGGGCGGTATTGAGAGCCGGATCGATCAACTCGATTTTATCCGCCATGAAGGGACGATAGACGTATTCACCGCCATCCTGCAGATTATAGAGCCGTTCGAGCTGCTTCTCGAATACCTCGGTATAAAACGGGTAATGCGTACAGCCCAGAATGATGACTTTGAGAGGTGCAGCGCCCGCTGTATTATGCAGTTGTTCCAGGAGCGAAACCAGGTGATAGGCGATGTAATTTTCGACGGAATTGATCTGTAAATCCGACGGCGCTGCCGGTGTACCCTGATAGAGCATGTGATTTTCACTCCAGTCGAAGCCGTAATAGGAGAGAATGCCGAGATCGATCGGTGCGCTGTTGTCGGTTGGTGAAGGGCCTTTGTAATCCGGCCGCGGAGCGGTGGCTTTAGTATCGATATTTTCGGATGAACCATCAATCGCCCCGGCGACGCCGATCCCGGCTTGCTGAAAGATCGATATATCACCGGTATACTTCAGTGCTGAAATTTGTTCCCGTAGAGTGGTAACATAGCCGCCGGAAGAAACCGTTCCGGCGGTGGCCATGATTGCAATGCTGGCGTCCTTATCTTTTTCGAGGGCCTGCAGGGCGCCGCGCACTCCGGCGCCGATCACACCGATCACTTTCATGTCGAGTTTGGCTTCGGCCAGAAAATCGTTGATGATTTTTGTGCCGTAGGCAGTCGCGGTGTTACAGGCGATGACAATGGCTTTGACGGGCATTTTGTCGCCTTGGAACGAGGGCGCTTTCGCGTCCTGGTAATAACGATTGCCCAGTAGAAACTGAACGTCTTTGAGAATATGCTCCTCCAGCAGCACGGTATTGTTTTCGGCGGCGTAATTGCCGTACGGCATGTTGGCCTGATCGCCGAGGTAGACGAAGTACTCTTCCTGAAAGTCACGCAGGCCGTCGCCATCGGTCAGGAATTCGTGATTGCTGTTGTCGTACTGATCGAAGTTCAAGACGGCGTCCAGTACGGTGAGGCCGCCCGTACCGGAATCGAACATTCCGATAGGAAGCGAGGCGTCGCAGACAGGGTAGTTTTCGGCATCGATATAGAAAAAACTCTGCCGGTCGCGAAGGACGGAATCTATAAAATTGCTATGGGCAGTTCGGTCCGGTGATGTACACCGGGACTGCAACAATGTGACACCTAAGAATGCAATATACAGAAAACATTTTGTGGTTTTACTTCTCATAGAATAGCTACCTTTTTTGTGAAAGCCGTGACATTCTAGATTAAGAAAGATAATCGAAAAGTGCTACAAAATCCTCGCAATCCGCAGGAATAGGTCGCAATTTTTGCGTCTTCGGATTTGATTTAAAGAAATCGCGTATGTTCTTTTGAATTGATTAACAAGAGAAGTCATAAAAGATTAAATGATTGGAATTAATCGCAATTGGGCATATATTTTCAACAATAATTCAATTTATCCAATGTCATGGCCTTATCCGAGTTTTCCGATGTTAATTTCCCATTCGGGATTTTCTGCGAAAAATTCGGAGAGAATAACGTTTCTGGAAAAGGAGGTTAGATATGAGTACCCACACGCATCAGATTAGCGGTAGCGGCACAATCAATTCGGCTTATTATTCTTCGAAGGCGACGGCAGAAGCCGAAGCCAGCGCACTAGTGCCGGGTTATGCGGATGTCAAAGCCGGACTGGTTTTCAACGGATTTGTCTGTCCGAATCTCGCTTTCACGGACAAATCCTGGAGAATGGACAAAGTGACCATCACTTCGGTGACCAGTTCCTGGTCACTGCTGGCTTCCTTGACGTGGTTTGAATTGATGTATAGCGGTAAAGCCAAATTTAACTGGGAAGCGACCATTACCTGCAAGAACAAGGAGAGCAGCGATGAAATTGACATTGAGGGATTTATTCGAGCGTTCAAAGCGGCGGTCAAGGCACGCTCCAGACTGGTGAAAACCATTGCCAATGGCAGCCTGGGGAATACGATTACGAGCATCACTTTCGGATGGCTCGGTGACGGGTGCGTAGCCTGGGCTCTTTGGGTGTTGAACTGGTTATACGGGTGCGATTGGTATAAAACCGTGCCGCCTTTGTTCGAAATTCGAATGGGACACCTCGGAAGCTGGCCGCTGGTGCATCAGATTATCATCATCAAATTCAAGAACGGCGAAGAATACGTGCTCGATCCCTGGCGGAGTAAGGAAAATCCAGTTCACCGTAAAAGTGACTACGATAAAAAGTACGGTCCCATCAAGGACGGATTTTCCCAATAGTGTTAATTTGGATTTGCGGGGGAACAGATCAGGCTTGTACTCTTGAGTTTATTCAACTGCTTTTTGCGAGAAAACCGACAGGCGTGTCGCAGTATTCTTCGTATTTGAGCATCGTGGATGAGACCATGAAAGACACTGTTGCCCGGTTTGAAGCAGAGCTGTTTTAGCGCAGCCTGATGCCGGAATTGGTGGCGTTGATCTGAATTATGCCCTTTTTCTCGCCCACCAGGGTTTCGAATTTTTCCGAAGTGTAAGTTTTCGAATAGCTTCCTTTGATACCGCCGGTATTGATGGAACCGAATGTGGTCTGCAGTTTGATTTCGCCTTGGAAATCCTTCGGCATCTCTACATCAACGCCCCCGAAAGAAGTGCCCAGTAACAGGTTGGCGTTTCCGCTTTTCAAACCCGCAATGCGGATATCGCCGTTCTGGCAGTAGCAGCGGATCGAGGGACAGACATTGCGGAATTCCGCATTCGCGAAGCTCGTCTGGGCATCGATGGGACTGTCGATATTTTCGAGATCAATATTACCGTTGGCGTTCTTGGCGAAGACCGGTCCCATGATGTTTTTACCGGTAATTGATCCAAATTTGGAGGATGCATTCAGTTGGGCTTTGACCTGGTCAACGTTGATGTTGCCATTGGCATTATCGAGAACGACATTGGCGTTGGCGCCGGTGAGGGTAATATCACCGAAACTGTTTTTGACATCTACGGTTTTGGCGATATTCTTGATTGTGATATTGCCATTGTTGGAGGCGATGGAGAGATTCCCCCGGACTTCAGCTACATCGATTTCACCAAACGAGCTATTGATTTTGGCTGAGCCGTCGACATTATCGATCTTGATCGCGCCGTTGGCCATGTTACAACCAAGGTCACCTTTAAGGTTGCTTGCCTTCAAATTTCCGAAGGCATTATGGACTTCGGCAGAGGCGACGTCCTTTAATTCGATATTCCCGTTTTTGGAGCTGAGGGTCAATGCATCCGTGATATCCGAAACCGTCGTGTTTCCGAATTGGTTGTCGAGATAGCAGGCGCCTTTAACCCCGGTGACGCGAACATCGCCGTTGCGGCAAACGAGGTCGAGACGGCCATTGATACTGACGGCAAGTACATTTCCGAAACTATTGTCCAGATTTGTCGATCGGCAGTTCTCCACTTCGAGATCGCCGTTGCGGCTGGTGGCTTTCACTGCCGATTGAGTGTCGATGACTTTTGTGTCTCCGAATTGATTCTCGACATCCAGATCGATACCCCGCGGAATTTTGGCCGTGATATCGACCGTAAAGGAGGCGTTTCTGATAGTGTTCTGGTCGATTTTGGAGATGACTTCAAGCGTATTCCCTTTCATGCCCATTTCGACTTCGATTTTATCGAGAAGCGCCTGGGCCTTCTGTTTGCTCGGCGCTTTAACGGAAATTTTAGCATGGATTACGGCCGCATCTTCTCCAGAGCCGCTGACATTTACATCACCGAAGCTATTCCGGATACGAACATTCTGATCTTTACTTAATTTGAAATCGTTTTCCGTCTCTTTTTCGATGGAAACGCTTTGTGCGAAAGCAGCGGAAAGTAAACAGGCGCAAACGACATAGATGAACATTATTTTCTTCATGATTTGTCTCCTTCACTGAGGGTTAGCAGACTTTGCAGGGTTTCTATTTTGCTCTGATACGCATAAAATAATTGCCGGTGCAGGGCCGGGTTGTAGGGATTTTGATCCATATAACTCTTGCATTCGAGGATCAGCATGTCAAGCGTTTGCAATTTCTGAAAGTACAATTGGGCCAGTTCCGAATTGCCGTCATAGCGCTTATGGGATACAAGGTTTTCCATTTTCTTAATTGAGTGCTCATAGGCTTTCTGGGCGTCAAATACTTCCGACTGGATCTGTTCCGCCAGCCGATAAGCCTCATCGGAAGAGACGAACTGCGGTCCGCGGAACATTTCGTAGAGCAGGATCGTGGTTGGCAGCGTGATAAGCAATGCGGCCGCGACGATCGCCAGGTTACGGTATACCGGACGGATATCGAGGAAGCGTGCCAGAATACCCGGTCTCCGGGTTTTTACTAGTTCAGTCTGAATGGCCGGCCAGACTCCGCCGCCTGGTTTTTCCTGCCGGCTCCGATTTCGGGTGCTTTCCAGCCACTGGTCGAATTTTTTATCCTTGGTCAAAACTGACTCCCATGCTTGTAATGATTGCTTTCAATTTTTCCCGCGCACGCAGGTAGTTCGTGCGAGAAGTGATCGCCGAAATCCGTAAGATTTTCGCGATATCCTCATGTTTGATCTCCTGGATGAAATGCAGGATGAAGACGGTTCGATAGGTTCGGGGCAATTGCGCCAGGGCCGCCAGCAGTATTTGCCAATTGTCATTTTGGGAAGGCTCGCTGGCGCCCGAAACCGCCTCAGGGAATTCATCCAGCGGAAGCGTTTTGCGACGATTTATAAAAGTGTAGGCGCTGTTGAGCAGGATTTTATACATCCAGGCGCGGAATTTGTCTGGTTCTTTCAGATGGGGCAATTTTCTGTAGATTTTGATGAACGCTTCCTGCATGACTTCCTCAGCGTCGTCCCGGTCCTCACAAATTCCACGGCAGCAGCGGAAGGCTTCGTCTTTATAACTCTCGTAAATTTCGCGGAAGGCGGAGATGTCGCCCTGCTGTGCCCGGCGGATGAACTCGGTCAATCGATCCCTTTCATAAAACGCATTTTCAAACCGTAAGACAAAGCAAAGTACGGAAACGTTGCGCGTGGTTTAGAAAATATTTTACCAATGAGATAAATCAAACATCTCAAGAAATGTCATTAAAAAACCGGTAGACGATTTGGATTTTGTTGCATGCGGCGCACAGGGCACCAGATTTTTCGGGTGGCTTTGCCGCTGATGTCGCCGTCCAGAATTTCAATTCCGCCATAGCCTATCGGTAAATATCCTTCCCGTATATACGAAAACGCGAAAGCATAGACATAGCGAATCAGGTCCACTTTATCGCATTCTACAGTTGTGAAGGCGATTAATTGTTCGGGTTCGTATCGAATCTGGTACGGACTGGCGGCGCTGCTGCCCTTTTCCACCGGGACACCGACTTCCCAGATCATGTCATCTTCCTCGAAGGCGCTTAAGGTTGAATCCGTATAATACCTTATGAAAAAGGCGCCGTCGACCCTGATATTCTGCTGATTTGTGTAGTCTTTTATTCCTTTAAAAGCCGAAGCCTCCTGATCGAATGAGCCCTTCATCGGTAGCACGACCTGAATCTGCGGAAGTGTAAATTGGGTGTGGATTTCGACATCGGGATAGTCTTCATGGATCTTTTTAACCGGAAGATGGATTTCCCATTCGAGCCTTTTCGAATGAGATTGGTAGAGCTGATCGGGACAGAAGATGAAGGCTGCGTCCGTGGTTTGACAATGATTATCCAACAACCAGTTGGCCCATTCCCAGTTGATAAGATCGTCGTCAAACATATCCTGCACCTTCAGGGAAGACACTTCCTGCACAGGATATTCTTTAATGATGAATGGCGTTTCCGCGCGCGTATCGGAGGGGACCGGATAACCAACTTCCCAGTAGAATTCCACCGCGGGTGCGCTGATGCGGGAATTGCAAAAGGACTGAATGAAGATAGGTCCGACCGGATCGATTTTTCGGGACCGAAGGTAACTCTGCAGGCGTCCGGTAGCCGAATTGAGTTGATCGAGTGGACCGTGCATCGGTAAAACCACCGCAGTGAAAGCCGGCAATTGCCCGAATGTGAAATGATAACGATAATCGGGATTCGACGTTTTAGAACGGGTGAAGGAACGCAGATATTTGCCGCCCTTTGACAGGAATTGTGCGGTTTTCGACGGTTGAATATCCGAAGATCCGGAAACCGGTTCATCTGCAAGGCCAGCCATCGGCAGAACGGTCAGAATTAGAAAGAGACTCACAATGGCTGCGCCGGCCAGCTTCAGGGGACGATTTTGCCAGGTTTCTTTTGCCAGCCAGCGGAGCCGCGTCACTAACCGAAAAGGCTCTTCGAAAACACCCAGCAATCCGAGCCCCGGTTCAAGCGATTCGGTGAGCATGCTGCGGGCGGTATCGAGCAGGGTTTGCCGGTACCCGGGAGTCTGGTCGCGCAGAATACTGGAGACGGTCAAGTCGCAGCAGATTTCTCGCACATGTTTGGTCTGCCGGCGCGTCCAGATCAGGAGCGGATTGAACCAGTAAATTACCTGCAGAAAGAGGCAAAGAGCATGCAGCCAGAGATCGCCGCGCTTGAGATGGCACAGCTCGTGCAACAGGATATGCCGCGCATCCTGAGATGACAGTCGATTTACGTAATTGATCGGAAGCAATAAAACCGGCCGGAAAACGCCGTAGACGGCCGGCGTCACGGCCTTGTCGGAGAAGACGATGGACGGCAGACGTTGCAGACCGATTTGATCGGCGGTGCGGACCATGAGTTCATGAAACCATTGCGGGATCATTCTTTCTTCCTGCTGTTGATGCCAGCGGCGTAAACGCATCATTTTTCCGATTAGAATTGCGAGAAAAGCCAGAATGCCAACAATCCAGATTAGCATTGCAATCGACGAGAGAGATAGCCGGGAAACAGGCTGGGTGACGGACGACAGGGTCAGGGGTGGGGAAAAGGGCGTGGCCGTTGGATTGTCCGGATGTTTCAGAACCGGTGGATTTTCCCCGGCGATATTCGCTGATTCCCCGGAAATATCGGCGTTATTTTGAACTAGGGTAAGATGTATTGGAGCATTCAGGCGGGAGAAGAAACTGCTGGGAAGCGACCAAGTTGGTGGTATGATAAGCTTCAGCAGAATGAGCAGCCAGACGGCATAGCGAACCTGCGGCCAGACCCATTTACGGATAAATAGATCGATAACTGATACGATCAGGATGAACAGGCTGGCCTGCCACAGCATATTGCCCATCCAACTCCACCATAATCCAGCGACATTGTTAATGATCGTCATTATTGTTCTCCGTCGGTTTTTGATTCATTTCTTCCAGAATACGAATCAGCTCGTTCCGTTCTTCCGAACTCAATTTTCTTTCCTCAGCCAGATAGTGCATGACCGGTTCGAGACTCCCGCCGAGAACCCTGTCGATTATCGTACGCAGGGCGGAACGCCGCATCTTGTTTTCGGATATCAGCGGAGTGTAGTAACTGGTGTTGCCCTGTTTCTCTTCACTCATGGCTCCTTTGGCGACCAGCCGGGATAGCATGGTCTTGACGGTGGTATAAGCCCAGTCAGGGCTCTCTTCCATTTTTTCCATCATCTCCCGTGCTGAAGCCGGGTGATGCTTCCAGAGTGCGTTCATAATCTGCCATTCGGTGTCGGAAAGTTTCATTTGATTCTCCATGTTCTACATCTGTAGAAGAAGATACTACATCTGTAGAAGTATGTCAAGTGTTTTATTGAATCCCGATCTTGATGACTCATAAGAAATCAGACAGACGGGTTGTCTTTCAGAGATCGTCTTGTAACATATTCAGGTTAGATTTAGATGGCGGATTGGAAGCAAAGCTCTGGTGGACATTCAAGAGGAAGTGTCTGTCAAACTTGTGTCAAGCGATTCAGTTATGAATTCGCAAACAGTTGAACCATAATTGCAGAATCGCTTGACACGAGTTCTATCTTATGATCCCATTTACTTCAGCAGGATCATCTCCCGGGTGGCTGAAAATTCACCCGCCAGAATGGTATAAAAATACACGCCGGTCGGCATTGTCTTGCCGTTTTGACCGCGGCCGTCCCACAGGTACGTATATTCGCCGGATTGAAGAATTCTGCTCGCATAGGCCGATTTCACGACCTGGCCGAGAGAATTCGTAATGGTGAGCGTAACCGCAGCGGACTGGGGTAACGCGAATCGGATCGTCGTCTGTGGATTGAAAGGGTTCGGGTAATTCTGAGATAAAGAGAACCGGGAAGCGATATTTAGGTTCGGATCGATCCCGGCGATGACAACGCCGCCTTTGGCGAAAAAGACATCCTTATCATCTTGCCCAACGCGGTTGTCGGTCCAGACGGCATAGACGATATCGTTCCTGACATTGATAGAAGGGTAACTGGCGTCTGAGCTTGCATCACTGATGTATTCAATAGCCTCGAAACTCTGGCCGCTGTCTCTGGATTTAACGCAATAGAGGCCGTTGCCCTCGGTTCTGTTGTTGGTGTAAGCTAGATAAATTTCCCCGGCATCGTTAAGCGCCAGACTGGGTGTTTTACACATGCCCTGATCTATGAGCATTTCCGGGCCGAAACTGGCCCCCCCGTTGCTGGAAACAGCGAACTTGAGTCTTATATAGTCATCAGTCGGTTCCTCCCTCCAGACAACGTATACGTTGGAGCCGTAAGCAGCCAGGGATGGACTGAATTGCAGGGCATTGGCGTCGGGGCCGGTGATGTCATTCACCGGGACGTTCGGACCGAAACTAACGCCGTTGTCGGTGGATTTGGAGAGGTAGATGTCAACTCCGCCGTCGGCCCGGCGGCCGTCATTCCAGGCCGCATAAATCGTTCCCGCTGCATCGATATAGAGGGCATTCAGATCTTCCCATCTGGCGACATGCTGATCGGCGTCACTGATTCGATATGGTTCTTCGAAACTGGTCCCGCCATTCGTGGAGCGCATGAAAAAGCACTCGGTATTGTTGTTGGCGTCTGCTTTTTGGAACAGGACATATACATTGTTGCCGCGAATGGCGATTTTGGGGAAAATCCCCGTATCGCTGAGCGTATCCGGCTGGGAAAAAGTCTGCCCCTCATCGGTAGAGCGGGCCATATAAACGCCGTTAATCATCTCTTCCGCCATATCTGCTCCGTCCCAGACGACGTAAAGATTGCCGGTATCATCGACTGTGATCGAGCCGAAAAGTTGAGGACCCTCGGCAGCAATAGTGACGCCGTCTCCGAAAGTCGATCCTCCATCCGTCGACGTCGAAATATAAGTGATATAGCTGTCCCAATCCTGCCAGCGGGCGTAGACTGTATTCCCATAAACAGCAACGGCTACTCCGCCGTCGGTATCCTGATCCCCGTTGCTGACATGGTTCACGCGAACATTGGCGCCGAATCCCTGGGCAGCAAGACTCGTTATGAGTATAGGTAAAAGAAGCGCGACGATACAGAAAATGGCCGTTGAATTACATCGAAACGAATTGTTGTGTTTCATGGCGTGTCTCCATCTATTAGAATTTTAAATATGCGATAAATGTTAGATAAACCGTATTGCCGTTATATTGATCGGTCGTTCCGTATTATCTGGAATAAAGATAATGAAAATCCGGTTTCAAGTAAAGTGATAATAATACCGGTTTGATAACAATCACAAATCTGTAGGAGAGCTTGTATTCTTTCGTTTTAATGTTAAAAAAACCAGCCTGAGTCAAGAAAATAATTGCGAATGAAACCTGAATTAATTAAGGTAGGTCATGATAAATCAGGAAGGGAAACAGATCATGAATGGCATGATGAAAGCACTTGTAAAAAAATACGCGAAACAGGGACTCTGGATGGACGAGGTGCCGGTACCGCAAATCGGCATCAATGATGTTTTGATTAAAATTCATAAAACATCGATCTGTGGGACGGACGTTCACATTTGGAATTGGGATGAGTGGTCTCAGAAGACCATTCCAATTCCCATGGTAATCGGTCATGAGTTCGTCGGTATCGTGGAGGCGAAGGGCAGTAACGTGCATGATCTCGCAATTGGCGAACTGGTTTCCGGTGAGGGGCACATCGTCTGCGGTCGCTGCCGCAACTGCCTGGCCGGACGACGTCATCTCTGCAATGCGACCAAAGGCGTGGGCGTTAACCGGCAAGGGGCTTTTGCCGAGTACCTGGCGATTCCGGTGACAAATGTATGGCATGCCGATCCAAGTATGCCTAAGGATATTCTGAGCGTTTTCGATCCTTTCGGCAACGCCACCCACACAGCGCTCTCATTTCCGGTTCTGGGCGAGGATGTGCTGATCACCGGCGCCGGTCCAATCGGTCTGATGGCCGCCTCCATCGTCAAACATGCCGGAGCGCGTTTCGTTGTCATTACCGATATGAATCCGTACCGGCTGGAATTGGCCCGCAAACTGGGAGTTACGGTGGCGCTCAATGTGAAGGAAAAGACAATTGCCGACGTGCAGAAAGAGTTGGGTATGAAAGAGGGCTTTGACGTCGGACTGGAGATGTCCGGCAGCAGCGTGGCCTTCAGCGATATGGTCGATAACATGTGTCATGGCGGGAAAATTGCTGTGCTGGGCATACCGAGCAGCGATCTCGCGATCGACTGGAATAAAGTGATTTTCAATATGCTGACGATTAAGGGGATTTACGGCCGGGAAATGTACGAGACCTGGTACCTGATGCAATCGATGATTCAGACCGGCCTGGACATCACCCCGGTAATCACGCACCGGTTTCATTATACCGAATTCGAAAAGGGATTCGAGGTCATGCGGTCGGGAAACTCCGGTAAAGTAATTCTGAACTGGCTGGATGAGTAAGGAAGGGTAAGGGAAACGGGAATATGGACATGACTGATCGAAAAGTGCAGTTGTTTTTTGAGATCCATTCCGGATTGCCGCGTCAGGGCCCTGGGAGTGCTGCATCTACAGCGAAGGCATTTTCACTGCTTAAGCAGTTACCTCCAAAGCCGGCTATTTTGGATGTCGGCTGTGGACCGGGAATGCAGACCATGGACCTGGCACGTTTAGGTCAGGGTAACATTACAGCGATCGATAATTACCAGCCGTTTCTGGATGATCTGGAAAGTCGGGCGCGTGATGCCGGTGTTGCCGATCGGGTGCGGACCGTTAACGGTGATATGAACGAGTTGGCCTACCCGGATGAGAGTTTCGACCTGATCTGGGCCGAGGGCTCGATTTACCAGATGGGTTTTGAGAACGGTTTGAGATCGTGGCAGCGGCTGCTGAAACCGGGCGGCTATATCGCCGTGACGGAAGTTAGCTGGCTGAAACCCAATCCGCCGCGGGAATGCGCGGATTTCTGGAACGAGAATTACCCACAGATACAGGAAATAAATGACAATCTGTACGTTATTAGTAAATGCGGCTATCAAATCATCGATCAGTTCGTGCTGCCGCCCTCCGATTGGTGGGATGATTATTATACTCAGATTGAGCGGAAATTACCGGAATTCGAACGAAAGTACGTCGATGACGAAGATGCCCGGGCGGTGATCGGCATGGAACTCGAAGAGATGAGCATTCATCGCAAATATGCCGATTATTACGGCTATGTTTTTTATGTGATGCGAAAGCCCGGCTAGCACGGGTGCTGTTTTGACAATACAAAAAAATAACATTATAATACATGCCCGGAACAGTAGTTATTTCGGGCGTGAATGTTCATCTCGATGGATATCGAAAAGCATGAAAGAGTACGGCGCATATACGGTAAAACGGTTGGGGAGTATTTTTCCCCGTCATGATGCGGAGTGGAATAAGGCACCCTGGAAAACGCTCGAAGCGTTGCGTTTAAGCCGCTATATGGGTGAAAAGCCGCTTCATTTCCCGGTGACCGAGGCCAAACTGGCGTATGATGATGCAGCCATCTACGGGATCTTTCATGTTCGCGATCGCTTCGTCCTGGCCAAGGCCCGAGAGCACCAGGATCCTGTCTGTCTGGACAGCTGCGTTGAGTTCTTTTTTGCACCGGGGAAGGGCCTGGAGGATGGCTATTTCAACCTTGAGATGAATTGCGGCGGTATCCTGCTTTTTCACTTTCGCAAAGGAAATCCGGCCCGGAAACCGGAGATTGATCCGCAGGATCTCGACCGGATTCGAATTGCCCACAACCTGCCCTCTTTCATCGATCCGGAAATCCAGGACGAGCTTGAGTGGCGGCTCGAATTCAAAATCCCTTTCGATCTGCTGGCCAAATATTGTGAAATTGAAAAACCGCGAGCCGGGATAGAATGGCGCGCGAATTTCTACAAATGTGCGGATGGGTGCTCGTACCCGCATTGGCTGACCTGGGCGCCGGTCGACCATCCCACACCCAAATTCCACCTACCGGAATATTTCGGAGTTTTGAAATTTGAATAAGCGGAAATACACATTCCAGGAATAAAATAATGATTGGATTTTATCCGAAAAGAAAGAAGATACAAATGAGTTGCCAATTAAGTTGTCAGAAATTCAGCATAAATACTGCGCTTCAGGTTAAGATTTCTGTCATCGTCCTGGTGATTGCGATTCTACCGGTGGCTTTCGGTCAGACACAGGAGCTCTGTTTTACGTTTGATGATCTTCCGGTTGTTGCGCTCCGCGATAAACAGTACTCCTATAGAAAAGCGGTGACGGAAAAACTGACCGCCACGCTGAAACAATATCAGGTTCCGGCTATAGGCTTCGTCAATGCCAGGAAATTATCGATTGCCGGGAGCACGGATTCGATGGAAATCTCCCTGCTCAGATTCTGGTTCGATAGCGGTTTGGAATTGGGCAACCACAGCTATTCACACTATGACTATAATCGCGTCTCTTTCCGGGATTATTCCGAGGATATCCTGCGGGGCGAGCCTGTATTGAAAGATTTGGCGGCGGAGTACGGCCGTACGCTGCGCTATTTCCGGCATCCGTTTCTGCATCGCGGTGACAGTAAAGAAAAAGCTGATTCTTTGGAGCAATTTCTGAAGATCCACGGCTACAGGGAAGCACCTGTCACGATCGATAATGCTGAGTATATTTTCAATGCTGCATATGACAGCGCCAGGGCGGCGAATGATACCCTACTGATGCAGAAGATCGGCGTCGAGTACATAACCTATATGGAACAAAAGTTGCTTTGGTTCGAAGGCCAGTCGCAGAAGCTGTTCGGGTACAATATGCGCCAGATTCTGTTGTTGCATGCCAACGCCCTGAATGCCGAATACCTCGGCGATCTGATTAAAATGATCCAGCGTCATGATTACCGTTTCGTAAACATCGATCGCGCCCTGGAGGATCAGGCCTACCAAACTCCCGATCGTATGTATAAGCCATACGGGATTTCATGGCTGGATCGCTGGGCGCTGACCGCCGGTCACAAGGGCGATTTCTTCAGGGGCGAACCGCGCACGCCGGATTATATCCTGAAACTCTCCGGATTCGAACACGAGTAGTACGCTAAAAATTACGAAGTTCAGGTACCAGGACATAAGTTAAGCGAAAATTTGCATTTCCGGATTGCAATCCATATCTTCTTAACCAGATAGCAATAACGGAGGTGGAAAATGAGAAAAAGTCTCTTTCTATTCGTTTTAATCTTCTCTTTCACCCTGTTTGCGCGGGATGATGGGCGCGTTGAATTGGAATTTAACGGTGACAGCCTGACTATCTGGCATTACAGTGCTTGGCGTAACTGCGGCGCCTGCTATACCATGGATTTGTACCTTGAAAATTCGACTTTCTACCTGTTCGAGAACGATAGTTCTTCGAATTGGCTGAGATGTATGTGCTATTTCGATCTGGCAACGACCATTACCGTACCGCCGCCCGGTCAATACTCCCTGGTGATCTGCACCACCAATAAAGTTTACAGCGATACCACCCTCGTGGCCGACACCACTTTCACGATTGCGGGCGTGCCCCTCATTTCATTTTCTTATCCAGAATGCCTGAACAACAGCGCCAAATCCGCTGACGATGTCTTTACCGGCATAGAAATCCCACTCGTGAATCACTATGAATCCGGCTGCGAGGGCAGTGTCTACCCAGACCTCTATGCCGCCTCATATGATGAGAATGTAGAACTGATCTGGTATGCCGATTCAATCAACTGCGATATCATTCCGGAGTGGCATGGTCACCTTTCCAACGATACGCTGCACGTCAGCCTGAATGACGCGGGACCGCAAAATCAATGCCTGTGTCCGCAATATTTCCATGTGACCTTCGGCCCGCTCCCGGCCGGGAAGTATGTACTCGATTTTATGGACGGGGAATTCGGTTATCCGGTCTTCATTGTCGATGAGCAGGTCGTTGTTGAGGTGAGTGAGCAGGATTTAATTCTGTACTGGGATATCGCTGATCTGAACTGCTGTCTGGAACCACAGTGGGACGGTTGGCTCGAAGGAAATATCTTTCATGTGACGATGACCGATGTAGGCCTTCAGTGCGATTGTCTCTGTCCCTTTGAATTATCCGCCCGGTTCGGACCGTTCCCGCCTGGAGATTACACCCTGGATTTCCGGAACACTTCTCTGGGGCCATTCGAATTCACCATCATCGCTTCGACCAGTAAAACGTCGATTGAGATATTGTCGAGTTATCAGAGCGGGTGTTATGACGCCGTTGCGGTGCAGCTGGAAGCGCAAAAGCTCGGTGAATATGCATTACTACACTGTTATCCGAATCCCTTCAATCCGGTGACGACAATCATGTTTTCCCTGCCGGCAGCGAATGAAATTACCATTGACGTCTATGATATTTCCGGTGCGCTGGTTCGGAATGTTTTTGTTGGCTCTCTGGCAGCCGGCGAATACACACGGAATTGGGATGCGTCGGATAGCCCCAGCGGAATTTACTTTGTGCGATTAAACGGCGAGAACCTTGGTCTAACCCATAAGGTTTTGCTGCTGAAATGATCAGGATTGCTACACCTGTGTCAGGTGATTTAAGCTGAACTTGTTGACAGGATTACAGGATTTACAGGATGCAATACAGACGTATTATTATGATTACTACGAATAATCCACCGGGCTAATCAAAAAATGCGCGTCTCGACCTTATGGATCTTCCTTTTGCTTTTTATGACAGCAAATCTGACGGCCGGTGACTTGCTGTTTTATTATCATCCGGACAGTCTTGTAGAATGCGCCCGAGTGGGCGATATTTCCAATCTTGGGGTCCGTTTCCGGATGGAATCCGATAAGGATTCCTTTAGCATCAATAGTATTCAGTTGCTCTCGATGGTGTCGATCCCATTTCAGGATTTTCTTTATATCTATTCAGACGATGGTTCGGATTCTCCTGGGGATTTGATAGAGGCAATTCAAGTCATTGTTGAAGACAGTACCGGCATCGATCAAGGCTGGATCAGTGTCGATGTTACGAATTACGCTGCGCTGCAAAACCTTCAAGGCGGTTTTTGGATAACCGGGCCGATGCTGATGACGACGTTTTGTGATTTTTCGAAAGCATCCGGGAACAGTTTTGCGTACTGGATTTCCTTGGAGCGCTGGGAAAAAGCGGAAGATTTTAGTATCAGGGTTATGATAAGTGAGAATACGGCGGATGCTATTGTGGATGAATCGATTTATACCGAAACCGAGCAATACCGATTCATCACCAATTATCCGAATCCGTTCAACGCAAGAACGATTATACACTATCGAGTTTCCACCCGGACGCAAATCCTGCTCAATGTGTTTGACATAGACGGAAGAGAAATCGAAACGATTTTAAAGGGCATTCATGATCCGGGTGAATATCGAATCATATGGAATGCCGGGCGATACAACTCCGGTGTCTATTTCATTTGCTTGAAAAGTGAAGGCCTTACATGGGTAAGGAAATGCGTCCTTTTAAAGTAGCTATACTACATGGAATGATCATTTAGTTCTGGCCAAGAGCTTCCCAAAGGCCGCTTGCATTCATAAAACGGAATGGTTAAGATTATAAGGCGGCACAAAGGAGGATCGCATGAAGTTAACCGTCTTGATCGATAACAATACCCTGATCGATCGCTATTTCCTGGCGGAGCCCGGCGTTTCTTATTATATCGAGGACGACGGCTGTAAGATTCTTTTCGATGCCGGATATTCGGATGCCTTTATCCGTAACGCGATGAAGATGGGCATCGACCTGCTTGACCTGGATTATGTCGTTTTATCGCACGGCCACCTGGATCATACGTGGGGAATTATGCCGCTTTTCCGGCTCTATACCGAAGCTATCATCGAAGACCGGCCGGTGAAAGTGCCGATACTGGTAGCCCATCCGCAGACCTTTGCCACGCGTAACATCGGCGGTTTGGCTGAAATCGGTTCGCTGATTTCGGAAGAGAAACTGAGTGGGCATTTTGAAATCAAGTTCAGCAATCAGCCCGTCTATCTGACCGAGAACCTCCTTTTCATGGGAGAGATCGAGAAAACGAACAGTTTTGAGGGTAATGAACCGATCGGGAAGATTGTTATTGATTGTACGAAAGCGGATGATTTTGTCCGGGACGACAGCGCACTGGTCTACCTGTCGGCGGAGGGATTGGTAATCATTGCCGGCTGTGCGCATGCCGGAATCTGCAACATCGTCGAGTACGCCCGGAAACTCTGCAAGGAAGACCGGGTTGTCGACATCATCGGCGGTTTTCATCTGCTGAATCCCCCGGAGGAACAGCTGCGGGCGACTTTGAATTATATGCTTTCCCTGCAGCCGCAAAACGTGCATGCCTGTCACTGCACCGACCTGGCCTCGAAGATCGAACTGGCCAAGGTCGTGAACTTGCGGGAAGTCGGCGTCGGACTGACGCTGGAATATTGAACCGGTACTGAATTCAGAATTTGGTTTACGCGCAATAGAGGACGGCATTCGGAATGGATAGTAAATGGGTAGAGTGGACGAAAAAATTGCAGGCCATCGCGCAGAACGGGCTGACCTTTGCGCAGGACAAATACGATCTCGAGCGCTACCGGCAATTGCGGGAAATTACGGCGGAAATCATAGCGTCCTATTCGGATCATAACTTTCCCGAAGTCATGAATTACCTTTCAAAGGAAACCGGCTACATGACGCCCAAGGTGGATGTGCGCGGTGTGGTTTTTAGTGAGGATAAACTGCTTTTCGTCAAAGAAATCCTCGACGGCAGGTGGACTCTGCCGGGCGGCTGGGCGGACGTTTGCGCTTCACCCAAAGAAAACGTCGAGCGTGAGGTCTTCGAGGAGTCGGGCTTCGAGGTGCAGGCCACGCGCCTGCTGGCCGTCTACGACCGCAGCCGGCATGGGCACGTTCCCGAATTTCCGCACCATGTCTATAAAATGTTTTTTCTATGTGAAGTAACCGGCGGCAGCCCGCAGCTGAGCATGGAAACTAACGGCGTGGAATTCTTCGGACTCGACGGCTTGCCCGAGTTATCCGTCTCCCGGATCACCGAGAAGCAAATCCGTCGCATGTACGAATTGCGGGACTTGCGAATCGTGGATGTCGACTAGAAAAATGATTTTTACGGATTGTATATTACCGACTGGAAAGGCTAAAAGATCAGTATAACTTGCTTGAAATAATTAAATATTTGTAGTGACCTTTATCGTAAAATAGGCTGAATAATGAGGATTACAGAAGAATATAAACAAAAATTTAAGAGTGATATTATCCGAACTTTCATGGAAGAAAAGGAAATTCGAAAAATTGTCCTTTTCGGTTCCTTCAACAGCGAAGATAATATCGATGATATTGATATAGCTATCTTCCAGGATAGTAATGAATCCTATCTCAGTTTGGTTTTAAAGTATAGGAAATTAGCAAGAGATTTGGCTAAAATAATACCGCTGGATATACTTCCGCTGAAATCCGGTGTGAAGGATAGCAGTTTTCTCTCAGAAATTGATACCGGCGAGGTAATCTTTGAAAGATGAGACGAGGATATGGCTTTCCTATGCAGAAGAAAATCTAAAAGCTGCTTCACTATTACTGGTTCATAATCTTTATAGTCCCTGCCTTCAGAATATTCAGCAGGGCGTTGAAAAAGCATTGAAAGCCATATGCGTTGAAAAATCGATCGTATTAAAAAAGAACATAGTATTTCGGAATTAAAAAATATCCTTCACGATCATAAGATTGCCATAGATATTTCAGACGATGCTTGTGATTATTTGGATAGTATATACTTGCCCTCAAAATATTCCCTGGGAAGTGCTTTGCCGGATTTTGAACCGAATGCTGATCTTTGTCAAAAGGGAGTTGAGATTGCTCAAAGTATCTTTGATAAAACAGCCGGCCTGCTAGGTGACTGACAAAATGCTTCGATACTTTCGTTCATAATTTCTCAGGAGAGTTAATAAGGTGAACACCAAATTTGCACACTGGTGGTATCTTGTTTTTCTGTACGCCTTACCTCTGAGTGCGGCACCGCTTGATTCTTCTGTCGATGTCGTCCGCTTGTATTGCCAGCTCGATTTCGACGGTAACCGCCTGAGCAGCCGGACTTACGCAAAGATAGGCAGTCTAAGTCAGTGGGAGGACGAGCCCGGCTGGGATACAATCATCCTGGTTAAAGCGTTCGACGTTATGGACAGCAGCATGGTTGGTGATTCGGCGACCTGCACTGTTCGCTATGATATCGTCGCTATCTTGGCCGGCGAAAAGATAGTTTTCCCTGAGGAGCCGGAATGGCAGAAATATTCCACCCGGATGACATTGCCGGAAGTATGCTTTGAATTGAGTTTCGTTCGAGATTGCTGGAAGGTTTTTCGCCCGGTCGTTCACCCGCATGTATCGATCCATTGCGCGCTGAAGCATATTCAAAAACTACTCGATACGGATAAAAAATATGGCACGATGCGCCCCGAACTGTTTCAGTCTTTCGAGAGATTAAAGGCCCGGCAGGAGGCGCGGCTTCAGTATGAATAATCACTGCACTCCCGGCCGGAATTCTCTCCGAATAAATTCCACCCTGAATGTCCATCTACAAAAAATCAAGCGATTGGCGTCAGCGCTTCTGTAGTATTCGCAGCTAAACATTGGCTAAATCATTTATTATGTCCGTTTTCTATAAAAATTGTACTTGCATTAAATAGAGTAAGCCCCTATTATTTAACAAGCGCAATATGTAAGAAAATAATGGTTGAGTGGATTCCATCATTGTTTAGAATACCAACTAAGGCTTCAAGGAGTCAAAGACCATGAAAAAGTGCATGTGTCTTGTCGTTTTGATAGTGATCCTGGGCTTGCCCCGCTGTGGTGTGAGAGAACCGGAGACGGCCGGGCGTTTGAAAGACGAAAAGGCGCCGGCAGATAGTACTTCAGCAATGCCGGTGCCGGATATAATCGATAAATCTGTCACCGAGGCACCGACTTCGACCGGACTCGTTGACCGGATCCTGGAGATCATGAATTGGGGAAATATCGTCTTCAATACTCCCCGGACGATGCGATTGAATGAAGATCAATTAATCGAACTCATCATGGCGCAGAAGCTATCGACGGCCGAGCTGCAGCATCAACTCAGTTCGCAGCAGGATATTGACAGCGCCCGGGTAAAAATTTCGAATCGTATGCAGGCGACCTTGAGCGGACCCGAGGAGTACTTTGCGATCACGAAAGTCACGCCGGAAATTCAGGCGGTTTCCGCCGTTGGTACAACAGTTTGGAAATGGAATGTCAATGCCCGTAAAGCCGGCCGGCATTATCTGCACCTGGTTTTAAGTGCGCTGGTGGAAGTCGACGGCAATTCTACGCCGATCGTGGTCATTACCTACGACAGGTATCTCGAGATTAAAGTAACCGTTTTTCAGCGGATGCTGGCCTTTGCGGCCGGGAACTGGCAATGGTTCTGGGCTGCAATCCTGGTACCGCTGGCAGCCTGGTTATGGAAAGTATACAGGTCCCGAAAGAAGAACCTGCAAGCGAATCATTTGTAGAAAGTTTGCTACGGGTTTTCAGATGAAGTAAGCGTAAAAGAAGGAGATCAAGATGGAGACGTTGCAGGCTGAATTTATTCCATTGGCGCCGCTCCTGACAAAATTGGGTGTGATGCTCGCGGCTTCCCTGCTGGTGGAACGTTTCCTGGCCATGATTAACTGGCTGATTGACAGGTTTTTTGTTGTCGAGTCGACCGTGCAGTGGGAAGTTGTTAATCGCATCGATGCGAAATTAAAGCTTACCGAACAGGCGATTGAGGAGTCGAAGATTCTGGAAGCACATGCGGCTGTAACCGCCGCCGATCCGCCCGATGCGCATGAAGTCGAGGTGAATCCGCTCTGTACGGACGCCCGTCCGGATTCGCGTTTTGACGTCAAGGAAATCCTGCCGCCGGAACAGATCCTGAATTCGGATGACAGGCAACTGGCCCTGCTCGATCAGAAGAAAATTCGCAAGGAATTCTGGATGCAAATCCTGGGAATGCTGGTGGGGATATTGGGGTGTATTCAACTGAAATTTTCAATCTTCAGTGTCATCATGAACGGGGGAGAACCGCATCTGTGGGGTTTCATCATGACCGGAATCATCATCGGTGCGGGTAGCAAACCCGTCAATTTTTTGATGAATTTCCTGATCAATCGCAAGGTCGTGATTGCGCGGGATGAGATCAAACAGGCCGAGGCGCAGGAAGCGCAGCAGGATACCGGGTCTCCGGCTCCCGTTGCAAGCGCTTCCGTAACGACGCCGGCCCCGAAGTCTGTGACCGCCGCAGCTGCCCCGCAGACCATCGAGGATATTGTAGGATTTCGCTACGATGGCGGGGACCGGCCGGAACGTCTGGAAAACACCCACCTCTATACGGGACCGATAGACACAATCGTGTACCATCATACGGCGATGCATTCCGAATCGCCCTTCCGGGAAGTGGTCAAGGAATTCGATCGCAAGGGCTGGCTGACGGGTTATCACTGTGTGATTATGAAAGACGGGACGATCCGCGTGCTCTGCCGCTGGGACCGCTTCGGCAACCACGCCAAGGGCTATAACAGTCATTCCATGGGCATCGCACTGCATGGAAATTTCGAAACGGACCCGAAAGTGCCCTTCTCGAACGATAACGGCCAGTACGGTATCCTGGAGCCGACGATCGCACAGATTGATTCCGCGGCGCGGATTGTGGCATTATGGACGTTTCTGCATGACCTGGCCGTAGCATTCCCGCAAAAAGGGGACAGGGGCTTTCCGAAAGGAATCATTCCTCATTTGGCGATTGCCGCCAAGGCCTGCCCGGGCTGCAATTTTCCGCACCCGCAGTTCCAGAAGCGGGTCCGCTATTATGCCGATCTGTGGGCCAAAGATAAACCATTTCGGAAAGCATTGAAAGAATTCAAGACCATAACTCTCAAGATGGCGTAGGAGGTTGTCATGGATAGCAATATTGAATATATCACCCGGATCACCTATGTGTTTTTTATCTATCTGATACTGGCGATTTTAATTGAGCGTGTTGTGGAAGTATGCGTGAGCGCTTTCAATTATACCGATTTGAAACTGGGCTGGTACAGAATCTGGAACCGCAAAGCCTGGAATTATCAGGATCGTTTCGACCGTATCTACGGTTTCCAGGGCGGCTACACGCCGCAGATCGACAAGATGCTGAACTGGATCTTGTGGAAGGTTCTGTCCGAAAAACCGTACCCGGGCGGAAAGGAGAGCATATCAGCCGCCCTGATTCGTTTGAATTATATAAAAATGGGGACGCGCCTGCTGGCTTTTCTGATTGCCCTGATATTCACAGCCGTCATGTACCGGAAATTTGACTTCAATTTTATCGGGACCGTCAGCAAACTCTTGCCGGATTCCGAGGCCATCAAATTGCTGGCGGGGCACGCGAAGTTGAGCATCCTGCTGACTGCGATTGCCGTTTCGTTGGGTTCCGAACCGTTGCACCAACTGATCGCACGATTCGAGAAAAAGAGCGAAAGCGGCAAGGCTGCGGCGAAAGGAGGCGAAAATGAGCGCAGTTAAGATTTTCAATTATTTGAAAGCAAATGGCGACAGCCTGCTCTTTCTCTTTGTTTTGCTCGTCGTGTTCTACTTTTTCCTGAAGGAATTCAAAATTACCAGGAAAAGTTCCTGGGGAATGCTGCTCGGTTTGACTGCCCTGGGGGGAATATTCGCCTGCAAAATGTGGAAGCGTAATAAACTGCTGGAAGAACTGAAACAGCGCGAACAAGCCCTGCAGGATTTGGATGATCGATACCGGAAATTGTACAGCAAACACATGATCACCGAATCGGCCTATCAGAAAGTAAAAAGCGAACTGGAACAGGCAAGAAGGGATGCGGCCCTGGGTATCCTCAAGGCCGATGAAGCCCACGCTAAAACGGTGGCCGAGATTGAACGCAAGTACGCGAATGTCTCTGATGCAGAATTGCTGAAAGCCGTTAAAAACCACGCCCGCAGTTGAGAAGGAGCGCTAATGAAACGAATTATGTTCAGCCTGGTTTTTCTTGTGGGTTTGTCAGGACTGCGATCCGAGGAGTTGAGATTATTGTACAATGGCCAGACTATCAGCGGATCGCAAATCGATGCGGACAGCTGGTCGTTTGTGATCGGGGGAGAGAAATTTATGCTGTTGAAACGGGATCTGGTTGTGGGGATGTCGGAACACATCGAAATTCTGGAAGCCGATTCGCTGCGTCTTGAGAAAATCATCGCGGCCAAGGACCATCTTCTGGCAGGTTTCGAAGCATACGAAAAAAGCGCCGATGAACATATCGAAGTCCAAAAAGAACTCGTTGCGACCAGCGACAGCCTCTATGCAGGCTATAAGAACCTATATCACGATCTGAAGCAAATCATGGGCGTATCGACTTTCGCGCTCAATCCCGGCCTTGGCTTGATTTATGACGGAAGGTGGAAATTTACACTTGCGCTTGGCGTCGATTACCGAAGTTGGACCGGTCAATTCCAGTTCGGGGACCATTGTGGAGGGCTCATTCTCGGCATACGGCTTCCCATCTTCTGAGCGAATCAGGGCTTGCAATGATTGCAGGTGCAGAAATTGCCTATATCGTTTTCACCACCTGCCGGAAATGGAAACCGTAAATCGCCATGGTTACCGCCAGTGCAAACTTGCGCGGGTAGCGAAACAGGCTGAAGAACAGGAGTTTCCAGTAATAACGCTTGCCCTTTTCCAGAACTCCCAAAATCCAGAAGGAACGGAATAGGGCCTTCAAGTCCTGCAATTTGATTTTGAAAGAACGGCGCAGTGGCAGCTGGTACTCCCGGAGAAATGTTTTAACGCGTTCATAATACTCTTTTTGCGAATAGATCGTTTCGAGTACCTTTTTATATCCGGCCATCAGGTTCTGATATCTCATACGCGGGACGAAATTGAGGGTTCCGTCCATGTTATCGCCGGCGAAGGAATTCAGCAAGCGGTCTTCCTTTTGCAGGCGCTGGAATAGGCGGGACCCCGTGGGAGCGTTCAGCAAACCGACCATGGCCGTTACGATTCCGCTTTTACGGATGAAGTTGATCTGTTGATCGAAAATGTCGGCCGGGTCGCTATCGAAACCGATGATGAAGCCGCCCGATACCCGCAGCCCCGATTTATGGATCTGCTTTACCGTGTCAAGCATGTCGCGCTTCAGGTTTTGCTTCTTGCCGCATTCGGCCAGGCTTTCGCCGTTCGGGGTTTCGATGCCGACGAAAGTGTGATTGAATCCGGCGGTCACCATCAAATTCATCAACTCTTCATCATCGCCCAGGTTGATGGATACCTCGGTTCCGAATAAAAATGGATTGCCGTGCTGCTTCTGCCAATCGATCAGCCCCGGCAGAAGGTCGGTTTTCAATTTCTTCTTATTGCCGATAAAATTATCATCCACGACAAAGACGTCGCCGCGCCAATCATCGTCGTAGAGCGCCTGGAGTTCGGCCAGAAACTGTCCGGTCTCCTTCGTGCGGGGAGCGTGTCCGTTCAGCATGGTGATGCTGCAGAATTCACAATCATAGGGGCAGCCGCGCGAGTACTGAATACTTACACTGGCGTACTTCTTTTTTTCCAGAAGATTCCATTCGGGGGTTGGTGTTTTGGAAATATCGGGAAAATCGGATGAGGCATAAACCGCGCGTGGTTTTCCGTTCTTTAGATCCTCCAGAAACGGGGGCAGGGTGAGTTCGGCCTCGTTGAGAATAAAGTGATCGATGCCTTGAAAATCGCGGTACTCGGTGGTCACCAGCGGGCCGCCGGCGACAACCGGTACCTCCAATTCGTTGCAGCGTTTCACGACATTGCGGAACGATTCGCGGTGGATATTCATTCCGGACAGGAAGACATAGTCGGCCCAGCGGATATCGGCATCACGCAAAGGCGAGACGTTCATATCGATCAATTTTTTCTGCCAGTCGTGCGGCAACATGGCAGAAACCGTAATCAAACCCAGCGGCGTGTTGCCGGCTTTCTTGGAAATAAATTTGACGGCATCGTGAAATGACCAGAAGGTTGCGGGTGTTTTGGGGTATACGAGTAATATTTTCATAATTTCACCATTGCATTTTTGATCTAATTTTAATTGTCCATAAGTCTGACTATATTTTAACCAATGTAGGAATTAGTGGGTGTAAAACTAATGTAAAACAAATCGGATGAAGTTGGGATGATTGGATTTTTCTGTCTATATTTTGTAAAAGCCACGACTTACGGAGTGAAGTAGTAACTTGAACAGCAGGACATTATGAAGGAACCGCGGACCACACTCTACCCTATTCTCTTCTTTATCCTGGCCCAGCTGGCCTGGTTTCTTCTGCTGGGCATGTGGATTTATTGGTACGTGACGAATTACCTGCTGATCACAAAGGTAGGGGAGAAGATAGCCCCGCGCTTTCTGACCGACACCTCCAACCTCGTGACCCTGATCGGGGGCCTGATTCTGCTGGTCATCCTCTCGCTGACGATGTCGTTGATTTTCGGGAATCTCAACCGGCAGATCAACCTGACGCATCTGTACGATACGTTTATCGCCAACATCACGCATGAACTCAAATCACCGCTATCCTCGATCCAGTTATACCTGGAAACCATGCGTATCAGGAACGTCCCCAGGGCCAAGCAGGCCGAATTCATCGACATTATGCTCAGCGATATCGACCGCCTGGATCACCTGATCAGCTCGGTGCTCTACCTGTCGGCATTGGAGCGCAGAGGCCTCGCTAAAAAACCGGAGCACGAATACCATGTAAGCCGGGCGGATTCGGTATTGCACGAGCTGTTGGACGAAGCTGCCGCGTACTTCAAACTTCCGCCCGACAGACTGACAATCGAAGGCGAAGCGCCCTGTTCATGTATTATCGATCGCAGCTGGTTTCGGATCGTCATCGATAACTTATTCGACAACGCCATAAAATATTCGGAGGGTCCCGCGCAGATCCGGGTGAAGATGTCCTGCAATCCCAGGTATGTCTATGTCGATTTCTCCGATAACGGAATCGGCATCGCCCGCCGGGATCAGAAGAAAATATTTCATAAATTCGAACGGATTCAAAATCCGCAGAGTCCCAGCGTGAAAGGAACCGGTCTGGGCTTGTACTGGGTAAAGGAGATCATCCGCTATCACGGCGGCAAAATCGGGTTTCACAGCGAAGGAATCGGACAGGGAACAAGTTTTACGATTGCCCTGCCGGTCTACTCTTCGCGCTCAAGACACCGGCAGCAGCGATTATTGCGCTTCAACGAGAGGGAAACGGAAAGGCAATAGCGGGTATGAATGAAAATCCCTTTAGAGAAAACAGGATTTTATTGGTGGAGGATGAAGAAAGCCTGGCCAAAGGCCTGGAGTATAACCTTGGTGAGGAAGGCTACCGGGTCGAATGGGTGACCGACGGCAGACAGGCCCTGGAGAGAATCGGCAACAACGAATACGATCTTGTGATTCTCGATATTATGCTTCCCTATGTTGATGGTTTTACGGTTGCGCGGGAGATTCGTAAAACCCTCCCGCAATTGCCGGTTCTGATGCTGACCGCCCGCGGTGGAATTCAGGATCGGGTTGAGGGCCTGGAAGCGGGCGCCGACGATTATGTCAGCAAACCGTTTCACCTGCAGGAGTTGCTGTTGCGGGTGCGCGGCATGTTGCGGCGAAAGAACTGGTACAAGGCCTCCGTCGAAGAGATGCCGGTCTACCGTTTCGGCGGGAACGAGATTCGATTCACCAATTTCATGGCCCTGGCCGGTACGCAGGAAATTCAGCTCACGCTTTACGAAGCGATGCTCATGAAATACCTGATTGAACGCAAAGGGAGCGCGGTGTCGCGCCAGGAACTGCTGGCCAATGTCTGGAATACCGATCCCGAACTGGAAACGCGAACCGTGGATAATTTCATCGCGCGTTTGCGCAAATATTTCGAAGCCGACCCGGGAAATCCCCGGCATATTAAAAGCGTACGGGGAGTCGGATATATTTTCTCCGATTGAAACAGAACCGGTTGGAAAAATACGAAATATTAGTATATTTGGTACAATTTGGGGCTGTCAAGTTTAAGGGGTAAGTAATGAGTTTTTTAAGGTTGACGGATGAGGGCAATCCACCCTCGGAGCAGGATATTCTGGGAGCTGTTGGAAGACGGGCGTCGTTATGGACGGATTTGCAGGATCATCTTAAAAAATATTCCGATTTCAAGCCGCACCTGATTTACTATGGCAGGAAATACGGCTGGACGTTACGATACTCCGATGATGATAA
The DNA here is from genome assembly GCA_964589175.1 of uncultured bacterium. Lineage (GTDB taxonomy): Bacteria > Fidelibacterota > UBA2242 > UBA2242 > UBA2242 > CAZPRY01. The sequence goes on from CAZPRY010000026.1 coordinate 52,006, forward strand.
AACCTTATGTTCGCTCTTCCCGGAACAGGGCGCTTTTACCGTTTTGATAATCCTTGGAAAAAAGGAGGTACCGGAGACAGTTGCCCACAGCGACGATCTGAGTCCCTATGTCCGCATGCTTTTCGAAAATACCAAACAGATGCACGACGGGCGCTGGCTGTGGATACCGATCCTTACCTCAGATGATCTGGATTCGATCAAACTGCTGCTCCGGATCAAACAGCCGCTGCCCGAACCGGAATAATCCTACCCAATCGATTCAGATTACGTTCCGGGATTTTCCCAAAAATTACATTCAGTTCCGAACAGAATCGGGTAGGTCTTTCGTTGGCCTCTTAGGGACTCGCGATTGTCCAACCCGATTGAATCCCGCCAACGGCGTGGGCTTCACTTAGCTTCGCTACGTTCAGGATGACGTCTTTTTAATTTTCCGGTAAGTTATTCAACAAAAAGGGCGATTGCCGGATCGCCCTTTCTATTTCTATGTAGATAAACAAATCAAACGTGGATCGCCCAGCCCTCGACGCCGCGCGCGGCCTCCATCACCGCTTCGGCCAGGGTAGGATGGGCATGGATTGTAGCGGCGATGTCTTCTGGCAGCAACTCGGCTTTTTTCGCCAGTAAAATTTCGTGGATCAGTTCGGTGGCATCCTTGCCGGCGATGTGCGCACCGAGGATCTCTTTCGTGTCGGGATTATAGATGATTTTGACGAGGCCTTCCGATTCTTCGACTGCAACGGATTTACCCGCTCCGCGATAGGGGAAAACATACTTCTCGAATTTAACGCCCAGTTCGACAGCCTTCTTCTCGGTCAAGCCAAAACTGGCGACCTGCGGTTCGCAGTAGGTGGCGCCGGGAATCAGCAGCGGATCGATTTTCATTTCGGGCTTGTGACCGGCCATGAATTCCACGGCGATTTCACCCTCTTTGGATGCGACGTGAGCGAGCAGGGGAGTGGCAATTACATCGCCGATGGCGAAAATACCAGCGGCTGAAGTCTGGTAAAAATCGCCAACTTTGATGAAGCCTTTTTCCGTTGCGATCCCCAATTCTTCGAGACCGAGGTTTTCGGAATTGGGGGTACGACCGACCGCCACGAGGATTTTATCGACATCAACAGCGCTGCGATCGTCACCTTGCTTCAAGTGCACCGTAAGGCGTTCTCCATTCTGCTCGAAACTCTCCGCCACAGTGGAAGTGTAGATCCTGATTTTGCTGCGTTTGAATGATTTGGCGACAACGTCGGCGGTCTCAGCATCCTCGATCGGCAGAATCTGGTCCATCATTTCCACCAGGTGAACCTCGACACCGAAGGAACTGAGCAGGTAGGCGAATTCCACTCCGATGGCGCCGGCGCCCAGAATCAGGATGCTTTTGGGCAAGGCTTTCATATCCAGCGCTCCGGTCGATGAGAGGATGTTCTCCTCATCGAATTCGAAACCTTTGATAACCCTCGGACGCGAACCGGTGGCGATCAGGATGTTTTTAGCTGTATAGATTTTGTCGCCGTTGACGGTGATTTCATTCTTTCCACTAATTCCAGCGGTTCCGGCGATCAAATCGATTTCATTCTTCCTGAGCAGAAATTCGACGCCTTTGGACAGTTTGGTGGCGGCCACGCGGGATTTCTTCTGGACTTTGGAATAATCAAACCCGGACTCGTCGATCTTAAGTCCCATATTCTTCAGGTCTTTGATATAGGTGTATTTCTGGGCCTGACTGATCAGCGATTTGGAGGGAATGCAGCCCCAGTTCAGGCACACGCCGCCGGGATTGTCCTTCTCGATGACGGCCGTCCTGAGCCCCAACTGAGAGGCGCGGATTGCCGCTACATAGCCGCCGGGCCCGGCACCGATTACGATCAGATCATAGGAATTCTCTGCCATTGCTTGCTCCGTATATTTTTTGACTTTCGGTCATATCAACCTTATAAATTGAATTTCTATAACTATTGATACAAGAGGAATATTTTGGTTGCGGAGTTTTTGGGAGTGATTTTCCAGCGGTGTATGTAAAAGTACTGGCGATGAGAGGCCGCAATCAGTCAGCGCCCGGCCACGTCGAACAGTTTGGTCTTTTTCTTCAGCGTACGCAGGGTGAGATAGATAAGCAGACCCGTCAGGAAAAAGACGATCCAATTCTGTCCGAGCACGATTTTACGGTACTCGAACAGGTTGATGATTAGTTCCAGGAAAGTGAAGGAAACGACGATGGCGAAGAATCCGGAGTATTCGCGTTTAAGCACATTTCTCAGCGAAAAACGCAGGCGCGGATTCTTCCAGTTGCGCAGCCGGGGAAAAAAAGCGGGGGTTGTTTCGGACCATTTCAGGTATTCGTCCCGGAACTTACCGCGTAAAAATTCTTCTTCGTTGTACATGATCCGTTCGTAGTAAATCCAGAATGCCATTCCGCCGAGCAGCACTACCCACCAGACACGCAGAAAGATCAGGATGCCGAGGTAGGTGACGAAATTTCCGAAATACAGGGGATGGCGAACAACGGAATATATCGCTTTGGTGTTGAGCGTGTCGGCAATTTGTTTTCTGGTGTTGCGGCCGGAAGTCCGTTTGGGCGTGTAACCGATGGTCAGGCAGCGGATGGCCAGGCCGAGGAAAGAGATTGTGAGCGAGGCGATGACGATTATCCGGTCGACCGTGTTGCCGAAAACCGTCTGAAACTGAGCAGACCGGGCGGCCGCGATCAGCATGAACGGCACAAATACCAGCGGAAGGTAACTGCGCCAGCGAAAAAGCCATTGTCCCTGTTTCTGCATTTCTTCCCTGAGTGCCATATTTTCCCTTATGAGTGTGATGAGAGCTTATGCTGAATATACGAATTTAAAGATTCCGTTACCGTTGAAGTATGGTTCTAAATATAATCTAAGCGATTTGCGCAGAAATCCCCACAAGAAAATGGGCTGGCTCATATCGCAGATCAGGGTTTGGACGGTTTCGATAATTCATCGAGCAATACCTGAAGCCGGTCCTTCGTGAAGTTGTAGACATTTCGACAATATTCGCATTTAACTTCGGCATGTCCGTGTTCGCGAATCAGCGATTCAATCTCTGCTTTTCCCAGGCTGAGAACGACCCGTTCCACCCGTTTTTCGCTGCATGAACACCGGAACCGGATCGAACGAGTTTCGAGGATGTCATATTCGATATCTCTGAAGATCAGCGCTAAAATGTCCTCGGGCGATTTTCCACTCGCGATAAGGTCGCTTACAGAAGGTAACGCCTGAACCTGTTGCGTAAGCCGGTCGGTGATGTGGTCATCGGAAGGCGGCAGGACCTGGATCAGAAATCCACCGGCGGCGTGAATTTCTTTCTCGGGGCTGATATACACGCCCAGCCCGACAGCCGAAGGTATCTGCTCGGACTCTGTTAGGTAATACGCCAGGTCTTCGGCAATCTCACTACTGTACAGATGGACGATACCCTCGTACGGTTTTTTAAGTCCCAGGTCTTTGCTGACGGTCAGGAGACCGGCGTTGCCCAAGGCGCCGGCGACGTCCAGATGCCCGTTCTTGAGCGGGATCTCGACATCGGGGACAGCGATAAAACCCCGTACATCGCCATTGTAATCGGCTTCGACGATGATGCGCTGCAGCGGACCGTTGCCTTCGAATTTCAGTGCCAGGCGCTGATCGGGCTTCAGACCGGCATTGGCCATCAAGGCTGCACCTGTAAGCGCCCGGCCCAGTGCAACGGACGCCGTCGGATAGGTAGAATGCCTTTCACAGGCCTCTCTGACCAATTCTGTGGTGCTTCCCACCATCGCGCGATAGTTTCCATTCCGGGTAATCGCACGTACGATATAATCGTTCAAAACGAACTTCCTCCTTCAGTTTAAAGGCGCGCAAAATTAATGATGCCGGGAACCGGCATCCAAGACAATTCGAGACAGTGTCTCCGGTTTTGTTACATCGGCGAAGTAAATTTCGGAGGGTCTGAGGAAGACGAGCGGTCTATTTCCCGTCCAATACTTCGCGCACTTTTTTCAACAGGGTAGTTGGTGAGAACGGCTTGTGGACAAAGTGGAAGTCTTTGTCCAGAATCTTATGTTTGATAATCGCGTCGTCGGTGTACCCGGACATGTAAATGACTTTCATCGAAAACTTCAGGGTCTTGAGCTGGTCGGCAAGTACTTTCCCGCTCATCTGCGGCATGACCACATCGGTCAACACCAGGTCAATGGCGGCCGGAAGTTTTGTGCATATCGACACCGCTTCTTCACCGTTGGAGGCTTCCAGCACCTGGTAGCCGAACCGCTTCAAGATATTTTGGGTCATTTCACGAACCATCTCTTCGTCTTCCACAACCAGGATCGTCTCGCTGCCCGAATAGGAATCCAGATTGAATTCTTCATTTTCATTCTGTTTGAGTTTCTCATTGACGACCGGGAAGTAGATTTTAAACGTCGTGCCCTGATTCAACTCACTATAGACCCAGATGTATCCGCCGCTCTGTTTGATGATTCCGTAAACCGTCGAGAGCCCCAGGCCGGTCCCCTTGCCCTCGGCTTTTGTGGTGAAGAAGGGCTCAAATATGCGGTCTTGCAGGGCCTTATCCATACCGATGCCGTTATCGCTGACAATCAGGACCGCATACTGACCGGGAGTCATCTGCCGGTGCAGTTGCACATATTCCTTATCCAGATCCACATTTTTCGTCTCTATGCTAAGTTTTCCCCCGTCGAGCATCGCCTCGCGGGCGTTTATCGCTAAATTGATGATGACCTGTTCCATCTGGGTGCGATCGGCTTTCACCGGTGAAATCTGTGTCTCCAGGGTCGTGGTCAACTCAATATCTTCACCGATCAAGCGCCGAAGCATGGCTTTGGTATCGTTGACTATCTCGTTCAGATCGATTACTTCCAGCTTCAGGATTTGTCGGCGGCTGAAAGCCAGTAACTGCTGGGTAAGGCGGGCCGCCCGGCTACCGGCATTGAAGATCTGCTTCAGATGGCCGTATGTTGGAAGCTCCGGATTGACCTCGCTCAATAATATCTCGGAATACCCGTTGATCACGGTCAGAAGGTTGTTGAAATCGTGGGCAATACCACCGGCCAATCTACCGACGGATTCCATTTTCTGGGCCTGGTAGAACTGCTCTTCAAGACGCTTTCGTTCGGTTACATCGCGTGAGATCGAGAGCATTACTTTTTGATCGTCCAATAGAAAAATACGGGCGCTGATCTCTACCGGTATTCTTTGACCCTGACGCGCTACCCGGACAGTTTCGAAACGGATTTCGTCTTTTCCACGAAGTTCAGCCATTTTCTGGTTTGTTCCGGTCTTCGAGGCTTCGTCCGTGATTTCATCCAGGGTCATGGTGAGCAATTCCGTACGGCTATACCCAAGGCGCTGGCAGGCGATTTCATTGACTTCCAGAAAACGACCGGGTTTGCCCTGATCATCCATCACGTTGATAAAAATAGCGTCATTGGCATTGTTGAACAATTCTCGAAATTTCTGCTCACTGGCCTGAAGCGCCTTGTGGATTTCGATCCGTTCGGTAATATCGTGGACAATCGAGTACAACAGCGTCTGTCCGTTTAAATGAATCGGTCCGCTAAATACTTCGACGTCACGGACCTGTCCGTCTGCCAGTCGGTGTTTGAAAATGCGGCGATTCTGTCTCCCCGAACGATCATTTTGCAGGATTGCGATGGCTACACTACCCGGTAAGAGATAAATTTCGTCGAGGTTTTTCCGGATGATTTCGGCGTACGGCCAACCATAATATTGACAGGCGGCTTGGTTGGCATCGATGATGGTTAATCTGGCCGGGTCGATAATCAACATTACGGCATGGTTGAATTGAAAGAGGGCTTTATAGCGCTCTTCGCTTTCATATAATTCCCTTTCGGCATTCTTACGGATGGTATTATCCCGAGCAATGAAAATGACACTGCCGGCGGCCATCGGTGAGATCGTGCCTAAAAACCACTTGTGCTGCCCGTGAATTGTCAATTCATATTCCAGGTGGACAATCTGTTTCGTCTGTATTGCCGCCCGGATATTCGACAGGAAAAGGTCGGCTGTCTCTGCCGGGAAAACTTCATGCAGGGTTTCACCGATGAGATCATCCTGTGGTTGAAATAAAAGTTCCGGGGTTGAGGAAGCAATTTTAATATAATGTCCGTCTGCATCCAGCACCATCACCACATCCGGCAACGAGGAAAAAATAGCCTGAAGTTCCGCTTCCGACCGGATTAAGGCTTCTTCCGCCTGCCTGGTTTCGGTAATATCACGGATGAAGGCGCCGATCCCCCATTGTTCATTGCGTAGTTTTATGGGGAATTTTCGGGTTTCGTAGATCTTTTCACCGAAGGGTTCAACCGAGATCACGGTGGCGTGTTGTGCCAAGGCCTTCAAATCGGAAAGATGACACACTTCGGCGGATTGCAGCTGCATCAGTTCAAAATCCGTTTTGCCAATCAATTCTGCAATCGGTTTGGCGAAAAGTTTGCCATAAGCTTCGTTTACAACAACGTAACGAAATTCATCATCCTTAATAAAGATAAGATCCGTGGAAGAATCGATAAATGCCTGTGTCCGTTCTTCATTTGCTTCTCTGACCAGTTCTTTGGACAACGAGTCCCGTCTCTGAATAAGGGCGTTCTGCACGGCGATCGGTAGTTGTGAGATATGTTCCTTCAGGATATAATCCGATGCGCCGGCTTTCATGCAGGCTACCGCGGTTTCCTCGTTTATCGATTCGGTCAGAAAGAGGAAGGGGATCGCGGCGTTGAGGCGTAGCGCGATTTTCAAGGCCTCCAATCCGTTAAATTCCCGGAGTACATAATCCGATATAATGAGATCGGGTTGGAGATTTTGCATTGCCAGGCAGAAGGCTGGTTCGGTGGATACGAGTCTTGATTCCGGGTGATAGCCCGCCTGCTGCAATTCCTGTAGCGCTGATTCGGTTTCGGAAGGCTTGTCCGCAACGAACAAAATATTCAATCGATTATGTCTATCCATATCGTCAATCTCATCTATTCCTGTCGCGGTGATCAGATCTGTAAAATTGAGAACAAAAATATCGCACCAGGAAAGCAATACTTTTGTTCACAGTGTTCTGAATGTGTCTAAAAATCTAAGTGTCGACGACCAATAGGGAAATCTCAAATGCCCCGGGAGAAGGTAATATATAAAAGATGATAATACAACGCTCATTACAGAGTAGAAACCGGAATTGTCGAATAAAACGGGATTTTACATTTATGAAATAATAAGGTGATTGGCACGTATGTGTTCTGATTGAGACGATTGGGACTTTCCCATGTGTGCTGTTCAGCGTGCTTGCGCGAGTTCCTGATTCATCAAATATTTAATATTTTTACACTACTGTCCGGTTAAAATAGGGCCAATTGCGGGACAGGGCTTCTGGCTCGT
>CAZPRY010000027.1:0-57025 GCA_964589175.1 uncultured bacterium
ATTGTTAACAATGGATACAGTTTTTATAATAAAACAGGTTTGTCAAAGGTCTCTTTAAGCCAAGTTCAGGTACAACAATCGGTTCAAGAAAAAAAAATTATATCTGCAATTGCAAAAATATTCGAAGAAGTCTCGAACTCAAATGAAAAACTTGCAAACCGAGTTTTTTGGTTGGAATTAATAATTGCGATCGCCACAGTTGCCGGTGTTTTCATTACTTTTATTGATTAATCAAGTGATATAACTATAATTTAAACCCGAACACCCTTGTCCGGAAAAATGTTGCCACAACAGACACAAAAGCCTATAATGCATAAAAACTGAAAACACCATGGGCCTCAAGCGCTATTGAGGATGAATGATTTAGTCAGGGATTTTAGATTAGTGTCAGCTGCCCTGCAACAGTTCGGAGGCCTGCTGCAGGCTGGTTGCTGTAATTCTCTCGCCGCCGATCAGTTTGGCAATTTCCTGGACTCGCTCACTTTGCGACAGTTTGCGAACCGCGGTTTGAGTGCGATCGCCGTGAACCGTTTTCTCGACACTGACATGCGCGTGGCCCAGACCGGCGATCTGGGGGAGATGGGTAATACTGATCACCTGGTGAAAGGCCGCCAGCGTTTTGAGCTCCACACCGACGACATGCGCGATCTTGCCTGAAATTCCCGTATCGATTTCATCGAAAATCAGAACCGGTATGCGGTCCCGGCCGGCGGAAATCGATTTCAGGGCCAGCATGATGCGTGAGACTTCGCCGCCTGAAACGATATTCACCAGCGGGCGGAGCGGTTCGCCGGGATTGGTGCTGATTTCGAAGGCAATATTGTCCATGCCGTTCGGATCGCCGCGGTAGTTTTGGCCATCGTGCCGCACCCAGCCCTTGGGATCCGGAACGTAGTCGATGCTCACCCGGAAGCGGCTGCCACGAATGCCCAATCTTTCCAGGACAGTCTGAATTTGCCCTTCCAGGACATGAGCATTGTCGCGACGGCTCTGCGATAAGCGGAGCGCCGCCGCACTGTATTTCGCCAGGATTTGATCCAGTTCCGCATCCAGTTTGCGGATTTCCAGGGCAAGCCCCTCATCGTTGTCGATTTTCGACATGATTTCGGTCTGGTAGGCAATAAGCTCTTCAACCGAGCGATTGTATTTTTTCATCAGCTGCTGGATCAGGAAGAGCCGCTGGTTGATGGTCTCCAGTCTTTTCGGATCGAACTGGATTTCGGTGCTGTAGCGCGAAAGGCTCTTGGAAAGGTCCTGGAACAGGTACTGCGTTTCTTCGAGACGGCTGACGTACTCACCGAATGATTTATCGATAGCGCTCAGAATACGCAGTTTCTTTAGGACGACCATGATTCGTTCGTAAAAAGTGTCTTCGCCCTCATAAAGCGCTTCGGACAGTTCGGAAGCGATCTGGTGCAGTTTCTCGGCATTCTCCAGAATGAGTTTCTCATCGACCAGTTCCTGGTATTCCCCGACTCGCGGATTAGTCTTCCGGATTTCCGATATCTGGAATTCCCAGAGTTCCTTCTTCTCGAGGTTTAAACGATGCCGTTCAGCCAGGTTATCGCGCTTGTCCCGCAGATTTTTTACCTCGTGCCACAATTGCGAAACCGTCGTAATCTGGTCGTGATAATCACCAAATGCATCCAGAAAAACGATGTGATTGGCTTCGTTGAGCAGGGACTGGTGATCGTGCTGGCCGTGCAGATCGACCAACAGATTCCCGGCTTCTTTCAGAACCGCAATCGGACAGGGACTATCGTTAATCCAGGCCCGGGAACGGCCGGCGTTATTCAATTCGCGCCTGAGAATGACTCCATCACCCAAACCGGAATCGATCCCCTGCTCCTGCAGAAAGGCATTGAGGGGCGAGTGATGCAGACTGCCCGCAAACTCGCATTCAATCAAGGCTTTGTCGGCGCCGGAGCGGATCATCGTCAGATCGGCTTTCTCCCCCAGAGCCAGACTCAGCGCGTCAATAATGATCGATTTGCCTGCCCCGGTCTCACCGGTGATAACCGTAAATCCATCTTCAAAGCGGACTTCGATACGGTCGATAATCGCAAAGTTTTCGATTTTGAGATTGGCAAGTCTCATGATGTTTCCTCATCATTCGCGACGGTCTGATCTTTGGCAGAAGAAAATGGCTTTTTCCGGATAAATGCCTTGTCTCTCAGGACATAAAAAATCCAGATTCCGAGAACAATCCCAACCGCATCCGCAACGAAATCAAAAAAAGAACAGTCACGACCGGGTACAAACAATTGATGCACTTCATCCGTTCCCGCGTAGAAAAGTCCCCAGACCAGGCTGAAGACGACGGCATATCTGATCGGACGCAAGAACCGGCTAAAGCGCGTCGCCAGCATGAGCAGATAAGCGTAAATCCCGTACTCGAGAAAATGCACAAACTTATCGAAAAACCGAATCCCGACCCTTGGAATTTCCGACTGTTCCAGGGAAGAGAGGCCAAAAATCAAGATGGTATATAGAATGGCCGGTACCGCGTACCAGTAGCTCTTTTCTATCGGATTCGATCGAATTTCTTTAAACATTTTGGAATATAAGTTAATAGATCTCCGGCGATAAATCCCCGGATTCCGAGTTCTTCGTAAGCTTCATCGGCCGCCAGACCGTGGATATAGACCGCCGACGCGGCTGCCTCGAAGGAGTTCATCCCCTGCGCGCGAAAGGCGGCGATGACACCGGTAAGCACATCCCCGGTACCGCCGCTGGCCAGGGCCGGGTTCCCGGTGGAATTCACCGCAACGGTCAAGTCCGGGGCGACGATTATCGTCGGAGCACCCTTCAGGACGAGCGTGCACCTGTGTTTGTGCACAAATTCCCGGGCATGTTCGATGATATCCTGCCGGATCTCGGTTGCCGGGATACCGGTCAAATCGGAAAATTCGCCCAGGTGGGGTGTGATGATCAGATCGTCTATTGTATGAATTAGTTCCAGGTTTTGGTGAAAAATACGCAGACCGTCCGCATCGACGACAACCGGTTTCGCTTTCCATTCGGACAGCAGTTTCTTGCCAAAAGCCATGACATCTCGCCGCCTTGATACACCGGGACCGAAAACAATCAGATCGCTCCAGTCGATTCGTTCTGCAGCAGCCATAAGTGAATGCGGGGTAAAACTATGGTCTTTGGATTCCGGCAGGGGCAGGGTTAAGGCCTCGGTCAACTTGATTTCCATGATCCCGTTGAGGCTTTCCGGCACGGCTGCGACAACCAGTCCCGCTCCCGCCCGCATTGCGCCCAGCGCCGAGAGGGTTGCTGCGCCGGTCATTCCCGGCGATCCGGCAAAGATCAGTATCTTGCCCTGCCGGTGCTTATAGGTATCCGCGTCGATCGCGGGCAACATGCGCTCTACTTCAACTCCCCGGATCAGGTAGGTTTCATTTTCAAGCACTGAATAGGCTTGCGGCGGATAACCCAAATCCACAAGGGCCACCTCACCGGCATAACGCTTTCCCGGGTGAAACAGCAACCCACGTTTTAGAAAGCCCATCGTGACCGTCTTGCGGGCCTGGACGGCCAGGCCGCCAACCTGTCCCGTGTCACCCCGGATACCCGAAGGAATATCGACGGCCAGCACCGGCAGTTCCGTTTCATTGATCAAGGCAATGATGTCCCGGGTGATGCCTTTGACGTCGCCCCGGAAACCAGTCCCGAGCAAGGCGTCAATGATCAGATCGGCTTCCCGGATAATAGCCAGTTTACCGAGTTCATCGTCTTCCCGGATGACCTTTATTTTCAGTTGTGCTTCACGGCAGCGCTGGTAGAAATGCCGGGCATCGCCCTGGATTTTCTCCGGATCACCGACAATCCAGATATTGATGTCGCCGCCCCACTCCCACAGATTGCAGGCCGCCACGAAACCGTCCCCGCCGTTATTGCCGGTACCGCAGAAAATATCGATGCGGCTGCCCGGTACATCTTTTAACAGGAGTTTGGCTTTGAGAGAGACAAAATTGCCGGCTTTCTGCATAAGTTCGATCCCGGGAATTCCGATCTCGTCCATCGTGAACCGGTCCACCCTGCGGGCTTCTTCGCTACTAAGTATGTATTCCCTCATCCGGACACCACCGCAATTGCTGTTGCGTAATCTTTGACATGCGAGATAGAAATCTCGATTTGATATTGGTCATGAACAACACTCAGAGAGTCCAGCAGTTTGACAAAAGGACGCCCGTCCGCATCGTTGTTAATCTCGATTTTGGGTAAAGGAAAGTTCAGTTCCGGCCGGGCCGCCATGAGCGCTTTCTGGATCGACTCCTTAGCGGCGAACTTGCCGGCATAATGCTGTTCCGGAAACGCCTTGCTTTCACAATAGCGTACCTCATTTTCCGAAAAGATTTTGTTCAGAAATGTCCCGCCGTAGCTGCGGATCGAAGATTTGAGACGTGCCACTTCGACGATGTCGGTCCCGACCTTAAACATTTTGTAATTCCTTCCGGATAATCGGGATTAATTCCGCGACGGAATTGATCTCAAAATCCGCACCGGGATGCTGCGTATCGAAATTGTCGCCGTAGCGCGCAAAAATGGTCTTCATCCCTACTTTGGCAGCGCCGATCATATCGCGCTCAGCCCAGTCGCCCACCATAATCGCATCCTGCGGTCGACAACCCAGACGCTCCAGAGCCAGAAGAAAGGGTTTCGGATGCGGTTTGCGCTCGCGGGTATCTTCGTAGGTAATGACATGGTCGAAGTAATTCTGCAGATTGGTGGCGCAAATCCGCAGCCAGGCCTCACGGCGCGGCGCGTCGGAGATAACCGCCAATTTCAAACGCAACTTGATAAGTTCAATCAGGGTCTGATGAACGCCGGGATAGGTTTGCAGGACACTTTCCTTTGCCCGGCGATAGGCCAGGATGGCAGCCGCTAGAATTTTATAGTCGATACTCCCCAATTCGCGCTCGAGGTAATCGTCGAATACATATTGATATTCGATCCCTTTTTCGCTGTAGATGAGGTTGATTCCGCTACTGATCTCCTGCGGCGAGCGCTGCATCCCGGCATCCAGCATCGCCTCAACAGCGGCGTTTACGCCGGCTTCTTTCATCCGCATAAAATCGAGGAGTGTATTATCGAGGTCGAAAATTACCGAACAGATCATAGTTATGTTGGATTAAGATAGTCAGAATTTCCAAATCATGCAAATACGAATCCGCCAAATGGAAAAAGGGTGAGATTATTTCCCACCCTTTTCATATCATATTTTTTTATTCGTTACTCGAGCGTTTTCAATTCGAATTCGGCGACTCTCTTCCATTTCGGATCTTTCGCGGCCATCTGCAGAGCCTGTTTGGCGGCAGCCCGATTTCCCAGACAGCGCTCCGCAACGCCCAACTCAATCAGAGCCGGTGCATAGTTGGCCTTAATCTTCAGAGTTTCTTCCGCGGCTTCCTTGGCCTCGGGACATTTTCCCTGATGATTGTAGGCCTGGGCCAGGCGCAACCAGCTGGTGTAGCTGTTGTCTTTCATCTCGACGGCTTTTTTCAGATATTTGATAGCATCTGCGTAATTCTTCATCTCAATTTCAATCGCCCCGAGATTGGCGTAAGCGGCGCCGTAATCGGGTTTCAGGTCAATTACTTTTTTGAAAGCCGGTATCGCTTCGTCGTATTTCTTGATGCTATAGAAAAGGTTTCCCAGGTTGTTCCAGGCGTCAATGTAGGTTTCATCCAGCTGGATAGCCTTCTCGAAAGCCGCCTGGGCTTCCTCGTAGTTTTTCAATTTCAGGTAAATTTTACCCTTGACCAACTGCGATTTGGAATATTCGGAATTAATCTCGATACTGCGATTTACCGCTTCCAGGGCTTTATCGAAATCATTCTCTTCGCGGTAGACGACGGCGAGAAAGTATTGCACCAGGTAATCATCCGGATTCAATTCAGCAGCCTGCCGGAATTTCTCCATCGCGGCTGTATTGTTGCGGCGCTGCATGAGTTGATTGCCGTCCTTCAGGAACTGGGCTGTAGCGGCATCATAGCTGGTCTTGTAGCGCTCTTCTTGCGGTTTCATCTCGATGGCTATGTGAAAATTTTCCCGCGCCTCGGCAAGCGCCCCGACACGCACCTGGGTTCGTGCAAGGCTGTAATACCCGTCGGCAAAATTGGGATTCTCCACAATCATCTCCTGATAGACTTTGATGGCTCCATTCAGATCGCCGGAATTGGTAAACCGTGAGGCCTCTGTTAATTTGCTTTGGAAGGCGGACATGCTATTGCGAATTTCGCGGTATTCAGGATTGGCGAGGTCCATGTTAAGGGCAATGTCCACATAGGTTTTGGCATTATCGAGATCCCCCATGGCAAAATAGACCCTTCCGAGCAGCATGTTGGCATCGGCATTCGTGGGAGATTGTTCGATAATATCCTTGCACAGGGTTAATGCATCCTCGTATTTTTTATCCTGGAAGAGATTGAATGCATCGATTAGAGAATCCGATTCCTGAGCAATCAATCCAGACAGGGAAAATAGGAGTACCAGCAGCACCAGTGTTCGTCTGGCAATTGAATGGAATAAATTCATCTCTACGCTCCACTATTATTTAATGATACAAAATTGTGCCGAAGACGGGAGTCGAACCCGTACAGGCTAACGCCCACATGGCCCTCAACCATGCGTGTCTACCAATTCCACCACCTCGGCAATTCAAAATCATAACAAATATTCATTCAGATCTGAGCAAATTTACTCTTCGGTCGGTGCGGCCGGCTGATTTTCGCCGGAAAGTACCTCCTGGGGAACTGAGAGATCGGCCGCCGGAGAAAGGCGACGATCCGCCTCGCGCCTTACGACACTGCCGGCTTCCCCTCTGGGCACAGAGATCAATGTGATCAGAATGGAGATTACCATAAATGCAATCGCGAAGCTGGTCGTCAATTTTGATAGAAATGTCGCGGCCGTCCGCGATCCAAAAAGCGACCCGCCGCTGCCGCCGAAAGTACCGGACAGTCCGCCGCCCTTACTCGACTGCATGATAATTACCAGCATCAAAATAATCGATACGATTACGTGCACGATGACTAAAAATGTATACACTATTTCTCCTGCGTTAAGATAAATTGATCCACTGCATCAGCGATTTTAACGAATTTCTCTTCCTCTAAACTGGCACCGCCCACGAGAAATCCATCAATGCCTTCCGTCTCGATCAGCTCGCGTGCATTTTCCGGTTTGACACTGCCGCCGTAGAGGATAGTCGTCTCTTCGGCTGCGGCCACCGAAAATTGGACCGCAAACAGATGCCGGATTAGTTGATGCATCTCCGAGGCTTGTTGCGGCGTAGCCGTCAGGCCGGTACCGATCGCCCAGACGGGTTCATAGGCGATGATGCATTTTTTCAGGTCTTCCGCGCTCAAGCCGGCGCAAGCCGACTCGTACTGCGCCCTGATGACATTTTCCGTCTGACCGGCCTGGCGTTCCTCAATTTTTTCGCCGACACAAATAATGGGCTTCAGTCCCTGCGCCAGAGCCGCGTCGATTTTGCTCTTGATCGTCTCAAACGTCTCATGGAATACATGCCGCCTCTCCGAATGCCCCAGGATGACATATTCGCATCCGGCGGAGAGTAGCATTTCACCCGAGATTTCGCCGGTAAAGGCCCCCGATTTGGCAAAATGCATGTTCTGCGCACCCAGTCCGATCGATGTTTTTCTCAATATTTCGCTGATGGAAAAAAGCGACGTAAAAGGCGGACATAATATAAGTTTGACGCTTCTGAGATTCAATACCTTTTTCGACAAATTCAGGGTGAAATCGACGGATTCACGCACCCCTTTGAACATTTTCCAGTTTCCGGCAACAATATATTCTTTCATCCGTCTCCTATTTCTTTGTGATCAGATTAATCGGTTCTAACTCCAAACCGGCCAGCAGTTCCAGGGAAGCCCCTCCGCCGGTGGAAATATGGGTTACTTTATCGGCAAGTCCGAATTTACTCATCGCCGCGGCCGAGTCACCACCACCGATAACGGTGATCGCACCCGCAGCCGTCACTTCGGCCAGTTTGCGGGCCACAGATTCGGTTCCGGTCGAGAAGGGCGTGATTTCGAAGACCCCCATCGGGCCATTCCACAGGATCGTCTTGCTGGATTCGATCACCTGCATATAAATCATGGTCGTATCGGGTCCGATATCCACTCCCAACTGGTCATCGGGGATCGCATCAAAACTCACGATATCAACCGGCACGTTCTCGGAAAGTTCGGGAGCGACGACCACATCGGTCGGCAGGTAAATTTTGCAGTTATACTTTTCGGCTTTGGCCAGCGTCTCTTTGGCCAACTCGATTTTATCCTCTTCGAGGAGTGATTTGCCAATGCCATAGCCCTGGGCTTTCAGAAATGTGAAGAGCATGCCGCCGCCGATAAGGATATTATCAACCTTGCCGAAGAGTTTCTCGATGATCTCGATTTTGCCGGTGACTTTGGCGCCGCCCAGAATCGCGGTGTACGGTTTTTGGGGATTATCGAGAGCATCTTTCAGATAACGCAATTCCTTTTCCAGCAGGTAGCCGGCGGCACATTGCTTAAAATACTTGGCGATGCCGGCCGTCGAGGCATGGCTGCGATGGCTCGTTCCAAAGGCATCGTTCACGTACAAATCGGCTAATGAGGCCAACTGCGCCGCGAATTCCGGATCGTTTTTGGTTTCCTCGGCGTGGAAACGCAGGTTCTCCAGGACTAATACTTCGCCTTCTTTCATTGCATCAACCAGCGCCTTTACTTCATCACCCACACAATCCGGCGCGCAGGTTACTTTGTTATCGAGGTGGGTCTGCAGTTTGGCGGCAACCGGTTTCAGGCTCTGCTCGGGAACGACCTTGCCCTTGGGACGTCCGAGATGAGACATGAGAATCAGTTTAGCTCCGTCCGCCAGCAGTTTCTTGATGGTAGGCAGGGCTGCCCGAATACGGAAATCATCGGTTATATTTTGATTTTCATCCAAAGGCACGTTGAAATCAACACGGGCGATGACCCGTTTGCCTTTTACTTTCAAATCATCAATCGATAATCTAGCCATAGTTTTCCTTTTTGCTTTGGTTCAACCTGTACAACCTGAAAGTTTAATTCCTTCTTTCTACTAATTCAAGGAAAAATCATGCATTTATCCTAGCGGAACAGCAACCGATGCGCCGATTATACGCGGAATTCCGGCTGCTTTCAGTTCGCCCGCCGCGGCGTTCATGGTGGCGCCGGTTGTAAAAACGTCATCCACCAAAATAACCCAACTCTGTTGGGCCTCCGCAGGAATACGCTTTACAAAGAAAGCGCCGGCCATGTTTGCCTGCCGTTGGACGGCATCGAGTTTCGTCTGGCTCACGGTATTTTTACGGCGATAAATCAGCGTCGAATCAACCTTGATCCCCAATACCGAACTTATCCCGGCGGCAATGCGTTCGGCCTGATTATAGCCCCGCTCGCGCAACTTCACCGGATGCAGGGGAACCGGCACGAGCAGCGCCCGTTCGCAATAGTCCGGACTTTCCGCTAAATGCAATCCCAGTCTTTTCCCCAGTTGAAAACCCAATGTTTGGTATTTTCGGTATTTCAGAGCGTGTATGATTTTTTGCATATTCTCATCAAAAACGTACATGCTGCAAACGGCATCGAGATGTTCAGGTATCTTCTTACGAAGTAGCGTATCCCGGTCCGCAACGACCAAGCGCTCCCAACAATTCCGGCAAACAAACTCCCCGCTCTCATACAGTCGCTTCTCACAGACTTTGCAGACGGGCGGGAAAACCAGGCTGCTCAGGCCCGAGAGAAAATCCCTGTTGATCATTATGTCGATATGCTGAATTTTTTGCCACATCCCAAAACAACTATTTTAGGCGAATAATCTATTATCAGAGCCCTGGGCCATCCCGCAGGCAGGCGGCCCCGATAATCGCAGCTTCCTCGCCCAAGCGGCTGCATTTGATCAATACATGCCGGCGCGGCTGTTCGTGGACTCCCTTACGAAAGCGCTCCTCGAGGGATTTCCGAAAATGGGGAAATCCGGCCGCACCCGAACCGCCGATCACAATACAATCCGGGTCGAGCACATTGGTCAGGATAATCAGCGCGTAGGCCAGATGATCCCCGAATATCCGCCAGGCCTGCAAGGCATCCCGGTCGCCGTCCTCCGCCATCCGCGAAATCTCCCTTCCGGGCCGGGAATTATTCGTAATCCCCGCATAAATCGCAGCGATCCCTCTGCCGGAGATGTAGTCTTCCAGGACACCCTCACGGTAAGGTGTCTGTCCGAACTCCAATCCAGTGCCTGTCGCGCCGTTGTAGATCGTACCGTAATACACAAATCCGGCGCCGAATCCCGTCCCGATGGTTATCCCCAGAACGTATTCCAGCCCCCGGCCTTCCCCGGCTTTCTGTTCGCCGAGCGCAAAACAGTTGGCATCGTTGTTAACGGCAGTTCCGATACCGGTCCTCTCCAGCAGTGCCGACCTTAGCGGATAATTCCATAACATCGGCAGGTTCGGAGGCCGTAAAATGATACCTGTCTTAAAATTCAGAGGACCGGGCGTCCCGACACCAATCCCGGTTATCTTGCTCCAGTCGATATGGTTTTGGACAATAAGCTGATCGATCTCGATTTTTATACGGCCTACGAGATCTTCCCCACTGTGACAATCCGAAATCAGAAAGCGCTGCGCCTGGCCGATAATCCGTACATCTTCAATCAGACCAATCGAAACCTTGGTTCCGCCGATATCGATTCCAACCTTCATCCGCTTCTATCTCAGGGATTTATTTTCCCTTAATAAACTACATTACCCGATGATGAGGTGGGTTCGATGTAGCGCCGCCACTGGGCATCCTGCAATTCGTTTCTGGCCGAGGAATGGACCAATTCCATGGTTCCAAACCCGCTTTTGTCAATGAAAACGAATTCCACGCCGCCCTCGATCTCGTAATAATGCCAGATCTGGTACGGTTTGGTTTCCAGAGAGCTTGGAAAGCGTTCGACTTCAGACGGAAAGCCGTACACAATCAAAACGCGTCCCATCTCGGATTGCCATCCCTCTTTGCGTGCCGTAAAGAAGTGCTCGTTGGTATAACGCAGTCTTCTCTCAAATTCCGCTTTGGCCTCATTAACCTCGGTGGACACATCCGTATCCCGGTTCTTCCAGAAACTGGAAAGGATGCGAATTTTACCCTCTTTATCCGACTTCTTGAACTGTTTCTTCTCCAGCTCGGTCGCCAGATATTTCATCGGGCCAAAGATTTTTTCCAGGTCTTCATCGTCGTATTCGTTGAGCATGGCCTGTTCCATGATGGCCCGCATTTTCTCGGGGTTGGTTTCCCGCATAATATAAAAACGCTTGGTTCTGACGACGTTTTTGCCGGTCTGATCGTCCACCACCTCGATTTTGAAATCATAAATACCGGATTCCAGCGTAACGATATTGATGCCGTTAATTTCGACGGCGGAGTTTCCCGGCTTGGGTTTTGTCTTCCAGCCCAGTGTTTTCAGAGTTTCCCCATTGATATCCTGGATAGAATACTGGGTCTGGTAACTACCCCCGGATCCCTCGCTAAAATCCAGATTGTACACTTCACAGACTCCGTAGATCATCGGCTGCGAGGGACCAAAGATAGAACTCGCATTGGGAATCATATCGTAGCCAAAGTACTTGCTGAACTTGTTTTTCTGATTGGTTTTGGAAATTTGAGCGCTGATATGGACATCGCTGGCATCCAGCTCCTGCATTGAGTAGTCTTTCAGGATGATGTTGCTCTCGTATTTGTACTGCTTGCCGTTGGTCACGTCGGCAACCAGCGTGATGATCGTGTATTCTCCCGGCGGGGCCTGCAATACGGATATTTCCGGTATACGCTGATGGCCGATCTCCTGGGTCGTATCGGCAAGCTGATCGTTGAACGTCCATTCATCCATTGCCACGACCGTATCGTTTTGGGCCAGGGCGACCCGTACCAGCGCGCTGCTTTTATAGCTTCCCTCGACCGGAACGAACTTGAATAGGTTTCGAGGAATCAATAAGTACACCTCGACTACATTTGTATTGTCATCGACCCGAAAGGATGCATAATCCAAGTCAAATTCCACGGCAAATACAAGCGCTTGAGATATCAGGATCATCAAAACGATGAGTGCTTGCTTCATGTGCTTCATTTTTTTACTCCAATCTTGCTGAAACGATTTGTGATACCCCACTCTCCGCCATTGTTACTCCGTATAAAGAATCGGCGATACTCATCGTGACTTTATTATGGGTAACAATGATAAACTGCGTATTCTGAGAAAATGTTCGAATCACGTTAGTGAATCTCTTGGTGTTTTGATCGTCAAGAGGCGCGTCGACCTCGTCCAGGATACAGAACGGGCTTGGCTTCACCTGATAGATGCCGAACAGCAGTGCGATAGCCGTCAGAGCCTTTTCACCGGCGGACAGCATTTTCAGGGAACGCATCTTTTTGCCGCTCGGGCAAGCCCAGATTTCGATATTCGCCTCCAGTGGATCGGAATCCCCCACCATTTGAATCTCGGAATCGCCCCCGTCAAAAAATATCGAAAAAGTCTTTTTGAAATTTTCTCTGATTTTATTGAATACTTCGACATACTGCTTGCGGGCAATATCGTCGATCTGTTCGATTACCTCATTCAGCCCCTTCTCCGATTCCACCAGGTCGTTGCGCTGGTCTTCCAAAAACTTCAGACGCGAGAGTTCCTGTTCATACTCATCCCTGACGGCCATATTGACCATGCCGATTTCTTCCAGGTTCTTCTTGAATCGCGCAATCTTGCGTGTCAGTTCCTCTGCATCGGGCAGTTCATCGGGATATTCGCCCGGAATGGTCCGTTCGTATTTCTCCATCAAGACCGAACGAATCTCTTTTTCCTGGCCCGTGAATTCTGATTTTTCCAATTCCAAACGGCTGATATCACCGGATAAGAGTTCCTTCTCGTGCCGCAACTTAAAAAGTTCCTCGTTTAACAGCTGGATCCGGGCTCTCAGTTTCTGATGGGCGCTGCGCAGGTCGGCGACTTCTTCACCGGCCGCATTCAACGCGTGGCGCGTCTTTTCCAGATCGAGATTGATCTGCTCCTGGTTCACTCCGATCTCTTTCTGTTTTTCAAGACCGGCTTCTTTTTCCCGGATACTGGTCTGGCTGCGGGTTCCCTGGCTACGGATGGACTGTTCGGTCGCGTAAAGTTCATCAACCGCATTCCGATAGCGGTTTTCAAGATTCACGAACTCCAGGCGTTCATTCTGAACGCGCTGATTGATCTGATCGAGCGTAATCTTCGCCTGGGCAAGTTCATTTTTCCGGCGTTCGATTTTCTGGTCGAGTTCTTCGATTTTCGCATTAACCGCGCTGTTCTGCGGATCTTCTTTTTTCGACTTCTGCCGGAAATTCTCGAGGGCGACTTTCACGGTTAAGCGGTTTTCATTCAGGGTTTTCAGAATACTTTGATATTCGATCAGTTTGGCCTCTCCGGAACGCAGGGCTTCCTCCTGCTGCCGGATACGGTTCTGCAGATCGCGCCGCCGCTGCTCCAGGTCTTTACGTTGCCGGACAATGCCCTGCATATCTTCCCGGATCTGCGCCAACTCCGACCCGATTCCATCCCGTTCGCGCTGCAATTCATCGAATTCCACTTCGAAGCGATTGAGCATCTCTGCACGGCCAACGAGTATGCCGGATTCCGAACTTTCCGCGCCGCCCGAAAGAATACCGGCCGCATCGCGCAGTTTTCCCCGTTTGGATACGATTGTAACGGAATCGAGCGCCGGCTCATTTAAAAGCTCCCGAAAATCCTCGTCTTCGCAGATGAACACATCCCGAAACAATAAATCCCTGACCGGGCGCAGATTCTCTTTGCATTTGACAAAACGGGCCAGCGGCTGCAATTTGGAATTCCCGGGATTCGGCCCGGACGCATCGTGAATACTGAAATCCAGTGGTAGAATCGCAACGCTGCCTTTGCCGATCGATTCCAGCTTCGTGACGGTTTCAAGCGCCGCCAAACGATCCGAGGCAAGCAGCAGACGCGATATATCTTTCAGTACCGCCTGTACGGCGAGCTGGTAGCCGGACTCAACGGCAATCTGGTCCGAAAGCGCTCCCAGGATTCCCGGAAACTCCACCGCATGCTCAAGAATATGCTGAAGGGCCGGACTGTAGCCTTCTTTCGATTGAATGATGGAACTGTAAAACTGGATCTTGTTGTTGATCTTATCCAGCTCGGATTCGATTTTACGAAGGGTCTGATTAACTTCTTTTTCCCGGTTGAAAAGCTGCTCATATTTTTCTTCGGAGCGGCTTTCCCCGGCGTAGGTTTCTTCGAGTCCATTCTTCAGGAGATCGACGTCGTTTTTCTTGGCCTCCACGGAACCTTTGATCTGTGCCTCGGCGGTGACGATCCGGTCAATCTGTTCCTTGAGCGATAGCAATTCCTTCTCGCGCTGGGCGATGTTCTCCTTCAGGCTGTTGTACTTGGCTGTATATTCGGCCTGTTCCCGCACCAGGGCATAGCGCTGATCCTGGAGTGACTGGATTTCGGCGCTGATCGCATTGAACCCGCTATCGACTTTCTCCTGTTCTATGGAAAGCCCCTCGAAACCGGCCTTCTTGGCCTTTATCTGGGTCTGATATTCCGCTTGATCGGCTTCCAGTTTCTGTTTCCTGTCCCGGAGCCGGAGCGCATTGACGTCGAGGTCTTTGGCCTCTTTTTGGAGCCGCAGAATGGTCTGTTCGATATTGCGTTGCTGCTCTCTCAGAACGCTCTGCCGGGTTTGTAGCTGATTAAAATTCGTCTTTATCTGGTCGAGGTTCTGAATCTTTTCCTGTAGAATACCCTCATTGTGCTCGAATAATTCCTGGTCCTGGTTCCAGGCCTTCTCTTTGACATCGATTTCCTTTGATACGGCTTCCAGACGGGTTCGCCGGGATGCGAGTTCGTCTTCGAGCGGCTGCTCCTTGAGACGGATATCGAATACCCGGCGCGCCGCCAGCAAAACCTCCGTATCGATCAGCTGCTGCGAAACCTCTTTATATTTTTCATAGCGTTTGAGTTGGCGATGCAGCGCCTTAACCTTCGAATCCACTTCCAGTATGATGTCATTCAAACGCAGCAGGTCATTCCGGGTGGCATCCAGTTTCTTGAGCGCGGCTTTGCGTTGAACTCTGTATTTATTGACGCCCGCCGCCTCTTCAAACAGGCGCTTGCGCTCCTCTGGAGTTTCACTGAGGATGTCTTCGATCATTTTTAATTCGATGATCGAGTAGGCGTTGGCGCCCATACCCGTATCGATAAACAGGTCGGTGATGTCCTTGAGCCGGCAAAGATGTTTGTTGATGAAGTATTCGCTTTCGCCGTTGCGGTAGACCCGGCGCGTGATTGTAATATCGGAATACTGAATGGGCACGCGCCCGCTGACATTATGGATCGTAAGGGAAACTTCCGCCAGGTTCAGCGGTCGGCGCGTTGAAGTGCCATTAAAGATGACATCCGTGCTGCGATCGGCGCGCAACACACTCGATTTTTGCTCACCGATGACCCAGCGAATGGCATCGACGATATTCGTCTTTCCGCAACCGTTGGGTCCTACTACTGAAGTAATGCCGCGGCCAAATTCGACTTCGGATTTTTTCAGAAATGATTTAAAACCGTATAAGCTTAGCCTGGATATGTACATAAATATCTATTAATCAAACGGAATCCGACCTCTCGATTAATCACAATTCTACGGAAAAACCTTATCTCCAAGGCCTATTCGAATTATTTTTTCACCCCGATTTGAATGGCAATTGGACAATTGCCTGTGCCCCCTCGCGAAATATACGCAATTCTCTGTTTTGGGCAAATAAAAAATAAAGACCATTTCCCCTCAGTTCAGTTGGCTGCCCCTAACCGGGCGGCCAATTCATCGGACGTCCGCCCAGCAGGTGGAGATGAATGTGAAAGACCTCCTGTCCGCCGTGACGGCCGCAATTGAAAACGAGGCGATAGCCGTCTTCGGCGATCTTTTCCGTTGCTGCAATCCGGTTCCCGGCAGCGACCATCTCCCCCACCAAAGCGATGTCCTCGCCGCTCAAATCGCTGATTTTTGCGATGTGCTTTTTCGGTATCACAAGTACATGGGTCGGCGCCTGGGGATTGATATCCCGGAAAGCCACCAGCGTATCCGTTTCGTACAGGAATTTCACGCCCATTTCTCCCGCGGCGATCTTACAGAAAATGCAGTCACTCATTCACGTTTCCTTTGCATTGGTTAAAACCAATATATTCGCTACCAGCACCGTAGCGGCCAATTCAGCCCGCAGTCGCCGATCACCGAGACTCACGACCTGATACCCCTGCGCGCGGGCATTTTCAACTTCTTCTTCATCGAAACCGCCTTCGGGCCCGATCATAGCCGCCACACTGGAAATTTCCGGTTTTTCGCGGATCACGGTCCACAGCGGCACGGCATGATCCGGTTCGGCGATGATTTTCAGACCCGCGCCGGCATTGCGCTTGAACCATTCCGAAAGCGTCGTCTCCTCCTCGATATCCGGCAGAAATGCGGAGCCGCTCTGCTTCACGGCTTCAATCGCTTTCTTCAGGAAACGGCTTTTCTGAAATCCCTGCTTCACGGAATGCCGGGTATGCAGCGGAAAGAGTGTTCGCACACCCATGCTGCTGATCTGTGGGATGATCATATCCAGGGCTTTATGCTTTACCAGGCCGAATCCAAGCGAAATTGCCGGCCGTATCTCCGGTTCGCTATATTTCCTGACGATCTCGGCCACAGCCTGATCCCGTTCGATCGATTGAATCCTGGCCTCGTAGTGATTCCCGATCCCATCGATCACATTTACCATGTCCCCGATGCGCTTGCGCAGCACCCGGCAGCAATGGCTGAACTCTTCACCGGTGATTGAGATATGGGTTGCCTGGATTCTCTCCGGTCGGATGTAAAATTGGAAAAGATGCATTAATATTTCTTACCGACTCCGATAGCGATCGTAATCCCGCTGTAGTTCGTCAGGCCATCGTAGGTATCGGAACCATCCAGCGGTTTCTGAAATTCAATGAATTCGTAGCCGATATTGACCGAGATGATGGTCCCCATGGCGTAGAGAAAGTCGAGACCGGCGCCAATTCTGGCTCCGAAGGTAGCGCCGACGGAAATATTTTTTATTCTTTCTGCGAAATCGGGAACATTCGGAGGATCGAAGGACAAAATCGGTCCGGCTGAAGCACTCAGAAACGGCCGGAAGTTGTTGGCAATTTTATCGGTAAACAATGGATGCTTATAGGTAGCCAGAATCGGCATCAGGGTCAGCCGTTTTTTGTCATAACGCTCAAAAGTATAACCCGTCCAGGGATCGTAGATCGGGTAATCGTTCTTTCCTCTGACCACCAGCAAATTGCTGCTCACGCCAATCCGGTTCGAGGCATTCAGGGACCATTCATAAAAGAGACCGGCACCCGTACCCCGATCGGTCTGGACGATGCTTACACCGCCGTACTTGCCTTTGGGGTCATCGATGCTGGAACGGTTCCCGGCCTGAGTATGGTTCAGGCCCAACACTAAAATAAATAGAATTGCTAAGTAACGGTTTTTTTTCAATTTCCTCTTCCCTTCCGCAACATATCGTTTGCATAGAAATTTACCTTATCAAGGACGAAAACCAAAGTATTTTACTCATCAAACCCGCCGTTGTTTCCGGTTCGCTATTGAGAAAATGGAATTAGACCTTTAAATTCTGCTGGATATCGGCTGCCCCAGGCCGCTAAACCTCGATAAAAGGATCAAACGATAATGCCTAATAAAGTATTTTTTTTTCGCTTCACATCTACTGATCCCGATAAAAAAGTGAGCGCCGGACTCCGGAAATTATTCGAGATCGCCGACCTTTATGCCTGCCTTAAAGCCGGTGATATCACCGCCGTAAAAGTCCATTTCGGCGAAAAGGGCAATACCTCTTTTTTGCCGGCCAAATATGTCGCCCCGATCGTGGAATGCATCAAGAAAACGGGAGCCAAGGCCTTTGTGACCGATACCAACGTGCTCTATAAAAGCGCGCGCGATAACGCCGTCGACCACCTGCAACTGGCTTTCGGCCACGGTTTCCGGCTGCAGACGCTCGGCGCTCCGGTCATCATCGCCGACGGAATTTCCGGGCATAACGAGGTTGCTATCCGCATCGATGCGCCGCTCAATTCATCCGTGAACCTGGCCGCCGAGATCGTCAAAGCAGATTCGGTTATCGTGGTCTCGCACGCAACCGGACACATGGGTACCGGCCTGGCTGCGACGATTAAAAATATGGGCATGGGTATGTCCAGCCGCCGCGGCAAACTGGCCCAACACTCCGTCTCGAAACCAGTTATCAACGCTAAAAAATGCACTCGCTGCGGCGCCTGCCTCAATTGGTGTCCGGCCGACGCCATCCGCATGGAAGACACATCCGCCGTTATCGATGAGCCAACCTGTATCGGCTGCGGCGAATGCCTCACCGTCTGCCGCTTCGGCGCCGTTCGTTTCCAATGGAACAGCAGCAATCTGCGACTCCAGCACCAGATCGCCGAGCACGCCCTGGGAATCGTCCGGCAGAAGCAAGAAAAGATCGGCTTCATGACGTTTATGATCAACATGACCAAAAACTGTGACTGTATGGCGCAGAAGCCGGAGTACCTGATTGAAGACATCGGAGTCGTTGCCGGTCGGGACCCGGTGGCTATCGATCAGGCAGTCTACGATCTGACCCGGGATTCCCGCGGTGACAATCTGCCGGCGCTCGCCTATCCCGATATCGACGCTGCCGAGCAGCTGATTTACGGTGAGAAAATTGGGTTAGGCAGCAGGAAATATATTCTGGAAGAAATAAAAGCCTAGGATCAGGAATAGCGGAGATTATCTCGAAACCGTTTTATTTTTTAGAATCATCCTTTGATTCTTCAATCTCCCTGAATTTGGCATCTTCAATCTGGCTTTCATCAATCTTAATCGACGAATCGGGTTTGGGACTTGTGCCCCTGATGTCGGCATTCGGCTGCATCTTCAAAAAATAGGGCCGGATAATCCGCCACAGTAATCGCAGTAGAACAATAATCAGAATGATCTGAAACAGGGCATTCAGAGTTCTCATCACTTGGCTTTCCTGACAGGGTTATAGTAGCGTGTTCCTGAGACCGGCTGGCGGATGACCCGCAACAGTTCCTCCAGGTCTTCTTCATTATGCACAAAGTCAATTTCGTTGGTGTTAATGATGATCAAGGGCGTTTCTTTATAGCGGAAAAAGTATTCATTGTAAATTTGTCCAAGGGATTCGATATACTCGCGCGAGATTTCCTTTTCGTAAACGCGCCCACGCTTTTTGATATTTTCCATCAGTCTATCGGTGCTCGCCTGCAGGAAAATGACCAGATCCGGTTGCGGAACTTCCTTCTCCAGTAATCTTGCGATCAAATTATAAAGCACCAGTTCTTTATCATTCAGGTTCAGGTGCGCGAAGAGTTTGTCCTTCGCGAACATATAATCGCTGACCAGCAGGTTATGAAACAAATCGATCTGCTTCAGGTCAATTTGTTGACGGTAACGGCTGAGCAGGAAGTAGAGCTGGGTTTGAAAAGCATAGCGTTCGGGATCATGATAGAAATCTTCGAGAAAGGGATTCTCTTCGAATTTTTCCAGGACAAATTTGGCCGACAGGCGTTCGGATAGAATCCTGGCAAAGCTGGTTTTTCCTACTCCAATTACACCCTCGATGGCAATGTAGTACAGGTTTTTCATAAAATTTTCTGTTCCTCATCAAGTTTCATTACATCGTCGGTATCCCGGCATTCTCCCAACAGTTCGCCGATGGCCTTGCCGTAACGCGGACATCTATATTCATGTGCAATCTCAGACAAAGGTTCCAGAACGAATCTTCGTTCATGCATTAACATATGCGGTACCTTCAAATCTTGAATATCGATAATCTCCTCACCGAAAGCAAGAATATCGATATCGATTTCCCGGGGACTGAAACGCGGTGCCTCCAGGTTCCGTCCCAATTTTTTCTCGATTTCCTTACACAATTTCAACAGCCGGATGGGCGATAAATCCGTCTCTACTTTTATAACCTGATTCAGAAAATAGGGTTGATCGGTCCTGTACTTGGGGGCTGTCTCATAGATCGTGGATTGCTGCATCACCTCCACCTGTGCAGAGGCGGTCAAGGCCATTATGGCTCTTTCCAGATAATCCTTACGATTATTCAGGTTCGATCCGAGGGCCAGAAAAACATTATTGAATTTCAAAGCAATTCTTCCATCTCTTCACGGGTCCGGGCCAGTTCCACTTCGACCGTGTCCAATACTCCTTTGATCGGCGCACTCGGTTTGCGGATACGCACCAAGACCGCATCGACCGGAAACTGGTCGAAGATTTTGCGCAGAATCCTGCCCGCCAGGGTCTCGATCAGATAACAGCGTGATTGGGTCACGACATTGTGAACGAGATGGTACACCTCTTCATAACTGATCGTATCGCCTAGATGGTCCGTATGGATTGCGGCCGACATGTCGAAATTCAACTCCACATCCACTTCGAAGCGGCCGCCCAGGTCCTTTTCCTGCTCGGCGACTCCGTGGTAGCCGTAGAAAACCATATTTTTTAATTTTACTTTACCCATCAGGGATAATTCATTTTAACAAGACAAAATTTATCGATGCAACCCTAGATAGTCAAGCAAGGGAATGACGGTCTTCGATTTTTCGGAACCCCGCCTGCCATTTCTTCTGGAAATATTTGCAGAGTAGAGTGTCATTGTAGCCGGATTCCGTCAGATCGTCCACGGCGCCGTGTCAGTGTTGCAAGTCGCTCTGCCATCCGCGCCGCAACGCAGTTCCGGCATGGTCATTGTCCCTGTAAAGGACGGTTGTTTGAAAATGAGAAAAACAAAAATAATAAAAGGAGCTAAGCATCATGACGATTACAAGATGGATTCCCAGACATCCTTCGATTGAGTTCGATGAGGACCTGAACCGGCTTTGGAGTCAGTTTCACCATGATTCCCGGGAGGATGTCTCTCAGGTGAATTTTCTGCCGCCTGTCGATATCGAGGAGCAGGAAAAGGTCTACCACGTGGCCATCGAACTTCCGGGCGTGAAGAAGTCGGACGTTAAAGTCAACATTGAGGACAATGTCCTGACGATCTCCGGTGAAAAAAATTCTTCCGAAAAGGTGAAGGACGAAAATTATCATCGTGTCGAAAGATCGTACGGGAAATTTCGCAGATGTTTCCGCCTGCCGGAACTGGTCGATAAGAACAAGATTGCCGCCGAATTCAAAGATGGTATTCTGAATATCGATATTCCGAAACTGGAAGAAGCTCTGCCCAAAGAGATCGAAATTAAATCAATTAAAAATTGAATCGAAGAAAGGAGAATGCGTTATGTCATTAATCAGATGGACCCCGAACAACACACTCGCTAATTTCCACCGTGAATTCGACCAGCTTTTTGACACTTTCTTCGCTTCCGGCCGGGGGGAGGAGACTTCATTGTCATCCTTCGTCCCGACGGTCGACATCGAAGAAAAAGACAAAGAGTTTTCCGTGATTGTTGAATTACCCGGCCTTCGGAAAGAAGACATCAGTATCAACATCAAGGATAAAATGCTCAGCATTTCCGGCGAGAAGAAACAGGAAAAGACCGAAAAGAGCGCCAACTATCTCCGCTCCGAACGAGTATTCGGAAAATTCCAGCGCAGTTTTCGGTTAATGGATTATGCCGACGAAGCCAACATCAGCGCCGAATTCAGCGACGGTGTTTTATCGGTCTCGATCCCGAAACTGAAAGAATCGATCGCTAAACAGTTGGAAATTAAAGTAAAGTGATTGTGTGATCGTGCAGAATAGGAAAGCCGGCGTTCGCGCCGGCTTTTTTTTTATTTCGGTTG
Source organism: uncultured bacterium (assembly GCA_964589175.1). Taxonomy (GTDB): domain Bacteria; phylum Fidelibacterota; class UBA2242; order UBA2242; family UBA2242; genus CAZPRY01. The sequence continues at coordinate 21,923 of CAZPRY010000027.1, forward strand.
CAGCCGTAATTGCGCACGCAATTGATGGATCATCAGATACACGCCGCCAATCAGCATAAGCGCATCTTCCAGCACGCGTTTCCAGGATACCAGCGAACCTTCCGGATCGAGCGAAAAACAACCACATTCGATATTCAATCCGCGGGCGATGGCGCTTATAATCAGAACGATGAAGAACAGGGTCATGCCGCTCAATACCAGGGCCGCAGCCTCAACCCAAACTCCGATCAGCAATGCCATTCCGACCAGGATTTCAATCCAGGGCACGATGATGGCCACAAGGTTGAGCAATTCCACCGGCATAACGCGATAGTTATAGATCACGACCGCAAATTTCGACGGCTCGAAAATCTTGTGAATTGCCGCAAACAGGAAAAGAAATCCGAGTACGACTCGAATAGTATGATAAAGACCTTCTGAGAATATTTCTTTTTTCATGGCCGGTCACCTCTGATTATCGGATAATTGGCGGCTTCCCATTCCTGCCAGCCACCCAGGAAATAATAGACATCGTAATAGCCGATCTCCTCCAGGAAGAGCGCAAGATCGATACTCTGCGAACACACTTCGCCGTCACAGTAGGTCACGATTTTTTGGGTATAATCCAGATTCAGCACAGCGAATTCGTCCAATTCCTGTTCCTCGATGGAAAAGGACAAAGCCCCCGAAATATGGCCCTCCCGGTATTTTTCGGCGGAGCGTGTGTCGATAAAAATGGCCCCGCCGGCCTGAAACAGCTTTATAGCGTCCTGCAGCGATATTTCCGCGATCGGGTGGGATTCAGGCGCTTCCACGGCCGATGCATCCCGTCCGGAAGCCGCCGCTTCCGCCAGAAGCGGAATTTTAACATCCTCTCCCTTCACAACTACGGTTCGGTAGCGGGTCAGCAGGGATAGGCCATGCGGTGATATGCGGTTGAAAAGCAAGGCTACAACGACGCACACCATCATGAAAAGAAACGACCGTACGAGCAGATGGATCAGCACTTTTTTCATTATCTCACCATTTTATTTCGGATCATGGACGAACATTTCGGTAAATCATTTGATTTTCTAGCCAAAGCATATAAATTTCTGGCGGGATTTTCAACTTTTTTATTATGAACCGAAGCACTTATTTTACAAAATCATTCCTGATATTCATTATAATCTGGCCAATCACGGTGCTATCGAGCATCATCGATTCTGATGTTGCTCAACTTAGCCCCGCCCAGAAAGCCTGGCTGCTCAACCGGCGCGACGCGGCCTTGAAATTATATACCGTAGCGGTCGATTCATCCAACACCAAAGAGATCGAAAGTTATAACGTCGCCTACCTCTATTTTCTGAAAGCGGATTTCGACAAAGCCGGAGAGTACGTTTTGCTGGCGCTGAAACAGAACCCCGAATACGGACCGGCCCTGCTCCTAAAGGGCCTGCTCGCATATCGGCAAGGGAATCAGCGGGAAGCCCGACAGTACCTGGAATTGGCGGTGAAATATCATGCTATGCCGGAGATTCCGGCTTTTTACTTTGGAAAATGCCTTTTCGAGAACGGTGAATTCAAGGAGGCGCTCGAACTATTCAAAAAAGCAGTCAATAAGAACAAACTCTTTACGTATCCCTATGCCTACATCGGCCGGATTTACCGCATCCGGGGCGAATACGAATCGGCCTTGAAATACCTGGAAAAAGGACTGATATATTCCTACGACGCCGATATTCTGCTGGGACTGATCGACATCTGTACACAGCTGGAGCGCGTTCAGGAAAGGGACGAGTACAGCCGGATTTTCGCCTACCTCTTTCCGCAGCATCCGGACGCTGAAGAGATTATCGCCGATTTGAATCGGAAAGGTATCGATTATTCATCGGCCGGGCTTTTCAGCCAGCCACCGCCGGTCGATGCCTCCGACCGCTTCTTCGAAGTCGGAGAGGATCTGCTCTACAGCGTCTATTGGGGGCCCTTGCGCATTGGCGAACTGCATGCCGTCGTCGAGGACCGGCTCAGTTTCAACGGCGTGGACGCCTACCGCACCCTGTTCAGCCTGGATTCCAATCCGACCCTGGGTTTCGTGGCGAGCCTGCACAGCGATTACACCTCGATTATCGGCTGTGAAACCAAGCAGGTGCTTCAACATTTTATCCACGCCCGTGAAAACGACATTATTCATGAAAAGGTCTACGACTTCGACCGGGAGGCCGGCATGTTCTACTGCCGTGTGATCCGCGAAGACGGACATATTGAAGCTTTCGAAAAGCCCCTGCCGAAATACGGAGTCGACGGCACTTCGATCCTGTTTTATGCCCGCCAGATGGTTAAAAAACAGCTGAGCGAAAATCTTCTGACCGTCATCGATGAGGGCTTCGCCGTCTCTGAAATCATCGTGAATCCGGGCAAAGAACCGATTATCTGCGCCGGCAAAGAGGAAAACACCGTCCTGGTTACCGGCCGGAATCATTACAAAGGAATCGTCGGTTTTACGGGCGGATTCCGGGGCTGGTTCCGTGAAGGGCCGAGCTACCTGCCGCTCGAAGCCGACTTCGAGATTTGGGTCGGGCGCATCCGGATCACCCTTGCAACTCCCGAAGAGACTGAGTTGCACCGCTACTCGCAGTAATGAGTCTTTCCCGAAAAGAAAAAAAACAGAGGATTGATAGAATATGCACCGGAATTATAAAACCATGCTTGTCGTCGCCGGGCTCGGCCTGCTTCTGCAGGGTTGCAGCCTTAACCGCCTGCTGCTGAATTCCGCTTCGGGCTTTTTCGAGGGCGGGCTCTCCGTGCTCTACGAGGAGGATGACCTGGATATCGCCGAGAAATTCCTGGCCAATAACCTGAAAATGCTGGAAATGCTGCTCAGCAAAGATCCGCAGAATCAGCGGCTGAATCTGATGGCCGCCCAGGGTTTCGGCGCTTATGCCATGGCCTTCGTCGAAGACGAATCGCCGCGCCGCGCCGGACGACTTTACCTGCGGGGATTCAAATACGCGCTGAATGCACTGCCGCCGAAGTTGCGTTTCGACGCTAAAATCACTCCGGACGATCTGGAGCAAAAGCTCGCCCAAATGCAGGTCAAGCAGGTGCCTGCGCTATTCTGGATCGGCTACAACTGGGGCCAATACATCCTGCAGCATCTCGAAGATCCGCGCGTGCTGGTGAATCTGGCCAAGGTCGAGTTCATCATGCGCCGGGTGCTCGAACTGGACGAAAACTATAATTTTGCCGGTGTCCACCTGTTCTACGGCAGCTTTTACGCCGCCCGGCCGCCGATCCTGGGCGGCAACCCGGAGCGCGGGCGCGAACATTTCGAACGCTGCCTGGCGCTCAACCAGGGACAGTTGATGATGGCCAATGTGTACTTTGCCAAATATTATGCCGTACAGGTACTCGACAAGAAACTCTTCGACCGGCTGCTGAATGAAGTTCTTGAACTGGACATCGATCGCTACCCGCAATTCCGGCTGATGAATTCCCTGGCAAAACGGAAGGCGGAGCTGCTCAAGACCAAGGCCGAAATATATTGGGTGGAAGAATAGAACATTTTTGCTATATTAGGTTCGGAAACCGGTTACGGAGTGTAGAACAAAAACAGGATGCTTATGAAAAAATTTATTCGGCTGCTATCGGTTATTATCATTTTATCGACACTCCTTTTCCCGCAACAAAAATACACTTTGAAAATGGCGACCGTCGCGCCGGAAGGCTCCAGCTGGATGGCCGAAATGCGCGATTTCGAAAAGGATATCAAAGAGCTGACGAACGGCCGGATTCAGTTCCAGGTCTATCCCAACGCGGTACAGGGCAGTGAGGTCGATGTACTGCGCAAGATGCGCCTGGGACAGTTGCATTCCGGTACGTTCACAGGCGTGGGACTCGGTACGATTGTACCCGATGTCCGTGTCCTGGAAATTCCCTTTTTATTCCGCAATTCAGACGAAATCGACTATGTCTACGGCACCCTGTTCGAGCACTTTCAGAAACGTTTCCTGGAGGAAGGTTTCTACCTGGCCGGCTGGGCGGAAGTCGGTTTGGTTTACCTCTACACGCATGAGAAAGTCGAATCGCTCCAGGATTTTAACAAGGTGAAAATGTGGCTCTGGAAAGGCGATCCGCTGGCGCGTACGGCTTTCGAGGTGTGTAAAATTTCATCGATACCGCTCGAGGTTACCGACGTGCACACCTCGCTGCAGACCGGGCTCATCAACGGTGTCTACGTTTCACCCTACGCCCTGCTGGCGCTGCAGTGGTTTACCAAAGTCAAATACATGCTCGGTTACCCGCTGACCAATTCCATCGGCGCGGTCCTGATCACCAAGAAGCAGATGGATAAAATGCCCGAGGACCTGCAAAAAATTCTGATGCAGAAAACCAAAGAATACATGCGCAAGATCGTCCTGAAGAGTCGCGCCGAGAACCTGGAATCGATCGAGGTTTTGAAAGAAGCCGGCATCCAGGTGACACCGGTCCGAGCCGCGACGGCTATCGCCGAAATCGATGCTGCCGGAAAGGTCATCCGCGAGAAACTTGTCGGTGAATTGTATTCACGCGAATTGCTGGACGAAATGCTGCGGCTGCTGGAGGAGTACCGCTCCACTCATGGTTCATAAACTACGCCTCGCCATCGAAAAAATTACCGCCGGGATGGCCGTATTCCTGATGCTGGCGCTCGTGACCCTGTCTTTTTTACAGGTCGTGCTGCGCAATCTCTTTTCAATGGGTTTCAATATCGTGGAAGAATTCATGCGCAACGGCGTGCTCTGGATCGGGTTTATCGGCGCCATTTTGACCACCCTGCGCGCCAAACATATTTCCATCGACATTCTGCCGCGCTTTGTCCGCGGGCGCGGTAAGCGAATTTTAAACTGGATATTGTCCGTTTGCGCCTCGCTGATTTGCCTGTTGATGAGCTACTACGCCTGGCAATTCGTAAAAATGGAAATTGGGACCGGAGCCGTGATCGGCAAAGCCTTTCCGGCCTGGATCGTCGAAGGCATCATACCGCTCGGATTCCTAATGTTGGCGATCGTCTTCCCGCTGCGTACCCTGGATGATAAAGGCGAGGATCAGGTCTGATGGGTATCCCGATCATTCTTCTGGTGGTGCTGCTGATCGTGCTGGGCTTGCCCCTCTTCACCGCTCTCGGCCTGATGGCCGTGCTTCAATTCCTGCGCACGGGCATCGATCCTACGGTCGTGATCGTCGAACTCTATCGGATCGCCTCCGCACCGACGCTGCTGGCCATTCCGCTTTTCACGCTGGCCGGATACATACTCGCCGAGAGCAAAGCCCCCCAGCGTCTATTCAACGTGGCGAATGCAGTCCTCGGCTGGATGCCCGGCGGTGTTGCAATTGTATCACTTGTTACCTGCGCTCTCTTTACCTGCTTTACCGGCGCTTCGGGAATCACGATTATCGCCATCGGCGGGCTGATTTATCCGATCCTGCGCAACCAGCAATACAGCGAAAAATTTTCACTCGGGCTGATCACCTGCTCCGGCAGTCTCGGCCTGCTCTTTCCCCCCAGCCTGCCGCTGATTCTTTACGGCATCATCGCTTCCGTGCAAATCGATCAGCTCTTCCTGGCCGGTATCCTGCCAGGTATTCTGCTGATCGTGATCCTGTCCGCCTATTCCATCAAACACGATAAATCGCGGAACTCGGCAAATTCTTCGTTCTCTTTCAAAAAAGTCTACCGCAGTTGCAAAGAGGCGATCTGGGAACTGCCGATTCCAATCATTATCCTGGGCGGAATTTACGGCGGTTTCATCACCGCTGTCGAGGCGTCCGCGGTCACCGCGTTTTATGTCCTGGTGATCGAGTTCTTCGTCACTAAAGATTTGAGTTTCCGCAAGGATATTACCCACGTTCTGCGCGACACAGTGCAACTGGTGGGCGGAATCCTGATCATTCTCTGCGCCGCTATGGGACTGACCGCCTACCTCATTGACGCCCAGGTGCCGCAAACCCTGCTGGTCTGGATCCAGGGACTCTTTTCTTCCAAGATTACCTTTCTGCTGGTCCTGAACGTCTTCCTGCTGCTCGTCGGGGCCATGCTGGACATTTTCTCGGCTATCATTATCGTGGTGCCTTTGATTGTCCCGATTGCCACGAGCTACGGCGTCGATCCCGTGCACCTCGGCATCATCTTCCTGACCAACCTGGAGATCGGCTACCTGACGCCGCCGATTGGATTGAATCTCTTCATCTCCAGTTTCCGCTTCAAGAAATCCATTTTGTACCTCTACAAAGCCAGCCTGCCGTTTTTGCTCCTGCTGATCGTGGCGCTGTTGATCATCACGTACATCCCCGATCTCAGCCTCTTCCTGGTGCGTTTCTTTCAGTAATACAAATCCGCTTCTTTGCATGATTTCCGTCCCATCGGATGAGTGCACCAAAATAAACAAACAAGAGTGTTTGTTTTACGATACTTGCATACTAAAAACCGGCAAAACTAAAATTAGTTACTTGACATTGCCAATTCTGTTCTCTAAAATTATTTTAACTTAGAAAAAAATCGGGCAGTGTTGAGGACATGGAGGTAGAGAACGTCAGAAGGACGGGTTTCTGGTTTTTGACACGGCAAGGGAAACGCTGATGAACATCAATGACAAGAAGGAAAAAGTGTAGGCGTCTTGAAATCAAAAACTCCTCGGCATGATAGCAGCCAGGCGCACGGGGTACTATATCTCCTATAGGTTCTTATAGAAGAGCCAGCATATGCAATATATGCAGACCGAAAAGGAAAGACGAACAGAATGAAATGTAATTCAGCAACAGTAAAACATGTATTTCTCTTATTAATGGTCATTTTATGTTTCGATATTGGGCACTCCCAACAGTCAACGGAATCGCCGCAGAACGCTAATGTTGAGTCACCCAAAAAACTAAAACATATGGTATTTTTTGGTGGCAATTATTCACAATTTAGGACAACGAATGGTGTAGCAAAATCCGGCATGAATTTCGGTTACTACCGGCAATCCCATCTCTGCAAACAATTATCCCTCGCTTATGGAATAATGTATACGAAAAAAAGAATCGATCTCCTCGATAAAAAGATCCGATGGTCCTATGAATATGAATATAGTGATGGGGCGGATATTCACCTTAATTATAATATACTTGAGTTTAATGTCCTCGGAAGTTATGCATTTCAGTTAAACGAAAATGTTTTTATCAGTACGGTTATTGGTGTTGGATATGCAATATTCTTTCGCGCTAGATCGGACATTGACGCTAGTGATGTAATTATGCAGAATGACCCTGTCGAGGATTACGATTACGCGTGTGCATTTACGGATCTCGGTCCGGCAATTATGCTTAACTCCGGATGGATTAAACATCTGGGGATCAAAGTTTCTATGAACCGTTGTTACGGAATGCTGATTTATACAAATTATAACAAAAGGTTGGGAGCAGCTGGAACGACGGATTTAAAACTTGGTGAGAAAATTCATTCCTTCAACGTGGTGGTGGGGATATATTTATAATTAGCATAGTATTGTATTGTCAATTTGGAGTGTATTTGGCAAATATCAGCACCTATTACAAATCGAGGTATTTGGCACCATCGTAATGCAATCACCGTATCTAAGCCAAGACAAATAATAGTGTTTGTTTTACGATGCCTGCATCCCCAAAACCGGCTACACTAAAATTAGTTACTTGACATTGCCAATTCTGTTTTCTAAAATTATTTCAACTTAAAAAAAATCGGGCAGTGTCGAGGACATGGAGGATTGGAACGTCAGAAGTACGGGTTTCTGGTTTTTGACACAGAAAGAAAAACGCTGGTGAATATATCAGATTGAAAAGATTTTGGAAAGAATGAGCGAGAAACAAAAAATCAATTCGCCAAAGCTCATGGTGGTAGAAAAGACGACCGTGATAAATATATTGATTCTAATTCTGTTATTAACACCGGTCTCACTTATAAAAGCGCAGACACATATTGAACATATATACCTCGAGTGCATCTTTAAAGCCAGCGGCTTCCCGAGCAAGTGGGACCAACAATGGGGACCCTATGTAACCGGAATCGGCGATCAGAATGACGACGGTTTCAATGATATACTGGTATGTTCCGGGCATCTGGATGATTCGTCGCATAGCCGCATCGATCTGTACTTTGGCGGCAATCCGATGGATACGATTCCCGATTTGACATTCCGCTGGCCTCCAGGTATGAAAGGCAATACACTGGAAAAGCCTGCCTCCGCCGGCGATTTCAATGGAGATGGATATACGGATTTCATTCTGTATCGGCACACTGATGGCAGTATCGAATATGTCTCGACTGCTTTTCTTTTCTACGGTGGCCCCTCGTTATTGGATACAATTCCTGATCTGATCTTTGAAGCCAAAGATAAGTGGGACTTGTTTACATCGCGTGCCGGAATCGGGGATATCAATGCAGATGGATTTGATGATATTTGTATCACCGTACAGCCATCGCGGCCGGACTTGTTTGGCTGTATCGCCAATATCTATTACGGATCGACCAATCCGGACACGATCCCGGATTTATGCCTGGCTTTCGATTCGAGATTTCTATGGCTTCCCGCGAACTACCACCCCGGCGATCTGAACGGAGATGGATTTATCGATCTGTACATGGGCGGAAAGCATTGGAACTACCCCAACCCCACCACCAATTTTGTGCATGTGTATTACGGTGGTCCGCTTTTAGACACCCCACCCGATGTCGTCTTTGATGAACGCAATGATCACCATCTGCATCTGACTATGAATTTCAATATCGTGGGTGATGTCAACGGCGATGGATTTGACGATCTGGCGATTGAATCAAAACAGGATACTTTATGCAATATTTATTACGGTTCTCCTGACTTCGACAAAGTCTCCGATCGTTATATCCAAGCGGTTCTGTGGGGAAGCTTTTTTGGATACCTTCCGGCAGCGCTGGGGGACATCAACAATGACGGGTTCGACGATATCCTCACAGGGGCATATTGGAACATGTTTGACTGGGGCGAAGTGGATATCTTTCAGGGTCAAGTGCATATGGATCAGAGCTATGATATCTTTTTCCCCACATATATCTCCGGAATCGGACGAGGCAGCGGCGCCGATATCGGTTGGTGCGGCGATGTCAACGGAGACGGCTATGACGATGTTCTGTTCAGCGCCAATGATGACCGTCTGTCAACGGATCATCCGAATAAGGCCCGGGTCTATATCTATGCCGGACGGGACAGCCTGCGCTCGAACAATACACCAGCGATCACCCATTACTGGCCCGAACAGGATACCATTCTCGCCACTGTGAAGGATACTCTTATGTTCATTTTATCGGGGAATGATCCGTATGACAATGATCTCTGTCGTATTGGATGGTATTTAAACAATGCGCACCGTCCCGGCGGCAGTCCAACCAGATATTCCGTTATCGATACATTTTACCTGGATATTCCATACTTGATCGACTGGCGTGGATATACCAAGATTAAACCCGGAATCAATGAAGTAAGGGGGGAAGTTGTGGATCGATTGGGGGAGGAAGCCCGCAAGTGGATTGTTTTCCTGGATACATCTGCTGTTGTGGGAATCGTGGATGATAATGATATGAGTCCGTACACTCCCGAATTGACCTGCCGTAATTATCCCAATCCGTTCAATGCATCCACCTGCATACAATTTAATCTGCCTGAATCAAAAGAAATCGCTGTTGAGATTTATGATATGCGCGGGCAAGTTGTGTTTACCTTCGGAAAAAGAACTTTATCGGAAGGGTACAATGAACTGACCTGGAATGGCAGAGATAATTTCAGTCACGAGCTTTCTTCGGGTATATACTTCTATTGTATTAAAATGAAAACTGTAACACATGTTGGAAAGATGTTATTCTTGAAATAGGAGAATTGACAAAAATCATAAACGCTCTGTCCATACTGCTATAATCGTCCATTCAATGTGGGCAAGCAATTGTATTCACGAAATTTTTCCATGCTGATTCCGATTGGATATATTATAAAAACTTTTAGAAAACTCGCCGCGGTTCGGGGCATGAAAGTCGTGCCGGAGCCGCGGTCGGAAGCGGCGAGAAACCGCCCTTCCGTGAAATCCATAACAACGGAGGTGTTTTATGTCAAGTTCCGAGGATTACCAGTCTCAACTGGCTGCGATCGAGGCTGTTCCTGACGATCAGGTCAAAGCGCCTAACATGCCTGTCGATATTTTCTTGCAGGAAGTCGAAAACACTTTCAAATGGGTACAGACCGACAAGGACAAACTCATGGCCGCCGGCCTGGATTGGACGCTGGTGGAAAGTTTACCTACACGGACCGGGGCGCTGCGCGAAGCCGAGTCGCTCTGGTTCAAGACCCGCTTCAGCCGGGAGGAAGCCGAAAAGGAATGGCTGGCCAAATCACCGGCCGCCTATGAACTGCGCGATACGCTGCTGCACGACTTTCGCTTCGCCTATCGCAATTTGCCCGACATCGCCAAGCGGGTCAGCGCCATCGCCGAAGGCAGCGGTCATGCCGATATGATCCAGGACCTCAACGATCTTTCCGTACTGGGCAAGGCCAATCCCGCACCGCTGGCCGCCATCGGTTTCGACGCCACCCTGCTGGATACCGCCGCCGGAACCGCCGATGAAATGGCCGCTCTGCTGTCCGAAGCCACCGTCGTCCGCTCCGACCTGAACACCGAGCGCGTCATTCGCGACAAAGCCTTTACCTATGTCAAACAGGCCCTGGATGAAATCCGCAACTGCGGGCAGTATGTCTTCTGGCACGATGAGGAACGACTAAGAGGCTATTCCAGTCAATTCCTGAAGAACCGCCGCAAAAAATACGGTCCAAAGAAAGAATCCGACAGCCCGGTGACCCAATAGACAGCCTTCGCGCAGCGATTTCTGAACGCTTGATAGAATTATAGTTACAATGTTCAGCCGGCCGAACCGGCCGCAGGGGATTTTTCTATCCTGTGAATAAACTTGAAACGGCTCACATCCCGGTTTAGTGGGAATTTACCATCTTGACAGCAACCATACGTTCTATTTCAGCGATATTACATATTTAGCATTGGATTTCCGCGGAAAGATGGCTTCAGATTGGGAAATTTAGGCCTAAACCGGGAAATCCGGGATCAGGATGGGAATTCTGGGGCCAAATCGGGAAACTGATCAAGATTTTTCGTAAAGTACTCATGATTTTCAGTAAAGCAGGCATTTTTTCGGGAAATCTTGCCCAAAAACCGGGAATATTGGGGGCATTTTCGGGAAATCGAGCCTTTTTGAGGGAATTTGATAATGAAATTGAGTAAAGAAAGCGATATTGCACGTAAACCATGGCTAAAACCGGGAAAGAGGGCCTGGCCCGGCGGAAAGAAGGCCTGTTTTTGGGGAATATGGGCCTGATATCGGGAAAATCATTGGAAGTCGTGAAAAAAGTACTGATTGCCCACAGCGGCTCACGCAAAACACCTTACTGTTTCCCAAATTAACCAATCAACAAATGAACATGTTCAACATTCCTCCCAAAGGCTATGCTTCTTTAAAAAAGATGGCAGAGATCGAATAGGTGCTATGAAGCACCGACGTATATGACCCTTAAATAGAGCAGATATAAATTGGATTGGACTAATCAAGAATTCAGTTTGTACCAGGATATGGCTTTGTTATTTCTTGAATGATGTGTTCTGAATGGTTAATATTGTACGAGATGGAGAAATAATAAATTCCAAATGGCGGAGCTATGGTAAAGGCAATCGATAATCTAGAATATCACATTTCAAATGCAGTTGCTCATTATTGGCAAACTCGTAAAGAGCAACGGGAAAAGCAAAAGAATAAGGGTGTCACTGATGCCGGATCGAGGAGTGCCGTAACTGGCGGTGCTCAAATGGATGAGTTTATTCGTCTATTTACTAAAATAATTGTTGAAGCGGGAATAGACGAAAGATATATTTTCGGAAAAAGACAGCTTGAACTGCCGGGTTATTTCAGGCCAACAAAAGAATGGGATTTACTAGTCATCAAGGATGGACATTTGGTTGCAGCAATTGAAGCAAAATCACAAGTCGGCCCATCTTTTGGTAATAACTTCAACAATAGGACCGAAGAAGCCATGGGCAGCGCTGTAGATCTTTGGACGGCTTTTCGAGAAGGTGCTTTCAATGGTGGTATTCAACCATTTCTCGGATATTTTTTCATGCTTGAAGAATGTAAAGCCTCAGTTCATTCAGTAAAAGTTAAGGAACCACATTTTAAAGTTTTCCCGGAATTTATTGGGGCGTCCTATATGAAAAGATATGAACTATTTTGCCGTAAGCTCGTGCTAGAGCGCCACTACACTTCGGCATCATTTATAACTTCGACAAGCGCGACAGGTCTGAATGGCATATATCGGGAACCAGCCAACGATCTCTCACTGGCAATTTTTGTAAAATCTCTCTTATCATACGCTGGGGCTTTTGCATGAAAAGTAGTAACCATAAGACTTATCAGAGGCTAATCAATGGAGATGCCAGGGACCTGACGTTCTTAGAAAATGAATCCATACATCTCGTAGTCACGTCGCCTCCATATTGGAATTTAAAACGTTATAATGAGAATCCGGACCAATTGGGACACATCGATAACTATGAATCCTTCTTAGGGGAACTTGAAAAAGTATGGAAAGAGATTTTTCGGGTATTAGTACCGGGTGGCAGGTTAGTATGTGTTGTCGGTGATGTATGTGTCTCAAGGAAGAAATTTGGAAGGCACCTTGTTTTTCCTCTACACTCGGATATTAGTGTTCTATGCCGGAAAATCGGTTTCGATAATCTTAATCCCATTATTTGGCATAAAATCGCAAATGCTAGTTTTGAAGTTGAAAACGGATCGAAATTTCTAGGGAAACCTTATGAACCAAATGCAATCATAAAGAATGATATTGAATTTATCTTAATGCAAAGAAAGCCGGGTGGCTATCGAAAACCGACTGAGGAGCAAAGGAATTTAAGTAAAATCGATAAGAAGGATTTTGATAAATGGTTCCAGCAAATCTGGAATATTACGGGCGCTTCTACTCAAAAACATCCTGCTCCATTCCCTTTAGAGCTTGCCTCCCGACTTATTAGAATGTTTTCATTTCAAGGAGATACAGTACTTGATCCATTCTGCGGTTCCGGTACAACAATGATAGCAGCCTTAAAATATGGAAGAAATAGTATCGGAATCGATATTGATACCGAATACTGTCGTTTTGCTGCCCGGCTTCTGAAAAAAGAGAGCAGCAATCTCTTTGCAAATATCGATTTGATGTTCGAGAAAATGGTGGTCAACAATTTAGGTGAAATGCAAGTTTGTGAAGATCAGGCTTTCTACAACATTAGATCAGCCAAGAAATCACCGGAATTGACAACAAAATAAACTTTGTGAACTTCCGGAATCATCAAACGCATTCCGGCGCGGTTATTATATCAACAAAATGATTCGATTTTGCAACTACGTTCTACGTCGTCCAAATACCATAATGCAAACACTTTTGTTTGCATTTTTTAATCACAGTCGGGTTCGAGAACCTGACGGAACCGGTGAAAAAGACAAGAATGTCTGTTCTACACGAACAACAAAAACCAATTTCCGGAGGCACAGCCGAACCTGCCCGACTTTCGTCATTTGGGCGGGCCTGCCCGACTTATGTCATTCAGGCGGGCTAAATTGGTTTCCTTGCTTGCAAAACCCGGTTGTCCCGATGGGCAAGCGTTCCTGTCCCGTCATCTACAGTTTCACACATCCCGGGTTTTCTGCTTCCATCTTACGGGTTCAGTCGCCACCGTAACGCAAACGCTCTGGTTTGTATTTTCAGGGTTTTTAACTCTTACAATTGAAATCAATGAGTTTCTTCTCTGATTATTGACCATTCATGACCGCAATTTTTACAGGCCCGCAAATCTTTGAATTTGTCTTTGATTGTGGTTTTTTTATCAACGCTCCGACCTTTAAATGTATCGCCCTGATAGGTATCTGTGATTGTGGTTTTTGTATGCTTCATACTACTTATCCAGATCGAACCCAAGCCAAAACCGGCCCAATAATTACATTCCGGACAGCGATTATATTCCAGTGTTTTTACCATATATGCAATTATTAAGGAGCCAATGATTGGCAGACATAAAACTGCGTAAAACGGTTCATTATAGAAAAAACTGTTATGATAAATCAAAAATAAAAACCAGATGTGGCCAAGCACTATCCCAAAAATAAGTTGGATTAATACAAGGCTATGGGTCGATACTTTTGGATTTAAACTACGCTTTGAGACGAATAAAGTTACTCCGGCAATGGGAAGCATTGTAAATATCAAACTTAAACCCAATATAACAATAATGATAATAATTCGAAATGGAATAAAAATAATACCGGGAAGAATTCTATCCAGAAAACCATCTTCAGTGATCAAACTACTAATTCCGGCATTAATACTTGGAAAATGTCGTGCCGCATTTCCGAAAGGTAATCCTCTGATAAACTTTGATAATGGCAACCAGGCTGAACCTCTGCTTTTGTAATTTCCAATCAGTTCAACGTTGAACACTTTGTTTTCTTTTATGTCAAAACGAACAAAATACCATGATGATTTTTTTTTATAAACATCAAAATTACCATAAATATATGCTCCGAAATCCTGTCCTTCCAATTTTTCGACTTTTGCCATTGGAATACCGTATTTTTTTTCGAGCCATTTAGGATTTTTTCCGTCAACCTTTTTCACTAATTTTTCATAATTATACAACCAGATATCATCATGATAACGATCACTGGATATCGATTTTTTTAATTCGACTCCCAGGGGATACAAATTTGTTGTTAATGTCCAACCAGTTTCCCCATCTTTGGTTTTAATTTCCGACCAATGCAATTGGCTGCCAATTCCGAACCATTTATCTTGTAAAATTGTTACAGGTTGCTCATCGTAGGATTTATTAAGATCGAACATTAATTTTTCACCACTATCGACATAGGGATTATTCACCGGTTCGGTGAATAACATTCTGGAACCCATTTTACCCCTTTTACCAATAAAAGTTGATATTTTGGTTTTGAAATGAGAACAATGAACCCAGCCAAAGTCACCATTTGAGCGTTTGATCTGATAATACCATCCGAAAAGATTTCCTTCAGGCCCAACATCCTCGGCAACAACTTTCACTATTTCACCCGGATTAACTGTGCTGATTACCCCTGTTTGGGCATAGGTATCAGCAAACATGTATCCCTGAGTTGTAACTTTTACCGGAATTCCCTTGATATCTTCTACTGATCTTATTTTATTACAACCCGAAATAAGCAGCAACGCAATTGATAAAACGACGATTAAATTTCTTTTCATGATATACCTTCCTATATTCTTAAAAAAAATCTTATATATATTTTACTAATATATGATAGTATTTCCAAATAATTACCGGATTTTTTATCGTGTAAATATCTCTTGATAATCTATTCGTAGGGACGCCCCCCCGTGTACGCCCGGATTGACGGGACTCAATTATCAGGAAATCATCATCGGGCCGGCACAACGAAAACCAATTTCCGAAGGCGCAGCCGGACCTGCCCGACTTACGTCGTTCGGGCGGGCTAAATTGGTTTCATTTCTTCCTAAACCCGGTTGCCCCGATAGGCGAGCGTTTTTCCGCATCATCAACAGTTATATGCATCGGGATTAAACCGGGTTTTTTACTTCCACCTGACAGATGTAGCCGCCTGCGTAATGCAAACACTCTTGTTTGCATTTTTTAATCACAGCCAGGTTTGAGAATCTGACGAAGAGATTGAAACAGACAAGAATGTCTGTACTACCGGGAACGAGGGAAAATGCCCGGCAAGCGCCGGGTTCATTATAATTCTATCTAAACCCGCTTTTTTACATGAATTTGGGTTTGCCTGCCCTTGCATTTATGACTATATTTAGCGACCGCTTTTTTGCGGGCTAAATGTAATTAGGAGGTCTTATAGAATTATGAGAATGATGCAAAATTTGCGCGACAATACGCACATTATCCTCTGGTCGATCCTGATCCTCTTTATCCTCAGTATGACCATCGGAGGATTGGTCGGAGGCGCCAATATTATGGACATATTAAGCGGCAAGAACAAATTGCAGGGCGCCGCCGGTAAAGTCAACTCCACCAAACTGGACGGAGCTCAGTACGCCCGCATGGTCCAGAGTGAAATCGCCCGCCTTCAGGAGCAAGGCCAGGAGATCAACGACCAGCTGACTGAGCGCGTGTCTGACCAGGTCTGGAACCAGTTTATCAACGAGACCCTCATCGGCCAGGAAATCGATCGCCTCGGATTGCAGGCTACCGATAAAGAAATCTATACCCAGCTCATCGAGAATCCGCCGGCCTTTTTGCAGCAGAACGAGGCTTTTCTGACCGACGGTAATTTCGATTATCAGAAATATCTGGACATCCTGAATAATCCGCAGGGCAATGAATGGGTCGGTATTGAGCAATATTTGCGAGCCTCAATTCCATTTGGAAAGATTCAGAGCCTGGTCCAGAGCCTGGTCACGTTGAGCGGCGCTGAAGTGCACGATCGTTATGTCACCGAAAATGTGAAGTTCGATCTCGAGACGGTCAAACTTCCTTTTACGATCGTCGCCCGGGATACTTTCCCCATTAAGGACAATGAAATTGGCGCCTATTACGCTAAAAATAAAAAAGATTATTTCCGCGAAGAACAACGCTCCCTGGAATATGTTCTGTTCGAAATGAAGCCTTCTCCTGCGGATACGTTTTCCATTGTTCAGTTGCTGACCGATCTGAAGTCGCGCATCGAACGCGGCGAATCTTTCGAACCTATTGCGAATGACTATACTCAGGACCCGTCCGGCAAAGAAAGCGGCGGTGATCTGGGCTGGTTCGGCCGCGGCCAGATGGTGCCGGAATTCGAACAAGCCGCATTTGCCGCACGCAAAGGCGAACTCGTCGGTCCTGTTCTGACTCAATTCGGATACCATCTTATAAAAATTGAAGATAAACGCCGCCAGAATGGCGAGGATCAGGTTAAGGCGCGCCATATCCTGATGAAGCTCACTCCCGGCCCGGAAACGATTGACGCCATCCGCACCGAAGCCAACCACTTTGTTTTCGATGCCACCGAATACGGTTTTGAGGCCTCCGCCGATTCCCACAAGGTTCAGGTCCAGAAAAGCATCCCATTCCGGCAAGAGGATAAATTCGTCACCGGCATCGGTTATTTCCCGCAAGGTACAAAGTTTGCTTTCTCGGATATCCCCATCGGAACCGTTTCGGATCTTATGAATTCCGATGACAAGTATGTGATCGTAAAACTGGCTGAAATCAAAGAGGCTTCTTACTCTCCTCAGAGCGAAGTAGCTGAACAGATTAAGTCCAAAATTCAGGACCAGAAACGCCTGGATAAACTCTCCGTCATCGCCGATGAACTCTACGCAAAAATCCAGGCAACTGGCGACATGCGCTCCGCTCTTGAAATCCAGCCTGCCGTGGAATATAAAAAACATGACCAAGCTACGCTGAACCGCAACCTGGAGGGAATCAGTCGTTCCAGCGCCCTGACCGGTGCAATTCTAAGCCTGGCCCCGGACCAAATTGCCAGACCGATTGAAATCGCTAACAACCGCGTCATCGTAAAGCTGCTGCAGCGGGCCGAAATCAACGAAAATCATTACAAGGTCGAGAAAGAAGTCATGCGCTCCCAGATGCTGAACCAGAAGAAAAATACCTTTTACAGCAACTGGGTCATGTCTCTGCGGGATGAAGCCAAAATTATCGACAATCGCGCAAACATGTACTAATCGACAGAGTCCTTTCCTGAAATAGAATCAAAAAGTCCGGGGCATCCCGGACTTTTTGATATTTGATTTTCGTCCGAATCAGCGTTCGGCGAGAAGTTCGGCGCCCTGTTCGGGCGGCCGGAACCAGCGCAGGGCCCGGACCCTGCCGTCCCCATCAACCAAGCGTTTGACGCGCATATCCCGAATTGAACTGTTTTCGACTTCCACATCGTCCTCGATTACGGCATTCTCGACCGTCGAAAATCCCTTAATAACGACGTTCCTGCCGATCATGGTCGGCTTATCCGCCGCACCCCGAATCATCACTCCGGGTTTAATCCGACTGGCCGTGCCAATCGTGATACTGCCTTTGAGGATATTGCCGCAGCCGATGAAACAGCTTTTACCGAGCACCATGCTCTGATCGGCTGAAGTCTGCAGAAACACATTGCGTTCGATGACCACTCCCTTTTCCAGGATGATATTGCCGTCTAATCTGCTGCCGCTTTCGATCGTAATCCCCTCGCTGAGTGTGACGCCACTACCGATATAAACGCCTTTGCCGATTCGGATTTCCAGGGCGGGAGACTCGGCGTCGAGTTTCAGAATCCGGGCGACAGGCTCCTCAGCGATAAAAAAGTCATTCTCATCTTCGAGGTAGATGATGTCCTTGATCTGCTTCCAAACCCGTTCGCGGGCGATATGCTGCATCTCCTTCAACACGCTTTTGTTGTTAAAGCCGATGACTGCATTGTTGTCCGCCACGGGGTTCGCGCCGATACTGATATTGTCGCCTAAAAAAAGCATCAGCAGATCGGTGATATAAAATTCACCCTGGACGTTGTTCTTACCGACATTGAAAATATGCTTCTTCAAATGCTCGTAATTCACGGCATAAACACCGGTGTTGTACTCCCGGATTTGCAGCAGTTCGTCCTTGCCGAATGTGTAGGTTTTGCCTTTGTATTGCAGACGATAGATCTGACCCTCCGCCAGCGCCAGGATGTCCTTGTGTTCCCTGATCTCGATGACGTCGTTATAATCACCGCCGCTGTCATGGCCGCTCTCATCGAACTGCGGGACGCGGACGATGCGGCCGTACGAATTCTCGGCAATGTCGCCCGCATACATCCCGGTCAGAATCATCATACCGTAATGCGATTGCTCAAAAGCGGTTTTAAAATCCCGGACGACCTCGGCGGTGATGAGCCCCATATCACCCGGAAAGATGTAGACATCCCGCAGGTTGGAGACGCCTTCCAGCGCGGCAACCGCCACACGGGCGGCGTCACCCGTACCGTTTTGTTCTCTCTGCAGAACGAATTTTCGTTCGGGATGTTTTCCAACGGAGCGGGCAACTTCCGCGGCCTTAATCCCGACGACGATCACCTGCCGGGGAGATTGGAGCCCGTCTTGGGCGGCCCCGGCCACGCGCACTACGGTGGGCACACCCCAGATTTCATGCAGCATCTTGGATTGCACGGATTTGATGCGTTTGCCGTGACCCGCGGCCAGGATGATGGCCACCGGTGAAGCATCGTCTGCTATCCGGCCGCTGAGTTTGTCGAGCTGCGCTTCAATCTCTGTGTTGTGTTCCTGAGACATAAGCAACCTTCAATTTAGGGGATAAATTGGCATCATTTATCAAGCGAACGCAGATTTTCCGGATGGAATTTTCTTCGGATTTCGACTAAAATATAAACCGAATGTACAGATAAATAACCGGCACCGCTATAAAAAAGGCGTCAAAGCGATCCAGTATGCCGCCGTGACCGAGCAGCAGGGAACTGGAATCTTTAACCTGCGCATCACGCTTAAATTGAGATTCCATAAAATCGCCGAGTTGACAGAAAACGCCCGTCAGCAGAGCGAAGCCCAGCAATTGCAGCGTACCCATCTGATCCGGCACCCGCCCCAGCCATTTGAAAACGAATACGGTCAGAACGGCTCCGATCACGCCGGCAATCGAACCTTCCACGGTTTTCTTGGGGCTCAGTGTCGGCGCTACCGGCGTCTTCCCCATCATAGTTCCGGCAAAATACGCAAAGGTATCGCAAATCCAGATCGTCACGAAGAGCATCAGCACCAGTTGCGCGCCGTCACGTCCGACTCCGGCTTTGTGCAGAAGAATCAGCGTCGAAATGAGAACCGGGATATAGATAATGCCTAAAATCGTGGATGCCAGGTTGACCGACGCTCCATCATTCTTGCGGGATAAGGAAATAAAAAGCAGAATACAAACCATGCCAACCAATATCTCGAACAGGTAGCCCGGGAAAAAGTGCACACTCCAGATCCAGGCCACCCCCAGGATCATGCCCGGAATGCGGAAAGACCGGATGCCCTTTTTCTTCATAAGGTTATAAAATTCATAGAGTCCCAGGGCCGTTATTGCGGAAAGCAGCAGCGAAAATGGGATTCCCCCCAGATTAATGCAAGTCAAAAGAAGCGGAATTCCAAAGACTGCAATCAGAACCCGGCTCAGAAATGTTTTTGTAAGGTACATGTTTAATTTACTCATTAATTACCACTTTCCTCTCCCCACGATATTATCGTAACTTTCACCTTGCCGACGCCATCTTTGACCAGCCCGAGTTTCAGCGCCGCACCATAAGAGAGATCGATATCACGGCCGCCGATGAACGGGCCGCGATCGTTGACGCGCACGTCTATGGACCTCCCCGTCGGCGGGTAGATGATCTTCAGCACCGTTCCGAAGGGCAGGGTTTTATGTGCCGCCGAGATACCGAACATATCGAAGGTTTCGCCGTTGGCGGTCAGCTTCCCGTGAAAATCTTCCCCATAGTAAGACGCCGTGAGAATGGCCATATGTTTGGAGCCCTTGAGCAGCAGCGCCTCGGGCCGGTAGCGTTCTTTGGAATCGCGGGAGGTAGGCTTACTCTCCTCAATATCACGAGAATGGTAGCGGGGAGCCGGTGCACAGCCAAACAGAATCAGCAGCAGCATTACGAGTGCAATTCTCCTTCTCACAGCTGCACCTTGCCGACGAGTTCCCGCAGGGCTTTGATCTTCTGCTGCCGGCAATAATCCTGCAAAAATTCCAGAATCCCGTTCAGCGCGGTCGGATTGAAAAAATTCACCGTCCCCAGCTGCACCGCCGCAGCGCCCGCCAGTAAAAATTCCACCACATCGGCGCCGTTCCGGATGCCGCCAATCCCGATGATCGGTATATCAATCACTTTCGAAGTTTTTATAATATGCGCCAGCGCGACCGGCTTGATCGCCGGACCGGACAGCCCGCCGATGACCGAATTGATCAGCGGTCTGCGCGTGTAAATATCGATCGCACAACCGTAGAGCGTGTTGATCATGGACACCGCATCGCCGCGCTGGGCCTGAACGGTTTCGGCCAGCGGCCGGATATCGGTCACATTCGGTGAAAGTTTGACGATCAGAAATTTATCGGTTAAATCGCGCAGTTTGCGAACCAGCCGCCCGAGAACCGTGCGGTCGACGCCAAATTCGATGCCGCCCTCTTTTACATTCGGGCAGGAAACGTTGATCTCGAAGCCGTCAATCCAGGCAAAGTCCGTCAGACGGCGCAAAACCTCACCGTATTCGTTTTCTTCCAGGCCGGCGATGTTGACGATGACCTTGCAGGAAAGCGATTGGAGAAATTCGGCTTTTTCGGCGATGAACCGGTCAAGCCCGATATTGGCCAGGCCGATGGAGTTAATCATCCCTGAAGCCGTCTCCACGATGCGCGGCGGCGGATTCCCCTCCCTCGGTTTCAGCGAAAGCGACTTGGTGACGATGCCGCCGAAGCAGTTGATATCCAGCAAATCCGCGATCTCATCCCCATAACCGAAGGTACCCGAAGCCGTCAGAACCGGGTTGCTCAGTTTGAATTTTTCGCCAAGGGAAACGGACAGATCAATCATCAAATTGTAAATCTTCTCCTCTGAAAACCGGGCCGTGTTTGCAGACCAGCGCGTAGGGTGAGTCGGCTACGCCATTCTTTGTTTTGACTACGCAACCCTGGCACAGGCCCACACCGCAGGCCATGATTTTCTCCAGCGATATTTGCGAAGCGATTCCCTGCGCCGTGCAATATTTTGCGACGGCTTTATTCATCACTTCCGGACCGCAGGCGTAGACTTGCAAAGGCTGCGCAAGTCGCGAACGGACAGATTCGAAATGCGCGAGGACATTGCCCCGGAATCCCAGTGAACCGTCATCCGTCGAGAGATAGAGTTCGGATTTCCGATCGTTCGGCAAGGAATGCTGAGCGGCCGAGCGCGCGCCGACAAAAAACAGGGGCCGGATTCCCATTTCCGCCAGCCGATCCCTGACGAAAAGCAGCGGCGCGATTCCGATTCCTCCGGCCAGCAACACGTGGCTGGCCGCCTCGGGATTGAGGGTAAATGTATTTCCGAGAATTCCCAGAACCGTTATTTTTTCTCCGACAGGCCAGCGGCTCATGATGGCTGTTTGGGACCCGATGACTTTGTACATAATAAACAGTGACTCCCCTTCGGTGCAGGCAATGCTGAACGGGCGGGGGAAAATTTTAGTCGATCCCGGGAAATAGAAGTTGACAAAATGGCCCGGCTGCGCCGCTTCAGCCAGTTCGGGACAGCGAAAACCCAGCAGGTAAATATCGTCGGCAATCGCACTATTTTGGGCTATGGTAACGGTGATTAGCTTTTTCGTCATTCGATTGTGAGTTTTGATGAAACGGAATCCGTAGGCGCAGTCTTCGGTCTCGGCACCGGAATCTCTCTCTCGTCCTTCCGATTGGCGGGAACAACTCTCTTCGGCAACTCGACCGGCTCTTCCTTCACTTCCGGAATGACGGTTTCATTCTTCTGAAGGGTGGAGTCCACAGCGACCGGGATCACTTTCGGTAGTTCAGGCGTCTCAACTTTGATTTCCTGATCCGGCGCATCCGCCGGGGCCGCCGGCGGTATCGATTCCGGGACCGGGGCAGCGGCCTCTTCAGCCAGCCGGGCTTGCTCCGCCTGAATAGACGTCAGAAAGTTCATGGCCCGCTGGGCATCGGAATAATATCCACTCTTGGGATAGTCGTTCATAAAAGCTTTATACTGGTCGATGGCCGGCTGCATCTGGTACAATTTCGTCTGGTAGAGCCACCCGATGCAGTAGGCGCTTTTTTCGCCGTAGATGGCTTTGGGATATCCGACTGAGATATCCGTCAGAAACCGGATCGCCGTATCGGGATCGGAATAAAAATACGGCTCCGCCTGGAGATACAAATCTTCGGCTTCCCGCTCGCGCGTCGGCAGTAAGATTTCATTGTGATTGATATAGGAAAGATAGGGCGATTCCGGGTATTGTTCTTCGAGCATTATTTTGTAGCGATTCGCCTTCTCCGCATCCTGCTCCAGATTATGGATATAATAAAGGGCGTAAATGGTTTTATCGACATAGGGATTGTACTGCGGAGAGTTCAGAATCGCCTGAAAGATATTGACGGCGCTGTCCCGCTGTTCGAAGTTGAAATAGTACAGTTCCGAGACCTCATACTTAGCACGATAGTAATTTTCAAAGATAGCCAGCGTATCGACGGCAGTTCCGGTGGCCGGCGGCGCTTGCGGGGTCGCAACCTGCATACTATCAGGACTTTCTTCTCCCTCCGGCCGGGCCATACTCGTATCCGGTACGGCCGCCAGCTCCTCCAGGATTGCGAGCGCCTTTTGACTCGATTTTTCGAGATCTTTCTGGACGCTGAAGAAGCGCTTGATTTCGGAGGCTTTCTGCTTGGATTCGAAAGCAAAACGCGATTTCGCATCCTCCCGAATCACATTGTTGAAGTGTTCCTGGGCTTTCTCGTAATTGTGGAAGTGCGTCATATTCAGCTGTGCGAGGTAGTAATAGGCTTCGGCCGATTCCGGCTTCTTCTTATAATTTTCGGTAATCTGGGTGAAGCGCGAGATAGCGGATTCATAGTCCTTTTTCGCCAGGTAGACGAGTCCCAGTTCCAGCTCCAGTTGACCCCAGATGCCCTTGTTGCCTTCGTCGCCGAGTTTGGCGAAAATGAGTTCCTGCGCGGCGTCATAGTCTTTGGCTTCCCGGTAGATTCGCGCCAGGAGCACCTGCATCTTGTTTTTCAACTCAGGAGTAGGCGAAAACCGCGATACTTTTTTCAGGTTGACGACCGCCTGCTGCGGGTCGTTTTTCAGCAGGTAAATTTGAGCAATTTTAAACTGGGTTTCGGCTGCGATGCTCCCCTTACGACTGCTCTCCGTCACTTTACCGAGATAAAACAAAGCCGAATCCAGGTTTTTTTTCTCCTGGAATATCTCGGCAATCGCCAGCTGGGCCTGGGCTTTCAGATCTTTGTTTTCCAGCGTGCGGGCTGTTTTCTTCAACTGTCGCAGCGCCAGGGCCTCTTCTCCCAATTTCCAGAGATTGCGGCCGTACCAGATTTTCAGTTCGGGTAAAAGTTCACTCTGCGGATATTGATTGATGAAATCCTCGAAGATTTTCTTGGCCCGCTTGAATTCGTCTTTATGGTAGTAAGAAAGAGCGATGATAAAAAGGGCGTCATCGGCGTACTTACTGTCCGGGTAGCTTACCAGGGTTTTGTTGCACTTCTCGATCGCCTTGTCGAACTTTTTGCGCAAGCCGTAGGCCATCTTGTCATCTTTGAGCGCGCTCTTTTCCTTCAGGGCTTCGTTATAACTCTCACGCGCATTATAAAATGTATTGAAATACGCGCAGCTCGTCAGAGCGAACGAAGCAATCAAAATCAGAATATGGATGGATCTCTTCATTCTTTGTTAAAACTTGTCCTGTTACGGATTGGAATATCGATTATACCTGGCTGAGTGCAAATTTATATTCATCGACGAATTTCGGTAACACATCCCCGGCCGGCCCTCTCAGAACAAGATCGACCTGATTGGTCAGAGCCGTATCTTTCAGATTCACCTCGATGATGAGCGCACCGTTGTATTTGGCATAACGCGGCAGGTCGGATGCCGGACGGACATAAGCCGACGTACCGATAGCGAGAAAAACATCGGAGTTGACCGCGGCCGTGTATGCCTTTTCATAACTCTCCTGGGGCAGTTGCTCCCCGAACCAGACCACGTTGGGACGAATCAGCCCCCCGCAATCGCATTTCGGTATATGATCGAACGAGGTCGAAAGAATTTCATCGAATTCCGCGGGGGTGAATGTCCGGCCGCAGCGGGTGCAAAAGTTTTCGGTGATGTTGCCATGTAACTCGATCACATCCGGGCTCCCCGCGCGCTGATGAAGGCCATCCACATTTTGGGTAATCAGATTAAAATTTTCGACCACATTGCCCAGCTCGACCAGAGCGACATGGGCGGAATTAGGCTGCACTTTTTCGATGATTTGGCGCCGATGTTTGTACCATTCGGAAACCAGCGCGGTGTTGCTGTAAAAAGCCTCGAAACTGGCCAATTCCTCGGGATTCAGTTTTTTCCAGATGCCGTCGTCTCCCCGAAAGGTCGGGATGCCGCTTTCGGCGCTGATGCCGGCTCCGGTTAAAACCGTCATTCTGTTTGCACTTTTCAGTCTGTCAATGATCTTTTTATCTTTTAATAATTCCATGCGCGGATAGTTCCATCTACATTGATATGCCTGTCAAACACTCGAATTTACACTGCGATCAGGCAGCATGCCAAGAAATTAAGCCGTCTTCGAAGGGATTGGCCAGCGCCGGATGGCAGGGAATAATCCGCAGCGTAAAACCGTTGAGGCCGCTTTCCCAGCCGCTGATTTCGCCTTCGTAAAGATAATTTGGGGACGATTCGGAGTTCACAACCTGCATCGTTTCGAGTTCGCCGTCACGGATATGACCGTCAGAATCCAACCTGCCAAACAGAATTTGCAGTTCGACATCATTCGGCCGGATTTCACCCAGCCCGATTTCGGCCTTGATCTGTAATTTGCTGGTGACGGATAATCCATCCGTCGTCCCGGACTCCACACGGATAAAGCGAATCTGCTTCCAATGCAACCGCATCTTATATTTCCAGTTCGCCAGTTCGCTCGCCAGTTTGAGATTATCCCCGGAAAGTTTCAGCGATCTTTCGGCCGCCGGGTTGTACATCTCGACCATATAATCCCGCAGCATGCGGTGCGTGTTGTAGATCGGGCAGATCTGGGTCATCGAATTTTTCATTTTCCGGATCCAGCTGCGCGGCAAGCCGTCCTGATCTCTTTTATAAAAGGCCGGGATGATCTCATTCTCAAGAATATTATAGAGCGTATCGGCATCCCTCTTGTCCCAGTAGTTTTCATCATCATAGGATTTCCGGTCTCCGATTGCCCAGCCGAGATCGGGATTATAGATTTCATCCCACCAGCCATCCAGAGTGCTGAAATTCAGAGCTCCGTTGGCGGCGGCCTTCATCCCGCTGGTCCCGCAGGCTTCCAGACCCCGGCGCGGATTGTTCAGCCAGAGATCGCAGCCCTGCACAAGATAACGGGCGATGTTCATGTTATAGTTTTCCAGAAAGACCACCGATTGATAGAAGGGCTCCTGGTGCGCCAGTTGCAGAATTTCACGGATAAAATGTTTGCCGTCCTGGTCCTGCGGATGCGCCTTGCCGGCAAAGATGATCTGAACGGGGTAATCGCGATTGGAGAGAATCCGGGCGAGGCGCTCCGGATCGCTGAAAATCAAAGTCGCCCGTTTATAGGTCGCGAAACGGCGCGCAAAACCGATGGTCAGGGCCTCCGTGTTCAAAACGTTTCGGGCTCTTTCGAGGTCGGTCTGGGACTTGCCCCAGCGTTTGTGCTGGGCCTGGACGGTCGACCGCGCAAATCCAACCAGACGCTCGCGCCGGCGTTCATGGGTGCGCCAGAGTTCGCCATCGGGTACCTTGTGCACATTACCCCAGACCGAAAAATCCGCCGGCTCGCGATGCCACTGCGGACCCAGGTAACGATCGAAAAGGCTGGCCATCTCTCCCGAGACCCATGACCCGTAGTGGATTCCGTTCGTGACACTGGTAATGGGTATCTCTTCGGTCAATACGCCCGGCCACATCGAGCGCCACATCTTGCGGCTGACCTCGCCGTGCAGGGTGCTGACGCCATTGGTACTGTTCGACAGCCGGATTGCCAGAACCGCCATCGAAAATTCCTCTTTGGCATCACCGGGATTGATGCGGCCCAGTCCCAGCAGTTCATCCATGCCGATGCCGACTTCTTTGACATAATCGGCAAAATACTTCTTGATCAGATCCGGGTGAAAAATATCGATGCCGGCCTTCACAGGGGTATGCGTCGTGAATACGGAGCTGGCTTTGACCAGTTCGAGGGCTTCATAGAAAGGTTTCCCCGATTTCCGGATGATATTTTTGATCCGCTCCAAACCTGAGAAGGCCGAGTGCCCTTCGTTCATATGGCAGATGCAGGGCGAATTACCACAGAGCTGCAGGGCTTTGATCCCGCCCATTCCCAGTATGATTTCTTGTTGAATCCGCTTTTCGCGGTCGCCGCCGTAGAGTTCGGCCGTAATCTTGCGGTCAGCTTCCGAGTTCTCCCGGATATTGGTATCCAGCAGGCGTAGCGGAACTTTGCCAATCCGGGCGATCCAGATTCTGGCATAGACGGTGCGCCCCGGAAAAGGAATGGCAATTCTTGTTTCCTGCCCATTATCCTCGATCTGTAAAGTCAGCGGCATATTGTAAAAATCATTGATGACATATTTCTCTTCCTGCCAGTCGTCGATCGTAATGTCCTGCTGGAAATAGCCGGACTGATAGGAAAGACCGATGGCATGCAGGGGAATGCCCAGCTCTGAGGATGACTTCAGGTGATCGCCCGACAGGACGCCCAATCCGCCGGAGTAAACCGACAGGCTCTCCGTGATACCATATTCCATGGAAAAATAGGCAATACTTAAATTTTGATTGAAACGGGTTTCATTCTGATACCAGGTCGTTTTGTTCATGGAATGGTCAAAATACTCGGCTACCCGCTGCAACTGGTAGAGATAGCTCTCATCGTTAGCGCGCTCATCCAGGACCTCCTGGCGTATGCGGCTGAGCAGCAGAACCGGATTATGCGAGGTTTCCTCCCACAAATCCATGTCGAGTTGCCGGAACAGTTCCCGGGCCTCAACATTGTAACTCCACCAGAGATTTACCGCGATATCTTTAAGTCTACTGAGTTTTTGGGGTAGAATTGGGGAAACAGTAAAACTTTTTATTGGCTTCATGCTGGTTGCTCCATCATTAACACATAACCGATCAAACTTACACATTCAGCCCCTATGGAGCAAGTCAATCGACAAATTATTCCCCCCGCTTATCGAGAACCGCAGCAGCGATATTTTATCACTGCCGGCACGAAAACCGTTATCGCAAACTAGGTTAATTTTGGGTCGTTTATTATATTTAAGGGTTATCCTGGGAAGTCATTCAAATCAAAGAGGAAATCGGAATGCAAAATAAATATCGCAATTGGTCATTGGCGAAAGATGGGATCGGCCCGTTTTTTATAATATTTCTCTTACTATTGAACGGGTGCGCGCTTCTGCCAAAAGCGATCGAAGAGACCGAGGCGCTGCCGGAGATAATGACAATCACTGTGGAACCTATTGCGGTCGCTCCGCTGCGGGAAGTCCGCGCAGTCTGGATGAGCCGCTTCGATTATTCCGAATCGGCCAAAAGCAAGACACCCGATTCGATCCGGATGTATATCGAAAGCAGTTTCCAAAAGTTCAAGGACGCCAATATCAACACGATCATTTTCCAGGTCCGCGGCAACGGCGATGCGTTCTATCAATCCGCTTACGAACCATGGAGCCACATGCTCAGTGATTCGCTGGGTAAAGATCCCGGCTGGGATCCGCTGGCCTTCGCCGTCGAATCCGCCCACAAACGAGGACTCGAACTGCATGCCTGGATCAACACCTTCCCGGCCTGGCGCGGCCTTGAAGACCCGATTCCAACCACCCCGCTGCAACCCTACCTGGCTCACCCGGAATGGATCGTCTGCGACAGCAGCGGCACACCCATGCCGAAATCGGACCATTATATCTCCTTCTCGCCCGGCATACCGGCGGCCCGCCGGCATATCGTCAACGTCGTGCTGGACATCATCAATAAGTACGACGTGGATGGAATTCATTTTGATTACATCCGTTACCCGGAGAATTCCCCGAATATGGGTTACTCGCACGATTCAATCAGCGTGGCGCGCTTTAATTCACCGGAATCGAATCCGCTGCAGCTGGACTGGGCGGACTGGCAGCGCGAGCAGGTCACGGCCTTTATTTCCGAAGCCTACAACGGCATCGTGGCCATCAAACCCTGGATTAAAGTTTCCACGGCGGTCATCGGCAGCTACAACCTCCCGGGCTGGAACGGTTACCATATCACCTATCAGGATGGACGCCGCTGGGCCGAATTGGGCAAAGTGGATTTCCTGACACCCATGTCTTACTACGGCCGGCACCAGGAAGGTCATGAGTTTCCCCGAATGATCCGATACTGGGCGGATTTACCGAACATGGAAGGTCGCCCGATCCTGCCCGGTCTCGGGGCTTACCGCCTGCCCTTTGATGAAATTCTGGAGGAAATCGAGGATGTGCGCGAAGCCGGCTTCCCCGGTCACGTCCTCTTCGCCGCCAGTTCTCTGAATGACGAAAATCTCCAAAAAATAAAAGCACAGAAGTTCCCGTACCCTGCCCTGCTGCCCGTGTTAGCGTGGAAAGATCAAATCGCACCGCTGGCGCCGGCCGACCTGCTGGCGGAAATCCGGGACAATCAGGTACAACTAAGCTGGACGGCCTCACCGGCACCGGCCGACGGCGACATCGTCCGGGAATATGTGATTTATCATGTTTCCGAACTACCGATCGATCCCCAGAATCCCCAAAATATTCTGGCCATCATACCTGGCGGCTGTTATCAATATACGGTTTCCGGGCTGGATACGGCCCTGCCCCATTATTTCAGTGTCACCGCGATCGATGATGCGGAAAACCAGAGCCAGCTCTCTCCCGTCGCATCCGTTCTCGAATCACAACCGCCAACATCCGAAAGCCATTAAGGAGTCTTATAATGAAACGAAATATAATCGTTTTTCTTACTGCATGTCTGATCAGTTCCGCACTTTTGGGCCAGTCTGTGGTGAAAACCGG
Organism: uncultured bacterium; assembly: GCA_964589175.1. Classification (GTDB taxonomy): domain Bacteria; phylum Fidelibacterota; class UBA2242; order UBA2242; family UBA2242; genus CAZPRY01. The sequence continues at coordinate 51,797 of CAZPRY010000027.1, forward strand.
CGAATCCTACCGGGTCAGCCCCGAAAATGCGGGCTATTTTATGTCGCCCAAATGGAGCCCGGACGGCAGCAAACTCATGGTATCGTCCCAGAATTATATCGGGATCTACCTGATCGATTTTCCGACCGGCACCCTGACGACCATCTGCGAAGAACCGTCGGCCGGCTACGGAGCCAGCTGGTCCGCCGACGGCAAGTGGATCGCCGCCCGCGTAGCCATTTTCGAAAACCGGCGCCGCAGCAACGCGCTGGCCGTTTTCAGTACCGAAACCAAAGAACGCCAACAGATCACCCCCTATCAAACTTCCATGCCGGGCACGCCGGAATGGACGGCTGACGGCAATTTTCTTTACCTGAATAATTCCGATAATCTGCATATTTACCAGGTTGCGACGGATAGCGACCGATCTCTTAGCGAAGAACTTGTCTATGTCCGTAACGATCGAATCTACAAACACGATCCGCAATCCAAAAGTAGCAAAGTTCTGGATATTGTCCCGGACCGTATTCTTAACCTGCGTTATTCCCCGGATCGCAAGAAAGTGGTTTTCGAAGCGATCGGCGGACCGCTGTATATCATGGACGTCGAGAGCCAGGAGCTCACCAACCTGGGCATCGGTTACAATCCTTCCTGGTCGCCGGACGGTAAATACGTCTGCTATATGGTCACAGAAGACGATGGACATCAATACACCAAATCCGATATTTACGTAAGTTCGGCCGACGGCCGAGAGCGCATCAATGTGACCGCTACGGAAGCTAAACTGGAGATGAATCCCTCCTGGTCGCCGGACGGCAAATGGATCGCGTACGACCTGCCCGATATGGGCGCCGTCTTTGTTCAGGAGATTAGGTACCAATAGAATTCAGCCAGAACGTGACAATTATAGCATAATTCATTGTTGGATTTATAAAGATGGATCTTAGAGATATAATCAGGAACCAATCTTCAGTTGTCGTAGGCCATAAAGCTGTTGGCAATTCTCTTAACTTCAACAAGGAAACAGAACGATTTTCAAAAAATCATCTGGAAAAATTGCTTGTTTTGTTCAATGACACATCGGCAGAATTCACAAACGGCGATATCGGAAGATATTTACAAGCTTATTCATGGTATGTTTTATGCTTGAAAAGGGCATTAAAACACATTTCATTGTCAAGGCGAGTTCAAGCAGGGTTGCGCTACCATCCAAGAAATGTAAAATATTCTTCGTATCATAAGGAATTGTCACACAAGTACAGAGAATTTAATCAGTATATCGAGCTTGACTATCAGAATCTAATTATTCATTCATGCATTCTGCTCGATAGAGTAATTACTTTAACACGTCGATTTATTGTCGGTGGAAATTTACCTTCATTTACATCTTTTAATAAGCATAAACAGTTTCTCAAGAAAAGCCCTAACCCTTTAGATATGAATCATCATGCATATGTAAAATATATTTCAACGGAAACGGATTGGTTTGAAATTCCCCTGAAAGTTCTTCGTGACAAATTTCTGATGCACTCATCCGAAAAGTACATGTCTTTTTTAGGTTGGGGCCAAAGCAACTGGGATCTTGAAATGGTAACTGTTATCTCTGCTGAAAAGAATCAGGATGAATTATTTAGGAAGGTAAGAGCTATCAACTTTACACCAAGAAGACTGGCTCGCGATATTGAAACCTTTTTAAAGTGGTATTCGAATTATGCTATTACGACATTAAATTGAAATCCAACCATCTCTTTCAGCGGAGCGCAAAAAGCGCGCGCCCGCTGAAGAATACGTTAGAGGGCGGTCCCATGGCCAGAAAACCCTGCATTTTCCTGCTTCTGATTTTACTCGTTATCTCCGTGCAAGCCTGCAACCCCGTGTGCATTCCACGAAGCGCTCCGGTCCCGGACGCCGCACAGTGGGTTGACCTCACGCTGGCCGGACTCACGCTCGAAGAGAAAATCGGGCAGCTGAACCTGATGCTCTTCTCCGCCGAATTTCTGCCCGATTCCGGCGAAACCTGGCAAACGATCGAGGAGGATATTCGCAACAATCGCGTCTTTGGATATCACATCGTCCGTGCCGATGTTTTCGGTGTTCAGCACTACATCACAAAAATGCAGCAGCTGGCTAAAGTTTCGCTGGTCTTCTCCGGCGACTTCGAGCGCGGGGTCGGCATGCGTCTCGCGGACGCAACGGATTTCCCGCCGCAGATGGCCTTCGGCGCCACGCACAATCCGGAGTTCGCCTATCGGTTGGGAAAATACACTGCCCTCGAGGGACGCGCCCTCGGTTTTACCCATAACTATGCACCCGTTGTCGATATCAGCAACAATCCCGACAACCCGATCATCAACACCCGTTCCTTCGGGGAAACGCCGGAACTCGTGTCGGAAATGGCCTTGGCCTTCATACGCGGTTCCCAGGACAACGGAATGGCCTGTACAGTCAAGCACTTTCCCGGACACGGCGATACGAAAAGCGACAGCCACCTCGGACTTACCGTCGTCGATGTGGACAAAGCACGTCTTGAGTCACTCGAACTGGCGCCCTTCCGGGATGCGATCCGGCAGGGTGTCGAAAGCGTTCTGATCGCTCATGTGCATGTGCCGGCTTGCGATCCCGATACGGTCAAACCGGCCACACTGAGTAAAAATATTATCGAAGGTTTGTTAAGAGAAGAGCTGATCTTCGGGGGGCTGGTGGTCACGGATGCCATGGGAATGGGCGCCATCAGCGACCGTTACACACCCGGATATGCGATCATCCGGGCGCTCGAAGCCGGATGTGACATTATTATCAATACCGATCTCGAGGCCGCCGAATTTGTGAGAATTATCAAAGACGCCGTGCAGCGCGGTGAAATCCGGGAAGCGCGCATCGATGCTTCCGTGCGTCGCATCCTGGAATTCAAAGCCAGACTCGGCCTGCACCGGAACCGCCTGGCCGATATGGCCAATTTTGACCGGCAGTTCGGAACGCCGGCTATTCGCCGCTTCGCGCAGGAAGCCGCCGACTCAGCCATCACGCTCGTCAAAGACGAGAATAATCTGCTGCCGATCGTGAGGCAGTCGGGTAAAACTGTGCTTATCGACCTTCATGACGAGAACACCGATCACGCCGCCAGCATCTTTCAATCGGGATTGAACCGTGAAGTTCCCAACACTACCCGCTACATCTTCGATCAGAGCGACCGGCAGCCGGCTTACGAAGCAGCCCTTAAAAATATCAACGACGGTAGTTTTGTCGTGATTGCCTCCTTTGCAAAGTATCGCGCCTACAAAGGGCACATCGATCTACCGGCGATACAGGCTGAATTCATCAACCGGATCAGCCAAAAGACGGACAGGATCATTCTGATTTCTTTCGGAAATCCGTATATCCTGCGCCAGTTTCCGCAAGTCTCCACGTATCTGTGCGCCTTCGGCTGGCAGAACGTCTGTCAGCGCGCCGCAACCAAAGCCCTTCTCGGCAAAATGGACATTCACGGGCGCATGCCGGTCTCCATTCCCGGGCTAGTGCATTACGGCGACGGCCTTCGTAAAAAAGCAAGCATTGAACCACCGGCGCCAATTGCCAAACCAAGTCCGACACTCAGAATCGGTTTCCCGCGCGAGGTGGGCATCGATGGCAGCCGGCTCGCCGACATTCGCAGATTGCTGACAGCGGGTCTGGCCGATTCCGCCTATCCCGGCGCTGTCTTCCTGGCCGCCAAGGACGGCGTAATCTTCGCGGAGTACACTTTCGGACGGCTGGATTATAACGCAAATTCCGCCCCTGTCCGGGAAAACACGATCTACGATCTGGCGTCCCTGAGCAAGGTCATAGGAACCACCAGCGCGGCGATGCTGCTCTATGACGACGGCCTTCTGCAACTCGATCAGCCGGTTGCGGAGATCATCCCCGAATTTGCTCAAAACGGCAAAGAAGGCGTCACGATCCGGCACTTGCTTACGCATTGCTCGGGATTGCCGGCCTGGAGTAAACTCTGGAAATCGGCCGTGACGCCGCAGGAAATATTCGGGTTGATCTGTGCCATGCCGCTCGAATATCCGACCGCATCCAAAACCGTCTACAGCTGCCTGGGCATGATCACGATGGGCAAAGTCATCGAAAGACTATCGGAAATGCCCATGGATCAACTACTTCAGAGCCGTGTATTTTCTCCGTTGAACATGACCCGGACATTCTACAATCCCGACGCGTCATTCTACCCGGAAATCGCGCCCACCGAATACGATGCGGAGCGCGGCGGCATTGTCCACGGAAAGGTACACGACGAAAACGCCTATTATCTGGGCGGCGTCTCCGGCAACGCCGGGCTGTTCTCCTGCGCCCCCGATCTGGCAATTTACGCCCAGATGCTCCTGAACGGCGGCATCTATGACGGGAAACGAATTTTCAGGGAAGAAACAATCGATCTTTTTACCAAACGGCAAGATCTTGTTGCCGGCAGCGACCGCACCCTGGGCTGGGGAACACCCACGAAAAACTCATCCGGCGGTCAGTACTTTTCCGAAGCGTCCATCGGTCATACAGGCTTCACGGGCACCTCGATCTGGATCGATAAGGAAAAGCAACTCTTTGGGATCTTATTGACCAATCGCGTACACCCGACCCGCGAAAACCAGAAACTCTATGAATTCCGCGCCGACATCTACGACGATCTGCAGAAATCGGTTACAGACCGGCCGTTACAGCGCAATCCGAATGTCGGTCAATAGACGCTGCCGACCGATGCCCAATATTGGTTTTCCGTTCGCGATTGCTTACTTTAATGCAAATGACAATCTTTTATTAACGGAGTCTTTATGTCAATGAAAAGTACCCAGCCCCTGAAGTGTCCTGAATGTGGTCACGAACAGGATATAGAAGTGTGGGGTTCGATCAATGTCACCCTGGACCCTTCGGCCCGGATCGACCTCTTTGCGGGCAGCATCAATCTTTTCAACTGTGATTCCTGCGGCCATAAATCGACTCTCCCCTTCTCGCTGCTCTATAACGACGCCCAACGCCAAATCTGCGTCCATTACTACCCGATCAATTCGATCAAATCCGATGAATTTCTTGAACAGTTCATGGCAGACGGCAGTGTCAATGCCGCAAAAGCGGAGGAGTTTGAATTGCCGGATTACATGCGCAATATGCAGGTCGTTTTCGATCTGAATGAAATGATCCGGTATATTCTGTTTCGCGAGGAATTATGGTTCATCGTCATAATGCGTACCAACTTGAAGCATGAAGGGCATAGAT
>CAZPRY010000028.1:0-53690 GCA_964589175.1 uncultured bacterium
TGAAAGAAGATGCTAATGATGTCCCTTCAATATTATAGCTTCTGGGACAGCCCCGATACGCGTTGAGCTTCGGAGATTTTTTCCCTGAGATTCGAAAGTGAAAATCATCTGCAAACCAGCAAGATGGTATTGATACGATAGAGTAAATACATGACTGGCGAAGTAATTGAAATTGTGGAAGGATAATTTATAGGAGTATCAAATGAAGAAAAGTGTGTTTCTTGTGTTGATGATAATCCTTGTATCCGGATTATTTGCCCGATTGATGGCAGCTGATTATTATGTTCGTACGGATGGTAATGACAGCAACGGCGGCTCAGCAGACGATGCAGCTCACGCCTGATTGACAATCGAATACGCGGTTAACACCGTTTCCGATCCCACTACTGCAACGATTGTCATCCACGTTTCAGCCGGGACTTACACCCTTAACAGTAATGAAGTCGGTATTGATAGAAATTTCACCAACCTGACAATTCAGGGCGCAGGCATCGGCGTGACTATTGTGCAGGCGGAATCGACCGAAGGCACCGCCACGAAGTGTGTGTTTCTGATTGGATCCGACGAAACAGTCCTTATCGAGAAGATGACTATCCGGTACGGCAGAATAGCCAACGATTTTGGCGGCGGTATCTGGATTTCTTACAGTACCTTGACACTCACAAATTGTATCATCTGTAATAACTCAGCGAGCTGGCAAGGCGGGGGTATATACAACAGAGGAGGTTCACTGTCACTTGTCAACTGCACCATTAGCGGAAACTCTGTCTACGCATCAGGAGAAAGTCATGACGGCGGCGGTATCTATAATTATTTGGGGACATGTTCACTAACTAACTGTACCGTAAGCGGAAATACCGCCGTTTATGATGGCGGTGGTATCTATAGCAGAACAACAATGACGCTAGCCAACTGTACCATAAGCGGAAATGATGCCGGGAACGCTGGCGGCGGCATCTATAATACAAATAATACGACACTCACCAATTGCACTGTCAGCAACAATACGGCGGCTGTCAGTAGCGGCGGCATTCGCAATGCCGGTGGCACTCTTTACATTAAAAATACGATCCTTGCCAATAATACTACTGACGGAAGTGCTGACGATTTCTATAAGAGTTCCGGAACAGTCAATAACAACGGCTATAATCTGGTGGAAATTCAGAACGGCAGTGATTTCGTTAACGGAGTCGATGGTTGTATCGCCGGCGAACAAGCCAGCCTCAATCTCAGTAGCGCCCTGGCAGATAATAGTACAATCAATGGAACTCAGACACTCAAACTAACCAGTGGCAGCGTTGCCATTAATGCCGGCACAAGTGTTCAGGGAAGCCACCCGGTAGCAACTCCAACTACGGACCAACGCGGTGCCGAACGGAGCGGGAATGTTGATATTGGCGCATACGAATATTGGGATGATGATGGCTCTCTTCCGGTTGAACTCACATATTTCACTGTCTTGTCGGGGGATGGACAGATCATTTTAAATTGGATTACCGAGAGCGAAATCGAGAATCTCGGTTTCAACATCTGCCGCAGTGCGAATAAAAATGATCAATTTCCAATAATCAATGATCAATTAATCCCGGGGGCGGGGACCACATCCAGCCGGCACGAATATGAATACGTCGATGAGGATGCAATTAATGGTATTACCTATTGGTACAAGCTGGAGGATGTGGACTACACGGGAAACAGCAAGCTTCACGGACCGGTTTCGGCTACTCCTTACATGGATCAGGTCGCCACGCAATTCCGGCTCTACCCGGCCTGTCCAAATCCCTTTAATCCGATGACCGTGATCCGCTATGATCTTTCCGGGAACGAGTGGGTCAGTATCACTATATACGACCTTCTAGGAAATCAAATCAATACGTTGGTTGACCGGTTTCAGTCGCCCGGATCATACCGGATCGAATGGAACGGATTTAATAACCGGGGCCAGAATGTTTCGGCAGGCGTCTATTTCATCAGATTACAATCCGGCAATAATACCGCCGTTCAGAAATGCCTGGTTACCCGATGACCATCACCGGGCATATCCAAAGTTTCTGATACTGGTTACAATGCTCTGCGCCGTAACCGACTTGTCTTTCAGCAGCAAGAAGCAACAAATCCATCGCGGTGCTGAGCAGCGAGACGAGGATGGCCGGATATTTTTTCCTTTCCCTGAGCTTTTCCGACGGAAAAATCACTTCGGGGAGAGTTTCCCCGACTTCGGGGGAGAATTCCCCAAACATGGGGAAGGTTTCCCCGGACACGGGGGGGGGTCGCCCAAACTTGGGGGAATGTTCCCCGAACGTGGGCAAGGGTTCCCCAAACTTGGGGAAGATTCCCCCGGACATGGGGGAGGTCCGCCCAACTTCGGGAGAAAGTTCCCCAAACAAGGGCAAAGGTCCCCCGAACCTGGGGGAAAGCCGCCCAAACTTGGGGCAATGTCCCTTGAGCAAAAAACGCCTGATTCCGTACTTGGGTGGAGATCCGTCAATCAGTTTGGTACGCAAAATTCCATCGGGGATGAATCTAACTTGTTGGGGCAGTGTTCGGACGATTTCTCCCTGCATAAAAATCATTGACAAAGTTACCAAGCCAGGAGGATGCCGGTTTGGAAGGAACCCTGAAATGTCGAAAAGATCTTATGCAGAAGTTGTCAGCGGCAGCAAGTAGAAATGCCTGCTTAGCCGATGACCATCACCTGGCATGTGTAAAAGCTTTCGATCTTTGAAGTAAAGTAGTTCCTGAAGTATTGGAGGATAGAGGATTTCCTACCAGAGCGGGTAATGGCAGCGAATCCGCCCACCATGCACGGCGGCCTGATCGGCCGGTTCCAGTTCGGCGCATTTGGGCTGCGCGTAGCGGCAACGCGGATGAAAAGGACATCCCGAAGGCAAGGCCTCGATTGAGGGAATCTCTCCCGGAATTCCATCCGGCAATTTATCCCCTTCCAGGCCGTCGGCGATTGACAGTAAGGCCTGGGAATAGGGATGCGAAGGCTTATCAAAGAGATCGGCGGTCTTGCCTTGTTCCATGATCCGGCCCGCATACATCACGATCATCCAATCGGAATTGGCGGCGGCCAGCTGCAGGTTATGCAGCACCAGAACGACGGTCATTTGCCGCTCTTTGGTGAGTTTTACAAGCGTCCGGATAATCTGGTTGGTCGTGATTATATCCAGAGCCGAAAACGGCTCATCGGCGATAAGCAGCGACGGCGATCCGGCCAGCGCCAGCGCCAGGGCGACCCGTTGCGCCATCCCGCCCGACAATTCATGCGGATAAGACCGGTACACTTTCGATGGGTCTTCCAGCCCCGAAAGATGCAGCAATTGCAGCGCCCTGGTCCGGGCTTCTTTGCGCTGCCGGCGAACATGCGGCGGAAAGATGTCCAGTATCTGCGTTCCGCAACGCAGCACCGGATTTAATGAAGCCATAGATTCCTGGAAGAGAAAACCGATCTGCCGGCCGCGTACTTTTTCCATTTCCTTTTCCGTGAAATTGAGAATGTTATCGACCTTGATCCCCGGCATTTGATATACGATCCGGCCTTCAACCTGCGCGTCTTCCGGCCAGAGTCCGAGCAGGGATCGACAAAGCATGCTTTTGCCGCTGCCCGATTCTCCCACAATCGCCAAAGATTCGCCCGATTTAACTTCGAAATGGATATCTTTCAAAATCGCCGGCGTCGCCCACCGCTGCGGCAGCCGCAGTTCAAAATCAGATACTTCCAGGAGTGAAGTTTTATTCATGTCGATTCCGGGAATTCGGTTGCCTTTCTCTTGAGTAGCAATTGCGTATACGGATGGACGGGTCTCAGGAAGATATCGATACAGTTGCCCGTCTCAACAATCTCGCCGCTTTTCATGATGGCGATGCGGTCCGCCAGAAATTTTACCAGGTGCAGGTCATGCGAAATCAGCAGATAGCTGCATCCGAAAGTCGTTTTGATGTTCCGCAGCAATTGAATCAGGTTGATCTGGATCGACGCATCCTGGGCGGAAAACGGTTCGTCCAGAACCAGGAGTTCGGGGCGCGGAGCTAATGCGCGCGCCAGCGCGACGCGTTGCTTCTGCCCGCCGCTCAGTTGGTGGGAATAGCGTCGATAAATCCGGTCATCCAGGCCGACCGCGTCAAATAACTCAGCGATTCGCTTTCTGCGGCTTACCCGATCATGCAGCGGCCACAGGCTGTCTTCCATCATCGCGCCGACGGTCATGCGCGGATTCAGGGTATTGGCCGAATCCTGGAAAACCGGCTGAACGGATCGACGATATTTTTGCATCTGCGAACCGGCGAGACTGCGAATATCCATCGCATCGTAAAATATCGATCCCTGGGCGGGTTCCGTAAAACCGAGCAGCGCCATCGCGACGGAAGTCTTGCCGCTGCCCGACTCCCCAACCAGCGCCAATGTCTCGCCTTTGAAAATCTCGAAAGAAACCGCGCGCACGGCCTCGAATACAGATCTTTTTCGGAAGCCAGGCCCGTCCTTTGGTCGGTAGCGGATCGTAAGATCTCTGATTTCGACGAGTTTAGCCTTCATTTTTCAGCCTGCTGTCCGCGTGTTTTGGGATCAAGATAATTGCGCAGTCCATCGCCCAGCAGGTGAAATCCGAGGACGGTAACGACGATCATGATTCCGGCAAAAGTCGAAAGCCACCAGGCCGCGACGGGATATTGCCGGCCCTGGTTCAGGATGGTTCCCCAGCTGGCTTCGGGTGGCTGAATCCCCAGACCCAGGAAGCTCAGGCTGGATTCCACAATCAGCATCGAGGCAATCAACATGGCCGCCGCGACAATCACGGGGCCGATCACGTTCGGTAAAATGTATTTACGAACGATTTTTGCGTTCGATAAACCCAGCGCCTGCGCGGCCTTGACATAGAGCATTTCGCGGACAACCCTGACCTGGCCGCGCACGATGCGGGCTATTTCCATCCACGAAAAAAGCGCCAGCACGATTACGATGAACCAGATCGACGGGTAGCCGAAACCCAGCGCCAGCAGCAGGATGAACAGGCGCGGAAATCCCAGCAGCACATCGACGATGCGCATTAGAATTCTATCGACAATTCCGCCGGAGAAGCCGGCGATTAAACCGATCAGCAGCCCGGATAAAACCGCGATGGTGGACGCCAGCATGGCCACGGCCAGTGAAGAACGCGTACCGTAAATCAGCCGGCTAAGCACATCGCGGCCATAGAGATCGGTACCCAGCAAATGAGCGGCGTTCGGCGGCTGCAGGATGTTATCCAGGTTCTGCAGATACGGATCGCGGGGCGTCAGCAGCGGCGCAAAAACGGCGCAAAGCAGGACGAGCGCAACGATTGCCGCGCCGATCCTTAGTGAAGGATTCCGCCGTGCCTGCAAAAAATTCAATTTTACTCCAACCGTATGCGCGGATCCACCAGCGCATAGCCGATGTCCGCCAGAAAATTGCCCGCAATAACCGCAATGAACGCCAGGGTGCTGGCCGCCATGATTACGGGATAATCACGCCCCAGGACCGCCTCCACCATAACCCGGCCCATACCGGGCAGGGAAAAGATCGTTTCGATGACAATTACTCCGCTAAGCAACTCGGGGATGATCAGTCCCAGAAGGCTGACGAGCGGAATCGAGGCGTTTTTCAAGCCGTACTTCCAGATGATTTTTCGACGCGGCACGCCCCGCGCGCGGGCCGCCAGAAGATAGTCGGCATTCAGGGCTTCAATCATACTCGTGCGCGTATAGCGGTGAAATATCGCCGCCAGGGTCAGCCCCAGAGTCAGCACCGGCAGGAACAGGTGGCGCACGTAATCCCAGATTTGTCCCGCCGCCCCCAACTGACTATGAAAAACCGACTTGAGCTGCGAGGCCGGCAGCCAGTCCAGTTTTATCGCAAAGATACTCAGGAGCATTAATCCGATCCAGAAACCGGGCATGGAGTAGAAAAACAGCACAACGGTCGTAATTACGCGATCGATGCCGCGATCGTGGTAGAGGGCCGATACCACCCCCAGAGCGAGCCCCAGCACCCAGCCTAAAAGCAGGGCCAATCCGGTCAAAAGCAAGGTCGCCGGAAAGACGTCGCGGATGAGCCGGGCGGCCGGGCGGCCGCTGTGAAAAGAATTGCCGAAATCAAAATGCAGGACCACCCTTTCCAGCCATTTCAGGTATTGCACGAAAACCGGTTGATCCAATCCGAATCGCTCAACGATCACTTCCTGCGCCTGCACGTTGGTTGTTGAAGTCACAAAAAGGGCTACCGGATCTCCCGGCGCCCAGTGTATAATGAAAAAAGTGAGAGTAAGTCCGATGAAAATAAGTGGAATTGCGCCAAGCAGCCGCTTCCCTGCGTAGGCAAGCATACTGCTAGCCCCCCCCCCATTTGTCGGTTTCCGTACGTTCTTCCAGGGGAATCCACCAATCTTCGACATTGATCAGCGAGCCGCGTTTGTCGAATACGGTTCCGCGGAAACGGCTATGAATTCCCGAACATTCCAGGCGATAGTATAGCCAGGTATAAGGCAAATCCGTAGAGAGTTGCTGCGCAATTTTATCCCAGTACTTTTGGGCCATTTTATCGCTTGCGGCCTCTTTGGCCAGCGTCTCGTAGATATCGTACCTCTGAGAAAAATATCCCGTAAAATGAAAGGGCAGTTGGATCGTGGAACTGTGAAAGAGCGGCGCCAGGTCCATTTTAAGCCCCACTACCCAGCCGAACAGGATCGCGTCGAAATCTTTGTCGGGCAGCAAACGGCTGAACAGCAGACCGGGCTCTACCACCCGCGGCCGCATCTCGATCCTGACCTGCCTGAGCTGATCCTGGATAATCGTCAGTGCCTGTTCCCGCCGGGCATTGCCGCTGTTAGTCAGCATTTCAAAACTGAACTTGACGCCGTTTTTGTCCAGAACGCCATCGCTGTCGCTGTCTGTCCAGCCTTCCTCCCTGAGGTATCTCAGGGCCCGTTCCGGATCGTACGGCCATTGCTGATTGGCCTTTTCATCGTACGCCCATAGAATCGGTGGAACAGGCCCGTGCATCGGGATTGCCATCCCGTGGTTGACCACCTCAGCGATCTTTTCCCGGTCGATCGCCATCGTTAACGCCGTTCGGACTTTCCGGCTACCGAAAAGGGGATGCGGTCTCAATTGCTGTTGGAGTTGATCCACGCTGTATTCGGTGCCTCGCTGGAGTTTTTTATAGGAGTCTTTATGATACAGATTCCACCCGATGAAGTCATAATTCCGACCCAGGTACTGAATCGGGCGAATCCGGGTTCGGCCGGCCTTGTTATCCTGAACCAGACGCAAATAATCCAGCGGCGCAATGCCGGAAATGAAGTCGACATCGCCGCTGAGCAATTGCCGGAACAGATTGCTGTTGTCGAGCACAATTTTGAAAACAACGCGGTCCAGGTACGGTTTGCCTTCCATAAAATAGTCAGCGAAACGCGTAAGTATGATCGATTGCTGCGTTTCCCAGGCCTCAAAGCGAAAGGGCCCCGTCCCAACCGGACTGCGGCTGAAATCCAGGGCTTGCATGCGGGCCGGCGGAAGCGTCTCCAGGATGTGCGCCGGAACGATAAAACCCTCAACCGCATCCATCAGCATCGCGGGATACTTACGTGTAAAGGTGAAAATTGCCGTACTGTCATCGAAAGCCGTGACCTCGCGAATGAATTCCTTGTAGGCCACGCCGTCCCAGGCGATCTCCCGATTAACCTGCATGCGATAGCTAAAACGCACATCCCGGGCGCTAAAAGACGTACCGTCATGCCAGCGCACATCGGTACGCAGATGGAATAAGATCGAAAGGCTATCCGGCGACCATTCCCAGGATTTCGCCAGTCGCGGCGTGAAACTATGCAGATTTTCCTGAAAGTCAGCCAGCCGGCTGAAGACCAGGGACATGATCTCGTTGGCGTGGACCGATAGGGCGAAAAGCGGATTTAATCCATCCGGTTCACCGTTCAATCCGACGATCAATGTTCCGCCGGCAGGGATCGTTTCGGGAGTGCTTTCCTGCGGAAGCGGTTTGTCTCTCTCGCGGTTGCCGCAGCCCGTCCCCCAAACGAGAAATAGCAAAATCAGGAGAGTGACTCTTCTCATTCTAGGCTGACCACCGTTGTTTTCCCAACCCGGGTTAATCTTTAAGTGAATAATATTTTGATACCGCTTCGAATATTACTTTGGTTATTGTTTCGATTGCAAACGGTTTACTGATTACAAAATCGATCGTCTGACGAGCTTTGTCCTCGATTTCCATGTTCAGCGCCCAGCCGGAAACGACGATCACCTGGGTTCTGGGGTGAAGCGCTTTAACTTTCGCAGCGACCTCGTGTCCGCTCATCTCCGGCATACCGAGATCCGTAATGACAATATCGTACGGATACTTTTTGAAATCCTGAATGGCGGCCATTGCGGAAGAGTTGGTTTTAACTTCATGACCCATCGATGATAACAATTCATCCAGAACTTCGAGAATGTAGGCTTCATCGTCGACAACCAAAATCCGGCAGGGCCGGCTGCTGTTAACCTCTTCCACCGTCGTCTGGATTTCGGCTTTACGGGCCGCCATAAAACGGAGCAGAATGCCGGTCCCTTTGCCGATGGTGCTCTTGACTTCGATCCGTCCGTTGTGGCGCTGGATGATCCCGTAGACTTCGCTCATGCCCAATCCCGTCCCCATCACACCTTTGGTCGTGAAAAAGGGATCAAAGATTTTCTCGATCGTCTCTTCGGTCATACCGGTTCCGGTATCCTTGAATTCGATCAGGGCGTACTGTCCCTCTTTGCTGCTTTTGACGGTCAGCACGCCGCCGTCCGGCATGGCGTCCACGGCATTGAAGATGATATTGGTAAAGGCATTGCGCAAATCGGAGGAATCGCCCAGAATATAAAGGCGGTCATCCAGCAACAAAACCGGTTCGATGATAATTCCTTTGACTTTGGAAGCCTCTTCCCATTTCGGGCGGGTAATGTCAAAAACCTCTTCCAGCAGTTTTTTCAAGTCGACGGCACCGGTCAGCTTATCCTTTTTCGGCCGGGCGAATTCCTGAATTTTGCGGACTTTAGCGGCGCCGTCGAGGGCCGATTTCTCAATCATTTCCAGACTGTTTAAGATCAGCGGATCGATGACTTGCTTCTTCATCAACTGCACTCGTCCCAGAACGACGGTCAGCACATTGTTGAAATCATGAGCGACCCCCGAACTGATCTGTCCCAGGGCCGTCAGTTTCTTCATCAGGGCCGATTTTTCCTCGATCTCACGCGCCTTAGTAACGTTCTTGCTAATCAGGATGAATCCATTCAACTCGGCCGCATTATTTAACACCGGGTAGGTGCGCTCTTCAAAATACTCGCCGAATCTTTCATCATAGACAGATATGGGCTGAACGATGCCGCTGGCCAGCGTTTCGCTTAGCGGGCAATTGACACAGGGCGAGGAGTTCCCGCGAAAGACCCGATAGCACTTCTTGCCAACGATGCTTTCGCCGTTTCCGAGCAGTATGTTAGCCGAGTGATTCGATTCAATAATCGTATATTCAGGATCACAGAGTGTGATCATGTCATTGATTTTATCGAAAATGATCCGGTATTTATCTTTCGAATCAAGAATCGAATCCAAAGTCTGCCCGATATGTTTTCATTAGTACCGCTCGAACCACTTCAGGAAAATACAAAAGTACCGAGTAAATGGCTATCTTTCACTTACCGAATACTTTTGTATTTCCTGCTTATAGCGTTATCTAATCGGATAACTCGTCAATCGCCTTATTGATCGTCTTGACTTTGCGTCCGGCGCCGATCTTCTCGTACTTTTTCATGGCTCGCATCAACGCCTTTTTCGCCTTGCCCTTCTCGCCGGTACCTTTATACAATTTGGCCAGTTCGATTTCGGCTTCGGCGATGTTGGTATCGCTCTTGTAGCGTTCATTGATTCGGATGCAATTCTCAAAATAGGAAACAGCGATTTCGGGACGATTACTGTCACGATTGATCATTCCAAAAATCTTATAGGCTTCGGCCATGCTCAGGCGATCTCCGATTTCGGAGAAAATCGAGAAAGCTGAGGTGACCAGCGCCGCACTCTTGGAAAAATCCCCCTCGTAGCAATATACTTCCGATTGAAAAAGATAACTGAATGCTTTGGTATATTGGTTGTTCGTCTCTTTGGAAAGTGCCAGGGCCTTATCCATATATTCCAACGCGGTTGAATACTCGCCCTTGCATTTGTACGCCAGCCCGATATTGTTGTATATGGGGGCTACCGTATCTTTTTCCTGCTCCAGATCCACAACCTTCAAGGCGTCCATGTAACACGTAATCGCAGAGTTGTAATCCCCATTCATCTGGTAAATGTTACCCAGATTCATATTCGTCTTGGCCAGATACTCGGAAAACTTCTCGGCCTCTGCTATATCGCGGGCCTCCTTGAAAAGCTTTTCACCGTCATTAAGTTTGCCCTGTTCCACAAGAGAAGCACCCAATGCGTTTTTAATGCAGGCAATTCCGCGATAGTCCTTTAACTCCGTGTAAAGCTGCAGGCTTTTATTGAAATGGCGGTTGGCCGTCTTAAAGTCATTGCGATAGAAAGTAACACTCCCCAAATTCTTATCGACCCTGGCCCACAGGTCCTTACTATGGAATTTGCGGTGATTTTCTGAGAGGAATTTTAGCAGTCGCTCTCCTCTCTCCAGCTCGCCAAACTTGATCGATATTTCCGATACCTCAAATAGAAAAATGAAGTACTCGGACATATCCAGATATTTTTGTGCGTGATGAATGATCGTGTCAAAATCGATATCCCTGAATACCCTCTCTTTGTTGTAGAGTGGGATATCATCCGGGAGGAGATCTTTTTTCCAGATATTGTTTAAGATCCGTTCCCGTTCGCCCCGAAAGTCACTGATTCTTTTAGAAAACTCATCACCACAGCATCGAATAGCGAGCGTCGAAATTTCCTGTATGTATTTCTGAAATGTTTTATTTACCATACTCTATTCTCACTTTGCTTTGATGATCCCTCATACCAATTACCCACAACTCAGGTTAAATTCCTTTCCTGAGTCAAGTAGGCTATCGTTTGGGCCTATAATCCCCACTGATAGCGTGTGAAATGATTGACATAAACCGAAACGGTTTTACTATTCCAATCAATTTCCGGGTTGGGCACGAGCACCCACAGACGTGTGGATTCATCCAGCCAGTAAACATTCAGATCTTCAGGATTACCGTTATAATTGAGACAAGCGAAGGATAGCGTGACCCTTACATCTTTATCAAACGAACCATCCGGCCCGAATTCGACGCCGGGTTCTCCATACAGATAAGCCACGAATACGCTTATCCAACGAGAACCTTCCGGGAAAGCGTGCGACGGTATATCAACCATGTTTCCAAGGGTCCAGAAATAATCGCCAACCGTGCCACCTTGGGACCTTTTAATATTTTCACAAGCATAACCCCAAGTAGGCCACCCTCCCCGTTTTTCGAGCGCTCTCTCGGGATCTTGGGCAGAAAGGCTCAATTCATCCTGAATTTCCTTTCTCTGTCTCTCCGTCAGCACCTTGGAAAGGTATTCGGCTTTCCAGGGAATCCAGGTGATATCTTCGGCTGCGATCCCTTGATTCTCAGCCAGACTGGTTTGGGGCCCGGGCCCAACAATCGATTCTTCACCGCAGCCCGCCAGGACCATCAGGCTGACAGCAGCAACTGCCAAAACGGCCAATGAAAAACTTTTCCTTTTCATTACAACTCCCGCGTTAATTATTTTCTCCAAACAGCGTTTATTCTACCTTACAAAACATATACCAAAATATCAAATCAAATTCGCAATATCTCTTTTTTTTTCTAATCAAATATAATTTACACGGTTTTTTTCGATAGGGCGTGATTTATAACCAGAAATTGGCTTTTTTCAATATTTTTTTGACTAAGGTGTTTCCAAATTGCCTGACCCCAAAACTCACCGAATGGTCTTTATCAACCATTATTGGTTGATATCGACCACCTGTGAGGAGAAAATCCCTGACTTTCTATACTGCCATTCGATTGACATCTTGCCTGAATTATCGCAGGATGTCTTTTAGGGATAATATTCTTGATTATGCTCTGATGTCCTGTTTGGATCAATCTCCGTTTACACTATCGTTCAATTTCCAGATCATTATATATCGCCTACCCCTAATTGGGTAATTCATCCATTACTCTGTTTACATATTCGGCCCTTTGCCGGGCCCCCAGCTTTTCGAAGACACTGAGCGCCGCCCGAAGTGTCTTGCGGGCCTGGCGCACATCCTCCTGCATCCGGTATAACTTGGCCAATTCAATCTGAGCTTCTGCCAAATTGATCAAATTTTGATAGCGATCGTTGATACGGATGCTGTTTTCAAAGTAAGAAATCGCCAGATCATAGCGCCGACCTTCCCGGTGTATCATTCCCAATATTTTATAAGCCTCGGCCATGCTCAAATGATCGCCGATTTCCGAAAAGATGGAAAACGCCGAGGTTACCAGGGCCGTACTCTTGGCAAATTCTCCTTCGTAACAGAACACTTCCGACTGAAAAAGATAGCTGAATGCACGTGTATAACGATTATAGGTCTCTTTCGACAGATCTAGCGATTTGTCCAGGTATTCAATTGCCCTGGAGAAATCCCCCTTCGATTTATAGGCTAACGCGATGTTATTATAGATAGATGCGATCGTATCTTGCTTACGCTCTTTCTTGACTATCTCCAGAGCTGCCTGGTAGCATTCCACAGCATTATCATAATCTCCATTCATGTGATAAATATTGCCCAGATTCATATTGGCCTTGGCCAGATATTCTGAAAAATCCTTCTCCGCGGCGATGTCCCGTGCCTCTTTAAAATAGTCCTCTCCCTTATCCAGATTGCCCTGTTCTACCATGGTAGCACCCAGAGCGTTCTTCAGACAGGCGATTCCACGTTGATCGTTCAATTGCACATAGATCTGCAGACTCCGCGTATAGTAGCGCTTCGCATCCTTATACTCATTACGATAGAAGGTGATATTTCCCAGATTCTGCTCTATTTGGGCCAGAAAGTGCTTGTCGAGGAATCCCCGGCTTTTCTCCGCGAGATATTTCAACAGCCGTTCTGCGTGTTCCAATTCACCGAACCGGATTGAGATTTCGGCGATTTTATATAAAAACCGGTAGTACTGAACCGACCCTAAAAACTGGTGCGAACAGTGGATGATCGTATCGAAGTCGATATCTCTGAAAATCCGCTCCTGGGCGGGCTGATCCAGCCGCTCCGGCAATCGATCCGCTTTCCAAACGTTATGCAGAATTCGCTCCCGTTCGTTCCGCAGAAAACCGACGTGGCGGACAAATTCATCCCCGCAATATTGGTGGGCCAGTACGGAAATCTCTTGTATGAAGTTCTGAATAGCCATTTTGTTCCTTACTAATAATCACATGCTTAAATCAATTCGAAATCCGGTGACCCGTGTGAACGAACATTCAAACGGATTTACCGATTCCGGAATCGATAGCTTATAATCCCCACTGATAGCGGGTAAAATGATCGGTAAGGAATGTCACAAGCTTGTTGGAATAATCAATGTCAATGTAGTCTGAGCTCAGCTCGTACCAAGTATCACCGTTGGAATTCTCGCAATAATATACTTTGAAATCCAGCGCATCCTGGTCGGTCACGATATCCAGGTACTCCCAGGATAGTGTTATCGTCACCGGTTTATTAAATTGACCGCTGGGAAGAAACTCCACTCCAGCTCCCGTCTGTTCGTGCCCCTCAAGGCAGAGCACTTCAACGGTGATAAAGGTTTTCTCGTCCAGGGCGCCGGCCGGGATATCTACCCGATTCTCGAGTGTCTGGTTACCCCCGATGAATCCGCCATTGTCCGGTACAATCGTTTTGCCTGCAAAACCGATTTTACCCAATCCCATCATGTCCCGGGTAACTTCCGGTTTCCACTGCAGCCACGTAATCTGTTCCGTGGGTATCCCCTGCCCCTGACTGAGCTGCGGGCTCGGTCCCATGATAGTCTCTTCACCACAATTGACCATCAGCGCAAGCGCGATGACGGCAAAGGCACAAATCGTTAATTTGAAATGTTTTGATCGCATGTTTAGCTCCCGCGTTTATTTTTGATGACTCGCTTTCTATAGACCTTACAAACTACATACCAAAAACTCATTCTGTTCCTTTCGGAGCTGGGCTTAGGCTGTGTACCGGATCACATTTATTTTTACGCCCTTCGGGGCACTCACAGATATGAATTAACTTTTTGATAGCATTTTGCATCATCTGTTAATGTAATTGCCCAGCCCGGGAACGAAAATCGTCGCTAGCATGGTTGTATTGAACCATAAGTGGTTGAAATAAACCAATCATTCATCGGGTTCGGCTATAGTAAGGAAAGGTAATCGTGGGATTCGGACCGCTTCAATTATTGCTGCTGCTTGATCCCAACTCGAACTTTTTCATGCGGTATTTGAGGGTTTCACGCGATATTTTCAGTAATCTCGCAGCATGGGTTTGGTTGCCGTTGGTAGCGGAAAGCGCGTTTTCGATCAGTCTTTTCTCTACGTCCGTCAGGGATATCCCATTCGGCGGGAATTCATACATCGAAAGATCGCTAAAGGAGCCGGACTCCTGCTTCAGTGCATTCCCAAAAAGGCTGACGCTGTCGGCAGTGATATAGTCGCCGCGCTCAAAGAGCACGGCGCGTTCCATGACATTTTTCAATTCGCGGACGTTACCCGGCCATTTATGCAGGAGCAGGTTCTGTTTGACTTCCGGCGATATATCCCGGATATTCTTCTTGAATTCATGATTGAAAATCGTTAAGAAATGCCCGGCCAGAACCAGCACATCATCTCTCCGCTCGCGCAGCGGCGGCAGGGTGGTTGAGGCTACATTGAGACGATAGAAAAGATCCTCGCGAAAACTTTTCTGCACGACCAATTTTTCAATGTCCCGCGAGGTGGCGCTGATGATCCGGCAATCCACGGTAATCTCTTTGGTACCGCCGACCCGCCTGAATTTCTGCTCTTCCAGAACCCGTAGCAGTTTGGCCTGCAATCCCACGTCCATGTCTCCGATCTCATCCAGAAAAAAAGTGCCCTGGTGAGCCAACTCCAGCAATCCCTTTTTACGATGCGTCGCGCCCGTAAAGGCGCCCTGCTCATAGCCAAACAGTTCCGCTTCCAGCAGGGTTTCCTGAAAAGCGGAACAGTTGATTTCGATGAATGGTTTGTCCGCGCGCTGACTGTTATAGTGGATAGCCCGGGCGACCAGTTCCTTGCCGGTTCCCGTCTCACCCCGAATCAGAACCGTCGTACGTGGTGAATCGGCGACCTGCTGAATAAATTTCAACACATTCTTGATTTTGGGGCTTTTCCCGATGATCTCGTTGAAACCGAGGCGCTGCTCCTTCTCCTTCTGAAGGTAGGCGATCTGCTCATCTTTCTGTTTGTTGTCCCGCGCCTTATTGACCGTCAGGACGATCTCGTCCAGGTTGAACGGCTTCTTGATATAATCCCAGGCTCCGAGTTTCATGGCGGTTACTGCGGAAGAGATATCGGCATAACTGGTGATAATGATGACTACAATTTCATCGTTATGCTTCTTGATCAGGCGCAGACATTCGAGCCCATCCATGCCGGGTAATTTGAAATCCAGCAAAACCAGGTCCGGTTCATCCAGCCGGATAGATCGCAGGGCATCTTCCGCATTCCCAAAACAACGCAGTTCGTGCCCGGCCGGGCTGAGCAACTCGAGGAGTGCATCCCGAATGCCTTTGTCATCATCTACTACTACAATGGAAGCCATACAATCCTGAATTTTTGGTGTATTATATTAGGAATCCACTGGATTAAATGCAATAGTTACCATAACCTCTTTTGGGTAGGACAAAATAAGAATGAATTCTGTCACATTTTTCTTAAATTGCAATCGTAGCGAAAGGCTGTTCGCCAAAGCGTTCTTTCGCTCGGATTGTTTTGTTTGTCTCTTAATATTTCTAAATTGGTTTTATGACGATCACTGGTAAAATTTACGATGTCGCCATCATCGGCGCGGGCCCGGCGGGACTCTTTGCTGCCGAGAGACTCTCGCATCACGATCTTTCCGTACTGGTCATTGACCGCGGTGACGAACCGGATAAGCGCGACAATATGAATTACGGGATCGGCGGAGCCGGCACATTTTCCGACGGAAAATTAAACCTCTCGTATCGCATCGGCGGTGATCCGGCCAGCTTCGGCCGGACTGCGACTGACGTCGACACAGCCATCGGGGAGGTTGACCGGATCTTCAACGATCTGGGCGTGGAAGGCGGCTATTCCGATTCCAACGGCGAGAAGCTCAGTAACCTGCTGCGCACCGCCAACGCCGCCGGCGTGGAATTTATCTACGCCAAACAGAGACATATCGGCACCGACCGGCTGCGGGGGATCATCGAATGCTTTTATGACAATCTAAAAAAAGACCAAATCAGTTTCCTGGTCAATGCTTGTGTCACTTCTATTTCGACCAGGCACGAGATTTTTCAGATCGCCCTTCAGGATCGGGTGCTGCGCGCCAAAACCATAATCGCTGCTCCCGGCCGGGCCGGCGCCTACTGGTTGCGCGAACAGACCCGCAAAATGGGTATTCAATCCGGATACGGTCCGATTGATGTCGGGGTGCGCGTCGAGTTTCCCGCCATTCTGTACAGCGATATCGCCCACGTCATGTACGACGCAAAATTCCGGCTCTACAGCAAGCCCTACGATGATATGGTGCGCACTTTCTGCACCAACCCCAACGGCTACATCGTCAGTGAAAAATTCGACGATTTCGTGCTTGTCAACGGTCACGCCAAGTGGAATTCCAAAACGGAGAACACTAATTTTGCCCTGCTCTCCCGTGTTTCACTGACCAATCCGGTCGAAGACACCACGGAATACGGACGGGCTATCGCTCATCTGGCGACCACGATCGGAGGCGGTAAACCGATCATTCAGCGCCTGACCGACTTCATCGCCGGCCGGCGCTCGACCTGGGACCGTATCGCTAAATCCGCGCTGTCTCCAACCCTCACCGAAGCGACGCCCGGCGATATCGCCATGGCTTTCCCGGCCCGGATCGTCACCAACCTGATTGACGCACTCAAAGTTCTCAATAAAATCATGCCCGGCCTGGTGTCCAACAACACAATTCTTTATGCGCCCGAAATCAAATTTTACGATACAAAATACCAGGTCACTCCGGACATGGAAACCACGACGCGCAACTTCTTCGTCGCCGGCGATGCCAGCGGGCACAGCCGCGGAATCGTCTATTCCGCTGTGACGGGAATGTTCGCCGCCGAAGGTGTTCTGAAAAATCTCGGAAAACAAATTAACGGGGAGTCGTAATGGCCGAATTACTGACACAGCAGAAATCGAAACGTCTGGTGGCACTGGATGTGTTCCGGGGCGCCACGATCGCACTGATGATTACCGTAAATAATCCCGGGAGCTGGGGTCACATCTACGCCCCGCTTCGACATGCCCAATGGTTCGGATGCACCCCGACGGACTTGGTTTTCCCCTTTTTCCTGTTCATTGTGGGTGTCGCCATGTGGTTCGCCTTTATGAAATTCGATCATAAACTGACCAAAGAAGCCGGCGGAAAAATCCTGAAACGCACCCTGATAATTTTCCTCATCGGATTAATCCTGAATATCCTGAGGCCGGTGAGCGGTTTTGCCGAGCTTTTTACCAAATGGCGGCTTGTCGGCGTCCTGCAGCGCATCGCGCTATGCTACGGAATTGCTTCGGTAATGGTCCTGACCATCGATAAGAAGAAAGTGGCCTGGATTGCCGGGCTGATGCTGGTTTTCTACTGGCTGCTGCTGGCGGCAACCGGCGGCTACCAGATGGAAAACACCCTGGCCCGCCGCTTCGATCTGTGGATCATGGGTGAAGGCCACGTCTATCACGGCTACGGCATGCCCTTCGATCCGGAAGGCCTGCTCAGTACGATCCCGGCTATTGTAACCGTTCTCCTCGGATATTTCGCCGGCCAGCTGATTTCCTCCGAATCCGATCAAAAAGTGATTGTTAAAAAACTGATCATTAACGGCGTAATCCTGGCCCTCGGCGGTCTGCTCTGGGGACTTTTCTTCCCGATCGGCAAACCGATCTGGACGAGTTCTTACGTCCTCTATACCGGCGGCCTGGCCATGCTCTGCCTGGGAATCGCCATCCTGTTTATCGATGTTCTCGGTTACAAGTCCTGGACGAAGCCGTTTGTCGTATTCGGTGCGAACCCGCTGTTCATCTTCGTCCTCTCCGGACTGGTTGCCAAGACAATAGTGTATCTCATCCATGTTCGCAATGCGGCCGGGGAAATTATTACCGTGAAGGAATGGCTCTACACCGCGGTCTTTGTTCCGCTGGCCAACGGCAGCCTGATCAACGGATCGTTGCTCTTTGCGCTGACCCTGATTACGATGTATTGGCTGATTGCCGACATTTTATACAAGAAGAAGATATTTATCAAAATCTGACGGAAACGAGCATGCCGCAAGGTTCGGAAAAAAACCGGGATTGGCCCGCCGTGGCGTTGTTCGAGGAGATCGTTCGTTCCCCGCAATCCCGGGATGATAAATTGCTGGCGGTCTGCCGCCTGCTGGTGAACCGCGTCGCGCATTACGACTGGGTCGGGTTTTATATCGCCGAACCCGGCTGCCGGGAGCTCGTCCTGGGGCCCTTCGTCGGCGCCGCCACGGAGCATGTGCGCATCCCCTTTGGCCGTGGAATCTGCGGCCAGGTTGCCGAGAGTGAGGAGACCCTGGTGATCCAGGATGTCGGCGCCCAGGAAAACTATCTCGCCTGCAGTCTCGCAGTGCAATCGGAAATCGTCGTACCGATCTTTAAAAACGGGAAATTCAGAGCCGAGCTGGATATCGATTCACATCGGAAAGCTGCCTTTGGAGACGAAGATCGGATCCTGCTGGAAAAAATATGCGAACTTGTATCGGCCATATTTTAAAACAGAGAAAATCGGAGAAAATCGAAACTTTTTTTATTTTTTTAGTCAAAATTAGGATGAATGAACAAAACCGCTATATTTTGACCGGGAAAATTTCGATTCGTCAGGAATGCTAAATCAAAAGGAAATAATAGTGAAATCAAGATCTAAATGGTACGTGGTACCATCTCTTTTTGCCCTGGTACTGATCCTTATCTTATTCCTCTCACCGCTCGGAAAATTCATTCTGGCTTCCGGCAGTAACCTCTATCTGAAAATCGAAGTGCTGAACAACATGATCAGCATCATCAACGATAATTACGTCGAGGTTCCGGATTGGGATAAGGTGATGGACGGCGCTTTTGTGGGGATGATGGAAAGCCTCGACCCGCACTCCGTCTATATCGCCAAAGACGAACTCTCCGATATTCAGGAGAAATTCGACGGAAAATTCGAAGGCATCGGCATCGAATTCGATATTCTGGACGGCTTTATTACCGTCATCTCGCCGATTGCCGGCTCGCCTTCCGACCAGGTCGGGCTCCAATCCGGTGACAAACTGGTACGAATTGATAGTGAATCGGCCTACAAAATCACACGCGAAGAGGTTTTCAAAAAGCTGCGCGGTCCCAAAGGTTCCAAAGTGGTCATCACCGTCCGTCGTCAGGGAAAAGAAGATTTCGATGTTACGATAATCCGCGCCGAGATTCCCATTTACAGCGTCTCGGCTGCTTATATGATCGACGACAGCACCGGCTATATTTTTGTCAATCGTTTCAGCAGTAGCACCTCCCAGGAAGTCGAAGATGCCCTGTTGCAGCTCGAAGCCGAGGGCCTGAAACGCCTGATTTTCGATTTGCGCGGCAACAGCGGCGGCTATCTGGATGCTGCCGTGGATATTGCCGACAAGTTCATCCCGGGCAAAAAAATGCTGGTCTACACCAAAGGCCGCATTCGCAATTCCAATTCCGAATTTTATTCCGGCAACAGTACCGACCACCCGCTTTTTCCGCTGGTAATCCTGATCAACCGGGGTTCGGCCAGCGCCAGTGAAATCGTCGCCGGCGCCGTTCAGGACCTGGATCGCGGATTGATCGTCGGCGAAACCAGCTTCGGCAAGGGACTTGTTCAACGCCAGTACGCCCTGCGTGACGGCTCGGCCATGCGCGTCACCGTAGCCCGCTACTACACACCCAGCGGTCGCCTGATTCAGCGCCCTTATGACGGCAATATCAGCGACTATTATGAAAGTTTCACCGAAGAAAACCGGGACTCCGTTCTGGCGGCCGAGAACAACAAAGAAACCCGCCCGCAATACCAGACTGCCGGCGGCCGGGTTGTTTACGGCGGCGGTGGCATCACCCCGGACGACTACGTCAAATTCGAACAGGATCTTACTACCGACACCTATCGGCTGTTGCGCCATCCGTCCCGGGTTCTGTTCGACTTCTCCACCCAGTACAGCCAGGAACAGGAGAATTGGAAAGATAAAAAAGAGAAATTCATCGAAAAATTCGAAATCTCCGATAAGGCCTTCGCCGCCTTTAAAGAAATGGCCAAAGCCAAGGAGATTGACGTCGACTTCAGCAATATTGACAAAGACGCCGATTATCTGAAAACCTTCCTGAAAGCCGAAATTGCCCGGGATTTCTGGGGCTACAACGAATACTATAAAATTCTGCGCAATTACGACAATCAGTACAAGGAAGCCTACAACTATCTGGATGAAGCTGCCCGGATGGCAGCCAAGTTGAAGAATTAGGATTTAATTCGCCGCCGACACAGCCGGCGGCCCCGAAATTTCTATTTCACGATGCGGGCCCATATTTCGCCTTTGGCCAGGCAGCGGCCGGAACGCGGCGCGCATAACGACCATTCTCCCTCCAGGAAGCGGGCGAGGATCGAAGCGGATACGGCTTCTTCTGCAAGCGGATAGACGCCTTTACGTTTTTTGCGTGTGCCATACCACTTGCCGCTGCGGATCAGCAATTCCAACAACGCAAAGCCCAGGGTCACGCGGCTCTGCCTGCCGTCCAAGCCATCCGCAACCTGAATTCCTTCATCCACGATCTGGTAAGCGGCCGGACAATAATCTTCGTCGATGACCTCCTTCAGGAAATTAATCAGGCGGCAAATCCGGAAAAGCGTCATCGCATCGGCGCGGCTGAAATCGTCCCGGACATAAGGAAAATACGAAGAGCGGAAGCGCCGAAAACGATCCGGCGAGGACTCCTCGGCGAAATGCCGTGCAAAGAGCTCCGTACCCGGCACCAAGTAGAAAAAGGACGGCCCGATCAGGCAGGGCAGCTCCGCCAGAAACAACACGGACGCCAGATTTTGAGCAAGCGTGTCATCCGGTAAACCGATGATGATATAGGCCGTTACAAAGAGTCCCTGCTGCCAGGCTGTCCGCACCACTCCGGTAAATTTCTCCGTATCGAACGGTCGCCGTAGCTGCCGCTGGCCTTTGCGATTGGGCGTAACCAGCGAAAGATTAACCGCGGAAAAACCGGCTCTTTTCATCTTACGCAGCAGTTCCGGCGTCAGATTGGAAGCCGTGATCCCATTCATGGCCTGCAACGCAAGTTCGCCCTGCGGGTAGCGCACGATCAAATTGTCCAGCAGTTCCTCCAGCCAGCCCTGCGATCCGCCGAAATGATCGTCTTCAAAATCGAATGAGTTGAATCCCTGCTTACCCTTTTCCTCTATTTCCCGGACCACATTGACAACCGAACGCACGCGATAGGCTGCGCCCATGGTTTGGTGGACGGAGCAGAAGCTGCAGCGGTTGGGGCAGCCGCGGCTGGCCAGCAGCATGGCATGTTTTTTCCCATTGAACCGGGTTTCCGCCAAACCGGGAATTGTATAATCCGCAAAGGCCAAAGCATCCGGGTTCGCGATCCGCTTCACCGGATTGCGCAGCAGTTCACCCTTTTCCGGGCGTACCAAGTTGGGAATGCGCGTAAAATCGGGCTCGGCCTGCCGGCATTCTTCAATGAGCATCGGCACGGCCTCTTCGCCCTCGCCAACAATCACGAAGTCCGCCCCTGCTTCCAGCAGATGGGCAGGCAACACGGATGGGTGCCCGCCGCCGACAATAATCCCGGCCCCGGGCCGCTCCTCACGGATAATCCGGATGAGCGCCACCACCGTATCGGAATAGGTGGTAAAAAGGGAGGAAATGCAGAAAAAATCAACCCGATCGGGGAGCAATTCGTGAATTTCCCGATCGGAATAACCGAAACGGTAATAGCCTTTATAGAGCGAAAACGGGGAAGCGTCGTCGCCGCGATAGAAGGGTAAGAGCGTGCTCATTTCGGGCGGCAGATCCCCTTTTCGTGGTTTTGCCTGCCGCAAATCCAGCAGCTGCACATCGAACTGCGAATGCCGCCGCAGGGCAGCGCCGATCAGCAATAATCCGAGCGGAATGTTGCGAATCGCAGTCTGATAGAAATCTTCGATGGGAGGCTGCACGAGGCAGATTGAAACGCGGTCTTTCTGGTTCCCGGACATAGCTGTTGCAATTTATCACATTACAATTTACTTTCATTATAAATACGCACGCATTATATTTGTTCAGTTTAGAATTGTTACCCACTTCTTCGTCGATATCCACTGCAAACCTGAGAACTTTGTCGTTTTTAAATTTTTGACATCGAAAAACGAGAGCAAGAACTATGACATTTTTTGAAGCCATTATCTTAGGCGCCGTCCAGGGACTGACGGAATTTTTGCCAATCAGCAGCTCCGGCCACCTGGTGCTTTTCCAGAACCTCCTAGGCCTGGAATCGAGCAGCATCGCTTTTGAAGTATTCGTCCATTTGGGCACCTTGCTGAGCATTGTGGCAATTTACTATAACGATCTCGGGAAAATCATCGGCAGCTTTTTCAGCGGCCTCGCAAGCGGTCGTGTGCGGGCACGCTATGCCGATGATCACTACTTTCGCCTCGGCATTTTTCTGATCATCGGCACGATCCCGGCTGTTTTCGCCGGCCTGTTTTGCAAGGATTTCATCGAATCCATTTTCCACAACATCCACCTGGTCGGGATCACACTGATCATCACCGGAATCATTCTCGCACTGACGCATCTTAAAAAAATCGGCCGGCGCAGCCTCGGTCCCGCCAGCAGTCTCGTCATCGGTTTGGCCCAGATGCTCGCAATTTTGCCGGGTATCTCCCGTTCGGGTACGACCATCAGCACCGGACTGTTTCTGGGTATACCGCGCGATGAAGCCGCGCGCTTCTCCTTTCTGCTGGCGGTTCCGGCCATCCTGGGCGCCGCGATACTGGAAAGCGCAGACCTGTTTTCCGGCGGACTACAGTTCAGCTGGCATTTGCTGGCAATCGGCCTGATTGTATCGTTTATTGTCGGATTCCTGGCGATCCGGTTTTTATTGAAAGTGCTGCGCAGCGGCAAATTTGCCCTGTTTGCCCCCTACTGTTTTATCGCCGGGCTGATTATATTACTGGTACTGAAATGAGTTAGGGAAAGTTTTAATGTACGATACGCCAAATCTGTTTGCTGAACAGGAAAAAGCCCTGGCCGGACAAATCAAGCCCGCCTATTTCCTCTATGGAAACGATCTTTATCTGAGCGAGGAATCGATCCGCATGCTCAGCGAGGCTTTTCAGAAAACCGCCGGAAAAGTGGAACGAAGCCGCTATTACGGGGGCGAGAACAACGATGATTCCTTCATAAACAGCCTCGTCAATGTCGGCATGTTCGCGCCGCGTCAGATCGTCATTTACAAAGAGATTACCCAGTTGCATCCCAGCCATCGCAAAGCCCTGCTGCACTACATCGAAAATCCCGACCCGAATACCCTGCTGATCATGACGGCTATCGGCCAGTCGCGCTCCCGGATTATCGACGATCTGAAGAAAAAAGCGACGCTTATTTCGGTCTGGACCCCGCCGGTAAAAAGTTTTGCGGCAATTATCACGCAGTACCTGCAAAACCGCAGTTTTCAGATCAGTACCGAAGCGCTCGACCTGCTGGTTTACTCCACCAGCGACGGGCTGGCGCATACTTTTTCGGAGTTGGAGAAAGTCACGGTCTACGTCGGAGATCGCAAGACGATTGAAGCCGAGGACATCCGGGCCGTTGTCGGGGGCGCCAAGAGCTACCAGATTTCCGATTTCATAGATGCCGTCATACAGCACGATATCTTCGAAGCCCTGAAAATCTGCCTGGCCCTGATTCAGACCGGCGTCAATGCGCCTTATTTTGTGCTGTCCCTGTTTCATTTCTTCCAAAACGTCTGGGCTTACCCGAAAGTGCACCAGCCCAGCACGCCGGTGCGGCCGCTTGACAAGCGCGAAAAGGCTCGCTTCCGGGAAGGCTACGAACACTATCGGGACAGTGATTTTAAATTTATTTTCGAACGCCTCACGGATGTTGATTTAAAATCAAAATCTGTTAATTTATCCACCGAAGAATTGATGATCCCGGTCATCTATGAAATCATGAATGCATAATATGGAAAAACCGAAAAGCAAATACACCTTTACCGATGAAGAAGTCATCCAGCGTTTTCAGGCCGGAGACGAAGAAGCTTTCAGTGAAATCGTGCGGCGCTATTCCAATCGCCTGCTCAATTTCGCCTTCCGTTTCGTCCTCGATCGCGAAGAGGCCGAAGACGTTGTCCAGGACACTTTCCTGAAAGTTTACCAGAACCGCCACGCCTACCGGGAAATCGCCAAATTTTCCACCTGGATTTACACCATCACCGCCAACCTGGCCAAGACCATCCTGCGCAAGCGGCGCAACCGCAAACTGTTCTACTTCTCACGGCTCGGTCCGGAAGAGAAAGACATCGACTTCCCCTCCGGGGACGCCCGGCCGGGACAACAAACCGAGGATCAATACGACGAACATATGATTCATCTGGCGATGAAAAAATTACCGGAACATTTTCGAACGGCGATCATTTTAAGAGATATTCAGGAACTTTCTTATGAGGAAATCAGTAACATCATCGGTGCCCCGTTAGGCACCGTTAAGTCCAGAATAAACCGTGCGAGGTTGAAACTTCAGGAAGAATTGATACAGATAAAATAATTTGACAACTAGCGAAGGGGGGCTATAATTCTGCATGATTAGTTGTTACCAGTTCAAAAATCAGATTTCGTTATACATCGACGATGAAATGAATTTCCAGAAAAGGACAGAGTTCGAAGGGCATCTTGAAACCTGTCCCAATTGCAAAAAACTCCTCGGTGCCATCACTGCCACCAAAGCGCGCATGCATAATTTCAATACCCTTTCGGTGAGTGCCGGTTTCTATACCAATCTCCAGAACCGAATCCTGGCCGATCGCAACGCCCGCATCCGGGCCGCCCGGCAAAAGGGTTTCTCATTCCATAAAATTCCATCCTTTGCCTATGGCTTTGCCGCCGCGTTCCTGGCCGTCGTGGTCGTCTTCATGTTCATGAAGACGCCGCCGAACGCCCAACCGGGCGCGCTTCAGTTGCCGGTGGCGCAGCAACAGATTCAGAAAGCCCCGCCGGCAATCCCGGAAGCCCCGGTGCCGCCGGTCGTGCAAGCGCCGCAAACCCGGTACGCCGCCACTACCCAATCCCCGGCCAAGGAGGATTCTTCCGTCACAGGAGATGCACTCAACAGCCCGCAGCACAAGGAGAATCTGCAGGATCTTCAGCAGCGAATCAAAACCGTCAAAGATCAAAACTAAAACTCTTAGATTATCCGGCTTAAAATATCATTGATTTTACATGCTCTTAGTAGTATTTTTACCTGCTGTAAAATTTGAAGTGTATGAGTAGTATTAAAAGTATTTGGATCATAGCTATCGTTCTGTCGATTCTCCTCTTCGCCTTCTTCGTCTACCCGCGAATGGAGACGCTCATAGCTGTATCCCCCGCCTTCTTGCTCATCTTCAAAGCCCTGATTTTTATCGCCATCCTTTCTTTCACTGTTTATCTTCTGTTCGAACTGCGCGCTTGGCAAAAACTCGCCGAAAATCTGGAAAGTGAGCAAACGCCTCCGCCCGCCGCCACGGCCGACGAGCAGAACGGATTGAAAGGCCAGGGCATTCAGATGCAGACCGATCCCGATCAGAATTACGAAAATCTCACCCGGCAAATCCTGGAACTCGCGCACACCTCCATGGTTGCCCAGACGGCCTTTCTCTACCTGTACAATCCATCGGAGGGCCGCCTGACGCTGCAGGGTCAAAAATCCACGACAGCCGCACTTCTGGCGGAGAGCTTCCCGGCCGGCGGAGAATATTTCGGTCTCGAACATCCTCTGGCCCAGCCGACCATCTTCGATACTTCCCGGGTCGACCCGCAACGCCTGTTGTACTACGAATCCGCGCCGCAAGTCGGCACACTGCTGCTGATCCCCATTTACCTCTCCCAGAAGCAGTTCATCGGCTTCATGGGATTGGACAGCATCGAGGAAAAGGCCTGGGGCGAAGATGACCTGGAACTCGCCCGGTCATTTGCCCTTCTCTATTCGACAGCTATCTGGCAAATCGATGCCATCGACCGGCAAAAATCACACATTCATTTCTACCGGGACCTTTGCAAAACCAACACCGACCTATCTCTGGGAATTGATCACCTCGACTTGTACAAGGCTATTGTCAGTCTCAGTCGTAAATTTTTTAACTTTGATAAATTGACGCTCGCCTTCCTGCGCGAAAATGACACCGAAGAACTGGTGATCGAATACATCGAAGGCTATGAGGCCGACTACCCTATCGGCAGCGCTATCAATTTCGATGCCGGTATCTGGGGCCGCCTGATGAAAGACGGCCGGATCGTCAATTGCTGCGATTATGAAAAAGACGAAATCGAATACCGCTTTCAACCCAACGATCTGGACACATCGCCCTTTTCATCCTGCATCGGGGTTCCTTTCGAAATCGGCGTGAAACGTTTCGGCGGTCTCCTGCTGGAAAGTTTCGATGCAGACACCTACTGCGCTGAGGATCTCGAAACCCTCGAGCTCTTCGGAAAGAATTTGAGCGCAATCATCAATCGCATCACCATTTTTAAATCCATGAAAGACCTGGCGCTGGTGGACGGCCTGACCGGGATCGCCAACCATCGATCTTTCAAAGAACGCTTCCAGGTGGAAATCGACCGCTCGCGGCGCTACGGCAACTCGCTGACCCTGCTTATTCTGGACCTCGATAAGTTCAAACGCATCAACGATACTTACGGTCACCTTTTCGGCGACCTTGTGTTGAAAAAGATTGCCAATATTATCCGGGGCAGCGTCCGCACCGTGGATACCGTCTGCCGTTACGGCGGAGAGGAATTCGCGGTTATTCTCATTAACGCCGAAAAAAGGGCCTCTTTTAAAACGGCCGACCGGATTCGCAAAAATGTCCAGAGTTTTATATTTGAAAAAGATGACATCGTGGAAAGAATGACCATCAGTATCGGCATGGCCGAATATCCTGTGGATGGAGAAGACATGCCGACGATTATCGCCAACGCCGATATGGCCATGTACCAGTCCAAGCGTGATGGCGGCAACGAAGTCATCCTCTATGAACCCGAATTAGAATCGTAAAGGAGAAAAACCATGGCAAAAAGAGTAACCAAAGGTTTTGCCGATAAAACTGCAAAAGCTTTAAGAGACGCACGCAAACATTGTCCGACTTGTGGCGAGCCGATTGAGTTCGTGAAATACATCGGTACGGGTACCGACCCCGAAAAGAATTCCATGAAATTCAAAGAGCGCATCCTGCAGATTTGCAGTTGCAACCGGAACGAGTACTTCAAATAGGACGCCATTCGGTTTCGATATCGAAACGTAATTATTCCGGAACCAGTTTTCATCCGAACGATTAAAACGGGTAGTCAGTCCGGAATTTTTATTGTAAGAAGAGGTCTATTGAAAAAAATACTGCTCATCGCGACCCTGTATCTGGCCGCCTTATGGCTGTCGCACTGCACCCAGACAAACTGTCTGAAGCCTGCGACGCCCGAACCGACTGCCGTTGTGGATACAACGAATCAGAGCAACTACAGTACTTCCGCCATTCAGCTCTTCATGAGCGGCGAAACCCACGCCATGCAGGGAAATTACGCCATGGCCGTAATCGAATATCTCGACGCCCTGCAATACGACAGCAGCTCCGCTTCCATCTATCTCTCGCTGGGGAAAGCCTACGCTCAACTGGGCAAACTGGATAACGGCATTCGCGCCCTGAAACGGGCCGCCGCTCTCGATGCCCAGGACACCGAAATCCGCGGCACTCTGGTGCAGTTGTACTTCATGACCGAGAAATTCGCCGAGGCGGAACCGCAGCTGGAAGTCATGTGCCGGCTCTTGCCGAATGACCTGAGTCTGAAATATCAGATGGCGGCAGTCTACCTGAAAAACCAGAAGATCGATCCGGCGCTGCAACTCTATGAGAGCATCTTCCGGTCCGATCCGGCCGAAATCTCCGCAATTCAAAAAGCCGGCGAAGTCGCCATTCTGGACCAAAACCTGGAGAAGGCTATCCATTTCTACGACATTCTGGTCGAGGAAGACCCGCAAAACACGCGCTACCTGCGCGCCCGTTCCGATCTGGCGCTGATGGCCGGCGACCTGGAAACCGCTATTGAGATGCAAAAGAAGATGGTAGCTGCGGAGCCCGGAAACGTCAAATATCAGCAACGCCTGGGCGAATTGCTGTCACGCAGCGATCAAACCGCCGCGGCGACCCAGCTGCTGGAAGAGTTGATTGCCGGGCATCCGGACAGTGTGGTAAACTACATCAACCTTGCCATTCTCTACATGAACAACGACCAGGTCGATCAGGCGCTCGCCTTTACCGGGCCGCTGCTCGAAAAATTCCCCGATGTTACGCTGCTGTATCTGATCAAGGCCACGGCCCTGAACCAGAAAAAACGCTTCGCCGAAGCGGAGCCGGTCCTGCGCGAAGTGCTGCGCCTGGATGTCCAAAACGCGGAGGCCCGCCACCTGCTGGCCAACCTCTGGGACATTCTGGAGAAATATCCGCAGTCTGACAGCCTCTACGCCATTCTGCTGGCCGAAAATCCCGATGATCCGGTCGCCTGCAATAATTACGCGTACAGTCTTGCGGACCGGGGAGAAAAACTGGATCTGGCCAGCGAACTGGTCGATAAAGCCCTGAAAGCCGTACCCGACAATGCTTCGTATCTCGACACCAAAGGCTGGATTCTGTACAAGCAGGGCCGCTACCAGGACGCCCTGCGCTATATCGAAAAATCGCTCGCCAGCGAAACCAGGAATCCCGAGATCATGGAACACCTGGGCGATGTGTACTACAAATTAAAGAAATTCAACAAGGCCAAAGAGTACTACCAGCGCGCGCTGGCTATCGATACGAAGAATGAAAATCTCAAGCAAAAATTATCCCGGTAGTCATGCTATCCTCCTCTTTTTTACGCTTTCTGGGGTGCTGACATTTTTTCGTTGTGGCGCGCTCATACCCGCGGCCCGGCCGGGCGATCATCGAAACGCGACGCTCTCTTTCAAAGAACGCCAGGATGCGGTGCAGCAATACCGCTCCATTTCCGCCAAAGGCAGCGCCGTCATCAGCACGCCCACCCGGAATTCGACCCTGCCGATTGAAATCGAATTCCGCGGTCCCGATACGCTCCTGGTGCTGGTCCGCGATCCGCTGGGACGCAAACAGGCCCTGTTGAATATCATCCGTGATAGTTATGAATTGCAGCTCCTGCGCAAACGCCAATCCTACTCTGCCGATGAATTGCCCGAAGAATACCGGCAATACGCGTTTAATGCGATCGATCTGCCGAGCCTGCGTCTGAGCTTACTGGGTCTCACCATCTGCAATCCGCCCACCGAATCCCGGCCGTCCCGTAAGCCTGTCGTATCGGATCAGGATCTGATCCATTGGAACTGCCCGGTGCCCACTGGCGAATTGCATTACGCGATCGACCCAAAGCAAAACCGGATCCGCACCCTTTCGGTGCTCGACTCCGCCGGAATGCTACAGGCTGAAATTATTTTTGAGGAATATAATACGGAGAGCGGTCTTGTGCTGCCTTCCTCGATTTCGATCCGTAGCGGGACAGACCAATCGACGCTGCGAATTCAACTCTCCCATTTCTCTGCCGAGTTGCGTAAATTTGCCTGATTATGGTTTCTTATCCCAAACATGAGGGCACTGTGAACGCTGAACCGAAAAAAAATGTCGTTTCCATCGTTATCCCCGTCTACAACGAAGCCGAATCGCTGGAAGAACTCCACCGTCAAGTCGTGGATATCTTTCGCGAGGATTCCTTTGACTTCGAGATTATTTTTGCTGACGACGGCAGCGACGATGGTTCCTACGAAATCGAACAAAAAATCGCCGCCGCCGCGAACAACGTCCGCATCATTCGTTTCAAACGCAATCGCGGCAAAGCCGCCGCCCTGAACGAGGGCTTCCAGCTGGCTTCCGGTGAATATGTCGTGACAATCGACGCCGATCTGCAGGACGATCCCGGAGCAATCCCGGAATTGGTACGCCAGATCGATGTGCAGGCTGTGGACCTGATCTCAGGCTGGAAGCAGAAGCGCCAGGATCGCTTTATCAAAAAATACACTTCCCGTATTTATAATTTCGTCACGCGCAAAATGACCGGCGTGCGCCTGCACGACATGAACAACGGCCTGAAAGCCTACAAATCCGAAGTCGTTAAAAGCATCGATCTGTACGGCGAGCAGCACCGTTTCATCCCGGTTCTGGCCATGGCCCAGGGGTATCGCAGCGGCGAGCTGAAAGTCCGCCACTTCGCCCGCAAATACGGCCGTACCAAGTACGGGGTCAGTCGTTTCTGGCGTGGATTCCTCGATCTGTTGACGGTCATGTTCACGCTGAAATTTTCCAAACGGCCGATGCACTTCTTCGGCATGTGGGGCCTTGTCTCTGTCTTCCTGGGGCTCGTTGCCGAGATCTATATGTTGATCCTCAAATATGCGTTTGGCGAGCCTTTCCAGAAACATATCGCGCTCCTCCTGCTGGGCGTTCTGCTGCTGGTCTTCGGCATGCAGTTTTTCTCCCTCGGGCTGATCGGGGAAATGATAACCTATAACTCGAAGAAAAAGCACTGATGCCGCGCTATACATTTTCGATTATCGTACCTACGTACAATAGGGCCGATGAGATACGGGACCTGCTGCAGTCCTTTAACCGGCAAAACTTCCCGAAAGAGCGTTTCGAAGTCCTGATCGTGGACGACGGCTCCACGGACGAGACGCCGCAACTCATCCATTCACTTGCACAACAATCCGATTTTTCCATCCGCTTTTTCCGACGTGATCACGAGGGCCCTGGCCCGGCCCGCAATTTCGGCATGGCGCAGGCCGGGGGCGAGTATTTCCTGTTCATCGATTCCGACTGCATTGCCGACGTAAACTGGCTCTCAGCGCTGGCAAAGGCCGTAGATGATGAGCAGCCCGACGCGTTCGGCGGGCCCGACGCCGTACTGCCGGAATTTACGCCGCTGCAAAAGGCCATCAACTATTCGATGACTTCCTTTTTGACGACGGGCGGCATGCGCGGCCACTCGAAGAAAAAACTGGCCAAATACTACCCGCGCAGTTTCAACATGGGCGTACATCGTACAATTTTCGAAAAACTGGGCGGCATGGGCACCCTGCGCCACGGCCAGGACCTCGAATACAGCCGGCGCATCGTTGCCAGCGGCGCCAAAGTCATCCCGGTCCCGGATGCGGTCGTCTATCACAAACGGCGCAGCAGTCTGAAAAAATTCTTCCGCCAGATTTTCAACTGGGGCGTGGCGCGCATCAACCTGACCCTGATCGACAAAGGCATTCTGGAGCCGCTGCACTTTATCCCCGCCGCCGCCGCCGACGGATTCCTGCTGCTCCTGCTGCTGTCGCCGCTCAGCCCGTTTATCTGGAAGCTGTGGCTGGTTGCCGCTTGCTTCGCACTGCTGATTTTGCTCTTCATATTCTTCGATACACTCCGCCAATACAAAGATTTGAAAACGGCGGCGTTGTCCCCGGTCGTGTCGATGATCCAGGTATTCGCCTACGGTTTCGGCTTTACGACCGGTTTCGTGCGCCGGATTATCCTGAAACAGGAATCCTATACCGGATTCGTCAAAAAGTATTACAAATAGTGAGCGCTCCTGCAAAAAAAGTCCTGATTGTCACCTATTACTGGCCGCCGGCGGGCGGGCCCGGAGTGCAGCGCGTTTTGAAATTCGCCAAGTACCTGCCCGAATTCGGCTGGCAGCCGCTGATTCTAACCGTTAAAAACGGTGAGTACCCGGCCTTTGATCCGACACTTGAAAAGGAAGTGCCCGAAGCGGCCCGGGTATTTCGCACCGCCGCAATCGAACCCAATTTCCTCTATAAAAAATTCACCGGTATGTCTTCGGACGAGAGCATCCCGGTCGCAGTCTTAGCCGATAAAAAATTGAACTGGAAAAAACGCTTGGCGAATTCGATCCGCCTCAATCTCTTTGTACCGGACGCCAAGATCGGCTGGATTCCCTTCGCCGTGAAACGCGGGCATCGCATTCTTGAGGAAGAAAAGCCGGACGTTATCTTCTCCTCCTCGCCGCCGCCGAGCGTGCACCTGATCGCGCGCAAACTGGCCAAAAGCGGCGGACTGAAATGGGTGGCCGACTTCCGTGATCCCTGGACCGACATCCATTACTACGAAGACTACCGGCGCATAGGACTCGCCCGCAGGATCGATCACAACCTGGAATATAATGTACTGCGACGGGCGGATGTCGTCACCTGCATCAGCCGGCTCGATATCGAACTGGACTTCGCCCAAAAAATCGAGGGCCAGCGTTTTGTCAATATCGCCAATGGCTATGACGAGACCGACTTCACCGGGATTCACTCGGACGGAACGCCTTCCGATAAATTCGTGCTCATGCATTTGGGCGGGGTCGGCAGCGAACGCAACCCCATCAACCTCTTTAAAGCCGTGCGCGCACTGCTCGATCAGGGCCGGATCAGCCCGCCGGACTTTGAGCTTGTTTTCATCGGTAAAGTGGACGAAGTCATCCTGCAGACGGTGGAGGAATTGGGACTCGCAGCGGTCTTTACACGGATTCCTTACCTGCCGCACCGGGAAGCTCTGCAGCGCACTCAAACTGCCAGCGCCATGCTCCTGCTCGTGACGCAGTCACAAAAAAACCTGCGTATTCTGCCCGGTAAAACCTTCGAGTACATGCGCACCGGTAAGCCAATTCTGGCCCTCGGTCCCGAAGACGGCGAAGTGGCCCGGATCCTGAACGACTCGAACACCGGAAAAATGATTTCCTACGAAAAATACGATGAAATTTACGACAACGTTCTGAGACTTTATTCACAATGGAGAAAAGCGGGAAGTCTGCAGCAGAACGTCGACGCGGACATTCAATCCTATTCCCGCCAAAACCTGACCGCCAAACTGGTTAACGTATTCGAGAGTATTCTCTGACATGCAGCCCAAACGATTTTTACAGCGATCGGTCCGCATCCTCCTGGCGCTGCTTCTAGCGCTCATCGTCTACCTGTATATAATCTTCCCAAACATCGAAAAGGACCTGCGCAAAGCCCCGAAAAACATGCGCACCGACCTGTGGCAGACTTCACGCCCGGACTCGCTTGGCTGCTATTTTATTGAGAACGGAGCCACCCCTTCGGTGGCGGATTTCCTGGCACAAACCGAGGACAGCATCTTTGTGGTAAATTACCGCGAATCTCACCGTAGTTCGGTGACGCTGCGTGATCCCGAAAAATTCTTCGTCCACTTCACCAACCATTACAGCGTCAAAACACTGAATAGCTACAGCGCCTTTCTGGAAACCGGCAACGGAGCTTATCTAAAATTATTCATGAAAAACGCGGCCTGGATGCGCGATCACCTCACTGTTCTGCAAGACACGGCGGCCGTCTGGACGAACGACAACATGATTTACGACAAGTACAAGCTCTCTTTCGGCTGGCCATCGGCTTACGCACAGGGCCACGGCCTCTCGGTGCTCTGCCGCGCTTTCCAAAGTACACGGGATTCCAGTTACCTTGCGGCGGCCGAAAAAGTACTGAATTCCTATAACCTGGATTACCGGGCAGGCGGCATCCTGGATGTCGACTCCGCCGGCGGCTATTGGTATCTCGAATACCCGGCCGATCCGCCGGCCTACGTCCTGAACGGTTTTATTTACGGCCTCTTCGGGATTTACGATTACTGGCGTCTGACCGGCTCACCTAAAGCCCTCCGCTATTTCGAGCGCGGCGTGGCGACCCTCGCGAAAAATCTCCACCGTTATGACAAAGGCTACTGGTCCGCCTACGACCTGCTCTACAAACAATATTGCGCCGGTTACAATTACCATCGCAATTTCCACATCCCGCAATTAAACGTACTTTACCAGTTGACTGGTAATCCGGCTTTCCACGAATATGAAGAAAAATTCAGAAAATATCTGGGCGAGCCCTATTTTACAGTTTTTAAGATTAAATTTAGCCTGGATGCTGTCTCGCGCCGGTTCAGCTATAAAAATCCGATTAAACAATTGAGCAAAGAGCACCTGCATTGAAATCGATCAAGAACAAATACCTCTTCTTCCTGCTGCGGGTCATGAAGGACATCCTCAACCCGATTCGCTACAGCATCGCGGACGACCTGCATTCTCCCAAGCTCGGCTACTATTACCTGCTGTTTTGGGAGAAGGAGATGCGGAACCAGAAGGGCGGTCAGAAGAGCATTGTTTACGATGAGGATGGCATTCCGCTCAATCCGACCTATATCGACGTCAAGGATAAGAAGGCCGTCTATTTCCCGATCACGATCGGCCAGGTCGGGCTCGCTGTTTTTCACGCCTACCTGCAATCTTCCTCGGAGGAGGGCCGGCTGCGCTTCATGAAGTTCGTCAACTGGTTCGCCGATCACGCCCAAATCGATGAAAACCTCGGCGCGCGCTGGCTGACCGACGTCTCCCTACCGCAGTATCACAATCCCGGCCCCTGGCAATCGGCATTCGCCCAGGGACGCGGCATCTCGATCCTGCTGCGCGCTTACCAATTAACCGGTGATAGCCGCTACGCCGAACTGGCCGAGAAGGCGCTGATATCCTTCACCCGGCCGGTCGCGGAAGGCGGCGTAACATCCTACAACGACTTCGGCCCGTTTTACGAAGAATACACGGCTGAAGTGCCGACGCTGGTCCTGAACGGCATGATCTTCTCGCTTTACGGAATCCACGATTTCGT
Organism: uncultured bacterium; assembly: GCA_964589175.1. Taxonomy (GTDB): domain Bacteria; phylum Fidelibacterota; class UBA2242; order UBA2242; family UBA2242; genus CAZPRY01. The sequence continues at coordinate 35,182 of CAZPRY010000028.1, forward strand.
ACGGGTTTTTCCGGAGAACCGGCTGGCGCGCAAGCTTTTCGACGACGGCATCCAAACCCTCGCGGCAATGTTGCCGCAGTTCAACCTGGGCTACTGGTCGCGCTACAATCTCTGCCGGGCCGAATGGTACCCGGAAACCGACCCGTCGACCGTAACCTACCAGATTCTGCATGCTACCCAGCTGGAATCGCTCCACCGCATTACCCAAAAGGAAGTTTTCAGAGAGTACGCCGAAAAATTCAAAAAGCAGCTGCGTGCGCGGAATATCATGCGGGCCTACCTGTGCAAATTCGCATCTTTAAAGAAATTGAAACGGATTTAAGGCTATGAGCAAAACCATCCTGAAACCGGACTACATCCTTCTTGCCGGCGTACCGCGCAGCGGCTCTTCGTGGACGGCCCGGGTATTGGCCCAGAGCCCCGGAACGATCCTGGTACGTGAGCCGGACAACGAGAAAAATTACCGGCCGGCCCAGCGTGCCAAACACAATCTCCACCGTTTTCCGTACATTCCGCGCGACCACGACAACCGGGATTTCCACCTTTTCTGGCAGAAAGTCTTCGAGAAGGATCTCAGTCCTTCCAATCCCCTGTTCGCAAAGCTGTATCGGATCGGCTCCGATTTGCTGTCGAAGACTACCGGCAAGCACTACGCTTTCAAATGCCGGGATTTTCACCCGTCCGGGAATATGAACGAAAAAACACGCATCATCAAGTCCGTCCATGCCGGGCTGAGTCTGCCGTATCTCAACGAAAATTTCCGGCCTAAAATCGTAATCATTTTCCGGCACCCGGCCAGCATCGTCGCCAGTTGCCTGCGCCTGAAACTGCCGGATGGCAATCGCGAAGTTTTCAGGCAAACTGCGCTGGTCACAGATTTCCTCGAACCGTACATGTCCACAATCGAAACACTCAGCGATCCGCTGGCCTTGATGGGCCTGCAGGTGGCGATTTTCTACCATGTCTGGGAACGGCAAATGGATCAGTATCCACAGTGGATCACAACCATCCATGAAGACCTCTGCGAGGAATCCGCCTCGAAATTCCGGATTCTCTACGATCAATTGGGCTTGCCATGGCGCGATGAGATCGCGGCCTACATCGACAGGCACAACACCGGCGGTGGCGGCTACGAAATCCGCCGGGTCGCCAGCCAGGTCGTCGACCAGTGGAAAACAGAACTTTCGGCGCAACAGATTCGATCCGTCCGGCAGGGATATGGCATTTTACCCGTAAGGCATTATCATGAGTTCCAAACCGGCAATTAAAAAACGGCTGTTCCTGGTCGGCACGGCCCGCTCCGGAACGACCCTGCTGCAGAGTATGCTGTCGGCGCACCCGGACATTTTTTCGTTTCCGGAAACCCACTTCTTTCGCGGCACGATGTCCTTCATTCGTTACAAGCGCATCTTCAAATGTTTCGGCAAAAAGGAGCGGGCCTTCGTTCGTGAATTTCTGACGCGCCTGAATGAAACCGACCTGGTTGAGCTGCTGCCGAATTTCACCTGCTCGAAGCGCCGCTGGAGCAAAGCCCTGATCAGTATTCTCGACGCCTATGCCCTCAAACAAGGCTATTCGATCTGGCTTGAAAAAACGCCCATGCACCTCTATTTCATCGACCTGATCCAGGCTGTTAAACCGGATACCGTTTTCATCCATAATATCCGTAACGGCGAGGACGTGGTCGCCTCGCTCTACGACGCCGGCCACAAGCACCCCGAATCTTTCAACACGCGCTCGATTGACAAATGCATCCGGCGCTGGCTGCGTGAAATCAGGATATCGAAAAAGTATCTCGCCTCCCCCAACCATGTCTTCGTGCGCTACGAGTTGCTCGTCGACGAACCGGAAAAGCAATTGAAAAAAGTGTGCGGGAAAATCGGCCTGCCCTTCGATCCCGGCATGCTGGATTACCGCCGGAAAGCCGACGCCATCCGCTTCCCGGAGGAAGTCTGGAAAGACCGCAATACGGAAGAAATCAAAAAAGTGCGTAAATTCGAGACGCTGTTCAGCAAAGAGGAACAGGAATATATCCGGTCCAGAGTAGCGCCGGTCGAAATGAATATTTTCAATTAAACGCTTATGAAAATCGGCATCATCGAATTAGAGACCCATGGCGAATGCCTCTACAGTTTCTGTAAGATATTCGAAAATGCCGGGCACGAAATCAATATCTACGTCAAAGACCGCATTTTCAATGAATTGAAAGATGAGACCTTTGTCGGGCAATATCATTGGCAATTGCGCGGCGCCCAGGAATCGGCGCAGGCTTTCCTGCAGCAGCAGCGCGCATCGATCAACGCCAACGACATCGTCTTCATCGCCACCGTCGACCAGGTCTTCCGGGCTTTTTCGACTTTCGACTTCCGGCCGCCAACGGTACTGCGCATTCACAACGTCAACGCCTGGTTCCAGCGCAACGGCAATCTCCGTTTCAAGTTCACGCCCTATTTCCTGTTCAAGGATTTCTCTTACCTGATCCGCATCGCGCTGCTGGGCCGCGACGGGCATCACATCCGCAATATTGTCCGGAAGACAGACTACCTGACCTTCCCGACGCCCAGCCTCGAGCGCAACGCTCTTTTAAAATCGGCACTCCCGCCCGAAAAGATCGGTCCGGTTATTCCGCTCGCTGTTTTCGATCCATCTTTCGTGAAAGCCCCACACGAAGGACCTCTGACAATCACTGTTCCGGGCGCCATCGACGAGCGCCGCCGCGACTACCCGATGCTGCTGCGGGTATGGCGTGCAATTGCCGGCGAATTCAGGAAGCCGGTGCAACTGATTTTTCTCGGCGAGAAGCGCGGCAAGTTCGCCCAAAAAACCGCCGCCGCTTTTGAAAAACTGCAGGACGAAAACTTTCGCTTTACCAGCTTCGACCGGCGCGTGGCGCAGACCGAATTCAACCGCATCCTCAGTCAAACCGACGTCCTCTTCTCGCCAATTCTGCTCGACACACGCTACAAGATTTACCACGAAAAATACGGCTATACCAAAATCGCCGCGATCGAGTCGGATATGATTCGCTACGGCAAGCCGGCTATTCTGCCCTCCGCCTATCCGATCAGCGGCCCTTTGAGAGAAGTGATCCTGCAATACAATTCGGCAGCCCAATTAAAGGAGCTGCTCCTGGACATCGTCAACCGGCCGGTTATCGCCAAAATAACCCGGCGAATTCCGGAAATCATGCAGGTCTTCAGCGCCGATCGGGAGAGAGCGGAGATCGTTGAATTTTTCAATAAAGCTATCCGATCTACGAAAGACGAATAATATGCTCAAAAATGTCAAAAAGACGGTATCCCACTCGGCTATTTACGGGCTCGGCAACCTGACCACGAAACTGATCGGCATCGTCCTGCTGCCGCTCTACACAAAGCATATCAGTGTGGCGGAATACGGCGTTCTGGGTATCCTGGAAGCCACAATCATGATCATGGTTCAGGTCATGGTACTCGGCCAGGCCCAGACATTTTTGCGTTTTCATGAACTCGACGACTACGCCCAAAAGCAAAAATCGCTGCTTTTTACCCTATTCGTGTTCCTGAGTGCCGTAACGATCATCTTCGGTCTGGTAGGCGCAGGCCTGTCGAACTATATCGGATCGTTCTTCGCTCAGCCGGAGCTGTTTGCGCTCTATTTCCGGCTCTCCTTTCTGATCGTCGGCCTGCGCATCATCGGCCGGCTTCTACTGTCAACCCTGCGCATCAAAGAACGGCCGGTTTTCTTCGCCACGGTCAATTTTATCAAGCTGACCGTCTCACTGGTTCTGAATATCTATTTCATCGCCTATCTCCATCTTGGAATTCTCGGTATTCTATATGCCTATGTAGCCGGTGATGCGCTGCTGCTTGTGATGATTCTGCCGATCAACATCACCTATATGAAGCCGCACTTCGAATCCAAAATCGTCAAAGCCGCTTTGGTCTTCGGCCTGCCCCTGATCCTCAGCGGCCTGGCAACCATGCTGCTCAACACAGGCAACCGCTACATTCTGAAACTGCTTTCGAATTACCAGCAGGTCGGTCTGTACAACCTGGGTTATAAAATCGCCGGCTTCATCAATGTCTTCCTGATCCAATCATTTAATATGGGCTTTCTGCCGCTGGCCTATAAAATGTACGGCAACAAGGGCGATAAACGCTATTTTATCAAAATGCTGACCTACTTCACCTTCGCGCTCTGCTGGACCGGCCTGGCGCTGTCGATGTATTCCGAAGAGCTGGTCAAAGTACTGGGCAAGAATTCCGATTACTGGCCGGCCTGGACGATCGTCCCCATCCTGACCCTCGCGTTTGTTTTCGAGGGGGGTAAAACCGTCACATCCCTCGGCTCGTTTCTCATGAAGAAAACCGCCTGGGTTTCCTATACGACCCTGATCGCCCTGGCGGTCAGCATCGCGCTGAATTTCCTGCTCATCCCGTCTTTTGGGATCATAGGCGCCTCGCTGGCAACCCTGATCGCCTCAATCATACTGTACATCCTTTCCCAGTGGGCCGCCAATAAGTTCTTCCCGGTTCGCTATGAAAATCTCAAAATCGTCAAGATGATCGCAATCTCAATCGGACTCTTTCTGATACCCCTGCTATTTCCCGATCTGAACTTCGGAATAAAAGTAACTTTGAAATTGCTGCTTATTATGGCGTTTCCTTTTATATTGCTACCGCTCGGATTCTACGAACCCGTTGAGATTGAAAAGATTAAACTGGCGTTTATAAAAATTCTAAAATTCGGAAAAAAATCATGAGTAAAAAGAAATCCGTCCCGGCCGCAACCGATCCCAATCCGCCCAAAACATCCCTCCTCGATCGGCTCGGGCTGAGGGATGCCTACATTTTCTGCGGCGTTTTAATTTTGCTGCTTTTGCTTGTTTTTTACCGCGCGTACGTCTTCGAAGGACTTGAGCCGGTCGGCGCCGATATCATCAAGGCTATCGGCCAGCGGCACCAGATCCAGGAATATTCCGCCAGGACCGGCGAGACGGCCTTGTGGAATCCCAACATCTTCTGCGGGATCCCAACCTATCACATGCAGCATTCCGACGCTTTTCACATCGATCGCCTGATCGTCCGGCTGGATTCAATATTCGACTGGCGGGTTGCCTGGCTGCTTTTCAGCGCCCTGGGGCTTTTCCTGCTCCTGCGTGAATTGCGCTTCAAATGGTATTACGCCCTGATCGGGGTCGTCATCTTCCTGTTCCTGCCGACCTTCCAGGGACTGTTTACCGTCGGACATAACGCCAAAATCCGGGCCATTCTGACCATCCCCTGGGTGGTTCTGGGATTCATGGTTTTCATTCGCAAAGTCGATCTGTTCGGGCTGCTGGTGTTTGTTCTGGGAACTTCCCTGCAACTGCGTTCCAAACATTATCAGATCATTTTCTATACGTTTCTGCTGTTGCTGGCGATCGGCATCTGGCAACTCGTGGTCTGGCTGCGCGGCAAAGATTACAAAACTCTGCTGCGAGCCGGCCTGATGTTCGTCGCCGGCATGGGCGTGGTGATCCTGATGTCCGCCAAACCGCTCTTCGTCTCCGGGGATTACACGCCCTACTCCACGCGCGGCGGCAAGGCCATCCACCTCTACGAAACCGGCCAGCCGACTAAAACAAAGGGCGTACCCTTTGATTATGCAACGCAATGGTCGCTCTCGCCCCGCGAAATGATGACGCTTATCGTTCCGCGCTTCTTCGGCGGAACCTCGCAGGAACCGTACACCGGCAAGACCTACCAGCAGTTAAAAGGGCAAGCGCTGCCGACTTACTGGGGCGACATGCCGTTCACGCAATCGTCGGAATACATCGGCATTCTCAGCGTCGTTCTGGCCTTTATAGGAGTCTGGTTCTATCGCAAAAACGGATTTGTGATTGCCCTCTCCGCACTGGGAATTTTCTCGATCCTGCTCGCTTTCGGGCAATTCTTCCCGATCCTGTATAAGACATTGTTCCTCTACCTGCCCTATTTCAGCAAATTCCGGATTCCGTCGATGATCCTGAACCTGATTGCTTTTATCATCGTCATTCTGGCGGTATATGGCCTGAAAGGGCTGGTGGAAGAACTTTCGGTTAAAAAATTCAGGGCCGCGCTGCTAATTGCCGGATTCTTCGCCTTCCTCGGCCTGCTTTTCCTGCTGCTGCCGAACCTGCTTTCCTATAGTTCTGCCAAAGACGCCCAGTACGCCTCCAATCCGCAGGCCATGGAGATGCTGAAAACCATGCGCCGTGAATTTCTGCAGGCCGACACCCTGCGAATGCTGGGCCTGCTGGCGATGTTTATGACATTGATGATATTGTACTTTAAAAAGATAATCTCAAGCGATCTGCTGATGATCGGCACCGCCGTTCTGATCGCCGTAGACATGATCGGCATCAGCGGGCGCTTCGCCGGTCGCAGCACTCTGGTCGATCTCGGCAATTACGAAAACCGCTACTTCCAGGAAAGCGCCTATGATAAACTGATCCGGCCCGATCCGGAGCCCTATCGCGTACTGGAACTCGGCGCGCTTTTCCAGAGCAACGACCTGGCTTATCGCCACCAGATCATGGGCGGATACTCGGCTATCAAACTGCAATTGATTCAGGACATCATCGAAAACAATCTCTATCGCCGCGATAATCCGCAGGATCCGGTCAACTGGAACGTCGTCAACATGTGCAATGCGCGCTATATTATCTCACCCGGCCTACTCGAATACGACGGGCTTACGCTGCTGCAATCCGACGAGCGCCGCCGAACCATCCTGTACAAAAACGACCGGGCGCTCCCGCGCGCCTATTTCGTCGCCGGGATTCACATTTTCCCCGATGAAAAAGAAGTTGTGCGCTTTCTGAACGAGCCCGCTTTTGATCCGGCCGCCACGGCGCTGCTTTCCGAAGCGATTACGATCCCGGAGGCCCTGGATAATTCCGGAACTGTAGAATTCGTCGAATATTCTCCCGACCGCATCTCGCTCAAAACCAACAGTACCGGCGCAGCCTTTCTGGTCCTGTCCGAAACCTATTATCCTTCCGGCTGGACGGCCCTGATCGATGAACAACCGGCCCCCATCTACCAGGTCAACCACCTGCTGCGCGGCGTAATGCTGCCGGCCGGCCAGCATGAAATCCGGTTCAGTTTCGAGCCGGCGGTATACCGGAGTGCCTCAATCATCGCCTCGGTCAGCACCTATCTCGTGTGGCTTTTGTTCATCGCCGTGCTAATCCTGAACCATAAGGATAAATTCAAGAAGGGCCATACTGCCCAAAAATAATCGCGCCTGTCCGTGATTTCGTTTTGTTTCTATCATAGTATTTTATGTGTATATTTTCTCAAGGGCTATCTATGATCGGATCGATGCGTGCCACTTTTTTTCTTATCGCCGCCAACAACGGACACTTACGCACAAAACCGGCGCCTTCCTTTGGTACCGATCGGGATAAACAGCGAATATCAGAGGAACCGTTATGAGCATGAAAGATCAAATCTACCAACATTCCGGAGCCATCAAGCGAATCCTGATTTTGTTTGCCCTGATCCTGATTTTCGTGCTGCTGCACTATTCACAGGGTGTCGTGACGCGCCTGCGCGAGGATTCGACCAATTACGTGCGTTTCTTCAAAAAGATTTATGTCAAGGCAATCATTGATCCGGAAAGCCGGGAATTCGACTTTATCTTCGATGAAATTATTGAAAAAATTCCTTTCCCCATGATTATCTCCAGCCAGATCGAAGACGAACCGACCTCCTGGCGCGGAATCGACCTGAAAGCCTCGCTTAGCGAGGAAGAGCAAAGATCCCAGGTGCTCCTGATCATGCATGAAATGGACCGCACCTATGAGCCGATCACGCTCGATTATAAGGGCAAGATTCTCGGTTATATCCATTACGGCGACACCAAACTGATCCGGCAATTGCGCATGCTGCCCTATATCGAAATCGGGGTGGTCGGGCTTTTTATCTTTCTTGGCTATTTCGGTTTCCAGGTGATCCGCGGCAGTGAGAAACGGCTAATCTGGATCGGCATGGCCAAGGAGACCGCCCATCAGCTGGGGACGCCGCTTTCCTCCATGATGGGCTGGACGGAATTACTGAAAGCCAAATGCAACAGCTACGAAGAACTTGATGAAATGACGAACGATCTTGAACGCCTCGAAAAAGTATCCACGCGTTTCTCGAAAATCGGTTCTAAGCCCAGTTTAAAGGAAGCCGCAATTAATCCCATTATTCATGATGCCGTCGTCTATTATAAAAAACGCTTGCCCCGGATCGGCCCCCGGATACGCCTGGATTTCGACCCGGAGAAAAATTTCACGGCGATGATCAATACCGACCTGTTTTCCTGGGCCCTGGAAAATTTGATTCGCAACGCCATTGACGCCGTCACGGATCAGAACGGCAGCGTCCGGATCGTTACCAGCCTGGTCAAAAAAGACCAGTTTATCGCCATCGACGTGATCGACAACGGAAAGGGCATTCCCAAACGGGACCGCCAGAACATTTTCCGGCCGGGATTCAGCACCAAGAAGCGCGGCTGGGGTCTCGGCCTGAGCCTTGCCAGGCGGATCGTCGAGGAGTATCACAAGGGGAAAATTTTCGTTCTGGAGAGCAGGCCGTTCGAGAAGACCGTTTTACGCATTCTCTTGCAGAAAACACCGGCGCAAAAAGTGTAATGGGAACCGGGTTGCCGGTTTTCCGAGGCTATTTTAAATATCAATCGAAGGGTAGCTATGATGACACGTTCATTTTTTGCGGAACCGACACGGACCCGGCCTCCCGGATTCAAACCGGCATACGTCGTTCTCAGCCTGCTGCTGGCAGTTATGCTCTTCCTGCCGGCTTGTCCCGGACGTGTTTACCAGATTGAAAATTCTATCCTGCCGGACGGTAAATACGATACCGAATTCCCCAACCGCAGCTGCGGACCGGAACTGAAAAAAATCAGTGAATCGATCAAACTAATCAACAGCGTGGCCTACTACCAGAGCTTCGTTTTTACTGCGAATACGCGTTTGACCGTCGAAAAAATGATGGACCCCGGTTTTAAAAGACTGGCTACCGAGAAAATATTTTACAGCCGTTCGGCCTCCGGCACGGCAACCTGCTTTTCCCGGGATGTGACCCGCTTCGCCCTGATGACCTGCGCCCACATCGTCGATTTCCCTGATACGATCATCAACTATCACAGAAATGAAAACGATAAAATAACGCCCTTTATCCTGTCTGTTGCTTTCAAAGAACGACAGAGCAACTACGTGGCGGACGTCGCCGGCGGGAACGATCTGGAAGTTCTCTTTCGGGATGAAACGATCGACATCGCCATCCTGGGCAAGGAGTTCCCGGCTACCGAACATAGCCTGGTGACCGCCTACGCTTTCCCGCTGGGAAACGCCGCCGAGCTGGAATGGGGCGATTTTGTCTATCTGTTCGGGTTTCCGCGCGGCTATAAGATGGTCACGCGCGGCATCGTGAGCGACCCGAACCGGGACAAATACACTTCATTTCTGGTGGATGCCCCCTTCAATCGCGGCTTTAGCGGGGGAATCGTTTTGGCGGTCCGGGACGGTGCGCCCAATTTCGAACTGGTCGGTATTGCCAAATCAGCGGCAGCGGATTATGAGTACGTCCTGGCGCCTGAAGAACGTTACGAACAGAGCGAATACGATCCCACACTCCCCTACTCCGGTGAAGTATTCGTGCGCTACAAAGCCAATATCCAGTACGGCGTCACGCATATCACCTCAGTGGAAGCCATACGCAGCATGCTGCTGGAAAATGAGGATTATTTCCGGGCTAAGGGCTACGATTTTAGTGCCTTCACGAAACCGCTTGAGAAATAAATTTCAGCACGTAAGAACCGGGGATCCGGTTTAAAGAGAAGCAGTTCCTGCATCCGAACGGTAGACCGCCAGCGCCGTGTCTTTAATCCGCCTGATCGGATACTCCGCCGCCAGACCCATAAGAACATCACTGACGTCTTCTCCCGGAACGCCGTAATAATCGTGCCACAGGATCGTCCCGCCGGGGCGCAGCATCCGCAGGGCCTCGCGGCTGTCGTGATCGACAAAGGCCCGGCTATGATTCCCGTCGACAAATACCAGGTCCATTTGCCCGTAGTACGGCGAAAAATCGTAGCTCATGGAATCGCCATAGAGCAACTGCACGGCCTTGTTCGGATCGTATTTTCGGATGTAATAAGCCGGGCGCATCTGGTCCAGGAATTCACGTTCCGTCTCCGAGAAACGCACGGTTTCTTCCGCAGTTTTCGGTGGAAGATCGAGGGTAAAGACGATCGCCTGCGCTTGCGGGTCGGTGTTCAACGCGAAATGGGCAGCGGCGCAACCGTCAAAGGTGCCGATCTCGAAAATACGCTGCGGCCGGAGACCGCGCGCGATGACCGCCAGGTAATATATTTCAGCCTTGGTCAGTCCGCCCGCCGTCAGCTCGGCGATCAACCGTACCGGCTCGGCCAGGGTTTGACATTCCGGAAAAACAGCATAAAAATCCGCAGAACGGGGCCCCAGCTCCCGCCGCCGGTAATACTCCAGGCGCAGCTGGCCGAGATAAGGCCTGAAGGCCGGCCGGTTGTGCAGGAAGAGTCGGCCCGCCGCAATATTCATCAGGGAAACAGCCGCCCAAAACCGGGATCGTTTCATCGCCATCCTTTCCGTTTGTCCGACGCCTGAAAATACGAAATTTTCTCGGCACGGCCAAGCGGTTGAGCTCATCGAAGCGTAACGATCGAAGCAACCGGTAATCCAATGCAGGGTCGTTGAAAAAATGTTATTTTTTAACGAGAAAATCTTTGATCTATGATGCGTAGAATTTATATTTAGAGTCCGTATGTTCTCTTTAAATTGGATTATATTACATTAAATATCTTAAATAATTTTAACGATTAGTTTAAAATGTTCATCAACAAGCGCAAACAAAAAGAGGAGAGGATTTATGCCCACTAAAATAGCGATTAACGGTTTTGGTCGAATCGGCCGCGCTTTCGTGCGCGCAACCAAGAATCTGGGCAAGGATTTCGAGATCGTTGCGATCAACGATCTCACCGACGCCGCCACCCTGGCTACGCTGCTGAAGTACGATTCCGTACAGGGCAGATTCAACGGCACAGTGGAAGTCAAAGACGGCGCCCTTATTATCGATGGTAAAGCTATTCCGGTCTCGGCCGAGCGTGACCCGTCCAAACTGCCCTGGAAACAGCTGGGTGTAGATGTTGTGATCGAATCCACCGGCGTTTTCAGAAAAAGAGAGCAGGTCGCGATGCACATCGCCGCCGGCGCCAAAAAGGTGGTTCTGACCGTTCCGGCCAAGGACGAAATCGACGCCACGATCGTTCTGGGTGTCAATAATGCGGATTTGAAGGGCAACGAAGAGATCGTTTCCAATGCCAGCTGCACCACCAACTGCGCCGCACCGATGGCCAAGGTGATCAGTGATAATTACGGCATCAAACAGGGTTTCCTGCTGACCATTCATGCCTATACGATGGACCAGAACCTGCTCGATGCACCGCACAAGGACCTCCGTCGCGCCCGCGCTGCCGCGCTCTCCGTCATCCCTACAACGACCGGCGCCGCCAAAGCCATCGGCAAGGTGATCCCGGCCCTGAAGGGCAAGATGGAAGGTGTTGCTTACCGCGTCCCGACTCCGGACGGATCGCTGACCGAACTGGTTCTCGAACTCGAAAAACCGGCGACCGTGGAAGGCATTAACGCCGCCATGAAGAAGGCTTCCGAAAACGAAATGAAGGGCATCATGTGCTATACGGAAGACGAAATCGTATCGGCTGATATCATCGGCCAGCCCTACTCGGTGACTTTCGATTCGAAAATGACCATCGTGCTGCCCGGCGGTATGGTCAAAGTCTCCGGCTGGTACGACAACGAATACGGCTATACCTGCCGCGTTGTTGAACTCGTCGAGCGTTTAGTCAAAAAAATGTAACTACAATTATTCGGCAGGGGGCATAAATACTGCGGTGTTTATGCCTCTTGCCGTCTTTATTTCCAGCGAGGTTACTTGAAGACTGTCAATTTTATCTTCGGGATTCACAATCATCAGCCTGTCGGGAATTTCGATTTCGTCGTCGAAGACGCCTTCCAGAAGAGCTACCTGCCGTTTGTCGAGGTGGTGGAAGAATTTCCGAACCTGCATATCTCCCTGCATTTCAGCGGATGCCTGCTCGAATGGCTGGAGAAACAGCACCCGGAATATCTGGACCGCATCGCCCGTCTCGTGGAACGCGGTAACGTGGAAATCATCTCCGGCGGATTTTATGAGCCTGTGCTGGCCATGATCCCCGACCGGGATAAGATCGGCCAGATCAAAATGATGAACGACTATATCCGCAAGCGTTTCAAGTACAATCCCCGCGGTCTCTGGCTCACCGAGCGCGTCTGGGAACCTTCGCTGGCCAAGCCGATCGCCGAGGCGGACATCGCCTACATCACCGTCGACGATTATCATTTCCTGGGCGCCGGCAAAATGGAACGGGAGCTCACCGCTCATTACATCACCGAAGAGCAGGGTAAGACTCTCTCGATTTTTCCGATCAATCAGAAACTGCGCTATGCGATCCCATTCAAAGACCCGCAGCTTACGCTCGACTACCTGGGACAGTTCGCCACCGAAGACGGCAACAACGCGATCGTCATGGCCGATGACGGCGAGAAGTTCGGCGTCTGGCCCGGCACTTACGAATCGGTTTTCGAGAACAACTGGCTGCGCGAATTCTGTCAATTGCTCGAAGCCAATCGCGACTGGATTAAAACGCGGACTTTCAGCGAATATTACGAAAGCCACCCGCCCAAAGGCCGCATCTACCTGCCGACCGCCTCCTATTTCGAGATGAGTGAATGGTCGCTGCCCTGGGAAGCCGGCGAGAATTTCGCCGCGCTGGTGCATGAGTTCGAAAATGAGAGCCGCTTCGACCAGATCAAGCCGTTTATCAAAGGCGGCATCTGGCGCAATTTCCTGGTCAAATACGATGAATCCAACTGGATGCAGAAAAAGGTTCTGCACCTGTCCGAACGGATTGAAAACATCGACGTTTCCAAACTGACCGGCGCTCAGAAAGACGACTTTGCCAAAGCCCGGCAGCATCTCTGGCGTTCGATGTGCAACTGCGCCTACTGGCACGGTATTTTCGGCGGACTCTACCTGCCGCACCTGCGCCACGCGGTTTATGAGGAGCTGCTGCGCAGCGAACGTCTCCTGAACGAGATCCAGGACCGTCGCAATTTTTTCGTGGAGACTACGGATTTTGACGGCGACGGGCTGGAAGAAATTCTGGTCACCCATCAGAACCTGTATGCCGTTTTTACTCCGCAAAAGGGCGCCGTTATGAACGAGTTATCGCTGCTGGACAATTCCTTTAACCTGCTCAACACCCTCAAGCGTTACCAGGAGGCTTATCATAAAAAAGTCCTGGAAGGCGAGAAAAAGCAGTCCGGCGGCAGCATCCACGACCAGGTCCATTTCAAGGAAGCCGGCCTCGAACGCTACCTGAAATACGATAGTTATCCACGTAAGAATCTGGTCGATCATATCATCCACCCCTCGGTATCGCTGGAACAATTCCGCAACGGCGAATATTTTGAGGACAGCGATTTCATCCAGGGTCGATACACGGCAACGCTAAACCGCAAAACCGCCAGCGTCCTGTTCCGGCGTGACGGCTGGATCAACTGGCAGAAATTCACGATTTCCAAAGAGATAAAATTCAGAAAATCTGCGCTGAGCATCAGCTACACGCTGAGCAATACGGACGAAAAGCGAAACACCTTTCGCTTCGGCCCGGAGTTTAACTTCGCGCTGCTGGGCGGGAATTCCCCCGACCGCTACTACCTGGTAAACGGCCAGAAACCCGGGGAATCGGCTCTAAACACAGTCGGCAACGAGATCGGAATCCAGCAGATGTCGGTTGTCAATGAGTGGGACAAATTCGTGGTCACGCTGAAGACCGCCGGAAAAGCCGATTTCTGGCGCTTCCCGGTCGAAACGGTTTCTCTTTCGGAAGCCGGATTCGAGCGCGTATACCAGAGTTCCGTGATTGTGCCGTTCTTCAACGTATCGCTGGATGCCGGAGAGAGCCGGACCATCGCATTGGAATTGACTATCCGGAATCTCTGAGCCGCCGCAGATAAAAGTCAGCACATCGTGATCATCGCCGAAAATTTCCGGTAAGCAAATTATCCATCAGTCCGACATGAAAATAAATCCTGTCGAGGGTGGTTTTATTGCATCTGCAAGATAAAAACTTCACGCGGAGTGCGCGGAGGGTTCTACATGTTGGGAAATCTGAAAATCTTCAATCAACATTCGTCAATCGAAAATCTTTTTCCTCGTCGGGGTGGTTTACGCCGCTGCGCTATCTTCGTATTTACGGAACTTGGCGCGCTTGAATGGATCCAATTCCATCTTGCGCAGACGTACAACTAGGGGTGTTACCTCAACCAGTTCATCCTCTGCAATGAATTCGATCGATTGGTCCAGACTGAGCAGGCGCGGCGGACGTAACGTAACTGTCGTGTCGGCGCTCGCAGCGCGCATATTGGTGAGTTTCTTTTCACGCGTGATGTTGACATCCAGGTCGCTCGGACGGTTGCGTTCGCCGATGATCATCCCGCGATAGACATTGGCGCCGGGCGAGATGAAGAGTTCGCCGCGATCGACCATAGCGAAGCTGGCATAGGCTGTCACGCGGCCGTCGCGATCGGCCACCAGCGCCCCGCTGGCCCGCTGGGGAATCGGACCGAACCAGGGCTGGTACGCTTCGAAAAGGGTATTCATGACACCGGTTCCCCTGGTCTCGGTCAGGAACTGGCTGCGATACCCGATCAGTCCGCGGGTCGGGATCAGGAATTCCAGGTTGACACGGCCGTGGCCGTAGTTGTGCATAACGTTCATACGGCCTTTGCGGCGCGCCAGGGCTTCCGTGACCACGCCCATGTAATCTTCCGGCACATCGACAAAGACGCGCTCGACCGGCTCAAAGACGTTGCCGTTATTGCGATGCAAGATCACACGCGGTTTGGAAACCATCAGGGCGAATCCTTCGCGGCGCAGAGTCTCGATCAGCACCGCCATCTGCAACTCGCCGCGCCCGCAAACTTCAAAAGCGTCGGCCCGGTCCGCCAGCGGATTGAGGCGCAGCGACACATTGCGCATCATCTCCTTCTCCAGGCGATCCTTGATGTGGCGTGACGTCATGTAAGTAGCTTCTTGGCCGGCAAAGGGGCTGGTATTCACATAGAAGATCATCGCCAGCGTCGGCTCGTCAACGGCGATCCGCGGTAGCGCTTTGGGATTTTCCACCGAGGTAATCGTATCGCCGATACGCACCTCTTCGATCCCTGTCAGGGCGATGATATCGCCGGACTCGACCGCCTCGACCGGCACCCGCTTCAATCCTTCGAAGGTATACAAGGCCGAAAACCGGACGTTATTGGTCAGTTTCTCGGCCCCGCAGAGCGCGTAGTTGCAATTCATCTCCAGCCTGCCGCTGCTCAGGCGACCGATGGCGATCTGGCCCATGTAGGGATCGTAATCCAGATTCATCACCAAAAATTGGGGCACCTCCTCATCGAAAGTCTCCGGGCCCGGAATGGCTTCGATAATCGTTTCGAAAAGCGGCTGCAGATTTTCGGAACCGTCATCCAGTTTGCGATGCGCCTCGCCGAGCTTGGCCTGGGTATAGAGTACCGGAAATTCGATCTGGTGGTCATCGGCCCCGAGATCGATAAACAGATCGTACACCTCGTTGAGCACGGCTTTGATACGCGCGTCGCGGCGATCGATTTTATTGATCACGAGTACGATCGGCAATTTTTTAGCGAGCGCCTTCTTGAGTACGAAGCGCGTCTGCGGCAGCGGGCCCTCGCTGGCATCCACCAGCAGAATCGCGCCGTCGACCATGTTCAGGCCGCGTTCCACTTCGCCGCCGAAGTCCGCATGCCCGGGCGTATCGATGATGTTGATCTTATACTGTTTGTAATGCACGGCGGTGTTCTTGGCGTTAATCGTGATGCCGCGTTCCCGCTCCAGGTCCATGTTGTCCATCACGCGTGTTTCGACATACTGATTTTCGCGGAAGATACCGCTCTGCTTGAGCATTCCGTCCACGAGGGTCGTTTTGCCGTGATCCACATGGGCGATGATGGCAATATTACGAAATTTATCTTTTCTCATTTTCAGCCTAAATCCTTAAAAAATAACCGGCCGCAAATATACGGTTTTATTAAGGATAATCCTAGATCGATCCTATAGATCGAAACCGGATTAAAGCATCAATCGTCAATCATCAAGCTGCCCGGAAGGGATTCCTGCGGAGCAAACTCTTATACTGAATCAATGAATCATCGGCGGCGCGACAGGATCGCGGTTCATATGCAGATTCCCGTCCGTGTGGCCGGCGTGGTATTTTATTCCTTGGATCATTTCGGATTAAGAATAATATTTCGGGTGATGAAGGAAACAAACTCCGGCGTAAAATCCGATCCGCTGACAGACGAAGCACAACTCAATGAGAAATCGCTCGGCTATTCCATCCTGGACGGTCTCTTTGCCTCGGTAATGGTCGGCTTCGGCGATAGTTACCTGCCGGCCTTTGCCGTTTACCTGCAGGCCAGTGCGCAGCAGATGGGCATGCTGGCCTCGCTGCCCCAGTTTGCGGCGGCCCTGGTGCAGCTCTTCTCGGTAAGAATCTCGCGGCTTTTCCACTCTCCCAAAAGAGCGGTCCTGCTATTTGTGCTCTTTCAGGCCTGCATGTGGCTGTTCATTACCTTTATCTCCTATCTCACGCGCAGTGTCTGGATTCTGATCCTGCTGGTCATGCTGTATCAGAGCTTCGGAGCTTTGCCGGGGCCGATCTGGTTTGCGTGGATGGGTAACCTGGTACCGGCCGATCAGCGCGGCCGCTATTTCGGCTGGCGGAACCGCATCTCGGGATTCTTCACTTTTCTATCGGTGGTGAGCGCCGGGCTCATGCTGCATCAGGTCTCCAAAACACAGCCCCTCGCCGCGTTCGGACTGTTATTCCTCGTCGCTTTCGGCGCCCGCATGGTTTCCCTGTATTTCCTGGTTCGGCAGCACGAACCACCCACCCCGCGAACGCACAAAATCGTCGTGCGTTTATCCGATTTCCTGAAAAGCCTGCGAAGCGACAACTTCGGCATGTTCGCGCTCTTCTCCGCTTTGATGAATTTCGCGGTTTTCATCGCCAGTCCCCTGATGAGCCTCTACTGGCTAAGATTCCTGCATTTCAGTTACCTGCAATATATGAGTGTCGTCAGCACCGCGTCCATCAGCAGTTTTATCACCATGACCTTCTGGGGCCAACACGCCGACCACTACGGCAACAAAACAATCCTGGAAGCTTCCGGAGTTATCATCGCCGGGCTGCCCCTGCTCTGGTATTTCCTGCGTTTTCTGTCGCCGGTTTACCACTTCCCTCTTTCGATCATGATACAGGCTATGGCCGGGTTCTCATGGGCCGGGTTCAACCTCTCCTCCTCCAACTTTATCTATGACACCATCCGGCCGGCCAACCGCACGCAAATGGTTGCCTATTTCAACTTCCTGAAAGGCATCGCCATTTTCCTGGGCGGGCTGCTGGGCGGTACCCTGGCTTCTACCGGGACCGCGGCCACGCCGATCGCATTCCTGGCCCCCAAAGGAATCATGCTGGTCCTGCTGCTTTCCACCGCGGGACGCTTCTGCGTACTCCTGCTTTTCCTGCCCCGCATCCTCGAGGTCCGGGCGTCCATCAAGCCCAGACCGCACTTCCTCTATTTCGTAACCGTTATGCCCTTCAAAGGCCTGGTCTACGAACTGGTCACAGGCGTCAACAGAACGCTGAACCGCAGCCGGAAAAAAATTAAGAATTGACAATTAAGAATTGACAATTTGTCCCGTCCTGAAATAGGTTGACCATCCTAAATAATTCATAAATCTCAATTGGATCGTTTCGGCGGATCAATATGCTGACGGAGTTGGTTCACCAGATAGGATCGCCCATCAATAAAAAACTGATTTGTTGATACGGTCAATTTTAGCGTGTCATCAAAAATAAACCGGGCTCTTCGCCAGAACGAGCGGTGGCAAAAGATGGTTTCATTCCCGGATTCTTTCAAAATGTAACAGTTCATTTTTGCAGCCGCTTTTAGAATATTCTCTTTAAGCTCCTGCCCACCATCGCTAACCGGCAGTATTTCTCTTTTGCGATTGACGAAGCAAGAATAGAGCAGACCGCCGACGGCAGCGGGTAGTAAAATGGCCAGAAAACTATCGACGAATATGTGAACGGATAGATCTTTTTCAACGATCACATTCAGGATCGTGTAGAGGACGAAAAACACAAACAGAAAGAAGGCAATATAGTTGATGGAATGAGCCAGTGCTTGTTTGATCTTCATAGGAAAGCTCCATTTGCTTTTGAGATATCCATAGCCCTAGCGCAAGAAATGAATTAAGAATTATGGTTCATCGTCATAATGCGTACCAACTTGAAGCATGAAGGGCATAGAT
>CAZPRY010000029.1:0-53606 GCA_964589175.1 uncultured bacterium
AATCTATGCCCTTCATGCTTCAAGTTGGTACGCATTATGACGATGAACCATATTTGTTATCGTTACTTCAAAGAGAGGAAATCATGGGCATAGCTCCTGAATCAGAACATTGTGCAGATATTGTTGTCATCAATGCAAAAGTATGGACGGGCAATCCCGCTCAACCGTACGCTGAATCGTTTGCTATCCGAAACGGAATCTTCATTGCAGTTGGATCGAACAGGGATATTCAATCCCTTATCGGTAAAATTACGCATGTGATTGATGCCATGCGGATGTTCATCACCCCCGGATTTACAGATTCGCACTTGCACCTTATTGAAGGGGGATTTCGTCTTAATTCGGTCCAGTTGCGAGACGCATCGACACCGGATTTATTCGTGTCACGAATAGCAGACTATGCGAAATCGGCAAAATCCGGTAAATGGATAACAGGTGGCGATTGGGACCATAATCTATGGGGCGGAAATCTGCCTCAGAAAGATTGGATCGATTTGGTAACCCCTCGTCATCCCGTGTGGGTTAGCCGGCTGGATGGGCATATGGCACTGGCTAACAGTTTAGCTCTGGATCTGGCCGGTATCGATCAAACAACTCCCGAAGTACCGGGCGGAACAATCGTTCGGAATGATGATGGCAGCCCACAAGGAGTAATTAAAGACAATGCAATGGCATTAGTGGAGAGGTTCATCCCCCAACCACCTGCTAACGCAAATGAAGAAGCCGTACGAGTTGCCTCACAGTACCTGGTTTCCAATGGCGTGACATCGGTCCATCATATGGGAACCTGGGATGAAATGGAGATTCTGGAATCACTTCATCGTAAAAATGGTTTACAATTGCGTATTTCATCAGCCGTTCCCCTACCCGCCTGGCATAAATTGAGTGACAAAGTAAAGAAAGAAGGTCCAGGTGATTCCTGGCTTAGGATAGCCAGTCTGAAATCATTTGTCGACGGATCGTTGGGCTCTCATACGGCGGCATTTTTCGAACCTTATTCCGATATGCCTCACGATAGTGGTCTGTTTCTGAACCGTCTTGAAGATTTAGAGAAATGGATTACCGTAGCGGATAAATTGAAGCTCCAGGTGATAATACACGCGATTGGTGATCGCGCTATTTCCGAATTGCTGACCGTTTATCAGCACGTAATAGCGAAGAATGGCCGAAGAGATCGCAGACTCAGGATAGAACACCTGCAGCATGTGAATCAGGATATTCTAGGTAAATGCCGTGATTTAGAGATAATTGCAAGTATGCAACCGTATCATCTGGCAGATGATGGTTGCTGGGCCGAAAACGTACTCGGGATTGCCAGAATTCCCGATATGCATGCATATCGATCGATAATACGGCAAAAAGTAAAACTCATTTTCGGGAGTGACTGGTACGTTTCACCACCAAAGCCACTGCTCGGAATTCATGCTGCAGTGACCCGCCGAACACTAGATGGAAAATATCCTAACGGTTGGACGCCTGAGCAGAAGATTAGTGCCGAAGAGGCCTTAAAAGCATATACTGTAACACCGGCATATGCCACCTTTGAAGAGACTATCAAGGGAACAATTGAGGTCGGAAAACTTGCTGATTTTGTGGTACTAACCCAAGATCTGTTATCAATTTCCACGGACGAAATCAATCAAGTCCATGTTCATTCGACCTATATCAATGGTAAACAAGTTTTTTAGGTGATTCCTATATTGGCGGAATAACAAAAACTTGTCCGGGATAAATCAGATCCGGATTATTGATTTGAGCCTTATTGGCTTCGTAGATAAGTTTCCATTTCAAGGGATTGCCATAAATGCGTTTAGCGATATTCCAGAGGCAATCACCTTTTACAACGGTGTAATACTGTTCTGTTACCTGCGGCTTTTGCGCAGTGATCTTTTCTTCTGATACCGGAGCTGCCTCGGTTTGGACTGTAGAATCGTACTCAGCTACTCCTTCTTCGGCAAACCGTTTCATTGCAGTCGCCTCTTTAATTGCGAATGTGGCAATTTCAGCGCACTTAATCAGCGAATTCCGAGCCTCTTTATATTTCTTTTGGGAAATGAGTTTTTTACCAGTATTAAGTTTTTTTTCCGCTTCAAAGTACCTCTGTTCGGCATATTGAGGCGCGCCAACTTCAATTGCATCATTCAGAGTCTTCTCCGCTTTTTGCAATTCCTCAATCGGTTCCTGTTCGCAATAAGGCAAGATGGAACAGAGCAATAGCATTAGCATACTTATAATCAATTTTTTCTTCATCACAGATACCTCATTATAATCTGATTACCGAATAATTAATTAATATATTAAATAAAATCAAGCTAAATTTTGCATGACATTTTTGTTATGATGATTACATCTAAATTAACTAAACACGTCAGATGCAATCGACTATTACTTATACCTCAGCGCAATTATAATGAAGTTAATTATGTAAGACTTTAAATATTATGTGTGATATGTACGCTAATTATCCCTTGATAACTCCGAGTGGCGTAAAGCGGGCAACTTTCTTTGTTATGCCAGCTATATGCATTGTGTTCACCACTTCGCGTACATCTTTATAAGCAAACGGCATTTCTTCGGCAAGGGTTCCCTTGCCTTCGGCCATCACATATACACCGGCTTCTGCAATTTCTTTGAAGAGATCGCGGTGCAGGCTCTCCCGTTTGGCTTGAGAACGAGAAAGAACACGGCCTGCACCATGACACGAACTGCCAAAAGTTTCCTGCATAGCCTTTTGGGTGCCGATACATAAAAAGGATTCCGTGCCCATATCTCCCGGGATGAGTACCGGCTGTCCTATATCGCGATAATCAACTGGTAAATCCGGGTTTCCCGGTCCGAATGCTCTTGTGGCGCCTTTTCGATGGACACATACTTCGTGCTTTTTGCCTCCAATCTCATGGGTTTCGATCTTGGCTATGTTATGAGCAATATCCCAGACCAGGGAAAGACCCAATTCATTTGGACTGATGTTCAGCGTTTGCAGAATGGATTTCTCGACAAGACTCGCAATGACTTGCCGGTTCGCAAAGGCATAATTCGCAGCTGCACGCATGGCACCCAGGTAATCCTTCCCTTCCGGCGATTGCAGAGGTGCGCAGGCAAGCTGGCGATCAGGGACCGAAATTCCGTAGCGTTTGATTGCGTTCAATGTGACTTTGATGAAGTCATCGCAAATTTGATAGCCCAAACCGCGCGATCCTGTGTGAATCGTAATTACTACGCAATCCTTTTCTATACCGAATCGAGCGGCGGCAAAATTATCGTAGATTTCACTTACCCGCGCCAATTCGATAAAATGATTTCCGGAACCGAGCGTGCCAAGTTGAGGCGCGCCCCTCTGATAAGCCCGTTGCGAGACGACATCAGGATCCGCTCCGGCGAGAATGCCGCGATCTTCGATATGCTGGAGATCGGATTTTTGGCCGTATCCGTTATCCACAGCCCAGACAGCGCCATTCTCAAGAACACTGCGAACATCTTGCTGGGATAATTTTCGGATGGCTCCGTGCGAACCGACTCCGCTCGGAATGTTCTGAAATAAATCCGGAACAATCTCTTTTATCTTGTTGCGAACGAAATTGTGCTTAAGATTTGTAGCGATCAGGCGAACACCGCAATTTATATCGTAGCCAACGCCGCCCGGCGAGATTACTCCTTCTTCCGTATCCGTTGCAGCAACACCGCCAATCGGGAATCCGTAACCCCAGTGAATATCCGGCATCGCCAGCGAATAGCCGATAATCCCCGGCAGGTGGGCGACATTGGCAACCTGTTTCAGGCATTCATCTTTAGCGATTCCCTGCATCAGTTTTTGCGTGGCATAGATCCGTCCCGGTACCCGCATCGCGCCGGTCTTCGGAATCTCCCAGAGGACGGGTGAAATTTGTCGAATCTGCAAATTCATTCGTTATCCTCAGATATCAATGACAAACGTTGCTTGCCATTTATGCTTTACCTGCCGCACTTCCAGTTTATGATACGTTACGGATTTCAACTCACGTAAAATCGTATGTTTTTGAGGATCAAATTTTTCACCGGAAATAGTCGCATGAACATGGGATTCATCCATTGAATGAATTTCGATGGCACCATAGAAAAACATTTCTACTGTAGCCGTAAAAAGCAATTCGCTCAACCATTCTTTGAGAAGCAGATCGTAGCCGTTTTGCTCTACCTTGATCGAAATGGTTGTACTGGGTTCTATCCGGGACATATCCGCCATTACATCCATCAGTGCCAGGCCGGAATTACGAAACAAATCATCTATATCTTTTCCGAGAACATGCAGTCCGAGATCGGAAGTATGATCGAAAAACCTATAAGGTATCTGGTGAGGGCTCACGATCATAGTTCCAGTTGACTGATCTGGGAATCGACATAGGTTTTGATCCCATGAATGTCCGGAAGCGTTTTGATTAATTTCCCGTCTTTCAGATAAGGATTCGTCAGGGGCTGATAATCGTCAGGTACTGATGCATTTTTGTATTGAATTTTTAGAGCATCAGGTTTCTCCCCACGAAACGTCGTCTTGTGGCCGGATATTTTACCGCGTTTAGCCAGGGGCTTTCCATCGACTTCCACGATATCCATCGAGAAATCGATCACCGGCGCATTGCTGATGCTATTCCCCACGCCGTAGGCATCGGCGAATTCATTCAGTTTCAGGATCGATTCCACATCGATCCCGCCGGATACGAATATCTTCACATTCTGAAAACCGCGGATGTCCAGCTCACAGCGAACTTCCTGTAGTATTTTGTAGAAATCGCCTCTTCTCGAACCGGGTGTATCCAGTCGAACTCCAAACAGAGATTGCCCTGATTTTTCGGCAATCCGAATGGACTCGAATTTTTCGTCGGTAAAAGTATCCACGAGCGCAATTCGCGGCACGTTTTTGGAAATAATTTCATCGAAGGCTTGCGTTGCCTCCAGCGTATCGCCCATGATCAGGATTAACGCATGCGGAATCGTACCGGTTGCCGGAATTCCGAGAATCTCGCCCGATAAAACCGTAGCCAGCCCGGAGCAGCCGCCAACATAGGCATTCCGATCCAGTATGGGGGCCAGGGCGGGGTGCATCCGGCGGCTGCCAAAGGCCACCACGGGCCGGCCCTGGGCTGCAACATTGCAGCGTGCTGCCTGGGTGGCAATCCCGGAAGCCTGACAGATCAGACCGAGAATAGCGGTTTCATATACCCCAAAGGACAAATAATCGCCGGTAATGGTCATTACCGGGATATCCGGCGTGAAAACCGAACCTTCGGGAATTGCCTCCAGGTCTATGGCTTTACCTTCAACGAGACTGAGCACATCCGCCAAACCACTGAAAATTGCCCATGGTGTACCGTTCGGCAGGGATTTGGCGCAGAATTCCGCTACAACCGTTTTATGGATATTGCGGGCTTCCAGAATTGCCCGGGTGCGTTCAAAGTAGATATCGGTGACTTTACCTGCTTTGATTTCTTCCAGTGTTGCCGTTCTGAGCATTTCAACCTCTTTTCTTTATCTGTTTGAAAACGTCTGGAACTTCATGCTTTATGCAGATGATTCCAGATGCTCTCCGCCAGTTTCGGACCGATTCCGTCTAATTCCTGGATTTCCTCCACGGATGCGGATTTCATTTTTGAAATTGTTTTAAATCGTTTCCACATCAACTGCTTCTTGGCGTTTCCCAAACGCGGTATCAGATCCAGTTCGGATTCTATCTCGCCCTTATGACGCAGTTTCCGATGGTATGTAATGGCAAAACGATGCGATTCGTCCCGGATTTTCTGAAGCAACTGCAATGAGATACTATTACGCGGCAGTGTGATCGGTTCCGCTGAATCCGGTCGGAAGATTTCTTCCAGTCGTTTGGCCAGACCGATAACCGGAATCTGTTCCAGGGAGAGTGAATCCAGTACCTTTTTCGCGACGTGGAGTTGCCCTTTGCCCCCGTCAATCAGGATAACATCCGGCAACGGCTTCTCTTCTTTTATCAACCGCGTATAACGGCGTTTAACAACCTCCTGCATCATGGCAAAATCATCGATACCACTCACGGTTTTAATTCGGAATTTCCGATATTCTTTCTTGTCCGCTTTAGCATTCAGAAAGGACACCATCGACGCTACCGCCGCTTTGCCCCTGATATTCGAAATATCAAATGCTTCGATACGCCTCGGCAGCTGCCAAATTCCGAGATCCGTTTGCAGACTCACCAGCGATTTCGGCGTATACTCCACTTTCTGATTCTTCTTGAAGAGAAACTCCTGCAGCTGCAGCCGGGCGTTCTTTTCGGCCATTTTCAAAAGGCGAATCTTATCCCTTCGGCTGGGACGCGTAATCGAAACTTTTGTACCACGTAATTTCGAAAGCCATTCCTGCAGAATTTCCTGATCCGCCGGATACGCGTTAACATTGATTTCCGGGGGAACCGGCCGGGCTTCGCTGTAATACTGGCGGATGAAATTGCGTATAACCTCCGGTAATTCGTGGACCGCGACACCTTGTAGCAGCAACGAGTCTTTTGCAAGCAGTTTGCCCTCCCGAACGCGAAAAACCACTGCGCAGCCGTCATCCTCTTCAATGGCAACATAGACGAGATCCCGATCCTCGAAATCGTTCAGTTCCACGGCCTGACGGTTCGAATATTGTCGCAGCGTTTCCAGGTGATCCCTGAATATTGCCGCATCTTCAAAGCGCAACTCCGACGAGGCGCTATCCATCTTCTCCTGAAAATAGGCGAGCAATTCCCTGGTCCGCCCCTGTAAAAACGCCTTAACCTTGTCGATCATTTTTTCATATTCAGCGAACGTGATGAGTCCCTGACAGGGTCCGTCACATTTTTTGATATGGTAATCCAGGCAAAGTTTGATTTTGCGACTCTGAACCGTTTTGTCGTCAAGCCGGTGTTGGCAGGTCCGGATTGAAAACAGGTTTTTTATAACTTGGACCGTGTCGCGAACAGCTCTCACATCCGTGAAAGGACCAAAATACTGCGATCTATCGCTGATGACCTTGCGCGTCAGGAATACACGCGGGAACGGTTCATTCGTGATGCGCACATACGGAAAAGTCTTATCGTCACGAAGGATGATGTTGTATTTTGGTTTATGCTTCTTGATCAGCGTGTTTTCCAGAATCAGCGCATCCACCTCGGAATGCGTCGCAATGAATTCAACATCCCGGATTTTGGATACGAGTTTCTGGGTCTTGGGATCGCCGGATTTATCGCCAACGAAATAAGAACGAACCCGGTTACGGAGGTTTTTGGCCTTGCCGATATAGATGATTTTACCGCTCTGGTTTTTGTACAGGTAACAGCCGGCATCGACAGGAGCAGAGCGAATCCGTTCCATCAATTTCTGAGAATGCGTATAGGTCTCGTTTTCTTCCACAGCTATCTGCTATCATTCTAAATTATAAAGTAACGTTATGATATCGTCCTGAAGCTGGTTAATCGCACTGGTCGGTGTCGGATAGTGATTGACGAGAATCGAAAACACATATTCCCTGCCGTTCGTGGCCTGCACGAAGCCGCTGAGGGCGCGCACATGGCCAACATAACCCGTTTTGGCATAGACGTGTTCGCGGGCATTGCTCCCCTTGAAACGACTCTTTAACGTGCCATCCACACCGCCAATCGGCAGTGAATCAAAGAACATTTCCCAATTTTTATCGAAGCGCATGGCCAGCAAAACCCGGGTTACCTGGTACGGAGTCACCAGGTTGTGACGTGAAAGTCCGGAACCATCCCGAATGAAAATATCGCCCGGATCGATGCCCAGCGAACTGAACCAGTCTTTTTCAACCTGAATTCCCGATTTCCAGCTCCCCGAGTTTTTGAATTCGTAGCCCAATGTTTTCTGAAGATGTTCGGCATAGGAATTGTGGCTGGTTTTGTTGAGTGTTTCTATCATCTGAACCAATGGTACGGACTGATATTCAGCAACTTGCTTAAGCAGATCGTAATTGTAATTCTGAACCGGAGTATCATCGATATCGGCCACACCCTTTACGCTGATTCCGGATTTCTCCAGTGTTTCTTTGAAGACAGTAATCGTAAATAAGGTCGGATTATGGATCGTCGGCCAGGCCTTTACAGTATCGGCCGAAACCGGTATATGGCCGAATATTTCAATCAGATTGGTCTCCGGATGACGATAAAAATCAAAGTACCGTTGGGAATCTGCCGGCACGGTTTCCAGATGATTCAAAATTTCGACGTATTCTGTTTCCGGGTAGGTCCAGATGACTGGCTGCTCCCCCACCTCTTTTCCGGACAGAATATATAAATCAATGCAGTTATCGTTGAATGAAATTCCGCTGATTTCGGCAGCATAATAATAACTGGCATCGTCCCATGACCAACTATACCCTTGCGCAAGATCTTCGAATATATTATCATCACCAATAATAGCTCCGTCGATATAATGAACTCCCTTTTCTTCCAGTGTCTTGGCCCAGTTCTGAAATATTTCCAGCGCATTTCCACCATTGTAACGCCCGGAAATAGTCGGATCGCCCGAGCCGCGGACAATCAGGTTTCCCTGTAATGTATCATTCCGAATTTCGCCATCCATATATAGCCGGGTACTGTAACGGTAATCCGGTCCCAGAAGCGCAGTCGCCGCCGCAGTCGTAAAAATTTTCATATTGCTCGCCGGCATGAAAAGTTTATACGGATTACGGGAATAGATAATTTCCCTGGTCAGAACATCCTCAATCAGTATCCCGAAATTCGCCGGTTGAAAGCAGGGCGCCGCAATCATCTCATCGATCTGTTTCCGAAACTCACGGACACTTCGGTCTGCGTACCTGCTTTGCGAGGCTTGGTGCTTAGCAGCCTGCGTACGGGTATACAATACGCCCGGCGCGCAGTGCGAAAGCAGTAATGCGAAAAGTGTACTCAAAACCAGACTGACGGCGGATTTAATTTTCATTATGACACTCCTGCTTGTCAAATTGCTATAATATCCGTGGCAATTTACAGATTTTCGAAAAGAATAAGAAGCACCCTTCCGAACTATTGCATGGTCCGAGAGTGCTCGGATGATAGGATGGAATTTTAAATTAGTAATAGAGATACAGGGAAAATCCGAGATTTGAACCTGATAAATCGATTGTTTCCAATTCGAGACTTTCGAAACGATCGGTGACTTCGCCCAGATCCATAAGTTTCATTTCCGTCACTTCTTTCCGATAATCTATGGCAAAACCAATCGCTTTGAAAAACCTGAGTTCCACACCACCTCCATAGTGCAATCTGTAGGAATGGTAAACGGGACCGCCAATCGATTTTTTATCTTCATAGGCCGACATGAACAGCAGATTATAGCCGGCGCCGGCATCGACAAACGGATAGACAAACAGCAAATGAAACGGCGAAAGACGCAGGTTCAAACCGATTTGCGGACTCCAGGTCACGAGTTTATAATCTGCGTCGCTGTCTTTCTTTTCATCAAAAAGATTGGATATCCAATCGTCAAATTCGTTTCGATAAAATCCCAACCCGAAATCCAGGGAAAAGAGGTCACCAAGCTGTCGAACATTCGAGATCTCGATCCCGTTGAATGAATCCATATCCGGAAACTGCAGATATCTGTCCTGGATTTCCTCTTTAAAAAGAATTTCCGAATAGAGTAATTGCTGGTTGATTTCCTGGATTCTGCGGTTCAGGCTTTCCTGATATTGCGTCTTCCCGTAGCGTACATGGAAACCCTTCTTCTCGGAGTTTGTGGCAGTCGAGGGGACCGTCGAGCGTGCGGCAAGCGGCGTTTGCGGCTGAACCTTGGACAATACAATTGCTAAGTCAAGATTTTGCCCATCAGTCAATGTATAAATTTTCTCGTACGTGTTATTGCCTGAACGCACAAGCCTCAAGACTTGGGCTACATTAGGCGGCACTTCGATTTCCCGGGGTGTGGTACCTTTGTAAATATTATTCACGTATATCGCGGCACCGACCGGATCCGATGAAATCGACATGGCTGTTTTCCGAACTACGACTTGGGTCGGGGAAAGTACGACAGATACTTTCACGGTGCTATCTTTGGCAACCAGATAGTTCTTCTCCCAAACATCATAGCCTTCCTTCGTGATCCGCACGATATGAGAACCGGGCAAGACACTTATCTTCTGTGGTGCAAGACCGGCGTGGCTTTGATCGATAAAAATCGTAGCCTGGGGTGGAGTTGTAACAATATCCAAAAAGGTTTTTTTGATTTCCGGTTTGGATTTTTCTTCAAATACCGGCTTTTTCAACCCCGATATTTGATAGGCAACCGAGGGGATTGCCTGGGTCAGAACCGTACCGAGAGTGCCTTCGATATCTTCCGTCGCTGTCTTTTCGATTCGACTGGTACTCACATCGATCAAGCGCACCGAGACGGTAAAGAACTCACCTACCTTGCCGACAGAACCGGCAATCATCTTCTTCACACCAACCAGTCGTCCGACTTCGACGGCACATTCATTCGATGTACAGCCTGAAAGTTGAAATTGCATCTCATCCAGAATGCGTGTCATTTGTTCGCGTTCCATTACCTGGTAGACACCGGCCCGGAAGATTTCGATGCGCAACCTGTCCGAAAGGGCGCTGGCTTCGGAATCCGAGACATTGTTGGCAGTGAGTTCCATTACCGCAATCGCCAATTTGGCTTCGGTTTTGGGAATTGCCGCAGTACCGGAGACGGCTGCCGGAAGATCAGGATTTTTCGTTGCTAAGGCGGAGTCAAGCTCGACAAAAGCCGAATCGGCCGCGATTTCGGATATATTTTTCTCCTGCGCGAAAATCGTGCAGTTGAAACATAGAATATAAATTGGAAATATTTTTAAAAATCGCATCATCCCCTCACAATAATACCGTGTAATTTATGCAAATATAAAGAACAAAATACGTTTTTCCCAATGGACAATGTTAAATAATATGCTCTCCAAATAACTTGATAGATGTCACAGGGCGAATTACCCGGTTGCATTTTTAAATTTAACGCAATCCGACAAACAATCTTGTACACAACATTTAATTTTGATACATTATTTCCCATAAGAATCATGAGGGAAAAGTGCTGTCAGCCGGTCTTTCCCGTGAGATCAATATAAACCGCAGAAGGTGTCGCCCTCATGATGTACGGATCGGATTTCTTCTTCTGGCTGGGTTTAAAATGAAAATGGGATCTTCGTATCATGCCTAATGAAATCCAACTTCTCGACCTTTTAACCGGCAATCTGGCCTATTTGAAATCGAAAAAAACACTCGACGACAAATGTATAGTACTCCTTGAGGCTTTGCGGAAATCGGGTTGGGGACGCGTCTCTCTATCGTTCATCAACAGCAAGTTCAAGACTACCAAGACGCTTTATTCCGGCTACACCGAAGATGAGACAGATTTCGCCGAGAAGACGGTCATCCCCCCCGGAAAGCGCCGAGAACTCATGAGTGCAACCGTTGAGCGCTGGCGGATCGGCGTCTTCTATTATCTTCCCTGGCGTGAGGAACGGGCCCGGGATATTATCGGCGACGGATTACGCACCGATATTCCGATTGAATTGAGAGAGATCTGGAACGAACACGATATGCTCTACGCGCCGATCTATATCAACACTAAACCGGTGGCCGTGGTGGCGCTGGATAAACCGTTCAACGGAGAGGTCCCCGATAAAGTAAATTTGCGTGTCGCGACGATTATTCACTGCATTCTGATCGAAGTCATTCAACAATACGGCATCAAAGAGAATTCTCCCTATTATCAACAATTACAGCGTTGTATTCTGGATAAAGGCAATGTGGGCGTCATCGAAATTGACGAATGGGACCACATCAGCGCCATAAACGGACCGGTTGAAATCATGCTCGGACTGGAAGCCACGTCCTGCCTGAATATGCCTTATACAAAGGTTTTCAACGAGGATATTCTGCTTCAACTGAATGAGAAATTCCTGGCATCCAAACAGTCACTTGAAATCATTCAGATGAGTTTCGATTTTTCCGATAAGAACAAAATCAAGCGGAGTATCCGGGTCAGTTTATTTCCGGTTCATATTCTCTATTCCTATCGCGGCATGATCTGTATTTTCGATTACCCCGAGGAATCGGACATCTATAAAACGTACTCCAACGTTTTAAAAAAAGTGGATTCCATGAAGGCCGTTATGGTCGGGGATGCCCGAATGATTCAATCCCGTTTGATCAAGTGGCTGCGTGATAACTACGGCTTCAAGTATGCCCGCATCTATCAATTGTCGGATAATAAAGAGCAGCTGATTTGTAAAGTGTTCTGGGATCCGGACATCACGGACTTAGCCTTTTTTAATCACGATTATAATCGCAATAGTCTGCCGGCAGCTGCCATGCTGGAAAGACGAATATTGTATACGAGTCTCGAAAAAAACCAGGTCAGGGATATACGCCGGATATGGGATGCCCTGAAAACCAAAAGCGCGATTGCCATTCCGCTGAATTTGCACGAAAATCTGCAGGTTGTTCTGGTTTGCGACTTCGATTCCAAAGTTTTCATTCTGGATCGGGCCAAAGAAACCATCTTCGGTTTTTTTGCCGCCGTACTGACAACAACACTTAAAACTCTCAAGCAGATTGAAAACGCAAAAAGGTGAGGAAGTCCTCACCTTTTCATCCGCAGATCTATTATTTCCTGAAGTCTACGAACCGAACTGCATAACGAAATATCTGGCGGTCAATTTCTCTCCCGTAGCGCGTTCGATCATCTCATTCCACGGATAGCGATTACCCGGTTTAAAAATCTTCTCGAGGAAAAATTGCCCGATTTCGGGATTGTTGGCGAATTGAATATCCATGATGGATTCCAGTCCCTGTTCCCGTGCGATTGTATACATGAGCTGCGAGGCCTGCAATGCACCGAGCGTATAGTTATGATAATAGGCCGGGTAAAGATCGATATGAATCTTGGCTGCCCAATCCGGCATATTGCGGTTTTCAGGACGGCTGACCATCTGGTATTTCTCTACCAGATCCCACCAGACCGAATTCAAATCCTGGTCGGGGTTCTCATACAGCGCGCGCTCGAAGCGCATCATTACCTGGGACCATCTTGAAAAAACCATCTGCTCGATCTTCAGTGTTTTTTGAGTCACATCTCCGAGCATCTCCTTCTCTTCATCGGAAATGCCGATCATCTGTTGCATCCATTCCGGATTTTTGGACATCTTCTCGAAGAACATAGCTACCCCTTCGGTCGTGAAAGAATGGGCAGGCTGCCGCAGAAAATACGGCAAGTCCGGATCGAGGTAGAGGTCATAAACGCCGTGTCCCAGTTCGTGAAGGGTCGTTGCCATCCACGATTCGTTGGGACGCACGTTCTCAATGATTCTCACGTCGCCCTTACGATCGATGTTGGTGCAAAACGCATGCGGATATTTTTTGTCCCGTTCGTAGAGATCACTGTTATCCAGGATACTCTCAACATTCAGTCCGATACCGCTGTAGAATTTCCTGGCCAATTCCACGACATCCTGGTCTTTATAGTATTTGTCCAGTGAGACCGGCGTAATCACCGGTGCTTCCTGGAAAAAAGGATCGGCATAGTGCCAGGGCTTCATCTCCGTAACTTTGATACCATAACGAGCAGCCAGAAAGGCATCTATTTCGCTTTTCAGGTGCAGATAGGGTTCTCTTGTGGCTTCATCCAATTCATCAAATATACTGAGGACTACATCCGGATCCTGCTCACCCACAATGAGTTGCATTTCGTAATAGTTATCGAAACCGACCTGCCGGGCGGCCTCATTCTTTAATTTTACGAGCCTGATCACATCTTCGGCAATCACCGGACCGACCTGTTTGGAGGCTTCCCAGGCAGCCTTGCGTTTGGTATTGTTGGTCTCGGTTTGGAATATTTCCTTGAGATCGTTGCCGCTGTATTCCCGGCCGTCGATTTTACTCCGAAAGGTATTAAATTTCTGTTCAATCCGGGTCTGCAGTTCCGTAATCTGGTTCAGAAGTACCTCATCGACCTGTTTGGACAGGAAGCCCAGATAAAGCGATTCAACCTGCCTTTTCAGCAATGGATCTTTGATCGAAGGGCTGTCATGCAACGATTTTAATTTCTCGTATACAACCTTATCCGATAAGATTTTATCGATCCGAATCGAGATTTCAGCGGACTCAGCATAATATTTGTCCTCGCCGGTTGTGGAAGCGTTCCAGGAAGCCAGCGCCACCGCCTTGTTGAGCGGTTCGATCGCCTGTGTCAGACTGTCGATCAGTCCCTGGGCTTTCATGGTATCATTCGCTTTCTTTCCGCCGCAATTGAGAAGTAACAATAGTGCAAGTACCGGGAAAAGCAATTTCTTCATATGGTTCCCTCCTATATGATGGTTTGTTGTCGAGCATAGCAAGAATTTAATTATTAAAGCAGGTCAAAACAAGATACAATCCCAATCATCTTGCTTTGTGAACAGCCAAGCGAACGGCTTGGACCCATTTCCAGATTATTGTTTACGAACGAAGAACTTTTCCCAGGATTAACGGGTAATTGAAAATTCCGCTACCGATATTTTGAGAGATTTATTAATTTAAGTCCGTGGTTTCAGACATACCAAACAACAATCCGTACGCAATGCTCCCGTCCGTATTTCAATTTCTAATAAAAAGCGAGGTGATCCATGAGTAATGCAAAATTTACGCTACCCGATCCTGTTAACGAGCCGATCCTGAGCTACAAGGCGGGAAGTCCCGAAAAAGCCGAGTTAAAAAAGATGCTGAAGAAAATGTCCGAAGAGCTCATCGAAATCCCTCTCATCATCGGCGGGCAGGAAATAAAGACCGGTGATACCGGGCAGTGCGTCTTGCCCCACGATCATAAGCATATTTTGGCGACCTATCACAAAGCCGGCCCGACGCAAGTTGAGATGGCCATCGAAGCTTCGCAGAAAGCGTGGCAGAACTGGTCCACAATGCCCTGGGCGGAACGGGCCAGTATTTTTAAGAAAATGGCCTCTCTGCTCGCCGGTTCCTGGCGCGCCACACTGAATGCGGCGACCATGCTTAACCAGAGTAAAAATGTTTTCCAGGCCGAAATCGATTCGGCTTGTGAATTGATCGACTTCTGGAATTTCAATGCCAAATACATGGAAGCAATTTATGAACAGCAGCCTTTCTCACCGAATGGTCAATGGAATCGCCTCGAACAGAGACCGCTGGAAGGTTTTGTTTTCGCTGTGACGCCCTTTAATTTCACTTCGATTGCCGGCAACCTGCCGACCGCTCCTGCTCTTATGGGAAATACCGTGCTCTGGAAACCGGCATCTTCAGCCGTGTTCTCAGCCTATCACCTCATGAAACTCTTTCAGGCCACCGGTCTACCCGACGGCGTAATCAATTTTATCCCGGGCTCGGGTGCCAAAGTCGGTCCCAATGTAATTAAACACCCCAAATTTGCAGGCGTGCATTTCACCGGCAGCACGGCAGTCTTCCAGAATATGTGGAAGACGATCGGTGAAAATATCGCAAATTATCGCACGTATCCGCGCATCGTCGGAGAAACCGGCGGTAAAGATTTCGTTTTTGCGCATAACAGCGCCAACGTCGACGAACTGAGCACGGCTCTTATACGCGGCTCCTTTGAGTTCCAGGGGCAGAAATGTTCGGCAGTGTCGCGCGCCTACATTCCCAAATCCATCTGGCCGGAATTAAAAGAGAAACTCATAGCCGGAGTTGAGAGTATCTCGATTGGTGATGTCCGAGACTTCCGCAATTTTTTCAACGCCGTCATTGATAAAACAGCCTTCAACAATATCATTTCGTACATTGAGTACGCTAAAAATTCCAAAGATGCTGACATAATCGTCGGCGGCACGTACGACGACTCGGTCGGATACTTCGTGCATCCTACGGTGATTGAGGCCAAAGATCCGCACTTCAAAACGATGGAAGAAGAAATCTTTGGACCGGTTTTGACATTATACGTTTATGAAGATGAAAAGTATGAGCAGGCCTTGAAACTGTGTGATACCACTTCCCCTTATGCCCTAACCGGTGCTGTCTTCGCCAGTGATCGCCACGCTATCTCCCTGGCAACACGCGTGTTAACCCATGCAGCCGGTAATTTCTACATCAACGATAAGCCCACCGGCGCGGTTGTCGGGCAGCAGCCGTTCGGCGGATCGCGCGCCTCAGGCACCAACGATAAAGCCGGCAGCATGATTAACCTGATGCGCTGGGTGTCGCCGCGGACCATAAAGGAAGTCTTCGAACCGCCTAAGAACTACCGCTATCCTTTTATGGAAGAAGAATAGAAATACTGACTATAAAAAGGCCTCGCAATCGTGAGGCCTTTTCATTTCATTTCACAACATCGTTCTCTAAATTAGTATGACATAAAACGGAGCGATAATGTACAAGATAAGGCATAGTCTATCACTGCTGGTAGCATTTCTCGTACCTGTAACTACCGTTTTTCCCGGTGATATGCCACTGACGAATTTCGATGGATTTGTTACCAGATGCCTCGAAGACTTCCAGGTGCCGGGGATTTCAATCGCGATTGTCAAAGACGATTCTATCCGTTTTATAGGATCTTATGGTGTTCGGGAAATCGGTAAAAATGACGCTGTCGATAGTCAGACACTTTTCGCAATCGGATCGATTTCCAAATCTACCGTCTCCATGTCGCTGGCGATGCTGCACGAAGAAAAGAAATTGAATTGGGACGATCCCGTGATAAAATACCTGCCTGGATTTCGGATGTATGATTCCTATGTCACCGAGCAGATGACCATTCGCGATCTGCTGACGCACCGAAGCGGACTTCCGGGCGTCAGCGGCGGGACAATCTGGTACGCTTCGGATTATACGCGCTCCGAAGTGATTGAGCGCATCCGTTACCTCGAACCAGCGACGAGTTTTCGCAGCCGTTACGCCTATCAGAACATCATGTACCTGGTTGCCGGAGAGATCATTCCCACGGTTGCCGGCCGGACCTGGGACGATTTTATCCGGGAACGGATCTTTACGCCACTGGGCATGGATCGCACTGTCTCGCGCATGGAAGATATGCTACATACGGAGAACGTCGCAACGCCGCATGCCGTCATCAACGGCAAATTGTTTCCGATTGCACATCGCGATTACGATAACCTGGGACCGGCGGCATCGATCTATTCGAACGTTGAGGATATGGCGCGCTACATCCGGCTGCTGTTGAATCATGGAGAATATAAGGATCAAAGGCTGTACTCTGAACAATCGGCCCGCGAGATGTGGTCTGCACAGACAGTGATTCCTTTCAGTCCGTATGGCGAGGACTTTGAACCGATGGAGCCGCACTTCTTCACCTACGGTTTTGGGTGGTTTCTGCGTGATTATCAGGGACATTACCTGGTGACGCATTCGGGCGGCGTGGACGGATTCCGGGCCCTCGTAACCATGATTCCAGAGGAAAAACTTGGAATTATCGTGCTGACGAACCAGGATGAATATCGCATCTATAATGTCATTACGTACACCATTCTGGATAAACTTCTGGATTTGCCTTATCACGACTGGCGAGCAGTCTATGTGAAAGCCCGCCAATCGTCGCTGAAAAGTCAGAACGAAAAGCAAAAAAAGATTGAGGCCGCCCGTCGGAAAAAGACGAAGCCCTCCCTCCCACTCTCCGATTACGCTGGTGATTATAACGATCCGATGTATGGTAAAATCAGTGTTGATTTAACGGGCGGCAAGCTTGTGCTAAGATTCAGCCACACACCGAGTTTTACGGGTGAATTGGAGCACTGGCACTACGATACGTTTCGCATTCACTGGGACGATCCGATGGTTCCCGACGGCTTTGTAACATTCCCGCTGGATTCGCAATCTAAAATCACCGGAATGAACCTGGATCAGCCGGACCTTCTGGATGTGGATTTCAGGGAATTACACATTACGCGCATTGCGAAATAATATTTTTATTATTCACGTTAAAATTGTATTTTTGCGCCCGGTTTATTGATTTCGGACCTGCTGCTGGAGAATATAAGTAACATCCCTCTGTTAATCCGGTTTAGAAAGCCCTGCCTGTCGCCACGATGCCCAACGAAAACCGTACTGAAATATCCACCACACTGACGGAAGAAGAATTCGAGGCTGTCTGCATTCGCTGTGGCGCCTGTTGCGGCGCCTATGACGGAGATCCCTGCGAACATCTGCGGCCTAAAGCCGACGGAACCTATTTCTGCGTTTGTTATGAAAATCGCGCCGGCGTACATCATACGATCTATGGGACGGAAATGGATTGTGTTTCTATTCGAGAAGTATTACATGAGCACTGGGAAGGTGACGAGCGCTGCGCGTATAAGAAATTAGATACGTAGGGGCGCACGTGTGCGTGCGCCCGATTTCATGGACGAATGAATAGATATTCCGGGCCGACACATAGGTCAGCCCCTACGATGTTTGCGCAGCTGCTGTATCGCTATAACGTATATGAAAGGCCAAACTGGATTAATTTGAATTGAATCGCGCTGGTGAAGGGCGCCTCGGTATCGAGCGGAACCGGGGACGTATTGGAACTCTTATATTTGGCCATAATTGAAAAACTGAGCGGCAGATGCAGCAATCTGTCGATTTCAATATAAGCAACGGCCAGCACACCGTATTTATTCTGACCTACCAAATTGGTCTCGCGACCGGTCTCCAAACCCTTGCGGTTGGCGCTGAGACTGGTTTGATGCACACCGCCTCCCAGTCCGAGACTCAGCCGCTTCGTACTGATAACGTCGTACAGCAGGTCCGCTTCGAATGATTTCACATAGGACCGGCTGCGCACATTCTCCTGCGGGTCCTCCGGTGACAGAAATCCACCCACCAGAACGCCGAAATAATTGCGTTCATTCATGGAAAGTGAATATTCCAGCCGTAACCGGGTTTTCTTCATCAGGGATTGGGTAAAGTGCGCGCTCAGGCCAATCGGATTCTCCAGTTCGTAATTGTCTGTCCACATCTGCGACAGCGATAGGCCGATGGATCCCCCAAAGGCAAGATTCGATATGAAAATGAGTGCAACGAAAATCAGTCGTAATTTTTTCATCGAGATCCTCTCTTCTGCTGAGTGGAATATCGCGAAATTTACTTCATTAATGCAATTTTTTTTGAAATGAATTTGCCACCCGCCTCCACCCGGACGAAGTACACACCGGATGATAGTTCGTTCCCGTTAAACGGGATGAGATGACGGCCGGCGTTCATCAAAGGGTATTGCTGCGTAAAAACAGCCCGTCCAACGATATCGTACACCTCCAGTTTTACCGATGCAGCCTGGGCTAGTTGAATGTCGAAACTGGTGCTGATATTGTAGGGATTGGGATAAACCGTCAGCGAGAAATGCGCCGGCGTCGCCGCTATTTCCCGGATAGCGCTACCGGTGAGTCGCTCCTTCAGGTCTATGATTCTGCGATACGATTCGTCAATCCGGTCGGCTGAAATCGTGCCCTCGTCGATTTTCTGCCGGATTATGCGCGTAATTTCAGCCACGATGGATTTGCCACCGTGTTCGTTGGTGCTGTAGAGAAGAATATCCGTCCCGGCATTTACAGCCAGTTCGATCGCTTCTTCGAAGCCGTAATTGTTGCTGATGGCCCGCATAAACAGTTCGTCGCTGATCACGACGCCTTCGAAACCGAGGCTATCGCGCAGTAGTTCTGTTGTGATTTTATGAGATAACGACGCCGGATAGATCGAATCCAGATTGGCATTATATAAATGCCCCGTCATAACCATATCCCGGTAACCATTCGCAATCAGTTCGGTATACGGGATCAACTCGGAATCGCTCCAGGTATCGGTGATATCGGTGAATCCGAGATGCGAGTCTTTCTTCGCGCTGCCATGTCCCGGAAAATGTTTTAAGGCAGTGACCAGGTTGGCGCTCCGGAATTCATCGATGAACCAGGCGGCATGTTGATAGACTATCATCGGATCGGCCGAAAAACTGCGCTTGTAGTAGCCAATTGCAGGACTGGCGGGATTGACATTGACGTCGACAACCGGCGCAAGATCGGTATTGATGCCGCTTGCTGAAAGCCAACCGGCCATCTCAGCCGCTTGTTTACGGGTGGAATCTTCGCTATTGAAGGTCGTCCCCAATTTGTATGCCGAGTAGGTCGCAGCAAAACCGTTGCTTTCGTCCAAACGGGCAACGACACCGCCCTCCTGGTCGGTTGCGATCAATAGAGGGATTGTCGCAGCAGCTTTCAGGCACGTCGTCAATTCGACGATCTTTTGGGGACTCTCCAGGTTGCTGCCGAAAAGAATCACTCCGCCGAGATTGCGGTTGGCGATATCGTAGAGTAACGTGTCTTCATAGTTTGTATTGGGATAGAAACCGACCATGAGCATCTGCCCGATTTTCATATCCAGTTGATCCTGCGCTAAAGTGTATCCGGACATCATAATGGCGGCCAAAATTGTTATACGAAGCTTTCCGAAATTCATTATAATCCGCATGGCCCTCTCGACTGGTTATCCAATGCTACTCTGCCCGAAGGCATTGCGTTCAATTTTCACGGGCGAAGTTTAGCGCCATGCGTCGTAACATCCAAGGCTAATTGACGGAATCTTCGATAACAGATTTGTGAGCGCAGGCTTCAGATTGTGAGGTGCGAATTACCGGTCACCGTTTACCACCTATGAATTACTGATAGTGAGTGTTCACGATAGTATTGCATAATTTTTTAAAAATTGCACATTATTTCAATCCTTGCTAAACTTGATGCAATATTTTCCTGTTTTGCTCATTCGATAAGCACTCATTTCAATGGCTATGTCAAAGATCATCATCGGAATCCATGGATTAGGCAATAAGCCGCCGAAGGCGCTTCTGGAAAGCTGGTGGAAGAAGGCCATTATCGAGGGATACCGCAGCCGTGACATGCTTCACCCGAGGATTCCGTTCGAGATGGTTTACTGGGCCGACATTGTTCATCCGGAGCCTCTGAATCCGCGAATCACGGACTCTGAAAATCCCTTCTTTCTCGATGAACCATATCGCGCGGGCACGCTCCGGGAAAGGCCCGTAATCACGGGCATCCGCCGGGTAATCAACAAGTTCATCGAAGGCAATTTGGACACCCTTTTTCTCAACGATGATAACACCCTCAATTTCAGCGGCCTGACCAACTACATCATCAAAAAATATTTCCGCGAACTCGATCTCTATTACTCCGGAGATCCCTCGATCCGTCAAGCGATTTGTGAACGACTGGAGCGAATCTTGCGGAAATATAAGCGGCGCGATATTCTGTTGATCGGGCATTCGATGGGCTCGATCATTGCCTATGATGTCCTGACTCGTATGAACGGCAATTCGGGCATCGATGTCTTTGTGACTCTCGGTTCACCGCTGGGATTGCCGATTATCACCAGCCGCATTGCCGGCTCCCGATCGGACGACTTCAATCGCGATATTCCCCTGACGACGCCGGAAAGCATCCGGCGTTCCTGGTACAATTTGTCCGACGCCGACGATCACGTGGCGCTGGATCATTCGATTGCCGACGAATATGCCGATAACAGCGGCGGAGTTCATGTTATTGACAAAGAAGTCTACAATAATTATCATAACGATCGCGAACGTAATCCGCATAAATCCTACGGTTACCTGCGGTCTGCGGAGATGACCGATATAGTTGCTGCCTTCCTGGGTAAAGCGCGTTTCTCCCCTGACGCTAAAATCTACCGGGTGCTCAGGGACTGGCTTCGAAAATTACGAATTCCGCGTTTTTAACTTGTATAATTCCAAAAACGCAGAGTTTGCAGAGAACACCGAGTTGATTTTCTTAGATTTACTAAACTCATTCCATTTGATTTCACCTATTAAATGAAACAACAATTCCCTGTAATCTCTGGGCGCTCTGAGGCAAATAATTCAGGTTAAATACCGTACTTTGAGGAGACTGACCTATGATCATGACGATTCGCGCTTACCATCCTTCCGATTTGGTTGCAATGTACCGCATCTGCCTGAAGACCGCCGATAGCGGAAAGGACGCAACCGGTAAATATCGCGATCCGGATCTGGTCGGTCACTTCTATGCAGCTCCGTATGCCGTTAATGAGCCGGATTTGTGTTTCGTTTTGTGCTGCTCCGGGGAGCCTTGCGGTTATATCATCGGTACCCGGGATTCGGCGCGTTTCTACGAAATCTGCGAAAGTAAATGGTTTCCCGTTCTCAGAGAACGCTATCCGCTGCCGGATATCGAAGATCGCTCACCGGACGCCCATATCATCCGCCTGATTCATAAAGGCCATTTGCCCAATGACGATCTGCGTCTTTACCCGGCCCATCTGCACATCGATATTCTGCCCGTTGGACAGGGTCACGGAATGGGCCGTATACTGATGGACACTTTCCTGGATAGACTCCGGGCCTTAAAAGTTCCCGCCGTCCATTTGCAGGTTGGCAAGGCCAATCCGGGCGCGATCAAATTCTATGAACGGATGGAATTCCAGATCATCAAAGAATACGAGTATGCAATCGCGTTTGGGATGATTCTCGACAAATTTGAATAGCTTCGCTACGGTTTCCACGAGTAAAGGGAAAGCCGTCTACCGCCATTCTGCGACATCCCGACATAATGCCTTCCGTCTTGCTCGCTTATAAGAACGTACACGTACCACATAACGGATTGATTTGTTGTATAATTGTAGCGCATAGGGGAATCGAACCCCTGCTACCCGATTTTCTCATCCAAGTATCGGCGACCAGCAACGCTCTTGAGAATTTTTTCTCTTTCTCGTGCTTGAGTACAGGTATAGTTACTTTCCTGGTAGATCAGTTCAAAGGGACGGCGATCTTTTGTCGAACGTACTTTGCCGGCATTGTGTTCATGCAATCTTTGCACAACATCAGTTGTCATACCGACGTAACGGTGCCTGTCTTTTTGACTGCGTAGTACATATACGCACCACATGATCTTTTAAAATTTTTGTAGCGCATAGGGGAATCGAACCCCTGCTACCGGCGTGAGAGGCCGGCGTCCTAACCGCTAGACGAATGCGCCATACTGGCTCGGAAATGAAAAAATCCTTTTGAGGATTTCCTTCGAAAAATCAACTGTGAAAGAATCGCTGGGGAGTAGGGACTCGAACCCCAATTCTACGGTCCAGAGCCGCATGTCCTACCATTGAACGACTCCCCAATTCCAAAAAAGCGCGATAATTTACAATAGCGCTTGGCAAAGGTCAAGCAATCATCATTACTTTCACGACAGCAATTTAAAATATTGCTCCGAGAATAAACCCAACGGAAAGCAGCAATGATACTCCAAGATGAATGGCAATCGTCAGCGCATTCACCGGCAGCAAATCGTAGATTTTTTTGTACTGGGTCGCCGAAATACGCAGGGCTATGATAACCAGCGGTATGGGCAGCAAAGCCGCCAGTGTCCATATCGGGAAAAGACCTGCAATCACAAATCCGACGATCCACAAAAGTGCGAGAACCAGCATGATCTGGTAGACCCGGATCGCCCGCTTTTTATCTTTTAACCTGACCACCATGGTCTTCTTGCCGCCGGCGGCATCGGATTTGGCGTCGGGAAATTCGTTGATATAGAGAATCAGGCCAACCAGGATGGAGGTTGGCACCGAAGCCAGTACGGGCAGCCAGTCCAGGCTCCCGGTCTGCACGAAATACGAACCGAGCACGATTACAACCCCGAAGCCCAGCGCAACGGCGATTTCGCCGACCCCACGATGCGCCAGTGAAAAGGGTGTTGCCGAATAGCTAATCCCCAGGACAAATCCGGCCAATC
Source organism: uncultured bacterium (assembly GCA_964589175.1). GTDB lineage: Bacteria > Fidelibacterota > UBA2242 > UBA2242 > UBA2242 > CAZPRY01. The sequence continues at coordinate 23,752 of CAZPRY010000029.1, forward strand.
CTATCCAGAGCAGCGTGTTACCGGGCAGTAGATGATTGAGGTACAAACCAAGGCCGATCGCAATAACGCTGAAGAACGTCGCTGCGACGAGCGTTTTCTGCGGTGAAAGCAGGCCGTTCTGAATCATCCGGCTACCACCGGAAAAGGCATTGTGGCTGGTGTTGAGGTCATCAACACCGGTTCTATGATCGTAATAATCATTGAGGATGTTCATACCCGCATGGGCCGAGACAGCTCCGGTCAATGCGATGAGCAACAACCTCCAATCCAGGGCAGCCTGCCGGAAATAGGCAACGGCAGTTCCGACAATTACCGGCGCAATGCTCGCCGTAAAAAAGGGTGCCCGCATGGCCTGCAGCCAGAGACGAATCCAGCGCAGGAACGACACGCCAATCAACTTCACATCGCTGCGTTTATTTTCCTTGAAGGTCAGGCGATCTTCCTCATTTTTACGCCGGCGGGTTCCGCTGATAGTCAGCGGTGAGATTTTATACAATTCCGTCTGACTATATCCCAGGAAGCGTTTAGCGTCGCTGAATCTTCTTAAAAAATTGCGCCTGGCCCAGGCAGCCTTCTCTTCATTCTTAACCCGTTCGGCAAGGCCTTCATAGACAAATTCGCCGGTATTGGCCCGCGGATTGCCGGTGAAAAGCAACTCCACATTGGGATTCTGTTTCAGTTGGGCAGCGGTTTTCGTCTTTCCCGATATGTAAAAGTACAGGTCAAAACCGTCATTAATATAACGGATTTGGGTGATGCAGGAGTTTCCTCCGACTGCAGTGGATAGAATTACGCGACTACGAAAATCAATAACTTTTCGAACTTCTTTGTACAATTCAACAGACATTATACTCTTTCCTGATTTGTGATTAAAGGTTGGCATGAATGAATTCGGTTAACTTCTCAAAAAGGTCGATACGCGCAGCATCATCGCTAATGCCGTGTTTCCGGTTCGGATAACTGCGATATTCAAATCGTTTATTATACTCGATGAGTTTATCGACGAAGACTGCGCTCTGCTGGTAATGAACATTATCATCGGCCAAACCGTGGGCGAGAAACAGATCGGCTTTGATATTATCAGCAAAATTAAGCGGGGAACTCTCTTCGTAACTTTCGGGATTATTCCTAGGAAGTCCCATATACCTCTCAGTGTAAATCGAGTCGTAGTACTTCCAATGGGTAACCGGCGCAATCGCGATCCCGATTTTAAACACGGCCGGCGCTTTGGCTAGAGCCATTAAGGTCATATAGCCGCCGTAGCTCCAGCCCCAGATTCCGATGCGCCCGGGATCGACATAATCCAGGGATTTCAGATAATCGACGCCGGCAAGTTGATCTTCCAGTTCCAACTTTCCCAGTTGTATATAAATATCGCGCTCCCAATCGCGCCCGCGTCCATAACTTCCCCGGTTATCCAGGATAAAGACGATGTATCCCAATTGAGAGAGCATCTGGTGCCAGGGACTTGCGAAATAATCTCGTGATTCCTGAGCATGCGGCCCGCCGTAGACATTGATCAGCACGGGATATTTTTTCTGCGGATCGAAATCGTTCGGCAGCAGCATCGAAGCAAATAGCTTTCCCCCGTTTTTCGAAGGAACTTCCAGAAATTGCCAGTGGCCGAAGCCGAATTTCTCGGCGTCAAATCCATCATTCTGATACAATGTGGCTTTGCGGCGCCCGTCGATATCGGCAAGAAACACTTTCGCCGGAGTGTCGATCGTCGAATAGAATTCGATAAAATACTTGAAGTTAGGAGCGAAGAGGGCCCGGTGCGTTCCGGGTCCTTTATCGATGACGGCCAGCTCGCCGCTGGTGAGACAAACGGAACCGATATGCCGTTCCCGCAGGTTTGGCGCATTCGATGTAAAATAGACAAACTTGCCTTTCTCATCGACTGCGTTCAGTTCCGTCACATTCCACCGGCCGACGGTCAGCTGCTGCAATATCTTGCCGTTGTTGTCATACAGGTACAGATGGGCATAGCCGTCTTTTTCCGAATACCAGATGAACTGCTCCGTTTCCCTACAAAAATGATACAGATCGTAAATATTAAGCCAGTAGGGGTCTTTCTCTTCCAGGATCAGATCGCAGCTGGCGGTTTCAATATTTGCAAAGTACAGTTTCAGGTGATTTTGTCCACGATTCAAGGTCTGCAAGGCAATTCGTTTGGAATCCGGCAACCAGTCAAAACGCGGGATGTATTCCATGTCGATGGTCTGGCATTCGACCCAGTTCACCTGCTGATTGTCGATGCGGATGATCCCGATCTGTACACGCGGATTGGAATCGCCGGCTTTGGGGTAATATTGCCAGCGAATTTTGGGGTGCACATCCGTCCAGTCCGGAATCGGAAACCGGAATTCCCGGCTCCGATCGGTCTGCATAAATGCAATCTTTTTACTATCCTCGGACCACCGATAGGCGCTCTTCAGAGAAAATTCCTCTTTATAAACCCAATCCGGCACTCCGTTCAGTAGGTTCTCCGTACCGCTGCGGGTCAACTGGATAATCCGCCCTCCCCCGCTCTCAATCAGAAACAGGTTATAATCCTGCACGAAACTGATAAAACGGGAATCGGGTGAAATCTGGACATCGTTTTTGGGTTTGCCATCCTCCGTCAAACGGACACTCGCTCCGGTTTCCCGATCGTACCGGAACAGATCCCGTCCGCCTTTTAAAACAAAAAAACTTCCATCGGGAGCTTGCAGTACGGAATCCGGGTAGAACCGGATTGTATCGCTTCCTTCGATCCAGCGCATATCAGTAGTGGTCAGTAAAGTATCGATCGTACCTTCCGTCAGGTTGTACTGCAGAAGATAACGATCGTGCTCATTTTTGGGGTAGCAGTACAGAATTGATTTGCTGTCGACACCCCACTGAAAGTTCATCTTTTTATGCTGATTGTACTGCAATCCCGGAAACTTGTAGATATCCCGCACCGAGAACCGCGGCAGCGCTTCCGCTCCCACTATCCAGGGTAAAAACAGGAGTAAAATTCCCGGCTTCTTCCAGTTCATTGACGGTTTCCCTTTATCTGAAAAACTTCTTTAATTCCTGCAACAGGCGATCTTCGCCGACGATCGATTCCGATTCCACCGGCAATGATTCCTTGAAAATCCGGCCGTAGCGTTTGAGATCGATCCGCTGATCCAGGTTAATCACAACGCCCACATCGGTGGACGATCGAATCAGGCGCCCGACGCCCTGCCGGAATTTTAATACGGCTTCCGGTAAATAATATTCGAAGAACGGCTCGCGTCCCTCCTTTTTCAACTTCTCGGCATTGGCCTCGATGATCGGTTCCGAGGGTACCGAAAAGGGCATCTTGTCGATCACCAGGATTTCCAGCGCCGGTCCGATGATATCGACTCCCTCCCAAAAACTCATGGTTCCGAATAGAACCGACTCTTTTTCGGCCCGGAATTTTTCCAAAATCGAAGTGCGCGAGCTGCCCGATTTCTGAGCATAGAGGTTGATATTCAGGCGATTGAATACGGGCGCGACTTTGCGATAGGCATTCATCAATCCGGAGTAAGAAGTGAACAAAACCAGAATGCCTTTATGCACTTCCTCGGCCAGCCGGATGAGTAGCGAAACGATCGTGTCGGAATTATTTTCCTGCCCCTGCCTGGCGTGGAAAGTGAAAAAGCGCATCTGCTCGGCGTAATGAAACGGCGAGCCGATGGAATCGAAATGCAGCGTCTCTTCCGGCAGAAAGCCGATCCCCGTTCGCTGGCGCATATAATCGAAGGAATCTGCAATACGCAGGGTCGCCGATGTCAGGATCGTGCTGCCGGTACCGGCATAGATTTTCTCGTGCAACGAGGTGGAAATATTCAGCGGCGTACAGGCCAGTTCGACCGAGGTCTCTTTGCCGTCCGAGCCGATCTCGTACCAGTAGATCAAATCCTCATCGTCAGCGGAAGTGATAATTTCCAGGCTCGTCTGAATATCCGCCAGATCAGTCAAAGCGTTCTTGAGATCAAGGCGCAATTCGTTGATGATCTGCGGATTATCCGACACCAACTCTTCGAGTTTGTTCAGCATGCCTTTCAGCGATCGATTCAGGTCGGCCAGCCCGTTGATTAATTCATCAGTCGCAAGGTTGAAATTAGGAAAGGCCGCCGAGTAAGAGGTGTAGCGTTTCTTCACGCCGAACTTGCGGGCGTTCTCGCCCCCTTCCAATGTCTTTTCCGTGGCAATCCGGCGGAAATAATCGGTGGCCTGTTGTCGTGAGTCATCGACATCTTTTTTAACGGTCTCGATATGGTGAATCAAATCCGAATTTTTAAATTGCTTTGAAACGTTCATCACATCAGCCAGCAAACCATGCTCGGTGCGGGTACTGCTGGAGATCCCGTTCAGCAGATAGCGCAGACGATAAAGGTTGATTTTGGAGGCAAAATAACTGTAGGCGTTCTTCTCCAGGTTATGGGCTTCATCTACAATGAGCGCGTCGTACTCGGGCAGAACCTTGTTGTCGGACGCGGCATCGGCCAGCAACAGGGAGTGATTGACGACCAGAAGGTTGGCGCTGTAGGCCGCATCCTTCAATTTGCCGAGATAGCAGCCGCCGTATTTATGACAGGCCGGCGTCGTGCAGTAACCCGGCTCCGAACAGATTTCATTCCAGATATAGGCCATACGGCTGAGTTTGAATCCGCCATTCTCGGCGATGTCGCCCGTCTTCGTATGCTTCAGCCAGACCACAATCGGTAAGATTGCGGAACGATTGCCGATGTGCAGTTTATTGGGCAGATCGGCCAGCAGCCGATACCATTTTGTAAGACAGATGTAATTACCGCGTCCCTTGAGAAGCACGGCTTTAAACGGAATATCGAGTTTATCCCGGATGAACGGAATCTCTTTATAGAATATTTGTTCCTGCAGCGTTTTGGTATTGCTGGCTACGGCGATGCGGCCCACCGTTTCCCGGGCGCGGTAAAGTTGAACGATGGCCGGAATCAGGTAAGCCAGCGATTTCCCGACGCCGGTGCCCGCTTCGATCATGGCGGACTCGTTATTGCTCAGGGCATCGAAAACAATTTCGGCCATTTTTATCTGCTGCGGGCGCTCCTCATAATTCAATAACTGTTCGGAGATTGCGCCGCCGTTCCCGAAGAAATGCCGGGCCAATTCCCTTGAGGACTGCTTTAGAGATGCTTCATCGGCATAAGCCGGTTCCTGATTACCCGCAATGTTGTCCGGCGGAATCCAATCGATCTGCGGCAGTTTCTGTTTTGCCAGCGATTTGGTTTGGATATGCCGTCTTGCCAGGTTGTGAAACAACCATTTATTGGGATCGTCCGTATCCTTGAGGATCATGTTAATCGTCTGCAGCGTTTCGAGATCATAGAGCGCCGCCCGCTCAATGAGCGCCAGGAAGATTTTACCGGTGAAAAGCGTATCCGCGCCGGCCCGATGCGCGTTTTCGACGGCTACCCCGCAATACCGGGCAACGGTTGTCAGTTTATGATCCGAAAGATAAAAATAGAAAGTTTGTGCGAGCAGCAGCGTATCGTATAGCAAATTTGAGAGGGAAGTCTTGCGTCTTTTCCGGTGCAGGGCTGCTTTCAGAAAAGAGATATCGAAACTGATGTTGTGGGCGACCAGTGGATTGTCCCCGATAAATTCGAGCACCTTTGCCAGAGATTTTTCGAAGGGCTCCTGACCGGCGATCATGGCATTACTGATGCCGGTCAACTCCTCGATCTCCGGCGTAATGGCCTGCCCCGGATTACAGAGAAAACTCAAAGTTTCCTCAGCGACTCCGTCTTTGAAACGCATAGCCGCAAACTCGATGATGCGGTCATGGGCCGGATCCAGCCCGGTGGTTTCGACATCGAAAACGACGAATTGACTCAGTTGTAATACATCAAGCAGTTCAGTCATGTAAGCATCTATCTATGAAAATTGGGCAAAAAGTTTGATCACGTCCAACAATAATGAAGGTTTATTTCGGATCGCGGTTTTAAATAACTTAAGGAGAGTCAATTTTTCGGCCGGGATGCCCTGCAGGTTAGCAGCCAGATCGTCCAGATCCTTATCGGTCAATTTGGTGATCCACTCCTTCACGCGGTACATCCGGACATAGTCCTTCCCGTGACTGCGGTTCCAGACGTTCTCATATTCCTTCAGAGAGGCGGCGCTGTAATCCCGCTTCTCGAAAGCCTTCGAAGCCACGATTCCGGACAGGCGGCCCGAGGTTAAACTTGCGGCGATGCCTCCGCCGGTAACCGGATTCACCTGGCGGGCGGCGTCACCCACAATCAGAAGCCCGTCGGTTGCCAGCGTGCTCAGGCATTTCGATACGGGAACTCCACCGGCAACAGTTGTCAGCGCTACAGCGTTAGGATAAAACTCCGCCAGGAATTCTTTCAGATAATCCATGGCGGAAGTAGGCCCGGCTTTGGCGCCGTTCACGCCCAGTCCGATATTCGCGCTGTTTTCGCCTTTCGGAAAAACCCAGGCATAACCGCCCGGCGCCCAGCGTTCTGAAAAATAGAATTCGATCTGGCTTGCTTCAACATCGATATTGGAAACCAGCATCTGGGCGCAACTTTCGATGTCCTTCAGGGCGGTCTGAGTACGGATTCCGGCAAAGCGCGCAATCCGCGATTCCACACCATCCGCAGCGATCACCATTCCGGCACGCACTTTTTTATCTTCACCAAATTGTTTGACATAAAGTGTTTGAGGTCCGTCGGCCTGAAATTCGACCTTATGCACATAACTCTTGGTATGAATGCGCACACCGGCTTTGGCGGCTTCCAGCGCCAGGGCATGATCGAAGAGCCGGCGATGCAGGATAGCGCCCTTGGCCGGGCTAAGCATCTTCACTTCTTTGCCGGCCGGCGAGACGAGTTTTATACGGTCGAATTCCTGGGCAATCCACTGTGAATCCAGGGGAATGAACTCGGAAAGATGATCCAGCCCGGCGGCCTCGGCGCAACGCACCGGTATGCCGATCTCACGGTCTTTTTCGAACAATGCGACCGAAGCGCCGCCCTGTGCCGCAAACCGGGCGGCAGTACTCCCGGCGGGACCGCCGCCGACGACCACGATATCATATTCTTCTTTCACTCGGCGCTCCCGTCTTTCCGACTTGCCAGAGCCTGCACCGGGCAAATCCGGACACATAACTCGCATTTTGTACAGACTTCATCATTGATTTGAAGATAGGTTTCCGCCAGTTCAATGCAATCTTCAGGGCAGACCGAAACACAGGTACCGCACAGGTCGCATTTTTCGCGGTCGATCAGAATCATTGTTCCTCCTCGATGTGAAAAGTTGGATAATATAGACCGAAACGCGCCTGATAATAAAACTTGCAGAAATAATAATTGGCAAGCAGCACTATAAAAAACAGTGGAAATTCAACACAGAGCATCAGGAGGATGAAAAGAATCGGGTAGCGTAGCGTTCTAACCGCCCAGACTTCATTGGGTTTGAAGAGTATTATAACGAACAAAACTGATGAAAGTAAACCGGCAATCGCAATAACAGGATCTTTGCTGATCATCCCGCCGGCAAAAGCCAGCACAAACAGCAGGAAAGAAATCCTGATCCTGGCAAGCCGGCCGTCAGTCTGCTCCCCTTTTTTTACATAAACGCCGTTTTCAATCCTATTCTCCGGCAGATCCGCCAGCAGGTACAGGGCTGTCCAGCCCAGCAGGTATGGAATTGCGTAATAAAGTACCTGCAGTTGTACGTGACCGCTCAATATCCAACCGAAAACGAAAAGCAGCAAACCGGAGAATACGGCAGCGATGATTTTCAGAACAATATTTTCGCGCCAGAGAAAGGGCCGGTAATTCATCACAAATCCGTTCAGGAAGACGAAGAGCGAAGCTAGCAGGAAGAGATGGAGATTAACCACGCCAATGAGGAGAAGCGCAATCCCTATCGAAATAACCGCGATGAGACCGGCCGTTTTGGGTGGGATGTTATCCTTTGAAAGCAGTTCGTCAATCCTGGAATTGTGTTCGCCCTGCCGCAGCATAGAAACCATCGAAGCGGCGCCGGCCGCGACCGTCATTAAAACGATCATCAGAATATTGCTCCAGTTCAATTCAAATGACCACCACCGCATGTTTTCATTGAAAAAGTAACCGGCTCCATAACCGGCCGTCAGCATAGCCCAGATCGGGAAGAACAGCATCGGCCGGAAAATGAACAGATAATCCAGTTTTTTGATATATTTCTCTTTCACATTCATCCTGGCATCACTTTCTATTTATCTTTTTGTAACGGGACAACATATTTTCCGGTAAAACAGGCCGTACAGAAATGATTCCTGGGTAAGGTCATCGAATCCAGCATCGCATCGACGCTCAGGTACTCCAGGCTGTCTGCATCGATATGCTCGGCAATTTCGGCAACAGTTTTCTGATTGGCAATCAGTTCTTCCGGCGATGGGAAATCCATACCGTAAAAACAGGGGAAGCGAACCGGCGGAGAGCTGATGCGAATATGAATCTCTTTCGGGCCGGTTTTACGCACCATGCGCACCAGTTTCTTCAAGGTCGTTCCGCGCACGATGGAATCATCGACGATTACAATTTTGCGATCCTTCAGTACTCCGCCAACCGGATTGAATTTCAGTTTGGCGGTAAAATCGCGCATTCCCTGCGTTGGGTGGATAAAAGACCGGCCGATATAGTGATTACGGATGAGTCCCAGCTCGAATTTGCAGTTGGAACGCCGCGAGTACCCCAGGGCCGTCGTATTGCTCGAATCCGGAACGGAGATCACGATTTCCGCGCCCGGCGCAGGATTTTCCATCGCCAGTTTCTTGCCCAGTTTGCGGCGGGTTTTATCGACATATTCGCCGAATATTTTACTGTCCGGCCGGGAGAAATAGATATATTCAAAAATGCAGTGTTTGGGACGCGGTTTCTCGATCTGGTAGGATTTTACTCCGTTGGAATCGATCACCAAAACCTCACCGGGATTCACATCCCGGTCATATTCGGCACCCACCAGATCCAGGGCGCAGGTTTCCGAAGCTACCATCCGGGTAGATTCGAATGTTCCGATACATAAGGGCCGGAATCCGTATTTGTCCCTAGCTGCGATCATCTTGTCTTTGTACATGATAATCAGGGAGTAAGCACCGCGCACCTTACGCAGCGCGTGCATCAGTTTCTCTTCAATCGTCTCCCCTTTGGAACGGGCCATGAGATGAATGATATACTCGCTGTCGGAGGTCGTTTGAAACAGCGCGCCGCTCTTTTCCAGCTTCGTTTTGTGGCTTTCCCAGTTTACCAGATTGCCGTTGTGACAAATCGCAATCTGCTCGTTTTTATAGTTGAAAATGAGCGGCTGAATGTTCTCCATGCGGCTGTCGCCATGAGTTGAATAACGCACATGCCCCAGGGCGATATCGCCCGGCAACTGCAACAATTTGCGCTGGTCCTCAAAAACTTCCGCCACGAGTCCGGCACCCCGGATCGCCCGTATCCTTTCTCCATCAAAAGCGGCAATTCCCACGCCCTCCTGCCCGCGATGCTGAAGCGCGTAGAGACTTAAATAGGCCAGGGTCGACGCCTCCTTATGATTGTAAATTCCGACAATTCCGCACATCTATTTGTTTAACCCTTAATTTTAATATGGTTCGTATAAATCCAGCCCCTGTTTTGCTTCTCCACTTCAAGACGATAAACACCGGGGCCGGCGATAAGGTCAATCTCGGAAGTATTCATGGTCTTGTAGATTTCGCCGTCACGGATCAACTTGCATTTTTCTCTTCTTGGTATCTGCGCACAAAGCCGGACTTTTTTAGCCGTGTCGCTTTCGCCCATCTGCACGTACCGATCGTCGATTTCGGCCCAGAAACGGAAACCGGCGGCGTCACCCCGGCGAAAATTAGAAACAAAACTTCTGCCCGACTGCAGGGTTTCGAAGAGAATATTTTCAACCTCCGCGACGGGCATAGAACGGTTGATCACCTTTTCCGTAAGAATGTGCGTCCGGATGGACTTAAACATAATTTTGTAATGAAAAATTGCCTTGGGCAAAACGCCCAGTATTTTAATCTTCATGGCATGCACGTCGACGGAACCGATCCCCACCACCTTGCGATGTTTATTGGCACCGTCCCACCATTTGCGCAAACGCCGGCTCGGGAAAGTGGAAAAACTGCGCGGATGGACGAGATTCCAGAAGAGATTCTTGAAGGTCGTCGACTCCATCCAGTGCGACATCATATTCCAGATTTCGATGGCTTTAATCTCAGGATAATCCAAATTGCCCCATGGAATCGGCGGAAAACTGCGTAACGCTTTGATCGAGTCGCGATTCTCAAACGGGTGCGCGGCAATCCCGAACGCGCCCTGGGCCTGAACGGCTTTGATATATTCGGTGTGGCTCAGCTCGGGCGGCAGCACTTCATTCAGCCCGAATACGAGGTAATGATGCTTATCCTCCGGATCATTGATCTCGTAACCGATCGATAGAAAAAGATCATCGTGCCAACCTTCGAAACCGGCGTGCTTGCCCTCCAGAGTCATGTGATCGGACATCATCAGGAAATCCAGTCCGGCCTCGCGTGCAGCGTGAATAATTTCCGGATAGGTGCCGCTGCCGTCGGAGTAGACCGAATGCCCGTGAATACAACCGATATATTCGTTAAAATTGAGCATTGATGAAAAATCAATCTTTCATAATCTTAAAGAATTCCCAGGGAACTTAAAAAAACGATCAGGATCAGAACCGGGGCGATATACCTTATAACGAAAGCCCAGGTTTTAAGTAGGAGCGGCGGCGTATCTTCGGCACCTTCCCGCAGCTGCGACAGGGCTTTTTTTATACCCCAAAACCAGCCGACGAAAATGGCGGTGCAAATCCCCCCTAGCGGCAGGAAAACATTTGTTGCCAGAAAATCGAAGAGCCCGAAAAAGGTCAATCCGAAGATGGTAACCTTACTCATGACACCAAAAGAGAGCGCCGGAGGAATACCGAGAAGAAAAACCAGGGTTCCGAAAAGTATGGCCATTTTCTTGCGGCTCAGTTCAAATTCATCAATCATGTAGGATATAATCACTTCCAGTAGCGAAATCGTGGAAGTAAGCGCGGCCAGGGCAAGGAGGACGAAGAAAATGATACGAAAGTAATAACCGCCCGGAATCGAGTTGAAGACAACCGGCAGAATGTTGAAAATCAACGGGAATCCCTGGTCGGGATGCTCACCCATGGCAAATAATGCCGGAAAAATCATGAATCCCGCCAGCAGAGCAATGATGGTATCGACGGCTACGATGCTCACAGCACTCTTGGGCAGATTTTCTTTTTTCGACATGTAACTGCCGTAAGTCAGCAAGGCACCCATGCCAAGACTCAGTGAGAAGAAAGCCTGACCCAGCGCAATCAGAACCGTTTGTTTGGTAATGGCGGAAAAATCGGCTTTTAAGAGATAATCCATGCCTCTCTTAGCGCCTTCGAGCGTCACTCCGCGACAAACCAGAATGATCATTAAAATCAGCAGAAGCGGCATCAAAATCTTACTGGCTTTTTCAATGCCCCGGGTGACGCCGGTATAGATAATAGCGACGGTTAAGGCCATAAATCCGGCGTGAAACGAGATGCTCCAGACAGGATTGGAGGACAAATGGCCGAAAAGTTCGCCGGCCTGTCCGGGATTCCGAAAGTCATGAAATCGGCCGGTGACCGATTCGACCACATAGCCGAGACTCCATCCGGCGATGACGTTATAGTAGGAAAGAATGATGAAGCCGGTTGCGACACCCAGTACACCGACGGAAATCCAGAACGGATTGCCGTTGGATAGTTCGCGAAAACTACCGATCGGGTTTTTCTGGGCTGTACGGCCGATGAGAATCTCCGCTATAACGACGGGTAAGCCTATCACCAGAACGCAAACCAAATACAGAAGTATGAAAGCCGCACCGCCATACTCTCCGACGAGATAGGGAAATTTCCAGATATTGCCCAGGCCGACTGCCGAACCGGCGGCCGCTAAAATGAAGCCGAGCCTTGAACCCCACTGTTCCCTTTGTTCCGTCATACTAATTCCCTATCGAAAATGAAATCCCGAATTCCAGCTGTTCATCATGAATACTGGAGTATAAATCCGTATCACCGCCGGGAAAATTCTTCAGATGCGCATCGACATAGGCATCCAGAACACAAATCAGGTAAACACCCAGGAAACGCCAGCCATTTGTGTTGCGCAATTCCCTCGGCCGTGACGTCGGCAAATCAAGACTATAGCCGGTATGATCCTTGACGGCCTGGACTTTCTCCGCTTCGGACAGCTCGTTCTCCCAGACCATAATTCCAACGGCGCTGCGCGTCTCGTCGATTTTAGCATACATCCTTTGATAACTCACAAACCGGTAGGCAAAATACGATTCCACGCCAAAAAACAGGGCCGATTTGATAGGCCGTTTCAGGTAAAGTTGCCCCCATCCCGGCAGGACTGCCGAGCGTAAAGCCACCGTCTTAGGATCCGGTTGAAAATCCGTCGAATCGTTTTTCGGGATGCAAAAAGCAAAAAGCACCTCTGTTCCGATGAATACGAACAGAAATGCCTTGATACCGATGAATGTTTTAGATTGCGAATGTTTCAGGATTCCCAGCCCCCGATCACATTTGCCGATTGCGGTACAATGGAAATATCGACTTTCTTTGCATTGATATCATATACCTCACCATCAAAATGGACCGGAAGAGGATATTCACTTTCGATCGTGATTTTCTTACAGCGGCGCGTGGCGACTTCCCTGATCTGCCCGATTGTGCCGGTTTTAAGACGGGCGAAATTCAACATGATTTTCCAGATGGCAATATTGCCCACATGGCAAATATCGAAGAGACCATCATGAATGGACGCTTGCGGAGTCAGTTTTAAGCCACCTCCCACGCTCCAGCCGTTCCCGATCGCAATTAAGAAAGCATGTACTTTGTCCATAGGTTCCAGGTCGATTCCCAGGGAAATGGGTATCGCCCTCCAGAGTGTCAGGCTGGTTAATACGGCGTAGAGATACGAGAGACTGCCTTTGAAAAATTTCTGATTCTTGCTGCGGTAGTTTACAAATCCATCAAATCCGACGCCCACTCCGTTCAGGAAAACCCGGTTGCCGATGATCCCAAGATCCATGGGTCTGATTTTATAATTCAGAAGTACGTTGACGGCCTGCTGAAGATCCTTCCTGACTTGGATGCTGCGGGCAAAGTCGTTGCCGGTGCCTTGCGGAATCAGGCCGAAAGGAGTATCACTGCCAGCCAGACCATTCATGACTTCGTTGGCGGTCCCGTCGCCGCCAAAGGCCACCACAGCATCGTATTCACGATGAATGGCATCGGCGATCCGGGTGCCGTGATGCGGACTCTCGGTTATGTAATAATCGAAAATCGCATCCGCCTTCTGTGTTATTTCTTTCAGCACAGGCAATTTCTTAAAGGTCTTTCCCAGTCCTGCGGCGGGATTCACGATGATTGCAAAACGCTTTTCCAATTAATTCTCCCGTACAGCTATAGCTTCGATCTCAACCCGAACATCTCTGGGCAGCCGGCTTACCTGAACGGCTGAACGCGCCGGCGGATTCGTGGGAAAATATTCGTTGAAGACGGCATTCAATTTCGCAAAATCGTTCAGGTCCAGCAGGAACACAGTCAATTTCAGGATACTCTGCATATTCGAACCGGCAGCTTCCAGTACGGCTTTGAGGTTATCGAGGACTTTGTGCACCTGCCCTTCGATGTCCGCAGCGGCCAGTTCCCCGGTATGAGGATCCAGCGCTATCTGGCCTGCCGTGAAGATCAACTTTTCGAAGGCCACGGCCTGGCTGTACGGACCAATCGCTTTGGGTGCTTTATCGGTTGCGATGATTTCTCTCGGCATCTTCAGCTTCCCTCCTACTGCTTTTTCCAGCAGACATTCAGATCCTTGTTTGCTTTTAGTTCATTCAAACGCCTCACAGACGTCGTCAGAGGGGCATCATGCAAGATTTGCGGGTTCGTACGGGCTTCTTCTTCGATCTGACATAGACTATCGTAAAACCGATCCAGGGTCGCTTTGCTCTCCGATTCGGTCGGCTCGATCATCAATGCCTCTTTAACAATCAACGGGAAATAAACCGTGGGGGCATGCACGCCGAAATCCAGCAAGCGCTTGGCGATATCCAGCGTCTTAATGCCGTATTGTTTCAGCGATTCGCCGGATGCCACGAATTCGTGCATACAGGCGCGGTTGAACGGTACTTCAAATTTTCCGGCTACTTTGACACGCAGGTAATTCGCATTCAGGATTGCATTCCTGGAAACATGTTTCAAGCCTTCCAGACCCAGCATTTTAATATAGACATAGGCGCGAACGATCACGCCAAAATTTCCGTAATTGCCCATCACCCGACCGATGGATTCGGGAAAATCTTCCGACAGGGCAAATCGATTTCCATCCCGATACACTCGCGGCACCGGTAAAAACTTCGCCAGTTTTTCAACGACGGCAATCGGTCCGCTGCCCGGTCCCCCGCCGCCATGCGGTGTGGAGAAGGTTTTATGCAGGTTGATATGGGTGATATCAAAACCGATATCCCCCGGACGGACAATGCCCAGAAGCGCATTCAGATTGGCACCGTCCATGTAGACTATCCCGTCGTGCTGATGCACGATCTCTACAATTTGTTCTACTTCTTCCTCAAAAAGACCCAAAGTATTGGGGTTTGTGATCATGAGGCCGGCAACCTCGCGATTCATCTTTGCTTTGAGATCTTCAATATCCAGACAGCCCCGCTCATTGGATTTTAGTGAAATCGTCGCGAAACCGGAGGACATTGCACTGGACGGATTGGTGCCGTGGGCGGAATCGGGGATCAGGATATATTTACGATTTTCCCCTTTCGACTCGTGATATTTCTTCATCAGCATGACGCCGGTGAGTTCGCCATGCGAACCCGCTGCCGGCTGCAGCGTCGCCGAGTGCATTCCGGTGATCTCGCACAGAAACTTTCCTAATTCATAGAGGATTTCCAGAGTGCCCTGAATAGTCTCCACCGGTTGGAGCGGATGTACTTCCGAAATCCCGGCGATTTCGGCCATCCTGTCATTGATTTTCGGATTGTACTTCATCGTGCAGGAGCCGAGCGGATAGAAATCCTTATCGACATGATGGTTCATCGTCGAAAGATTGGTGTAATGCCGGATTACTTCCGGTTCACTCACTTCCGGCAATCCCAGCACCGATTCGCGCAGCAACTCCGGGGACAATATTTCCGAAGGAGATTTAAGATCGCTTCCGACAGGCAGAGAAGCGCCGGTCTTGCCGTTTCCCGAGTACTCGATAATTAAATTCTCCATTATCACTCCCTACGCCTTAGTTTTTACTAATCTTTTCCTCAACAAGCTGGTAGACGCGTGAAAAGGCGGCTTCGATCTTGTCCGGGAATCTTCCGCCGGCAGTGGCCAGATGCGGCTGTCCGCCGCCACCGCCCCCCAGAATCTTGCCCAGTTCCTTAACGATAGCACCGGCTTTGAGATCATAGTTTTTGATAGCCAGATCCGTGACAACAACCACGACCAGCGGTTTGTCTTCGCTCACCGAAGCCAGCACTCCGACTCCTTCCTGCAGCGCGTTGCGTACGATATCACCGATACTTTTCAAATCATCCATGCTCTTGTTCTCAAACATGCGCGTGAAGACTTTCAGGTCACCAAACGATTTCGCATCGGCAATCTCAGCGCTGACAATATCTTCGACACCTGAAGCCTGTTCTTTTTTCAATTTCTTTTCGATAGCGCGATGATCACTGATCAGGTCCTGAACCCGCGAAGCCAGATTCTGCCGCGGAACACTGAGTACTTTTTCCAGTTCTTCAACAATGCTCTCGTTCGCGATGCTGTATTCGAGGGCAGCACGTCCCGTAATCGCCTCGATGCGGCGAATACCGGCGGCAACCGAGGATTCGCTGACAATTTTGAAAAGGCCGATGTCCCCGGTGCGCTTTACATGCGTACCGCCGCAGAGTTCCTGCGAAAAACCTTCTATTTTCACGACGCGCACGATCTTGTCGTATTTCTCTCCGAAAAGCGCCATCGCGCCGGCTTTCTTGGCTTCCTCGTAATCCTGGACAAAGGTTTTTACCTCGATATTCTCACGAATCCGGGCGTTGACGATGCGCTCGACTTCGCGCAGTTCATCGGAACTGATTTTGGAATAATGCGTGAGATCGAATCGCAGGCTCTCCGGGGCGACGTGCGATCCGGCCTGGTGTACGTGAACGCCGAGCACCTGTCGCAAGGCGGCCTGAAGTAAGTGCGTCGCCGTGTGGTTTAACTGGGTTTCCTGGATGCGACTGTCATGGACTTCCGCCATGACTTCCGCGTCCTTCCCAATCACACCATGTGTAATCATACCGATATGAATAATCGCCTGATTAACCCTGATGGTATTCTCGATCTCAATCGCCACATCATCAGCGGTCAGGGTACCCTTATCGCCGACCTGGCCGCCGGACTCCGCGTAAAACGGGGTTTTATCCAGAATAACATGAACTTTTTCATTTTCGATGTAATAACGCCGAATCCGGGCCTTGTATTTTGTGCTATCATAGCCAATAAAGACCGAATCCTCACCTTCCGAAACGATGATCCATTGCTTGTCTTCTTCGGCGATTTTTGCATCAAAGGCCAGATTGGCGCGCGCCCGCAGGCGTTGTTTATCCATTTCACCGTAGAAACCATCTTCATCGATTTGGAAGCCCTTCTCCTCCGCCAGAAGCCGGGTAAGATCGAAAGGGAAGCCGTAAGTGTCGTACAATTTGAAAATATCCGGGCCGGAAATTACAGCCAGTTTTTCCCCTTGCAGCTGCGTGATGATTCTTTCGAAATGGTCGAGTCCCCGGTCCAGCGTCGCGCTGAACGTCTCTTCCTCGGCTTTGATCACTTTTTCGATATGTTCTTTATGCTCGCTGATTTCCGGATAAATTCCCCGGTATATATCTTCGACTACATCGATCAGGCGGTAGATGAAGGCCGTATGCACATTCAACTTCCGGGCGAAGCGCGAGGCACGGCGCAGGATCCTCCGGATTACATAACCGCGCCCCTCATTGGAAGGCATACCTCCATCGGCAATCGCAAAGGAAAGCATCCTGACATGATCGGCGATGACGCGGTGCGCCATGCCACCTTCTTCCGTATAAGCAATCCCGGTAAATTCGGAAATCTTATCGATAATCGGACGCAAGAGATCCGTATCGTAATTGGAATGTTTGTTCTGAAGAACTGCGACGATTCGCTCCAGACCGGCGCCGGTATCCACATGCTTCTGAGGTAACTCGGTCAGAACACCCTTTTCATCCCTGTCGAATTGAATAAAAACCAGGTTCCAGAGTTCGATATAATGCGGATCGCCTGAATTCACTCCTTCAGCCTTTTGGTCATTTGGATAGTCTCCCTTATAATAATGAATTTCCGAACAGGGACCGCACGGGCCGGTACTACCCATTTCCCAGAAATTTTCCTTCTCGCCGAATTTTAAAATCCGTTCGGGATCGATATCGGTGACTTCTTTCCAGAGTTTCAGGGCTTCGCTGTCTTTTTTATAGACGGTCGCCCACAGCCTATCCTTGGGTATTTTCCAGACTTCGGTGAGCAGTTCCCAGGCGAATCGGAGGGCGTCCTTTTTATAGTAATCACCGAAGGACCAGTTGCCCAGCATCTCGAAAAATGTATGATGATAATTGTCTTTGCCAACCTCTTCCAGGTCGTTATGTTTCCCGCTCACGCGGATACATTTTTGGGTATCCGCAATCCGGCTGAAAACCGGTTTTTCCAGTCCCAGGAAATAGGACTTAAACTGGTTCATGCCGGCGTTCGTAAAGAGTAATGTCGGATCATCCTGTGGGATGACCGAAGCGCTCTTTATGATATTATGATCCTTACTTCGAAAAAATTCTATAAATTCATTACGGATGACATTGGATGATTTCATAAATTGATCGAGTTTCCTTTTTCAAGCCATTTGGCGGCAGGTGCGTTGCTGTTCGATTATTCCCAGTTTATTTAACATGAATTTTCGTTCATAACAATATCAAAGAGTGTCGTGATTCTCCGAATTTCGACACGTGTAAAGTTATTTTTTGACAAGATGAGAAGCAAGAAGATAACCGTTCGAAATTAGCGCAATTCCGGAAGCGTGATCAGCCGATTTTCATTCAATCAATCCCTTCAGTACCTGCGCTATCACATCCCCCCGGAAACCTCTCTGGGCAAGGTACCGATACATTTTCGCTCGCAGGTTCCGGGTGTCATGAACTGATTTTAATTTCTTGACGGCCAGTTCCTTAGCCAGTTTCACCTGATCTTCATCATCTATGAGATCGGAAAGAATGGAATCGATGATCTGCTGCGAAACGCCCTTTTGCCGCAATACACTTTTAATCTTGAGCATTCCATATCGATTCAGATTCAGTTTATCGCGCGTGAAGGCTTTTGCGAAATCGAGATCGTTAACGTAATTGTGTTCGATACAGTACTCTATCACCCGCTGGATTGTAAAATCGGAATCCACATGTCTGTGCAGATAGATGCTGAGTTCTTTGATACTCCGCATCCGAATTGTCAGAAAGTGGAGCGCCTTCCTGCGTGTGTTCTCATATTCTTCATGGGTCTGGATAATCTCAATCTGTTTCGAACTGAGTTGCTGCCCACACGCCAGATTAAAGGCCAGTAATGTTTCTTCAGAGACGCCGAATCGGAATTCCCCGTTAATGAAAATAGACTTCCGGCCAGGTGTTCTAACCTGCGCTTTTATATCGGTAATGATATTGGACTCTAAGCCTTCCATACGATCCTGAAAATGACACCCTTGGAGATTTCCCGGATTATTTTGCTTCTTCGCTATCCGTGGGTATCCCCAGGTATTTCGTGACCTGCTTTTCAATCTTTTCCGTTATGTCCGTATTCTTCCTCAGATACTCTTTCACGTTTTCACGGCCCTGCCCCATGCGCTCGTCACCGTATGAGTACCAGGAACCGCTTTTGCTGACAATGTCGGCTTCGACAGCGGTATCGAGCAGATCGCCTTCGAATGAAATGCCGGTTCCATACATGATATCGAATTCGGTGGATTTGAAAGGCGGCGCCATTTTGTTCTTGACGATCTTCACCTTGGTGCGGTTACCGATGTTGGTTTCACCTTCTTTAATCGAAGCAGTTCTGCGGATTTCGATCCGCAAAGATGTATAAAATTTCAGAGCGCGACCGCCGGACGTGGTTTCCGGATTGCCGAACATGACCCCAATCTTCTCACGTATCTGGTTTATAAAAATTACGCAGCAGTTGGATTTGTTGATGGCACCGGTCAACTTACGCAAGGCCTGGGACATCAAACGCGCTTGCAGACCGACATGGGCGTCCCCCATCTCTCCTTCCAACTCGGCCCTGGGAACCAGCGCCGCAACGGAGTCGATCACGATTACATCGATGGCATTGCTGCGCACAAGGGTCTCCGTAATTTCGAGCGCCTGTTCACCGTTATCCGGCTGGGACACGAGCAATTCTTTAATCTTTACGCCTAATTTGGCGGCGTATCCAGGATCCATTGCATTCTCGGCATCGATGAAGGCCGCATATCCGCCTTTTTTCTGGGCCTCGGCGATGACATGTAAAGCCAGGGTCGTCTTCCCGGATGATTCGGGACCGTAGATTTCCGTGACGCGTCCACGCGGAATTCCTCCTACTCCGATACAGGCATCCAGCGACAGACACCCGGTCGAAATCGAATTGACCCTGACCTTGGCGCCGTCGTCGCCGAGTTTCATGATCGATCCCTTGCCGAATTGCCGGTCAATCTGGGTTATCGCCAGATCAATTGCACGCTCTTTATCGTTATTAGTGGCCATGTTGATTCTCCTGATTTTTCAAATGAAAGGTATGTAACACCGTGTATATCGCTCCTTGCGGAGTCAATTTGCTTTCGACAAGAACTACCGTTTCGACTGGATTACTGAGCGTTGGATACTTGTATAGCAGGAAAGCATCCATTCCTGCCGGCCTGAAGTGATCCTTTTTAACCCGGCCGAATGTAATATGCGCTTTAAACTCGCGTTCTTCTTTGGGAAATCCGAAACCGGCTGTGACATTGTCGATCTTTTGGGCTAAGGTCTTTAATTCGTCAAGCCCTTCGGTAATTCCGAGCCACAGGACGCGCGGGCGTCTCGGGTTGGGAAAAACGCCCGTCCCCGCCGCTGAGAAGCCGGAAGACTGGACTTCTTCGAGAGCCGCCTCAACCTTTTGGATGATATCCGGAATCAAACTCTCTTGCGTATCGCCCAGGAATTTCAACGTTACGTGGCAGCTGTCCGCGTCGACAATGCGAAAACCATCGCCAAGTTGAGGAATTTCCGTTTTGATTTTGCGGAATATCTCGCGGGTTGCCTCCGATATATGAACGGCGAAAAAGATACGTTTCATGATTTATTATTTTCCAGGACGAGCCGAAGTTGATTTAATGCTACCTGTGCGAACATTTCTTTATTCTTTCGTCTATCCCAAATATACTTAAAATGATAACCTTCGGCAAATCCTTCCATGACGATTCCAATAAAAAGTGTGCCCACCGGTTTTTGGGCGGTTCCGCCCGTGGGCCCGGCGATCCCGGTCGAACTTAAACCGACATCGCTACCGAGTTTTTTACGCACGCCCAGCGCCATTTCGAGGGCTGTCTCGCGACTGACAGCGCCGTATTTCCTTAGTGTTTCCGGATTCACATCCAGTAATTTCACTTTTGCGTCATTGCTATACGTGACGAGACCGGCCAAAAAGTAATCTGAACTGCCGGATACGTCGGTCAGGCGATCGCCAATCAAGCCGCCGGTGCACGATTCGGCCACAGCAATTCGATAACGATTACGCCGCAGGAGTTCGCCGACCACGGCTTCCAACTTTGTCCCGTCATACCCGAAAATCAGGTTCCCCAGCAGGGATTTCAGATCGTCGATGGCCTTATTAATTTGGGCGATGGCCGATGAAGAATTGGCCGTCAGAGAAATATCGATATGGGTAAAACGCGGTAAAAAAGAAACCCGGATTTCCGGATAGCGGGTAAGCCAGTCCTTCAGTCGTTCGTACAAGGTCGATTCCGGTATGCCGCTGACGTGCACAACGCGTGTGGCGATCTCACCCGTCGACCAGCGCCCCAATTCCCGGCTGATTTCCTCAGCCAGCATTCTCTCCATCTCGTAGGGCACACCCGGCATAAAATAATAGGTCGTACCGTCCAGTTCGAACTTCATTCCCTGCGCCGTCCCGTGGTGATTCGGAATAATATCGGCGTTGTCCGGCAGAAAAGCCTGTTCCCGGTTGACAGCCGACATCGTCCGGCCCCGGCTGGAAAATAGCGCTTCGATCTTTTCCAGTACTTCCGGATGAAAGACCATTTTGCTATGAAAATAGCTGCCTAAAATGGCCTTGGTCATATCATCGTGCGTCGGCCCCAACCCACCGGTTACGAGAACCAATTGATACGCGGATTTAAGCGCATCAAGTGCGTTCCGGACGCTTGGCTCGTCATCCGGGATAGTGATTATTTTATCGGTGGCGATACCGTGCCTTTTCAGAAATCGCGCCATGAACGCGGCATTGGAATTAACGGTATTGCCGGAGGTCAGTTCGCTGCCGATGGAGATAATCGCGGCTTTCATCGCATCAGCCAGATGAACAGGCGGGTAACGAGTCCGGCATATAGGCCAGCTACGAGATCGTCGAACATGATTCCCCATCCGCCGCGGAGCTTTTCAATTTGCTTGAGCGGAAAGATTTTAAGAACATCGAAAAAGCGGAAAGCTGCAAAAGCTACCAGAATGATGAGAACGTTGCCCCGGATTGAAAAAACGGGGATCAGGGAGAGGGTCAGCCACATGCCGGCCACTTCATCGATCACTACCGAACCGGGATCTTTTTCGCCCAGCATCCTTTCACAGCGGTCCGCACTGATGATTCCCACAATGGTCGTCACTAAAATGATGCCGGTTTTAAGCGGTACCGCAAGCGGAATCAGCGGCAGCCAGAGCAGCACGGCCAGGATACTGGCGAAAGTACCCGACGCCACGGGAAAATACCCGCTGAAAAAGAAACTGCCGAACAGGTGGGAAAAAGTGTACTTATTTTTCACGGGCAAACAGTTCCAGGATGGATTTCCAGTTGACGATAATATATTCAATGCCCGTCCAGACGGTGAACAGGGTGACCAGAAACATGAAATAGTAGATAATGTGATAGTTCTGGGCTACATCAAGATATTCACCGATACCGAGGAAGATTTCCCAACGCAGGAGAATCGTATAGACTAAAATCACGCAAACGGCCACGATCTGTACTCCTGTTTTGATTTTAGCCGAACGCCTTGTCTCCATGACATTGCCTCTGCGCGTAAAAGCAATGCGCAGTCCGGTAACCCAGAAATCACGCGCAATGATCAAGACGACCATCCAGAGCGGTACAAATTTTAAAAACACGAAAGAGATGAAAGCGGCCGACATCAGAATTTTATCAGCCAGCGGATCCAGAAACTTGCCCAGATCGGAAACCGTGGCTTGCTTGCGCGCAAAATAGCCGTCATAAGCATCCGTCACCGATGCGATAATGAAAATGATCAGCGCAAATATTTCAAAATAGGTGTGCCTTCCGAACAGAAAATAGATAAACAGCGGTGTTAATAGTATCCTCAAAAAAGTCAGCAGGTTTGCAAGTGTATATATCATTGTAGATTGGTCCTTCCTTCCAACGCCCTTGTCAGGGTCATTTCATCCGCAAATTCGAGATCGATTCCGATCGGCAATCCCTGTGCAATCCGGGTCAATTTAATGTTTTTGTCTTTGAGCAGTTTATAAAGATAGATACCGGTGGTCTCTCCGTCCCGGGTTGGATTGATGGCCAGAATAATCTCCCGGATTCCATCCAATCGCTGCATCAATTCCTGAATGTGCAAATCGTCGGGACCGATGCCGTCCAAGGGCGCCAGAACTCCGCCGAGGACGTGATAGATACCACGGTACTGCCCGGTCTTTTCAATGGCCAGCACATCCATGACGTCCTGCACAACGCAGATCATCGTGTGATCCCGCTTCGGATCGCGGCAAACCTTGCAGGGATCGTCTTCCGCAATATTGAAACACTGCGAGCAATGCTTGATACGGTCTTTCACATCGACAATCGAGCGGGCCAGAGAAATTGCTTCATCACGACTGTTTTTCAGAAGGTGAAAAGCCAGTCGCTGCGCCGATTTCTTGCCGATGCCGGGAAACCGGGAAAGCAGCTCAATGAGGTTTTGCAGTGAGTCGGGGATGGAACTCATAATCCCGGGATCTTAAATCCGCCGGGGAGATTGCCCATCATGCCGCCGGTCACTTCCGCCATTTTCTCCTGGCTGAGATCAGCCGCCTTCTGGAGAGCCTGGTTCGTGGCAGCCGCAACCATATCCTCGACCATTTCGACATCATCCGACAGAATTTCCGGATCGATTTTTACGGAAACGATCTGTTGCTTTCCGTTTGCGGTCACTTTGATCATGCCGCCGCCGGCTGTTCCTTCCACTGTCAGATTTTCCAGTTCGGCCTGAACCTGTTCCATCTTTTCCTGCATTTTGCCAAACTGCTTCATTAAATTGTTCATGCCACCTTTCGGAAACATAGTATCTCCTTAAATAATAAGTTCGCCGTCAAACGCATCGATAATCGTTTGAGTCATGTCATCCAGGACTTTGGTATCCGGCATGGCCACGGAATTTTCATTCGAGACGATGCATTGCACCGTGTAAGTCCGGTGAAATATCTCCTTCAGGGCTTTCTCGACCACGGGGGCCCGTTTTCTGATGCCATTGCGATGGAAGGCCGCCGTCTCATGAAACGATAGCTCAAGGATGTTATTATGAATGCTATGCGGCAATCCATTCCGCAGGAAGTTCGCCACGGAAGGATCGGATTGTTCGATATGGGTGATAATCTTGTTCCAGTCCCGGCGTATATCGCCGATACTGATTTCGGCGATTGCTACCGAATCCTCATTATTTTTTTGAGAATCCTGCCCAGCCGGCACCGGTTTCGATTCAGGCATTTTTGGTAGAGTTTCGGTCGGGGCCTGTTTCGAAGCTAACGGCTTCGAAAATAAATCGATGGTTTTCGTGATTTTGGGCGCTTCTTCGTGACGCGCTAAATGGGCATTGTCGATTCGATCCAGCAGTTGCTGAACGGTAACGGTATCCTCCATAGCCGCCATCCGCAGCAGGGTAAATTCGAGGTGCATGCGGCGATTCTCAGCTTTTTTCAAGCTGGTCTGGGCTTCGGATACGATCTTGATCGAGCGCAACAAATCACCGGAATTCCATTCTCCGGCACTGTCTTCGTACAACTTTTTAACGTTTGCCGGCAAATCCAGCAGGGCTGTATTCCCTACTGTCAGGGTAATTAAGAGGTTGCGGTAATGTTCCGCGAATCCCGTCAGGAATTCGCCGACATCGATACCTTCGTTGAAGATTTTGCCGGCGCTTTCGATCAGAGCCGCCCGCTCCTTTTTGCGGATCAACTCGGCGATCCGGAAAAAATAGTCATTATCGATCAGCCCCAGAATCTTCTGAACATCGGAGATATTCAGGGCTTTTTCCGAAAACGAAATAACCTGATCCAGAATACTCTCGGCATCGCGCATGCTGCCGTCGGATTTTTTGGCAATCAACAGGAGGATGTCTTCCGGAATTTCCACCGATTCCAGTCCGGCGATGCGACTCAGATGTTCGATAATCAGGGTCGCCGGAATGCGATGAAAATCATAGCGCTGGCAACGCGACAGAATCGTGGCCGGGATCTTCTGCGGCTCCGTGGTCGCGAAGATGAAGACCACATGCGGGGGCGGCTCTTCGAGTGTCTTGAGCAATGCGTTGAAGGCCTCTTTGGTAAGCATGTGCACTTCATCGATAATAAAAATCCGGTAATGTGAATTGGCGGGCGGATATTTGACATTCTCGCGTAACTCCCGGATCTGGTCGATCCCGCGGTTGGAGGCGCCGTCGATTTCGAGAACATCGATGTTCCTGCCCCCCGTTATCTCCAGGCAATTCTGACATTCGTTGCAGGGGTTGAAATCCTGTGATTGGCTGCAATTCAGGGTTTTAGCCAGAATCCGGGCCGTCGACGTCTTTCCGATGCCCCGCGAACCCGTAAATAGGTAGGAATGAAAAATCCTTCCGGATTTGATGGAATTCTGCAACGTCGAGCAGATGTGGGGCTGCCCGATAATCTCATCGAAACGTTGCGGTCTATATTTACGCGATATTACTTGGAATTTCATTATAAACAGAGACTATGCACCAGGCATTGAGTCCGTCGCAAGTTCTCTCGAATCAACGGTAAGCTAACTTTCAGAAGTCCTGCGGCACATAGAAAAGAATGGTTACCGCTGCTACCTTCCGGTCCTGACGGAGTTCACCACCACTCTATTGCGCAAAACAGAAAGCGTCACGGCCACCTGTTCATTCGAAATCACTCTGACTAAAACCCGCTGCCTGGCGATCCATCCTGCTGGAGCGGGTTGCAGGTTACAGGGCACCGCTAGTTCCCCATGTAGCATAGTCAAAAAATCTTTACTTCAAAAACCTGTGGAGCTGATGGGGATCGAACCCACGGCCTCAGCGTTGCGAACGCTGCGCTCTCCCAGCTGAGCTACAGCCCCAGTCGAACCGTAAATTAACAAAATCGCGTTTCGTTTCAAAAAGGAATATGAGGATTTTTTTCCTGCCGGATCAGCAAACCCCCTCTAAAAGTTAAATCCGGTCTCAATCGTGGTCAACTTGATGGCCTCATTCTTCGGATCGATGCTGCCATTGCCGTCAAAATCGCGATAAGTGATCTGGTACACCAGAGATAACACGGCACCTCCGCCAATGTCGAAACCAAGACGATAGCCCAGGATTGTATCTTCGGACGGTTTCTTGAACCGGAAAGGATTTTCATCGTTATTACGCTGGTAAAATGCGACGGCTTGCGCAACTTTAGGGATCCGTCCCTTGGGGATCGAAGCCGAAGCCATGAAGCTCTTGATCTGCTGATCACCGGAGGTCATGTGCTGATAATAAGTGCCCAGGATGATATAATCCAGGATGTTGATATCCAGCGAACCGAATACGCCGTTCATAGCGTCGTTGCGCATTTTGATTTCGTCTTTCGTGTAAGGCCAGATGCCAAGAGAATCGGTGCGGATGGAGACGCGCTCGTAGTCATAAGCGCGGTCCCAGTAATTGTAGAGAAAATTCTTATCCGCATGACGATACTCGACATTCACATTGATGAAGCTCAAGATGCTGGCTTTTACACCCGGAACGGCCAGTCCCCAGCCCGGGGTGAAAGTTTCTTTCGAATAATAATCTGTAACGTCCTTCGCCAAAAATGTGGCCGCCTGGCCATAGGCATACAGGCTGATCAGTTTGTTACTGAAAATCGGGTAACCGAGATCGAAAGATATCCCGGTCAGGGCTTTCCGCTGATCCTTGATATTAAACGGATCGGGGGAAACGACCTGATCATCATCAAAATTCCTGGTCGGATCGGGCTGGTAATTATCCGTTAAACCGTCTCCATCGACATCATAGTCGAGTTCGTCGGGAATTCCATCCCTGTCGCTGTCTTTCAAGTAATCTTTGCCGCTCAGTTTATCGCCGGGATTGAATCCGAATGCGCCCACCGGATAGACCTGCGGCAGTTTGAAATCTTCTTCCGGAAAGGCATCGAAAACATCGGGGATGTAATCTTCATCCGTATCGCGCATACCCACATATTGATTCACGTCGGAAACAACCGTAGCGCCGAAAGTGAGAGGAAATGCCTGGGACATTCTATAGGTCAGACGCCCGCCGATGACGCCGGGACCGGAGAGTTCTTTCGTATTGGCCGTCATGGTTTCCCAGCCCAGTTTCTCGAACTGCATTCCGGTATGAACTCCGATTTTGCGGACCTGGGGGTACTCGGTGGTATTGGAATAGCCGTGCATTAAAATTCCATAACCGAGTGTAACGTTGTCCAGGGCCCCAACCCGTAGGAAGAACGGATCGCCCTGCTGCGCCCAGCGGATATAATAGATCTTATCCAGATAATCTGAAAATTGATCCCATTCGTTCTTGCGAATCTTGCCCTTCTCGTCGAAATAGAAGATGAGATCGAGGCCGATTCCCAGCTTGCCGAAGCGGGCCTCGGGACGCAACGCCATCTGGTTATAAATTTTCCCATCGATAGTGACGGAACCTAAACCCAATCCCAAACCGTAAGGGGAAGATCTGGCTGTTTGAGGTTCGGGGCCGGTTTCAGCGCTTTCCTGGGGTGACGGACTCGCCTGGATTGCAGAGGGCGGGGCCTGTTGCGCGGATTGGGTTCCGGAATCCTCATCGCCGGTCTTCTGCGGTCCCGAACCGGAATCCGAATCGTCGCCCGACGGAATATCACTCGGTTCCACGGGGATGTTCAGCAGTTGACCGTCATTCGTGGAAATGATCATCTGATTGGCCAGAAGGATAGATTCGAGACCGGATTGCAGATTAAAAATTTCCACCTGACCGTCGATACCGTAAAACCGGTCGCCAAATTGGCCCGATGAAATCACCCAGAAGCGCGTTCCTTTAACGGATGCCACCGAGGTTGGGGTTTCAATCCGATAGGTGTTTTTGGTTCCTTTGGTCACATCCACGAAAACACGACCTTCCGTCATTTTAATGGTCCGGATGTCGTAATCCTGGCTCAATTCTATCGACGAATTCTTGCGGATTTTAATCTCACTTTTATCGACGCTGAACATGAGAACAGCCATACCGTCCGCGCCGGTTTGCAATGCGTCACCCTCGGCTAATTCCATCAAAATCCTGGCGTGCAGATCATATTCCGCCTCCCCCGCACGCTTGATTAAAACCTCGCCGCTATTCTTAAATATCGTTGCGACGTTGTTGGCCGAAAATACTAATCCCGTCATTAGACAGATAAGGGCAAGAACAATGATAACTCTCTTCATGCTACTCCCTGCTCCTATTTTCTATAAATTATTTTTTTTCGATATCATTCCCATGATCAGTTTGGAATCCAGTAGTTCCAGCACGGTGAATTCCATTTTCATCTCTTCCGTGTTTCCGTCGCGCTTTTTCAATTTTACAAAAAAGGAACGAAGCAGCTCGAAATCAATCTGTTGGATCAGTTTGTCCAAGGGCGTATTCAGGCTGGTTTCCATGATATCCACGATCGATTTTCCGATGATATCCTTACGTGTGTACTGCAAATATTTACTGAACGACCGGCTTGCTCCAATGATCGTTCCGTCCTTTAAAAAAAGTAAAATCCGATCCATGGAAAGATCAATGATTTTCGAAAGCCGGTCGCGACTTCCGCGAATCTCCCGGTACATCTGGATCAATTTTTCGTTGAAAAGCGACAGCCGGTCGTACTTTTCCTGAAGTTCGGCGAGCCGGATTCGGTATCTATCCTGGTCCAGATCCAGATCGCCATGGATTTTATCCAGATTCGCCAGAAAACTCTTTAAAGTATATCCCAATCCTCCGACTGCCTCGCGCAACAAGGCCGTATCCAGTACTTCCCGGTCATCATAGCAAATGCTGGCGGTCGCCAACTTGTCCAGGTTCCTTTTAGCCCATAGTGCAACTTCGGACTTGACCTTCTCGATCTTCCCGACGTCCAGTTGATCTCCGGCGATGCAGATGATTTCCCGGGATAGTGAAAAAAAGGCCAGGGGCCGCAGCCGTTGTCTTATTTCAGCGGGCAGCAATTCAAATTCGCATGACGTCATGATGGCAGCTTCAATCGTACCCTTAAACAGGTTCGCCAGATCATAGCCGTCCCAGGGGAATCCAATCTCCGAGAAATTGGAATTCCGGTTCAGATAGCAGTTCTTCTTCATGAACATCAGAATCGCGTTGGAAGCCGAAATATTGGTACTGGGTGAAAGCGCCACTCTTTCTTCGCGCAAATCCAGAATATTCTCATAACGGGATTCTTTGGCAACCAGAATCACGCCCCGGTTCATCATCGGGCGAAGGGCAAAAAACGGGATAAATTTATGATAGGTTTCGAGATAAGCCGCCTCTTCGGTGGAAACCAGGTTTACGGAATTTGAATTCTTGATGATACTTTCCAGCGACTGCTGACCCGGAGCGAGATATTCGGGAACTACTTCACGGCCAATCGCATTCGTAAAAATCGCGGCCAGATCATCCACGATGAATTGGATCAACTGCGCATCTTTTGGGAAGGGTATGTACCATTTAAGTCTATTCAAACTGATTTCCTTCGAAGGTATTAAATGCTGCGAGGAATGCTTAACAGGATAGATTGCTCAAGTCGTTCCAAATCAATCGGCTTGGGAACGTAGTCAGAGGCTCCCATTTTGATTATATTGTCGGCCATGTCCTTATCGCGCACGCCGCTGACGATAACCACCGGTATTGCCGGATTCATCAATTTAATCCGCTCCAGAACTTCCATTCCATTCATCTCCGGCATAATAATATCCAGCAAAACGAGATCGACATTTCCCGCCGTTAAAATATCTAAGGCTTCGGGGCCGGAGTAGGCAATCTGAGGCGTATATCCCTTGAATTCCAGGAATTCTGTCAAAAACGTACAAACATTGGGTTCATCGTCGATAACCAATATTTTTAACTTTTTCATATCATACTCAATAATTTGGGCAATTTGTTCTTAAAATATTCAAATCGTTAGCAGCGGTGAAATAATTTCTGTCAATCGGCGAACTCCTGAAATTTCCGGCTCTATGATAATAAATATGGTTCATCGTCATAATGCGTACCAACTTGTGGCATGAAGGGCATAGATTTTCAG
>CAZPRY010000030.1:0-50374 GCA_964589175.1 uncultured bacterium
AGATTGATCGAATCCCATCATCACAAGTCTCCTGCGGAGGACATAAAAGCAGAATGACGCCCCCGCAACTTCATACCCTTAATCGCTCTACAGAAAGGTACATCACTGAGAATCCTTCCGGCATTTCCTATGCCTGAATTTGTCGATCAATTTTATCTGGAATATGCAGTTGCTATGAAAAAGTATAGACTATTGGAGTTCCGAAAGCTTATTATGAAGAAATGTGGAAATATCGCTTATGAAACTCCTTGCTTTTTGGATATAGTCAGAGATTAAGTCCTCTTCGGGTACAGCCAAATCTATGTAATCGAATTTCTGACGATATTCGAAGACTTTATTATATAGTTTTCCGGATTCCTTCGGGAATAATCCACTCTTAATGTATTCTTTATTAAAATATCCCTTTACCAGACCATGTTTTCCAAACGATTGTTCGTCCAAAATCAATAATGCCTGCACAGCATAAAACATCGAATAGTAAATCCGGTTCATTGCCGGAATAAGCATGCCATTCCTGTACATTAGTACGGCTGCCTCCAAAGATTCTTCTGCACGCTCCATCCGATATTTGATAAGGATCAATTTCTCGGATTTATTCAAATCGGCACCCCTTCTCTTTCAATATTTGAGTAGATCGGAATATTTATCGTAGCATCTTTGGGCAATACAATTACATCGATCAAACAATCATATTTCAATTCTAGATCGTAGGCTATGTCGAACAACTCTTCCTCGATCTGCCGGCTAATTTCCGGCAATCTCACCAGTATATCTATATCCGATTGCTTTGATGAATCTCCCCGGGCGGAGGAACCAAACAATTTAATGTCGGCGACTTGGTTTCTGCTCAGCACTTTTTGTTTGAACTCTTGAGTGATATTTTGAATGCGTGTATTCATTAAAATTACCTCATCTTACTTGCCGGGAAGCTAACCTCAAGCATTCAATATATCAATCCTTTTATTATGCTGACGATGTCTATGATAGCTCAATGATAACTTGCATTTAAAAAATTGAATCTAATTGGATGCAATTATGAGTGACTGCATTACGTTGTTGGTGTCGGCTTTAGCGATTTCTCAGTCACTTCGTTCCTTCGAAATGACGATGCCGGGGGGGAAGTTCTCTCTATCAGCAATGACAATTTCCGGTGGAGCATTTCTCTGTATTCCACCTTGTCGCGGCGCTGAGCACCGCGACAAGTGAACCGTGAAGTTTTGTTTGTTTGTAGGGAAATCAATATTTGACTTCAATACGAAAATTTGTTATAATGATGACGGATGTATCGGCTTAATACAATCGAATAAGTCTTGCCTTGGTAATACGGCTTTCAGGCTTCATTATTTTGTACTGAGAATTTAATCAGGTTTTGCAAATGTGGAATTTTAATCTGGTATCTGTGCCGATGTTCGTTGCGGCCCTGGTATGTTTCCTGATAGCCGGGAAGGCCTGGGCGAGCCGTAAATCCCCCGGAGCGATGCCGATTGTTTTTCTTATGCTCAGTATTGCCGAGTGGCTGATCGTCTATGGAATCTGGCTCATGTGCATGGATCGGGATCTCAAACTGCTGATAGCCAAGATCGAATATGCCGGGGTTGTTGCGGTTCCGGTGGGTTGGCTGATCCTGGCTTTTGATTATACCGAACAGAGGCGCTGGCTGCGCAAGCGACGCCTGATTCCCATCCTGGCGGTCCCCGTCATTACCCTGGCTCTCGTCTGGACAAATGATTTTCACAGGCTCATCTGGGATTCATGGACATTCTATACGCATGGAGGACTGCTTTTAACAAATCTTCGCTATGGAATCGGATTCTGGATATATACGGCTTTTTCCTATACCTTCCTTCTGGTCGGGAGTATCATCATTTTTCGCTTTGTGCTCACCTCACCGGTGATTTACCGCTGGCAGGCCGGCATGCTGATCAGCGCCATGATCCTGCCGTGGATCGGCAATGTGATTTATGTGTTCAAACTCGGATTATTTCAGGGCATCGACCTGACCCCGCTGGCTTTCACCGGCTCCGGCATTTTACTGGCGGTGGGAATCTTCCGCTTACGTCTTCTGGACATTGTCCCGATCGCGCGCAGGCAGTTGATCGAGAGTATGCGCGATGTAATCATGATCGTGGACGACAAAGGTTTTATCATTGAAATGAATCCGGCCGCTCTGGATATGCTTCGTTCCAAACAACGCGCCATCATCGGAAAGTCGGTTGAAGATGTCTTTTCAGACAGACCGGAACTGCTGGACATTTTGCGGACCGAGGGCGAATTCGAGCAAGAGGTTCCACTCGTTCTCGGCGATGAGCAGTACTGGTTCGATGTCAGAATTTTTCCGCTGCGGAGCAAACCCGGACGCATATCCGGCCGGATTATCACTCTGAAAGATATTACCCGGCGGATCAAATCCGAAGAGAAACTGAAAATGCTGCATGAACAGTTCAAAGAGGTTAATCGGAAATTGACCTTGGCTTATTCCGAAACAAAGGCTCAGAAAGATTCGCTGAACAGCCTGATGCAGAGGGAAAACGCGGTATTTTTGCTGACCAACCAGGGTGATATTCTGGGAGTCACGAACCAGGCAATTAACCTCACGGACCGGACACGCATGGAGCTGATTAATGCCAATATATACGATTTTTTGGAGGCCAGGTCGCGGGTGCGCATGAAACAATCCATCCGGCACGCCCAGGTGGAGAGCACCTATAAATTACTGGTCGATTTCAATGTC
Source organism: uncultured bacterium (assembly GCA_964589175.1). Lineage (GTDB taxonomy): Bacteria > Fidelibacterota > UBA2242 > UBA2242 > UBA2242 > CAZPRY01. The sequence continues at coordinate 2,732 of CAZPRY010000030.1, forward strand.
CTTGGCCTTGGTTCGAGAAAATTTGAGGTAAAACTGACCGCCCTGAATATGGAAAAAGAGAAACGCATTCTGGCCGTGTTCTATAATTACTATGAAGAGCCGGCTGCAATCTGACTGGCGTTGATCTTCCCGCCTGAGAATCAGTGCCGGTAGTCCGCTATTCCCCGCGCGGCGACAATCTCCCCGAAATAGATCCGATGATAATCCTTTTGCGGATAAAGGCTGTCTGTAGCCGGATCCAGGAAATGGGATGGATCGATATCCTGCCAGTAGACTTTTTTGCATTCCAGGATTAGCTCGGCCTCGTCGTAAGCAGGCGCTGTAATAATTTGCGATGGGCAGGGCGTAAGCCCGGATTCCTTGATTTTATCGCTGTCGCGGCCCGACCGGCTGCCCAGGAAATTGAGGGCTTTACGATACTGTTTCGGGAATGCGCAGAGTGTGAATGAATCGTAGCGATTCATGAACTCGAAGGTATAGCGGGTTGGTCGGACGACCACCTGCGCAAATGGTTTGCTCCACATCGATCCGATACTGCCCCAGCCGACCGTCATGCTGTTGAAGTGATCTTTTTGAAAATCGCCGCTGGTCAGCAGCAGACATTTTATATGCCAGAGGGAAAAGGGCAGGATTTTTAGATTTTCCGGTGCAATTTCTATGAGATTCATACTGCGCTTCCTTTCTCGATACGTTTGATGATAACTAAATGAAAAACAGGGCAACTCCGCCGACGGCGATGAGCGCACCGATACCTTCTTTAAGAGTCACTTTTTCCCCGAAGAGCAGGATCGCCGGCGGAATGATCAGCAGCGGAACGATGGCCATGATGGTCGAGGCGATACCGGTTGCGGTATTTTGAATAGCCAGCAGCGACAGCGAAACGCCCAGAAACGGCCCGAAGAAAGATCCCAGGGAAATACGCGCCATTGCTCCCCGGTTCCGAAGCGCGCTTCTCATCCGGTCCCAACCGCGAATCACAAAGAAAAGAGGAACGAAACCCAATATCCCGGCCATGATCCGGATCTGGGTGGCGGCGAAGGGATTGTAATCCCCCATGCCGAATTTGCTGAAAATCAGGCCGATCGCCTGCCCCAGGGCCCCGCCGAACGCGAATAAGATGCCTGAAACCGGGTGAGCCAATTTTACCAGTTTTGGACCCGGATTTCTCTCCAGCGTGACAAGCGCAATTCCAGCGACGGTCAGAGCCATGCCCAGCAAATCCTGCCTTGACAGTGTTTCGTGCAGAAACAGCCAGCCGATGGCAGCCGTAATCGGGGGCGCAAGGGCCATCATCAGCATTGAAATGCGTGCTCCCACGACCACGAAGGCCTGGAAAAGGAAAAGATCCCCGAGCGTAAAACCGATGATGCCGGACACGGAGAGCCATATCCAGGCTTTTGCGGGGGCATCCGTCGGCAGCAGCAATCCGCGATAAGCGAGGGTGAACAGGCTGATGAAGACGAATCCGAGTGCCAGACGGATGAAGTTAACCGATAGCGAACCGACACGCTTGCCGGCGGCTTCAAATGATAAAGCGGTAATCGCCCAGCAGATGGATGTCATCAGTGCGGCGAGTTCGCCGAGATGGGATTGGATCGTAATTGGCTCCGGAATTAGCGTTGAGTATGTTTGAGAATCAAAAAACGTAGGAATAATAGCAATTATTTCATGGATTTCCAACGGCTATCAGGATTAAGACAAGGACATGTATATTGCTGAACAGCATGACAATTTCCCGTAAAGATCCCGATCATCATATGCTATTCCTGGAAGGTGAATAGCATTGGTTTAAATTGTGGAGATAATGAATTACGAATGACCGATGGCCCCGATCAGCCGCATCCCTCTGCTTCAATTACAGTTTTTTCTTGAGCAGCTGGTTGACCAGCCCGGGATTGGCCTTACCGCCGGATTTGCGCATGACCTGCCCAATCAGGAATCCGAGGACCTTGGTTTTACCGCCCCGGTATTCCCGGATTTGATCAGGATGCTCGCCAATAACATCATCCACGATTTTCTCAATTTCATCCCGGTCACTGATTTGCCTGAAACCTTCGTTTTCGATCAGCTCAAGCAACGGCAGACGCTTCTCAAACGCTTTCGCCAGTACTTCGGAACCGATATTGTTACTGATCTCACCGCGATCGATCCGGGTGAGGAAATCGGAAAAATCCGCCGGCGAGATGTGAATATCGGAAAAGTCCGTCGTGTGCGAAAGCAATTTGTTGAAGAACCAGTTTGCGGCCGTTTTGGATTGGGAGTAATGCTCCAGAATTTCTTCGAAATAACGGGCATAAGCGGGATTGGTCATCAGCAAGCGAGCCTGATCATCCGGTAAATTGTATTTCTGCGTGTAGTGTCTTTTTTTCTCAAGCGGCGTTTCCGGTACGCTGGCTTTGAGTTCCTCGATCATTTCTTTTTCCACGATCAGCGGGAGAAGGTCCGGATCCGGGAAATATTTATAATCGTGAGATTCCTCCTTGGAACGTAATTGGTGTGTGCGTTGCGAACTCTCATCCCAGAGCCTGGTTTCCTGTTCGATGGAGCGTCCCATCCGGGTGATTTTCACCTGCCGGTCGATTTCGAACGCCAGGGCTTTTTCGACGGCCTTAAAGGAATTCATGTTCTTTATTTCGGTTTTGGTGCCGAGTTCGGTAACGCCCCTGGGACGGATGGATACGTTGGCGTCGCAGCGCAGGCTGCCTTCTTCCAGGTTCCCGTCGCAAATTCCGAGCGAGACGAGAATCGTGCGCAACATGATGACGAATTCACGCGCTTCTTCGGGACTGCTGATATCCGGTTCGCTGACGATTTCGATCAACGGAACACTGGAGCGGTTGTAATCCACGGCGCTGGCTTTGGAACCCCAGATGCCCGGGGCGCCGACGTGTACCATCTTGCCGGCATCCTCTTCGATATGGATGCGGTTGAGGTGGATTTTTTTGAGCTTGCCGTCGGTTTCAACTTCGACGTAGCCTTCGCTGCAGATCGGCTCCTCGAATTGAGATATCTGGTAGCCTTTGGGCAGATCGGGATAAAAATAGTTTTTGCGGGCGAAGATCGAGCGCTCGTTGATCCGGCAATTCATCGTCAGGCCGGCCAACACAGCCATGCGTACGGCCTCTTTGTTGAGAACCGGCAATACGCCGGGCTGACCGCTGCAGACGGGGCAGGTGTTCTCGTTGGGCGCCTTGCCGAACTCGGTGGAGCAATTGCAGAAAAGCTTCGACTTTGTTTTCAACTGGGCGTGGATTTCGAGGCCGATCACCGTCTCGAAGTCCGTAAATTCGCGCACGAGCTTGGTACTCTGTTCGACCTCTTTTTCCTCACCTACCCGGCCGCGCTGCGGCGGAACGAGATAAGCGCTTCCCTCGAGAACCGGGCCGTTACTGAGCATCTCCTGCAGTCTGTCCCAATGCCGGGCTTGGTCTTCGCGCACCGTCGCACTTTTTTCGACGGCATGGCTGGCAGGCGTCAGATTCTCACAGTCGGCGTTATTGATGATGGCGGCATATTCGAGAAATTCGGCAATTTCCTCTTCGAATACCTTCTTTTCTTCTTCGTCCGGTTCGAGATAGGCCAGTTTTATTAAATTATCGATATCGATCTGTTTTTTGGTCATGATTCGGGTCCTGTTCGTTTTTTGAACATCATATCACGGAGTCAGTCTGCCCATGTCCCTGGGAAAGAGGGTTGATTCGCGCACATTCTGCAGATGCAGCAATTTCATCGTGACGCGTTCGAGTCCCATCGCCAGACCCCCGTGCGGCGGCATACCGTACTTAAAAGCCATCAGGTAATCTTTGAAAGTCGCCGGGTTTTGGCCTTTATCGATGATGCTGCGGCGCAGTTGTTCATAGTCGTGAATACGCTGGCTTCCGGTCGTAATCTCGAGTCCGCGGTAGAGCAGATCGAAGGAACGCGAATAGCCGGGCAGTCGTTTGTCGGGCATGGTGTACATGGGTCTTTTTTTCATTGGGTAGCCGATGATGTAAACCAGCGGTGAATTGACCTCATTTTCGAAATGCCGGCAGATGGCCCGCTCGCCGTCCGGGGAGAGGTCACCGTCGATATCCTTAACGCCGAGACGGGAGACGATTTCCAGGGCTTCCAGAAAATGAATGCGCGGAATTTTGGACGGGATCGGGAAGCCGTCCGGATTGAATTCGGCCAGAATATCGCCGTAGCGTTCCTGCAATTGCGTGAACATGTAGAGCACCAGTTTTTCCTGCAGGTCGATGACATCCTGTTCGTCCTGGATGAAGGCCATTTCCAGGTCGAGACTGACGTATTCGTTCAGATGGCGGATCGTGTTGTGCTTCTCGGCGCGGAAGACGGGCGCAATTTCAAAGACCCGTTCGAAGCCGCTGCCGACCATGATCTGTTTGTAGAATTGAGGCGATTGCGCCAAGAAAGCGACTTTATCGAAATAGCGCAGTTCGAAGATATTCGTGCCGCCTTCCGTCCCGCTTGAGATGATCTTGGGTGTTTTAACCTCGGTGAAATCATGGGCGCGCAAGAATCCGGAAAAGAGTTCGCTGACGGCGGCCTGGATCGTGAAGATCTTCTGGATGCGCAGGTTGCGTACCGAAATCGGCCGATTGTCCAGAATCGTCGGCAGGTTGAGGCTGGTGTAGGGATTGCTGACGTTGATCGGCGAATCCGCACGGGCTTTGCCGAGAATTTTTAACTTCTCGACTTTGATTTCGATTTCGTTGTAAGGACTGCGGGCTTCTTTGGTGACCAGCCCGTAGACCTCAACCACGGATTGCAGATTGAGCGTCCGGGTTTTCAGGCCGCCTTCGAGCACCAATTGCGTCATGCCGCTGCGATCGCGCAGGCTGTAGAACTCGAGGCCGCCCAGGTTATTGATGCGGTAAATGGAACCGATGACGGTGATTTTTTCACCAACATGCTGTTCGAGGTCTTTGCAGAGCAGCCGGTCGTCGTGGATGTCGGCGCGCTGGTTATAACTATCGGAAACCTGTTTGATCAGGGCTTTGGAATAGCGAAACGTGGTATGATCGATCTCCTGGGCCTTTTTGCGTTGCGTGCGCGTCAGTTCTACCCGGTCGAGGCGTGAACAATCCGGGCTGAATTTCTGCTGCAGGGCGCTTTCGAAGTCGCTCCCGATCTGGAAAAGCAGTGCTTCGCTCAGCGGATTGCCGATAAACTGCAAACCAACCGGCATGTTGTCTACCAGCCCGCAGGGGATCGAAATCGCCGGCAGACCGGCCAGGTTGGGCAGGACGGTCGTGATATCGGAGAGATACATCTTGAGGGGATCGCTTTCGCTTTCACCGAATTTGAAAGCGATATCGATGGCCGTAGGCGTCGCGATCGCCTGGTAATCGGCCAGTACCTTTTTCAACTCGTTCATGATGTGGGTACGCAGTTTCTGGGCTTTGAGATAGTAGGCGTCGTAGTAGCCCGAGGAGAGCACGAAATTGCCGAGCAGAATGCGTTTCTTGACCTCTTTCCCGAAGCCCTGGCGGCGGGATGAAAGCACCATCTCGTCGTAATTCAACTGCTTGGAACTGCGGTAGCCGTATTTCACGCCGTCGTAACGCGAGAGGTTGGAACTGGCTTCGGCGGTGGCGATGAAGTAGTACGTGGAAATCACGTACTGCAGCGCCGGAAAGGGGACCTCTTCGATGATGGCGCCGCGCTGCCTCAGAATGGCGAGCGAATCTTCGAATTTTTGCCGGATTTGCGGCGATACCCCTTCGCCGAAAAATTCCGGGAAGACCGCGATTTTGAATCCTTCGATTGACTGGCCGATTTCCGTGGTAAAATCCGTTGATTCCGCTTCGAGTGAGGTGGAGTCTTTCGGATCGAAGGCGGCAATCACATTCAGCAGCGTGGCCGCGCCGTAAGTATCGTTGGCAAAGGTGCCGATCTGATCGAGTGAGGAGGCATAGGCGACCAACCCGAAGCGCGAAACGAGACCGTAGGTCGGTTTGATTCCGACAATACCGCAAAAGGAGGCCGGCTCCCGGATGGAACCGCCGGTATCGCTGCCGAGCGCCAGGGGAACCATCGCACTGGAAACGGCCGCAGCCGAGCCGCCGGAGGAACCGCCGGGCACCCGCTGAATATCCCAGGGATTTTTGGTGGATTTCAGGGCGGAATTCTCCGTCGTCGATCCCATCGCAAATTCATCGAGGTTGGTTTTACCGACGATAATGCCGCCTTGTTCGCGGATGCGTTCGATGACCGTTGCATCGAAAGAGGGCTGGTAATTGGGCAGGATTTTCGAGCCGCAGGTCGTGGGAAAGCCGATTACATGCATGTTGTCTTTAATCGCAATCGGAACGCCGTCAAGCGGGCTCCGGGCGTTTCCGCTCCGACGCCGTTCATCCGCTTCGCGGGCCTGGCGCAGGAGTTCCTCCTTATTCTCTAAGGAGATAAAGCATTCCAGAATATTATCGTAGCGTTCAATATTTTGCAGGGAGTGTTGGACGAGTTCTACGCTACTAATCCGCTGTCCATTTATTGCTTCGATGATTTCTTTACAGGTCAACTGGCCGATGTCCATCTCTTTTGCCTTATTGTGCAATGTTAAAATTCTCGATTATTCAGACGGAGTAATTTGGGAAATTTTACCCAACAAAGCATGTAATATAAATCGTTATACAATAATGTCAATGAAAGAATTTCGAGTCTGTAAATACTAAATAATAAACGGCGATGAATTATATAAATGAGATAATGGCCCGGGAAAATCTAAATATGTTAACATCCACTTGCGATTAAATTCGAAAAAAAATAGCCTGGACAAGTCCAATCTCTCCAGTTCCTGCAAGGATCTACACCTCGGGGAAAACGGGTCGAAATAGTCAGGTCCCCGAGAGAAGAGTACAAAAAACAACTTGAATTTTCGGCAGACAAATCTTATTTTGAGGTGAATCTTAATATGATCAATAAGAGCGCAATAAAGAATCCATAAGAAAAACGGAGGCAAAATGTCGGATTATGTCAAAAATTTGATGGCCGAGGTGAAAGCATTTGCACCCAATGAACCCGAATTTCACCAGGCTGTTAGTGAAGTCGCCGAATCGGTGGCATTGGTGTACGAAAAATACCCCCACTATCGTGCCGCCAGAGTTTTCGAGAGACTGATCGTTCCCGAAAGATTGATCATTTTCCGGGTGCCGTGGATGGATGACAACAGTGAGGTTCAGATTAATCGCGGCTATCGGATCGAGATGAATGGCGCGATCGGACCCTACAAGGGCGGACTGCGTTTTCACCCGTCGGTAAATCTGAGCATCTTGAAATTTTTGGCTTTTGAGCAGGTCTTTAAGAACAGCCTTACATCACTGCCGATGGGCGGCGGTAAGGGCGGTTCGGATTTCGATCCCAAGCGTAAGAGCGACAATGAAGTGATGCGGTTCTGTCAGAGTTTTATGACCGAACTATGCCGTCATATCGGTCCCGATACCGATGTACCGGCCGGTGATATCGGTGTCGGCGGTCGCGAGATCGGTTATCTCTTCGGTCAGTATAAGCGGATTCGCAATGAATTCACAGGCGTGCTCACCGGTAAAGGTCTGAATTGGGGCGGGTCCCTGATCCGTCCGGAAGCAACCGGTTATGGCTCCGTCTATTTCGCGGCGGAAATGCTGGCTACCCGCAATCAAACCCTGGAAGGCAAGACCTGTCTGGTTTCCGGTTCCGGCAATGTCGCGCAGTACACTCTCGAGAAGATTCTCGATCTCGGAGGAAAACCGGTAACCGTCTCGGATTCCAGCGGGTATATCTATGACGGGCAAGGCATTGATCGTGAAAAACTGCGCTTCCTCATGAGTTTAAAGAATGTACGCCGCGGCAGAATCAAAGAATACCTGGAAACCTATAAACAGGCCGAATACCACCCGGTCGATCCTTCGCTTGATTACAATCCGCTCTGGAATCACAAAGCCCAGTGTGCCTTCCCGAGTGCGACCCAAAATGAGATTAACGCCAAGGATGCCCAGAACCTGTTGAATAATGGCGTCTACTGTGTCAGTGAAGGTGCGAACATGCCTACAACTCTCGAAGGCGTGGAGCTCTTCCTCAAGGAAAAGATACTCTACGGTCCCGGCAAAGCCGCGAATGCCGGCGGTGTGGCCGTCTCCGGTTTGGAGATGTCGCAGAACAGTCTGCGCCTCTCCTGGACCCGTGAAGAAGTAGATCAGCGTCTGCACGGCATCATGAAGAATATCCACAAAACCTGCATGAACACCGCCGAGAAATTCGGTCAGCCCGGCAACTATGTCGTGGGCGCCAATATCGGTGGATTCCTGAAGGTAGCCGATGCCATGCTGGATCAGGGCCTGGTCTGATCCGAATCTGAAATTCAGTGCTTTTAAGGGGTATGTCACGACATACCCCTTTTTTTCTAAAAACCGTAGGCCCGGCCACGGGTGTGAAATAGATACTCATAAAGAGTATGGTTCGTCATTCCTGAAAAAACTTATAGAAATTACGGAAAAATGTTCATACTATATTCGGGACACGTTACCGAAGGATATTCATGACGGCGACGAGCAAAGAAAAAAAGACACAGCGGGTGGACAGCGTCCTGGTGGATCACGGATACGGAACCCGGTTCCAGAAATTCCAGTATTTAATGCGGCAGCGTATCCGCGATGTCCTGATCGTATCCAGTCCCTATGATTTGTATGTCTTCGAGGACGACGGACGTCTTTACGAGATGATTCGTAATAACTATCAGCACTTAAACCTCAGCCATGTTCCCGAGTTCACCCGGGTTTCGAGTGGTGTGGAAGCAATCGACCTTCTGAAGGAGGTGGGTCGTTTCGATCTCATCATCACGACGATGCACATCGAAGGCATGTCCCCTTTCGCATTTGTCAGGAGAATTCAGGAGGAAAGCATCCAGATCCCGATCGTTCTATTATCTTTCGATGGCACGGAGCTATCCAACCTGGCGTCGGAGGAATTGTCACGCTTCGATCAGGCCTTTATGTGGCTGGGGGACTACCGTCTTATTTTGGCGATAATTAAAAGCCTGGAAGACCGCCTGAACGTCGAAAACGATACGCGTCAGGTGGGCGTCAACTCCATTATTCTAATCGAGGATAATATCCGCGATTATTCGGCTTTTCTGCCGCTGGTTTATACCGAAATTATGAAGCAGTCCCAGCACCTGCTTTCGGATGAAATCGGCATTTCACAGAAGAAAATCCGTCAGCGGGCCCGTCCCAAAATCATTCTGTGCTGCAATTATGAACAGGCTTGGCGGCACTTTCAGCAATATAAGGAGAATATCCTGGCGATCATCTCCGATGTCGAATTTTGCATCCGGGGTGAACTCGATTCCAGGGCAGGTTTTAAATTTGGGCGAGCGGTGAAGGAACACAGCCCCGAACTTCCCATATTCTTTCTGTCCAGCCTGCCGGAGAATCGGCCGGAAGCGCTGGAAATCGGGGATTATTTTGTTGTGAAAGAACCCTCGGTTGCCGCCGCTGAATTGCGGCGATTCATGGCCGATAGTCTGGGATTCGGTGATTTCGTGTTTCGCATGCCGGATGGGAAGGAGGTTGGGCGGGCGCGGGATCTGAACAGTCTGGAGCGCAAGTTGGCCACGGTTCCCGACGAATGTTTTGTCTATCACGCCGGACGAAATCATTTTTCGCGCTGGTTGAAAGCCCGTACCAAGTTTTGGTTGGCCGATCAGCTACGCCCGCGTAAAGTTTCTGATTTCTCCTCAGTCAGAGAAACCCGTGAACACCTGATTGCCGCGATCAGAATTCATCGCAGCATACGCCAGCGCGGGATTATCACCGCCTTTAAGAAGGAAGAGTTCGATCCCGGCAGCAGTTTTTCACGCATTGGCACCGGTTCGCTGGGCGGCAAGGCGCGCGGTCTGAGTTTCGTAAATGTGCTGATCAATAATTATAAATTGCAGGACCGTTTTGAGGGAATCCGGATCTATATACCGGTGGCCGTGGTCATCGGGACGGATGTTTTCGACCGCTTCTTACAGGAGAATCATCTGCACGATTTCGCAATTGCCTGCGAAAATGACGAAGAAATTATCGCGCGGTTTCTGGCGGCGGAGCATTTCCCCGACGAGATACTGGATCAATTACGGGAATTTCTGGGAATGATCAATTCGCCCCTTGCTGTTCGTTCCTCATCTTTACTCGAAGACTCCCACAGCCATCCCTTTGCGGGCGTGTACCGGACGTATATGCTGTCCAATTCACAGGCCGAGCCGGAAAATCGACTGGCACAGGTTGTCAGGGCCGTCAAACGGGTCTACGCCTCCACGTTTTTCACTTCCGCGAAACAATATTTCCGCATGACGCCCTATCGGATCCAGGATGAAAAGATGGCCGTCATCATTCAAAAACTGGTCGGTTCTGTCCATGCGAATCGCTATTATCCGACCTTTTCCGGGGTAGCACGATCGTACAATTTTTACCCGGTGGCACCCCAACAATACGGCGACGGGATTGTTTCGTTGGCCCACGGTCTTGGTAAAATGGTTGTAGAGGGGGGCCCGACGGTCCGCTTCTGTCCGAAATACCCGAATCACATCGAACAGCTCTCTATGCCGAGTCTGGCGTTGGAGAGCAATCAGCATGCATTCTACGCCGTGGAACTGGATCCACAGGAGTCTATCACCCAGGAAAAGGTGGAGGACAACTACGTGAAGGAGTATCCGCTCTCGGAGGCCGAGAAGGACGGTACTTTGACCTATACTGCTTCCACCTATTCACCGGATAACGATCGGATTGTCGACGGCATCTCCGGACCCGGAATCCGACTGGTGACTTTTGCCCCGATTTTAAAACACCGGTCTTTTCCGCTGACGGCAATTCTCGAAATCCTGTTGGACATGGGCAAATGGGGAATGGGCACACCCGTCGAGATTGAATTCTCGGTGAATTTGTCCCCGGCGCCCGGGCAACCGCAGGAATTCAGCCTTTTACAGATGCGTCCCATGGTTCTGCACCGGGAACTGGAGGCGCTGAATATAATGGAAGCCGAGCGGGAGAGTATTTTATGCCAGACCGATCAGATCCTCGGAGACGGCATCCTGAAGAATATCACCGATATTATCGTCGTCGATCGGGATCGCTTCGACCGCTCTCAAAGCCATGTCGTTGTCGGCGAGATTTCCAGATTAAACACAGCCCTGGTTCAGGCGGGGCGACGTTACCTTTTAATCGGAATGGGGCGTTGGGGATCGCTGGACCCCTGGTTGGGCATACCTGTAACCTGGGATGAAATCAACGGCGCCGGCGCAATCATCGAGTCCGGATTTGAAAACTTTAACGTTACGCCCTCACAGGGATCCCATTTTTTCCATAATCTGGTCTCCTTTTCGATTGGTTATTTTACGGTCAGGCCGCGACATGATCAGAGCTTCATCGATTGGGATTGGTTGCGGCAACAGCCGGCGCTTCAGGAGTTCAAATTTACCCGGCACATCCGTGTCTCTGCACCACTTCTGATCCAGATGAGCGGCCGCTTGAATAAAGGCCTCATTCTGAAGCCGGCTTAGCATTAGGAGAGCGGTGGCGAATTTCGGACGGTCTCATTGTTGTTTCTAGCCTTTTTGCACTGACATTGGTCTTTCCTACAAGGCACTTTTTCCCTTTTATGGGACGATGTGATTTACCCCACCAAAATTTCGCTGAAATTGCAGTATAATCACCTGTTAACGGATTGTACACAAAAAATCAATGCGGAGCGAATATTTAAATCGAACTTCACTTTTACATCGTTTATTTATTGAATATTTCAAACCCATTGTCTATTTTTGGTTGAATAAACGCCAACAAGACTTAGTCGCATATTGCACATGTTACGAAATCACAAATTAGGTTTTAGTATTGTCAACCCGCATCCTTCGGGATTTCGGTATTGCCAGTCTCCGGAACGCCTTAGAATTTTTAAAAAAGATATGTACAAGTAAAAAAAATTAGAGTTCCCAAGATGGAGATAAAAATATGACACGCAGAACTCCATTTCTATCGATGATCGCCCTTGTTATTTTCTTTTTACTAACCAATATGACTTCCCTGTGGGCCATCCTGGTTGCCGATGTTACACTGAGCGATCCTTCCGAGATTACGGCCTCATCCATGAAAATCTCCTGGACTGCCAGCACAGATGCTGGCTTTCAGGCTTATAAACTCTATAAAAGTCTGTCACCCGGGGTGAGTGTCGACGATGAGCTTATGGCGACTATCACAGATATAGCCACTCTGTTCACGACGGTATCGGGCTTAAATTCAGGTACTCTGTATTACTACAAGGTTTTTATCTTGGCTGATGCGGGGACCAGTGAGGGCCGCAACGAGGTCTCCGCCACCACACTACCGGAGGCGGTGACGCTTAATACTCCGGCCGTGATGACCCCGCATACGATAACCCTGAACTGGACTCAAAATATGAACACGAATTTCAAGGAATACCGTGTTTACCAGAGTTCCAGCGCTGGCGTCGATCAAACGAAGGAATTGGTTGCTACAATTTCTACCCAGACAACGACAAGCAAGGTTGTTCAGGAACTGGTCGCGGCGACCAAGTATTACTATAAGGTTTATGCCGTCGATTCGGGCGACCAGCTAAGCGCTGGGAGCAATGAAGTTTCGGCGACCACGACGCCCAACCTCTTTCCGTTCAGCGATACGGCGGAGGGTGCGACTCTTCTGAATTACCAGAAAACCGGGAATTGGGGACTGACCCAGACTGATCCGCACAGTACCGAAAATGCCTGGACTGACAGTCCTCAGGGTAGTTATAGTGACAACGATGATGTTTCCTTGACCCTGCGCATCAACCTCCAGACAGCCCAGATGCCGGTGCTGTCTTTCTGGACCCGCTACGGTACCGAAGTCAACGCGGACTTCTGCCGGGTGGAAATCAGCAACGACGGTTCCATCTGGCAAATTGCCGGCTATTGGTCGGGAAGCCTGGCGGATTGGAAAAAGATGGACATCGATCTGACTCCCTGGGCGCTTGATAATGACGTTTATATCCGCTGGCGGCTGACCGCCAACGGCAATCAGGTCAGCGATGGATGGTATATCGATGATATCACGATTACCGAAACTCCAATCCCGGATCTTGATTATCCGTTCACTGAAAATTTTGATCCCCAGCTTCAAGTAAAAGGTTTACCCTATGCCGGCAACTGGTTTACCTCGCAGTGGGATGTCATGTCCGGCGGACGGTCAACGCCCTATATGATCCACGATTCCCCGGTCGGATACTATATACAATCCGATGGGAATTATACTACGGTCAATCCTCGCAGTTTTACCAGCCTGACCACCGCCGGAGTCATCGATATGTCGTCTGCCGTCAATCCGATCCTGGTGTTCTACCAGAAATACGATATTGAGAACAGATCCCAAAATGTTAATTATGATGAGGACGATGATCGGGGTCGGGTTTATCTTTCCGATAACTACGGTCTGCCGGGCAGTTGGCATGAACTCAAAACCGTTACCGGAACCAAAACCGATAGCTGGGAACGGGTGGAACTGGATTTAAAGAGTTATGCGGGTAATTCTAAAATCCGCCTCCGTTTTATTGTGGATGATGACCGCGATAATGATGACGGTTATGGTGATCAGTCCAATTCCAAAGACGGCTGGTGGATCGACGATATCCGGCTGGAGGAGCGACCGGTGGCGGTTACTATTAATCTTCCGTCGAATGTCACCATGCATGGCGCCGACCTGTCATGGAGCCAGAATGCCGATAATGATTTTGCGCGCTATCAGATTTACCGGAACACTTCCGCAAGCGAATCCGGTGCTGTCCTGCTGACCACCATTACCACCCAGGAAACTGTTACGTATCGCGATGATTACCAGGTACTGCAGCCCCAGAAATATTATTACTGGATGTATGTTTTCGATGAACTCGATGATAAAAGTTATAAAAGCAACGTTGTTTCCGCGGATTATACAGTTCCCACGATCAATTTTCCCGTGACCGATAATGCCGATGATGAGGCTGCCACGACGGCCAATTGGGCCTGGGGCTATCCCTGGGGCCGGACTACGGCCCAAAAACACTCCGGCACCCATGCCTGGACGGATAGCCCGGGCGAGAGTTATTCTCCCAACGCCAACACAGCCCTGAGTACCAATGTGAATTTATCTGGAAGCACGTCGCCGGTCCTGTCATTCTGGCATTACTACGACTTCGAGACGAATATGGATTTCGGCTATGTCGAGGTCAGTACGGACGGCGGTAACAGTTGGACAATCATCCACAGCGTGACCGGCACGGAATCCAGCTGGAACGAAGAACGGATTGATCTGTCGAATTACATCGGCAACACGATTGGTCTGCGCCTTCGGATGGTGTCCAACGGCACGATACAACATGACGGTTGGTACCTGGATGATGTCGAGATCCAGAATGGGACCCGCATCGTCGACTACCCTTTTCAGGAAGATTTTGAAACTGGCTTCAGTCAATGGTTTGCCGAAAATCCCTGGGGACTGACTGATGATAATCCGCACGGCGGAACAGCGGCCATGACGGAAAGTCCCAATGGGACTTACACGAATAATTTGAGCACCAGTCTGCTCCTGCATATCAATCTTTCAACGGCGCAGATGCCGGTCCTGAAATTCTGGCATCGCTACGGAGTGCAGATATATGCCGATTATTGCCGGGTGGAGATTAGTCTGGATGGCTCCAATTGGGAAATCATTGGCTACTGGAACGGCAGCCAGCCGGAATGGATTGAAGACAAAATTGATCTGACGCCCTGGCAGGGATCCAGCGATGTGCGGATTCGCTGGCGCGTTACTTCCAATGCAACTGTGGTAGGCGATGGCTGGATTATCGATGATATTTCGATCAACGAAAGCGACCGTCCGGTATTGACCTATCCCTTTGGTGAACAGTTTGATGAATCCGCCAGTCTGGATCGCTGGTTCTTTGCGCAGTGGGAAATTATCACAGGTGGCCGCAGTGCACCCAACCAGGTGCATGATTCCCCGGTCGGTGATTATTTACAATCCGATGGTAACTATACTACGGTAAATCCCAGGAGTTATACGAGTCTGACAACCTCCAGCACGATCGATATGACTGAGGCTGTCAATCCTGTTCTCCTGTTTTATCAGAAATACGATATCGAGAACAGGTCCCAAAATATTAATTATGATGAGGACGATGATCGGGGTCGGGTTTATCTCTCCGATAATTATGGCCTGCCGGGCAGTTGGCAGGAATTAAAAGCCGTCACCGGTACCAAAACCGACAGTTGGGAACGGGTGCAACTGGATTTGAAAAATTACGCCGGCAATTCCAAAATACGCCTCCGTTTCATTGTGGACGATGACCGTGATAATAACGACGGTTATGGCGATCAGTCCAATTCCAAAGACGGTTGGTGGATCGACGACATCCGCATGGAGGAGCGACCGCTGGCCGTGACACTGGGTGCCTTGACGAATGTATCGATGCATGGCGCGACGGTCAACTTGTCACTGAATGAAGATTCCGATTTTCAGTGTTATCGAATCTATCGGAATACTTCGGCCGAGGAATCTTCGGCAACCCTGATACAGACTATTAGCAATCAAAGCACCGTCAGCTATGCTGATACCTACACAATTATCCGGCCGAATAAATATTATTACTGGATTTATGTCTATGATAATCTCGACATACCCAGTTACAAGAGCAATGTGGTTTCCGCCGATTATACGGTTCCGACGGTCACTTTTCCCTTCCAGGACCTGGTGGAGACGGGGACCGAAGCGAATTGGGCCTGGAGTTACCCGTGGGGACTCGAAACTGACCCACAAACGGGAACCAAAAGCTGGGCGGACTCTCCCGGTGCGAATTACGGTCCCAACACCAACACTGCTCTGACAATCAATGTGAATCTCTCGGGCAGTTCGACACCGGTGCTGCGCTTCTGGCACAAGTACGCCTTCGAAGATGGTAAGGATTACGGCCATGTTGAGGTCAGCACTAACGGTGGTTCCAATTGGAGTGTTATTCATTCCGTCACCAACGTTGAGAGTGAATGGAATGAGGAGAAGGTCGATCTCTTTGCTTACATCGGCAGCACCATCGGGCTCCGCTTCCGGGTAGTGTCGGATGGTTCCAATCACCTGGACGGCTGGAACATCGATGATATCAAAATCGAAAACGGTCCGAGAATCAATTCGTATCCGTTTTCGGACAACCTGGAGAGCGGACCTTTGAGGTGGTTTTACGACTCGCCCTGGGGTTTGACGACGGCCAAGTATCACAGCGGCTCGAACTGCTGGACGGACAGTCCGGCGGGGAATTACAGCAATAGCAGCAGTAGTTCCCTGACGCTTCGCATAGACCTGTCCGATGCCCAGATGCCCTTCCTGAAATTCTGGACACAGTACGGGACCGAGGCCAATGCCGATTTTTGCCGGGTTGAGATCAGCAATGACGGTGCTTATTGGACGGTGGTCGGATACTGGTCGGGAAGTCAGTCGGAGTGGAAGGAAGTGTCGATGGATGTAACGCCCTGGGCCGGAGCCAGCGACGTTCTGGTCCGTTGGCGGCTTTCCGCTAACAGCACGACGGTAAGCGACGGCTGGTATATCGACGATATCGTAATTGATGAGACGCCCATCGAAGCGTTCCAGGTCCCGTTTTTTGACCAATTTGATGATGAATGCAGCGCTGAAAAATGGTACGGCGGGCAGTGGCAGCCGGTTTCCGGGGGCAGATCGACACCGAACTGCATCCATGATTCGCCGATTGGCAATTACCTGCAATCCGACGGTGGTTTGGGCACACCGAATCCGAGAAGCTATACAAGTCTGACGACCTCGAGCGTAATCGACTTGACCGGAACCGTCAATCCGGTGTTGGTATTTTACCAGAAATACGATATTGAAAACAGGTCCCAAAATGTTAATTATGATGATGACGATGATCGGGGTCGGGTTTATCTCTCGGGTAATTTCGGGCTTCCAGGCAGCTGGACGCAAAAGTACGAGATAACAGGATCGCAAACCGCTACCTGGGAGGAACGCAGAATCAATCTGGCGGAATATAAGACCAGTGCGACTGTGCGTATCCGCTTTATAGTGGATGATGACCGCGATAATGACGACAGTTATGGCGATCAATCCAATTCGAAAAACGGCTGGTGGCTGGATGATATCGCCATTTTTGACGACCTTTCCGGGCAGACGATTGTAAATAAGGCCAAACTGCTGAGTCCTGCTCAGACGGTCTCCTCGCCGGGAAATCCGACCGGGAGGATCTATGGCATTGTCAACGAGACCGGGATTACCGACGCCAGCGGGCAGGGGGCGGGAATCGTCGCCCAGCTGGGCTACGGACCCGACGGAGTAGATCCAAGCGATGAGGATTGGACCTGGTTCGGAGCAAGTTACCTGGATGATTACGAAACCATCTACGATCGCTATTATGCCACGCTGACCGTTACGGAGTTGGGTAATTACGATTATGCGTATCGATTCAGCCTCTCCGGCGGCCCGTGGATTTATGCGGATCTGGATGGCAACGATCGCGGCGGCGGCGGCTATAACGATTACTGCATCGAAGAAGCCGGCGATCTGTTGATTGCGCTCGAACCCAACATCTCGACCGAGATCAGAACGATCGATTTGACCTTACCGGTCAATGCGATCAAAAACTGGGTATTTGCGATAAAGAACGGCGGTCCGGGCGATCTCCGCTTCACAATCGAGGAAGATCAGGCTGAAGTGAAGAGTGATCTTTCCTGGCTGGCCGTCTCTCCGGTGATCGGGACCGTGGCTGCCAATCATGAACAATTGGTTACGGTGACCTTCGATGCCACCGACCTCGAAGAATATGTCTCCCGGTGGGGCACGATCCGTATCTCCAGCAACGATCCGGACAACAGCCCTCTGGAAATCATGGCCATTTTAAGGACTGTTCCGGCCGGCAGTGTTGGTATCACCGGAGTCATTAAAGATAAAAACATGAGCGTTTTAAAAACCCAGGCATATCTGAAATTGTATGAGGATGGAACATTTCGCGAAGAATATCCGATCAGCCGGGACGGAAATTACGCGCTCTTTGGCGTGGATATGAGCTCTTTCGATATGCGGGTTATCGCCAGGGATTATTTCCCGGAAGAGAAACAGAATGTTACATTGAACAATCAGGTGATCAATTTCCATCTCGGAAGCGTACCCGCTTTTACACCGACGACGCAGTGGGTTGTCTTCTATGGGGATGCGGTTCTTAATAACAATGATGTGCAGGTTGGTGATGTGGTGGTCGGGTACGATCCCGAGGGAACCGTCTGCGGCAACTACTATGTCCAGACAGCCGGCCAGTACGGGCATCTGAAAATCTATGGTGACGACGCCGGGACAGCCGGTACAGATGAGGGCGCCGAAGCAGATGACGTCATCCGTTTCCTCGTGAATGGCTTTCCGGCCGAGCCCAGCGTTTCCCCGGTCTGGACCGCCAATGGGAATATCCTGAATGTCGATCTTACGGTAGCCAATCAGGATAAAATCTGTCTGAACGCCGATTATAACCTGATTTCATTTACGGTGGCGCCTTACGATGGCGATATCGATGCCGCCCTGACATCCATCCAGAACAAGTACTCGATTGTACAGAGTTTTGACCTGGAGTGGCAGGGCGCGCGCACTTATGTGGCCGAGCTGGCCGGGCAGGGATTCAACGATCTCCTGACCGTCGATCCTTACCATGGTTATTGGCTTAAAACCATCGAAAGTTGTGAACTGACGCTCCAGGGCGATCGCCTCTACGACGACACACCTCTGGTACTGGATGCCGGCTGGAATCTGACTTCTTACCTGCCCGAATTCGATGAACCGGTAGGCCCGGTTTTGGCTTCGATCGATCAGAAATACCAGCAGGTCAACGGGTTTGAGCAAGGAGCCAGGACCTATGTGCCGGGGAGTCAGTACAACGACCTCACTGCTCTAAAAAACGGCTACGGTTACTGGATCAGGATGCTGCAATCTGCCGCATTGAATTATTCCGGGGCCTACGAAAATCAAGCTAAGTCGGGAGACGTCATCGCCGAAGATTACATTCTGGAAAACGGGCTGCGGCCGACACCCTGGTGGGATGATCTCTATGGACAAATGATCATTAACAGCCAGCCGGTTGCCCAGGGTGATATTTTGAGTGTGTATGATTCCGATCATGTGAAATGCGGAGAATGTATAATAAATTACGCCGGTCAATTTGGCATCGTGCATGTCTACGGCGACGATCCGGCCAGTGAAACAATTGACGAGGGGGCCCAAATCGGCGATGAATTGATGTTCTGCGTGAACGGTATCGAAGTCACTTTGAATGAGAAAATTCAATGGCTGGGAAAGCGCTCGGTACGCTGCGTGAATCTATTGCAGGCGACTACGGTTCAGGCCGATGGGGGTACTGCAACTCCACGGGAATTTTCCCTGTCGCAAAACTATCCGAATCCGTTCAATCCGACGACGACGGTCGATTACCAGCTTCCTCATGATTGTGAAGTCCGCATCTGCATTTACGATATGCAGGGCGCTTTGGTGAAAAGTCTGGTGAACGATCGTCGCAACGGCGGCGCATACTCGGCGGTCTGGAATGGAAAAAACGAGGCCGGCCGGCATGTGCCGACGGGTGTGTATCTCCTGAAGATGACGGCTGATGATTTTCAATCGATACGGAAGATGCTTTTGATAAAATAAATACGTATAAATTAGGAACGAATTGCCCATGCGAAGGTGCAAAATATCGACGATATTCATCCTGATGCTTGCTTTGACCGCGCTTTCATATTTGAATGCCGAAGTCATTCCCACAACTACCTGGACGGATTACGCCGGACAGGTGAAGGATTTTGAGGGCAATCCCTTACCGGCCGGAACGGTTGTAGATGCTTACGATCTACAGGGCGTCCACTGCGGGACGGTGGTCACCGAGACCGAGGGTATATACGGTTGGCTGCATGTCTACGGTGATGAGGCGAATACGGCAGAAACAGACGAAGGCGCTTCAGCGGGGGAGCTCATTACGTTTTACGTGAATGGATATCTGGCTGTGCCCTCGGCCGTTCATCTTTGGACGGGCGCGAAAGATTATTATGACGATGTCAACCTGCACATTACGACCCAGCCTCCGGGCATCCAAACTCTGCTTGTCATTCTACCGATTGCCGATGTCACTGTCAATGAAGATGCAGCGAATACCACGATCGATCTGACGAATGTGTTTACCGATGTCGATGGTGTAGATGCCAATATCGTCAAGACGGTCCAGTCCAACTCCAACTCAATCCTTGTGAATCCGGTGGTTTCGGGGAACACGCTGACGCTCGCCTATCAGAGCAATAAACATGGAAGCGCCGATATCACCATCCGGGCAACTTCGCAGGGTGAAACGAAGGATGACGTTTTTACTGTAACGGTGAATCCGGTCAACGATCCCCCGACAAGCGCCGATGCGGAGGTCACTTTTTCAGAGGGTGGCGTCTGTACTTTCAGCGCAACCGCTTTTCCATACAACGACGTCGAAGGCGATCAATTCGCGGGAATCGAAATTGCGAATCTCGAAACGGCCGGTGATCTCGAATATGATGGTGTCGACGTACAGATCGGAACGGTTTGTAACGATGTAACGAAACTTACCTTCAAGGAACTGGTTCCGCAAAAGAAGGGTGGCATCGCGCCGGTATTTGCCACGTTCCAATTTAAGGTCAGAGATCTTCCCGGAGCGGTCAGCACGGCTGCGTACACTATGACGATTCGAAGAACAACCGTGGACGATCCGCCAGTGGTTGCCAATCCGATCGCCGATGTAGCTGCCCATGAGGATGACAGTCCGGTTCAGATCGATATAACTAATGTATTCTCCGATCCCGATAACGACGATAACCAGATCACCAAGGCCATCGTCGGCAACAGTCACGGCAGTATCCTGAATGTCAGCCTGGATGCAAATACGCTGACCATCAATTTCGAACCTGATTCGAACGGTACAGCGTTCATCACCGTGCAGGCGAATTCCAACGGGCAAACGGTCGAGGATCAATTTGAGATCACAGTCGATCCGGTAGCTGATCGGCCTATAAGCTACAATAGCCAAATCAATCTGAATGAGGATGAAGTGTACCGGTTTTCGCAGGATGATTTCCCATTTCATGACGCGGACGGGGACG
The DNA here is from genome assembly GCA_964589175.1 of uncultured bacterium. Lineage (GTDB taxonomy): Bacteria > Fidelibacterota > UBA2242 > UBA2242 > UBA2242 > CAZPRY01. Next base: position 23,895 of record CAZPRY010000030.1, read on the forward strand.
GATTTTCAGGTCTCCAGATTACGCGGTTGCCGGCATCGGGTGTATTGCGTTATAATGATGAGGATGTTGCCCAGGACCAGTATTGTTGGGGCTTCGAGCAGTTGACCTATAAACCGGCCCCTAATGAATCGGGAAGTCCGTACACCGGTTTTAAATTCAAGGTAATTGACAGTTCAGAACTTTCGAGCCTCAGCGATTATGATCTTACCGTGAATGTTGCACCTATCAATGATCCGCCGACGAGCGCAGACGCCTCGGTGAACATAACCCTGGGTACACCGTATACATTTTCAGCGGCGGATTTTCCCTATTCGGATGTCGAGGAGCATGCCTTTGCCGGTATTGAGATCGCGAATACGGAGACCGCCGGTGACCTGGAATATAACGGGACAGATGTGACGGTCGGGACCGTATGCCCCGATGTCACCAAACTGGTTTTTAGACAGGCACTATTGGACAAGGGCGGCGCTAAAAGTACGATTGCTACCTTCGAATTTAAAGTCAAGGATGCGCCCGGTGCGTTCAGTATGCAAGTGTACGAAATGGCCATCAATCTCGCCCAAGATCAGCCGCCTGTCGTGGTCGATCCGCTCGGGGATGTTACTGTGGATGAGGATGCCGCTGCGATGGAAATCGATCTGAGTTCGGTTTTCAGCGATCCCGATAATGACGATAATCTGATTGTGAAATCAGTTTATTCAAATAGCGACACTACCCTCGTGACTCCATTGGTTACAGGAAATCAGCTTTACTTGGAATTCAAGCCGGACGCCAATGGCACGGCCTTGATTACCATTCGCGCCCTTTCCAACGGGCAGAGGGTTGATGACGAGTTCCTTGTGACGGTCACAGAAGTTCCGGACGATCCTGTTTCAGAGGATGTACTCATTGAGTTCGATGAAGATCAGATATATACTTTTCTCGCAGCGGACATTCCCTATAAAGATGCCGACGGCAACGATTTTATGGGCATCCAGATTACCTCGCCGGTCGATAACGGCTGGCTGCGTTATGATGGGGAATATGTTCAGGTCGGGCAATTCTACGAAACCGTCACCTTGTTGACCTTCGAACCCGGACCGGATAGTTATGATTCCCCGTACACTACTTTTACATTCCGTGTCTGGGACAGCACCGAGTCATCCAGCCTCGAATATACGGTTACGATCAACGTCCTGCCGGTTAACGACCCGCCGATTGCCGATGCGGGCGATCCGCAAACAGTGAAATCGGGCGAGATCGTAACCCTGGACGGTAGCGCATCCTATGATGTGGATGGACAGGGTTTCATCCATTTATGGTCCGGGCCGACAGCAATTATCCTGCATAATCCGACCGAAATAATCACGCAATTTGAGGCACCTGTGCTGACCGGAGAGAGTTCGCAGGTATTCCAGTTTACGCTGGTCACGAATGATGGGGTCGTAGATTCGGAACCATCGACTGTAGACATCACCGTTTTGCCGCCCGAGAAAATTGTTACCGTCGATCCGGTCCATATCGGCTCGACAGGCGCCGCTGTATCAATCCGGATCACTTCAACCCCGGATCAGAACAACTACCTGAAAGCCTACCGCCGGGGGAATCCCGATAAGGGATTTATCGATGTGGGGACCAAGGGAGGCGAAATTTTCCCGTCGCATTTCCAATCCCGGCGTTCGGATGTGATCTGGGGTATTTTAGCTCAGGGCAGCGTTTCCGCCGACTTGGTTTTTGACTACTCGTCTCTTTCCACGGCAAAAAATTCGCAAACCGTTAAAATTCTCAAACGTTCGGATGAAAATGATTTGAATTGGGTATACGTCGCCGAGACTTCCCGGAATGACGAATTAAAAACCATCTCCCTTTCAAATGTGACGGCTTTCAGTGAATTTACACTGGGTATCATGACCAACACCGCCCCGGTTGCCGATGCCGGTCCGGATCAGACTGTCCTCGCGGGCGATCTGGTAACTCTGGACGGTTCCGCATCCTATGATATGGATGGTGATGAGTTATCCTATTACTGGATGAATCAACAGGGTATTCCGTTATCGGACCCGATTTCTCCGAATCCCACTTTCACAGCGGGTATCATTCTCTCTAAAAGTTACCCGATAATCCTGGAATTCATGCTGCTGGTTAACGATGGAATGGAAACTTCTGCACCTGATTATGTAACGATTACTGTCAATGAAAACCATGCACCGATCGCCAATGCCGGTTCGGATCAGACGGTTTATGAAGGTCAATATGTGACTTTGGATGGGCGCGCGTCTTATGATCCGGATGCCGAAGAGATTTTCTTCCAATGGCAGGCCCCGGCAGTGATCAACCTTTCGTCCACAGCGGTCGAGCAGCCGAGCTTTATTGCCCCGCCCGTCACAACCGGTGAGGAGATGATATATACTTTTACCTTGAATGTCAACGACGGGAAACTGAATTCCGCACCGGATGAGATCAGTGTAACGGTTAAGAAAGAGATCATAAATCACACCCCGATTGCCAACGCCGGACCCGATCAGACAGTCAATATCGGCGATTTTGTACAACTGGACGGTTCGGGCTCATACGACCCTGATCTGGACCCGATTTCTTATGATTGGCAGGCGCGTCCCGGAATTTCACTTTCCGATCCCAGCGCTTCGCAACCCGGTTTTGAAGCGCCGGTTGTGTCGGGCGAGATTGCCGAAGTGTACCCGGTTTCGCTCGTCGTAAATGACGGCTCGCTCTATTCTACACCGGACGTGGTTGAAATTTCCGTGAATCCTCCCCAAAAGGTTCAGGGCAATACGCCGGTTTCAGTTGGTGAAAACGGGGCCCGGATGCGTGTTACGATTCTTTCACAAACCGATAACAACAATTACCTGCGAGTTTATAAAACCGGTTTTGCGGAAAAGGGCTTTGTCGATCAAAGCTTCGTCAAGAGCGAAAGTTTTCCGGAACATTTCCAGCCCAGGCGTTCCGACCGGGTCTGGGGTGTTAGCGCAACGGGTAGCGTAAGCGCTGACCTCGTATTCGATCACAGCGCGATTTCCGGGGCAATAACCGATGTTGCTACCATCCGCATTCTCAAGCGTAGTGGTGCCATGGACGGCAACTGGCAGTTCGTGCCCGAGAGCGAGCGCAACGACGCCAACCGGACAATCACCCTGCGCGGGGTTACTCAGTTCAGCGAATTTGCGCTTGGTATTTATGAAAATCATCCACCGGTCGCCGATGCAGGTCCCGATCAGTCGGTCTATAGTGGTAATCTTGTGACACTGGATGCTTCGGCCTCGTACGATCCGGAAGCCGATTCACTGCGTTTTACGTGGACTGCGCCGCCCGGTATTAGCTTGTCCTCCGCGACGGCGATGCAACCGACCTTTATTGCGCCTTCCGTGAATACGAAAACGGATTCGGTGTACAAATTTATTCTTACCGTCAATGACGGGGTGCTCAACTCCGCCCCCGATGAAGTGTTTGTCACCGTTACGGATAGCGTGACAATTAATCATCCGCCGGTGGCTGACGCCGGCCCGGATCAAACGGTTTACAGCGGCGACCTTGTAACCCTCGACGGATCGGCTTCATCCGATCCGGATGCCAATGCTTTGCATTTTGTGTGGACGGCTCCTCCGGGAATTGTTTTATCGTCGCCGACTGATATGCAGCCGACTTTTACAGCTCCGTACCTGAACACTAAAACGGAAGCGGTGTACACATTTACGTTGATCGTCAATGACGGGGTACTTTCCTCCGCACAGGATGAAGTGGTTGTGACGGTGACGGACACAACTACCATCAATCATCCGCCGGTCGCAAACGCCGGTCCGGATCAAACGGTTTACAGCGGTGAACTTGTCACGCTGGACGCCTCAGCCTCGCACGATCCGGATGCCGGTCCGCTGCACTATGCCTGGACGGCTCCACCGGGCATTGTACTCTCATCGACGACAGTCATGAAGCCGAAATTTACCGCCCCATATCTGAATGCCAAAACGGAAGCGGTGTACACATTTACCCTTATCGTCGATGACGGGGTGCTTTTCTCCGTACCGGATGAAGTGATTGTGACGGTGAGGGACACGACGACCGTCAATCATCCGCCGGTCGCGGACGCCGGGCTGGATCAGTCCGTCTACAGCGGCGACCTTGTAACCCTCGACGCTTCGGCCTCGCACGATCCGGATGCGGATTCATTGCGCTTTATGTGGAATGCCCCGCCGGGAATCGTGCTATCATCGCCGACGGCTCTGCAGCCAACTTTTAGCGCGCCATACCTGAATGCCCAAAAGGAAGCGATTTACACGTTTACCCTGGTTGTGAACGATGGTAAAGTGGATTCCGCACCGGATGAAATAATCGTTACAGTGACGGACACGACTAAAATCAACCAGCCGCCGGTGGCTGACGCCGGCCCGGACCAGTCGGCTTACAGCGGCGATCTTGTAACCCTCGACGCTTCGGCCTCGCACGATCCGGATACCGATCCGTTGCACTTTACCTGGACGGCGCCGCCGGGCATTGTACTCTCATCCACGACAGTTATGAAGCCGCACTTTACGGCCCCTTACCTCAATACCAAATCGGATGCGACCTATATGTTTACTCTGGTTGTCGATGACGGCAAATTGAATTCCACGCCGGATGAAGTGATTGTTACGGTGACGGACACGTCCACCATCAATCATCCGCCGGTGGCTGACGCCGGCCCGGACCAGTCGGCTTACAGCGGGGATCTTGTGACGCTGGATGCTTCGGCCTCACACGATCCGGATACCGATCCGTTGCACTATAGCTGGACGGCACCGCCGGGCATTGTACTCTCATCGACGACAGCAATGAAGCCAAACTTTAGCGCACCGTCGTTGTTACCCCGGACAGATTCGCTATTTGTATTTACCCTGGTCGTCAATGACGGCAATCTGGATTCTGCACCCGATGAAGTAATCGTTACGGTAACGGATACGACCACAATCAATCATCCGCCGGTAGCCAATGCCGGCCCGGACCAGACAGTCTATAGCGGGGATATGATTACGCTGGATGCTTCGGCCTCACATGACCCGGATACCGATCCGTTGCACTATAGTTGGACAGCACCGCCGGGCATTGTACTCTCATCGATGACGGCAATGAAGCCAAATTTTAGCGCGCCGTCGTTATTACCCCAGACAGATTCGCTGTTTGTATTTACCCTGGTCGTCAATGACGGCAATCTGGATTCCGCACCCGATGAAGTATTCATAACGGTAATGGACACGAGCAAACTCAACCAGCCTCCGGTCGCAGATGCAGGCCCGGAGCAGGACGTGTACGGTGGCGTTCTGGTGACTTTGGATGGTTCGGCCTCGCATGATCCAGATGGCGATCCGCTGCAGTATACCTGGACGGCGCCGCCGGGAATCTTATTGTCCTCGGCCATAGCCATGCAGCCCAGTTTCACAGCCCCAGCTGCGACCCAACCGGAAACGGCTTATACGTTTACGTTAACGGTCTCCGACGGAGAATTAGAGTCACCTGCGGATGCGACCGTCGTGCGGGTACATCGCGGAACGCCAATTACCACGACCACGCCGGTGACCGTGGGACCGAGCGGCGGGCAGCTGCGGGTTACAATTACATCAACGCCGAATGCCGGTAATTTCCTGGCCGCGTATTCCAGCGGCGATCCGCAGAGCGGTTTTCTGCAGGGCAATGCCATCGCAAGCGAGGTTTTTCCGAGCGATTTTCAGCCAAAGCGCTCGCAATTGCTGTGGGGCGTCATGGAGACGGGATCGGTAACCGCTACGCTGTTCTTCGATTACAGCGGCCTGACCGGCGTGACGAATGCCAAGTTTGCCAAAGTACTAAAACGCAGCGATGAGAATGACACCTCGTGGGAATTTGTACAGGCGACGAACCGGAACGATCAGCTGCGAACCATTACGATAACAAACGTCACCGGATTCGGCGAATTCTGTATCGGTATCAGAAACAATCGAGCACCTACATTTACTCTCGATAGGACCAGTGTCGTACTGAATGAGGATTTCGCCGAAACCTTTGTCAGGATCGTGAATTATGCCGATCCGGACGGGGATGTCTCGACCTTCAGCCTGCAGCCGCAGGGCGTGACCTGGGCAAATGTCACGATCGATCCCGCCACCGGCACGGTCACGATCCGTGCGGTTCCGGATGCCAGCGGCAGCGGCCAGTTTTCGGTGACGGCCGACGACGGCAACGGCGGCAGCCGTACTCAGACTTTTCAGTTGACGGTCAATAACGTCAACGATCCGCCGTACTTTGCCTTGAGCGATACGTTGCTGCGGATCGACCAGAATTCACCGACGACATTCCATGTATCCGTTCAAGGCTACCATGATGCCGACGGCGATATATCTTCGTATGCCTTGCAACCGCCGACCGTCGGATGGGCGAATCTGCAGATCAATGCCGCGACGGGCGAGGTCACAATCACGACGGTACCGGATAGCGTTGGTATCGGGACATTCGCCATAACGGCCGATGATGCCCACGGCGGAACCCATTCGGAAAACTTCCAACTGATGATCCGTGACGTGGCGGCGCCGCTGGTAAATGTCGGCGTGCTGCAGGATCCGGTTGCCAACGGCTATCTCGAATTTTACCTGTTCGCTTCGGAAAAGCTGGCGGGCGATCCGGGACTTACGCTGAGTGCCGGAACCCAGAGCAACGCTATTGAGACCAAATTAAAGAATGAAATCAGCCGCAACTCATATTATGGTTCGGCTTTTATATCCGGCGGGCCGGGGCAAATTGACCTGCAGGTGAATGCCAAAGACATCTTTGACAATGACACGTTGATCAGCTATCATTTTGCCATCCAATCCGTCGCGGCCAAAGCACTCACGAAAATACCGTATCCGCAACAGAGTTTCTACGTATTGATCCCGGAGAACAGTATTCTGATTGACGATCAACTGCTGATTTCCGAAGGCCGCCTGGGGGCCGACCTGGGTTTCCTGCGGGAAGCTATTCATCCTTCGGCAACGGATGAGATCAGCGAAATTATTCATGTGCAGACGCGCTGCGGTAAATATGCCGAAGATATCGTAGTTGGTTTTGAGGGGAAACAGGTCGATACATGGCTCACCCAGACGCCGGGATTTTACCGCTATAAAACCGGCCGCTGGGAATACCTGCCGACCTACGTCTCCGAATCGCAATCGAAAATCTGGTGCTACAGCGATGAACCCGGCATTTATGTGATGCGTAAATCGGCCCCGGCGATCCCGATTGCGCTGCCGGATCGTTTTACACTCCGTCAGAACTACCCGAATCCTTTCAATGCCCAGACAGTCATCTCCTTCAACCTGCCGGGCGGCGAGCTGCAAAACCAGGGTATGCAAAGCCGTCTGACGATCTATAATCTGCTGGGCCAGGAAGTTGGGCAACTGATTCACCGGGAATTGCAGCCGGGAAGCTATACCGTTGCCTGGGACGGTATCGGTCAGGACGGACGCAAGGTCAGCAGCGGCGTTTACCTCTACGTGTTGCAGGCCGGTAGTTTTCAGGAAATAAAAAAAATGGTTTTGATGCAATAAGTGGTTTAAATATGAGTAAAAAGAAAACAAATTTATGGATCGTTCCGGGAGTATTGCTGCTCGCCCTGGCTTGTGAGAATCCGTTCTTTTACGGCGATCCGGCTACCCTGGGACTGATTGATAACGGGTGGGGCTACTTCGAATCCCACCAATACGACCTGGCTATCCCGGCATTTACACAGGCTCTGACGGCGCTGGAAACGGACAGTTCATTGCTGGTTGATCAATCCAAAGCAGATGCGCATGCGGGTCTGGGGTGGTCGTTTCTGCGCTCGGGAGTGCCCGACATCGCGCTCGAGAATTTTCAAATGAGTCAGGAGCTCGGGCTCTACAATTTCGGAATCAGCGTGGGACTGATGAGTTCCTGCTATGAATTGCGCGAGACGAATCCGGGGCTGGTAGATCTGGCGATTGAAACCGGTGAATGGGTTCTGGAAAGCGGCATGGCGCCGGTCTTCGAGCACGATCCTGCTATAGGCCTCGACCAGGCGCAGATCCTGATTGCCCAGAGTTATTACTTCAAAGGGGATCTGGGAAAGACAAAGGCGATGATTATCGCGATCAATTCCTTTTATAATTATATCGACGAAAACAATTCCGGCACCTGGAACCTGGCGGGCGCGACCAACAGCCGGGATTATAATTCGTTCGCGGAACTTTTACTGGCGATATTAATGAATATGGAGTCCGTATATCCGGTATAAAGACAGGTCAAGATTATGATAAATTTCGTGGGTAGAATGAGAAGTAAATATTTTCAAACGGGAATCCGGCTTTTGATGGCTGTGGGGCTTCTGCTTCTTCCGGGATTGGCGCTTTCACAGACCGGGCTCGATGTGGATGTCGTCATGAGCGATATCGCCGAGGACCTTGTCGGTGTAAATGTCTATGACTGGCTTGACGTATTTTCGGTGACTGTTACAAATAATGAGGCCGGCCCGATCCAGTACCGGGTTATCTTTTCACTGGTACTGACCAATTCGAGCGTTGCGTCGGGAGAAGTGGCCTCGGGTTACACGCGTCTGGGGACCGAAAAATACGATGGCGTCAACGGCGCGGGCGTATTGGCGGCCAGCAGCGAGATTACCCTGGACAAAAGCAATTACAGGCTGGGGCATCTGTTCGTCGATCCGAACTTCAATGAGGTCCTGGTAAAATCCGGAGTATTGCCGGCCGGGGATTACGAGATCGATATTCGCGTCCAGGTGGATGAATTCGGCGATGGCGAAGAACTCTATTTCGTGAATATCAACGATCCGAATGTGCAGACCGTGACCCTGCCCATCATTGAGCGCTCCGTTACGCTTCCTTCACCGCCGGTCTTGTCATTGCCGAGCGATCAGACGATCGTCAACCAGGGCAACCCGACCTTCACCTGGCTCTCGATCAACGCCGCTCCCGGTGTTAAAGTAAGATATAAAATCAGCATCTGCGAAAGGGAAAACGGCCAGAGTTATGAAGAAGCCATGGATAATCTTACGTTCTGGACCAACAACTGGGGCGGCCTGAATATCTACGGCGACGATCCCGTTCCCGGTACCGGCAGTCAGGTGAATATCAACTGGACCTATCCTTCCGAGGCGGACGATTTTCAGGCCGGGCGCGAATATGTCTGGCAGGTCATCGCCTACGACGTGGATCATGTCTATAATTGGGATGAACAAAATCCGGCCCTGAGCGAAATTTGGGCGTTCTACTTCGGGTCACCGCCGACCCTCCTTCGGCCTGCGAACAACAGCCGCGATATCGCTACGGTACGACCGACCTTCGGATGGTCGAGTGTACAGGGTACCTATGACTACGAGATCTGGATCAGCGATAAAGAAGATCCCGATGTGGAGGCGCCGTTCTGGGACGCAGTTGTGACTTCACCGTCATACCGCTATCCGGAAGACGCTCCGGCGCTGGTACCGGGCGGCAATCAGACTTATTACTGGAAGGTCAGGACCAATCCTTCCGAAGTCACGCCGGGCGAGTGGTCGACGCCGGTTTTCAATTTTGGTATTAGCGCCCTGGCGCTGGTCAATCCGCGCCACGATGCGATCGAGTCTACGATTCGGCCAAGTTTTGTATGGCGTTCACCGGCCGATGTCCCGGCCTTTGAATTACGAATTTCCGGGGCGGAGGACGCGACCATCGATAATCCATTCTATTCCGAAGTCGTTACTTTTCCACCCTTCATTTATCCGTCCGATGCGCCGCCGCTGCAGCCCGGGGCGCTTTATCACTGGACGATTCTGCGGCTCGATCAGAATGAGGAAGTCGTCGGCGAACCCGATGATTACCCGGTTTTTCGCTTCCGGGTGCAAAACACCGAACTGAATCTCCCGGCAGAAGGCGCCAATCTCATTACTCTGTCGCCCACGTTCAGCTGGGATGCCGCTGCCGAAATCCCCAATTTCGAACTGCAGATAGCGAGCGAAGATGATCCGTTGTTCGAACACCCGGTCTTCACGGTGGTGACCCAGTCACGCACGTTTCAGTACGTGGGAGATGTAACGGCTTTGATCCCCGGGAAAAACTATTTCTGGCGGATTGTCGCACTGGATGCCGGGGAAGTTGTGATCGGAGAATATACGGATTATATCATCCGTAACGTTTTCCATGTTCAGCCGGTCGATCTTTTATTGCCCCAGAATGACGAGATTGTCAATACCTGCCGGCCGTTCTTCTCATGGAAGGCTCTGCAAGGAATGAGTAACTTCGAACTGCGTCTGGGGGGACCGGACGATCCGAATGTCGAATCACCGTTGGCTACGATCGCGGTCTCGGGGACTGAACATTTAATGTATCCCGCCGATGCCGAATTTGAACTGTGCTGCAATGAACTGCAAAAAACCTTTTACTGGACGGTGATCTGCCTCGATGATGAAAACAACCCGATCGGCGATGCGGCGGACTACCAGCGCAGCGTCTTTTCGATTCGCAATATGGCGCTGCTGGAGCCTCAAGACGGAGTTACCCTCACGACCCTGACGCCGACTTTCACATGGGAAGCGCCCCAGAACCAGAGCGCTGCCTCCATTCGTTTTTCGGGGGAGGAGGATTCGCGCGTTGAAACACCTTTTGCGTCGGTGATTGTGCCGGGACAGAGTTATACGCCGCAATCCGGTCAGATCGATTTCGGACCGGGGCATTTTTATTTCTGGACGGTTTATCCGGCCGACCGGTCGAACAATGAATGCCCGCTTTCCAACGCCCAGATTCGCTCTTTTCGGATGCCGGAACTGCGTATCATCGCACCAGCCGGAAACGAGGTCGATAACGCTCATCCTCAGTTTCAGTGGGAGACAATGGCCGGAATTACCGGCTATGAAGTTATGCTAATCGACGAGACACGCGCGGTCGAAGTTTTTAAGGAGCAGGTCAGCAGCAGCCCGTACAATTCACCTGTTGCGCTGGGACCGGGTAATCGCTACTCCTGGCAGGTGCAGGCGCTCAATAATTCCGGCGATCCGATCGGCGACGCTTCCGATCCCGCGGCCTTCACGGTTCAGCCAATCGAATTGCTGGCCCCGATTTCCAATTCGGTACTCATGCCCTCGGTGGTCTCTTCGATTCAGCCGGTATTCCGTTGGCGCGCGCCCACCGGTCTCAACCAATTCAAACTGACTGTGATTGTGGCGGAAAGCGATCAGATTTTATATGAAAATTCCGGTATTTACGGCATCTCATTTCGCTACCCGAAAGACGCGCCGCCGCTGGAATACGACCGTGGCTACCGCTGGCGGTTGCAGGCGGTTGTCGAAGATCAGCTGGTCGGCCAGCTTTCGGAACAGAACAGCTTCAGGACGCCGGCCCAGCCGGAAGTTCAACCGCCGGCCATTCATAGCGTCACTTTTCAATCCATAACGACGGCGCCAACGGTGGAAACCGAACTGGCTGCTCAGAGCGATCACTACACCTTGCTGTTTTCCTGGAACGCCGAAATGACGGACCTTTTCCAACAGGCCGATAACCTGACAACCTCGACTTACATCTATCCACCCGATGCGACTCCGATCCCGTGGGCGGCCTCGTTTTATGTGCGGGCCCAGGCTTTCGATGCCGCCAACAATCCTTTCGGCAACCCTGTTTCGGTTTCGGATGTCTATGCCGCCACGGCACCCGCTGCGGCACTCCAGCCGGCACCGGTACTGACCGTTGAAATTCCCGTGAATACGCCGCTTTTACCTGTATTTTCCTGGAGCAATATAAGCGGTGCGGAACGCTATCGCCTGTTGGTGAGCGCTTCCGAGGAAATCGATGAACATGCTATTCTGGCGAATCCATTGGCGGACCTGTTCGTGACGGGCAGCCGTTTTGAATGGACAACGGATCAGCCCGCGCTGGCCTATTCGACGCCCTACGTTGCACAGGTCATTGGTTACAAGCAGGAACCGGTCTCGCTTCCGTGCCAGCCTGTGAATTTCACTACCGGTGCGGTTCCCGGAGCCTCGGATAAACCGGTATTCAATGTCGTATTTGAAAGTCCCGATCCGCGCGTCCCGACCTTCTACCAGGCGACGACCGTAGCCGGGGCGAACAATTATCGCCTGAGTGTAAGCGCCACCGAGGACATGACGGAAATCGTCTGGACTTCGAATGCGCTGGATAATTTTCCCTACCGCTATCCCGATGATGCGCCCGGATTGCGCTACGATACGCCCTATTTCCTGCAATCGCAGGGATACATTGACGACGCGCCGCACGGCCTGAACAGCGAAGTTATGCCTTTTCGCACCGGCTCCCAGCCGGGTGCTGACGAGCAACCCGGTTTCGACGTTCGCATTGCGGAAGGGGACCCGCTGGCGCCGGTATTTCAGATAACCGTCCGCGTGACCAATGCGACTGATTATCAATTTACGGTTTCGAGAAACAATGATTTCTCCGATATTATCTGGACCTCCGACGGCGTATCCGCATTTCCGTTTACCTATCCTGCCTCGGCTCCGGCCTTGAATTACAATACCGTTTACTTCTCCCGGGCCCAGGGCTATTCCGAAGGGAATCCACACGGTTTACTGAGCAATACCGTGCCGTTTACGACCGGGCCGGAGCCGGGTTCGAATGAGAGTCCGGAGCTGAGTGTTATTTTTAATAACGATCCCTTGCTGCCGCGTTTCAATCTGACGCGGCCGGTTACCGGTGCGGATGCCTACGTCATTACGGTCGCGCGCGATGTGGCCTTGAGCGATGTCCTCTGGGAATCCGCAGCCGTGAACCAGTTTCCGTATCCCTATCCGGGCGATCCCGCGCTTGAGCACGGCGGTATCTATTATGCCCGTACCTCGGCCTTTAAAAACAGCCAGCCCCACGGATTACCCGGACGAATTACGCTGTTCCAGATACCGCAGATGACCAGGCCGGTTCTGCTGGAATCACCTTTATTCAGCTGGAATCCGACCGATCCGGCCGGAGTCCGCTACGATCTCAAGGTCAGCCTTCTCGAGGATATGTCTTCCCCGGTCTGGACGCAGTCGGCTAATGTCACTCATACCGATTACCCGGAAGACGTTTTCGCCTGGTCGACGACCTACTACTGGCAGGTCGAGTCCTTCGACGGCGGCGGGGAACGGATCGGTTCTCCCAGCGCCGTAGGCTATTTTGTTACGCCGAGCATCGAGCCGCCCAATCCGACGGCGCCGGTCGATGTCGAGATTGAGACGCCCTATCCCAATTTCTCATGGTCGCCGGTGACCCAGGCGGCCCGGTACCGCATCCGGCTGTCGGACAGTCCCGATCTGTCGGTGATTTTTTGGAGCAGTGAACCCGCTGTGGCCGGTGTACGCTACCCGGAGGACGCCTTGCACCTGAGTGAGCAGACCAATTATTACTGGCAGGTGGAAGCCCTCGATAGTGACGGCGACCGCATCGGGGAGGCCAGCCGGATCGTTAGCTTCCGAATTGCACAGCTGCCCCAGGTAAGGCTGAATTCACCGGTGAATGAAGCGGTTTCGTCATTGACGCCGACTTTCCGCTGGAACCGGCCTGGTAATGCCAATCGCTATCGTATAGTGATCGGCACTCCGGAAGATCTGGCGAATGTGCTCTTCGAACAGGTGGTTACGACCAATGAGTTGACCTATCCGGGCTCGCCGGCCTTGCAGGACGGTAGCCTCTATTTCTGGCAGGTGACGATCGTCGATGCCTCCGATAATGTCATCGGCCGGCCCAGCCAGACCGCATCGTTTTCCACACCGGCTCCGGAAGGCATCATGTTGACCAGCCCCGTCGATGTCACGATCGACGATCTGCAGCCGCAGTTCACCTGGTCGCGTATGACCGGGGCCGATTCTTATATGATCGAACTGATATTGAACGATGAAACGATCTGGACCCGGACCGTTAATAATAATCAGGCGCAACTGCCCGGTTCCCAAAGATTATCCAACGGCCAGAGCTATACCTGGAATGTTCAGTCGATCGATCGGGACGCCAATCCCATCGGTAACCGGCCGTCCGCCGGCTTTCAGACACGCGCCCTGCAAAAGGTGACCTTGAGTTCACCGCTTAACATTGAGATTTCAACCACCACGCCGAATTTCCAGTGGGAAGTGCTCCCGGATGTGCCCGGTTATCGTATCGAAGTCAGCGATAACGCCGATTTCAACAGTCTCTGGTCGGCGGCTACTGCCCAGAATCACATCGGTTATCCGGGCGATCCGGCGCTGCAATTCAATGTCGAATATTTCTGGCGGGTGATTGCGCTGGACCAGAACAGCAACCCGGTCGGCGAATGGAGCGATCCCGGCTCGTTTCGGATCACGAATCGCTTTATCATCAATTTGGTATCGCCGGTCAGCACGGCCGTCTATACGCTGTCGCCCATGTTTACCTGGCAGGCCAACGAAAACGTCGCGCGCTATAAAATCCGCGTCGCCGCCGACAACGGTTTCTCCGACATCTTATGGAGCATGGATGAGATCCGGTCGGGGCAGGTGCAATACCCGTCAATCGGCGTTCCTTCACTGGCCTACGGCAGTACGTATTACTGGGATGTTCAAGCTCTGGCCGAAGACGGCAGCTCCCTGGGCGACCCCTGCGCGTCAGCCTCATTTCCGGTGTCCGGTGTTAGGGTGCCGGAACCGATTGCCCCGGTGGAAGTCCAGGTGGAGACGCTGAATCCGAATTTCTCCTGGACGGAAGTGACCGGTGCTGCAAAATATACCCTGATCGTTGCCAAAGATGAAAACCTGTCGGAAATCACCTATCAGAATGCCAATATTGCGGATCTCGGAATCACCTATCCGGCATCGGGCGCGATTCCGCTGGAATTTGCGAAAACTTATTACTGGCGGGTGCAGGCCTTCGATAATGAGGGCAACCCGGTCGGCGATCCGAGCCCGGTCGTGCGCTTTGCGACACCGACATCGATGTTAGAAATAATCCTTGAATTCGGACCATGAACCTATGAAAATGCGAAAATTCTTTAAAATTATTATCTTCGGATCTGTTCTGCTGATTTTCGTCGGCATGCATTCGCCTTTGAACGCGACAGCGCGCTCCATTGCCGTTCTGGCCAAGATCAACGGCCGCCTGGATGTCAATGAGATTGTCGATCCCGGCTGGCGCATCGCCAACATGGGGCAGATGCTCTCCAACGGCGATCGCCTGCGCTCCGGCGCGGAAGCCTGGGCGGCGATCTTCTTCCTGGACGGCTCGCAGATCAAGATGCATGAAAACTCGAACTTCACCATCCAGTCCGAGCGCGAGAAAGAACGCGCCCTCAAAACCACGATTAAGGTGGCGCAGGGTGAAATGTGGATGAAAGTACCGCCTGATAAGGGCTCCAATTTCAAGATCGAGACGCCGACCAGCGTGGCGTCGGTGAAAGGCACCGAATTTAACCTGCGCGTCGAGCAGGACGGCACCACGTTTCTGACGGTCATCGAAGGTTCCGTGGAGTTCCTGAATGAACTGGGGCGGGTGTTGGCGACCGAGATGACCTCCTGTATGGCCGCCCAGAATGAGGCGCCCTCCGCGCCGCAGCGCGTTACGCGCCGCGAAGTGCCCAGCTGGGACAAAGAAGTGCGGCAGGACTTGAAACTGGTCACGACTTTCTCACAGGCGGGGGATAAGGAGATGTCGCGCCCGTTCAACGTGGACATCGAGGTCCAGGATATCCGCAGCAGCCAGCGGTCCCTGACCTACGGCGCCAATATCCTGGTCACCGGCGACGATGAGAATTTGCTGTTCTCCGAGGACGGCGGCCAGACCTGGGACAAAGAACTCTCCCTGAAGACGGTCAAGGGCAAGGCGGTTGTCAAGTGTAAATCCCTGACGGCGGGCACCAAGCTGCTGCTGGCTTCCGGCGAAGATTGCGCTCCGGCCAAACTGGCGGTCGATGTGAAGTTATCGGAGAAGCGCCTTGACACCATGAAGAGCAAGGCGAGCAATGTGGTTGATAGACTCGGCGATGATGATCTCAAGTCCAAGATCGCCGGCAAGGAATATAAGACCGGGGCGATTACCAAGGGCAGCGGGAATATTAACGATGTCCTGACGAACCTGGAAAGCGGGAAGTACGAGGTTCTGGAACGCACCGTGATCGAAGAGCCCGACGGCCGGGTCAAAGTGTTTCTGAGGGTTAAGCAGAGTAGTGAGTGAAAATTGCTTGAAAGCAAATAAAGTAAACAGACTTGGTTGGGGATTATGGGGAAAAAGATCAGAAATCGACATTGTCTGAAAATCGTTATCGCCTTGATGATCGCCGGCGTTGCGGCTCTGTATGCGCAGAGTGATTACATCGAGCCGAATATCCTGCACCAGCCGCTTGAGAAGCATTACGAGGGGCAGGATCTGGTTATCGAAGCAATCGTCACGGATAACATCGCTGTGCAGGAGGTCTTCCTCTTCTATCGATCGATCGGCGAATCCAATTATAAATACCTGGAAATGTTTCTCGAATTCAACGCCTTTGCGGTGGAAATTCCGCAGGAAGAGATCACATCGACCGGCATCGAGTACTATATCCAGGCCTCTGATCCGGATGGGAACCTGGCGACCGCACCACGCCGCCGCGCTTCCGAAAATCCCTACCGGATCGCCTATATTTCCGCCTCAGCCACAACCCCGCCGGATATGCTGCTGATCAGCCCCGTGCCGGGCGAAGTGCTCGAAGACGGCAACCAGGTCATCATCATCTCGTTGTATGACCGCGAAGACGATGTTAATGTCTTCAGCGCCAGTTTACTGATCGATGGGGAAGATGTCACCAAAAACGCCGTCGTGACGCAGGATTTGATCTCCTACATCCCGGCCGTCAATTTCAGCGACGGGGAGCACAGCATCGAGTTTTCCATCGCCGACCGCACCGGCAACAAATCCATCTCGGGGCGCTGGTCTTTCTGGGTTTCCGAAAAGCGCGTCGAAAAAACCTTCTGGGCTGATGCCCAGATTCAGGGCACTTTCGACACGGAATCGTACTATAACAAATTTTACGGCAAGGAACAGCCCGAGAACCGGCCGCTCGATACGGAAAAATCGCGCCTGAATCTCAGCTTCAACCGCGATTGGTTTAAATCCAGCCTCACCGTGGCCCTGAATACGCACGTCAACCAGGATGCCCGCGATTATGACAACCGCCGGCAGCCGCTCAACCGTTACCGTTTCATGGTGAAAGTGCCGTACGTAACGGTCCAGGGCGGCGATCAGAATCCCTATTTCTCGGAACTGACGCTCAAGGGCGCGCGCATCCGCGGACTGGTCACATCGGTGACGACCAATTCTTTCAAGGCGATGCTCATCTCCGGTGAAACAAAGAAGAAAATCCCTGGCATCACGACGGGAGCGTTGGACAGTCTGCAGCATGATAAAGGAACTTTACGCCGCAAGGTCACCGGTGTGAGCGCCAGTTTCAATCTTAAAGACTATTGGGAGATCGGCGTGAATTACCTGGAAGCGCAGGACGACACGGCCAGCTTCAGCGATAACTATTTCGATTCCTTCGGCGAAGTCACCGAGGCTTTTCCGACGCGCTACCAGGCACCCCAAAACCGCACGGCGGGTATCAACACGCGCTTGCGTTTCTGGGCCAATCACATCGATCTGCTGGCTTACTGGGCGGTTTCTTCCTACACCGATGACAGCAGCCTGCCCGGCGATTTGCAAACGACGATTACAACCTATGATAAAGATCGTTCCCTGGACCAGAATATCGTCGAGGGAACCTACTGGCTGGAAATGAACACCAGTTTCAAACGTTTCGATGTCAAAGCACTGATGCGCCGCGTGCCGCGTAATTTTACTTCGCTCGGCAATCCCTCTCTGCAGACGGACATCCTGAGCAAGAAAATTGACACCCGCATTAAATTCTGGGAAGACCGCATCACGATGGGCCTGGGCTATGAGGACCGTCGCGACAATCTGGATGAAATCGACAAGCAGACGACCAATATCGACGCCTACAACGGCCAGTTAAGCCTGTCCGGCATCGGCGGCATGGGTTTTACGCTCGGTTACCGCCTGATGCAGCGCAACGGCAGCCCGGTGGTCATCGACACCGCTATGGCCCTGGCCGAGGATTACTCGTCGACGATTTCGATCGGGCCGACCTACAACTTCACCCTGAGAGACGTGAAAATCGGGGTGGCCGGGAATATCATGCTGATGGGCTTCAACGACGATGCCAATCCGGACGCCAATTTTACCAACAATTCCTACATGCTTACCGTTTCGCAACTCTATCCTTCGGCGCTATCGGTGAATGTCGGTTTCGGTATCTCGGAAAATGTACCGAACGCGGGGGAGAAGACGCTCTTCAGCATTCTCAACAGTAAAATCGCCTACCCCTTCCTGGATAACCGGCTGAAGCTTTTCCTGAACCTGGGATTGATCAACGGCAATAAGAAAGATGAGATCAATAATCAGAAGCTGACCGCCGCCATCGGCGGCCAGTGGAAATTCCTGGAGAACCATTTCATCGGCTTCGATTTCGGGCGTGTGGCCGTTGATGATTTCCTCGATCCGTTGAACGATTATTCTGAAGCCAGGGCGAGGATCAAATACAAATACAAATTCTGATCGTCAACAGCACCTCATGTCCATAATTCAAGCGACTGAAAGGCACTGGTTGTAATGCTGAAACGAAAACATGTTGTCGGCCTGGGAATCACGATCCTCTCGGTTTTGGTGATTATCATCCTGCAGGCTGCGGGCATATTCGATTTTTTAAACTATCGC
This sequence comes from uncultured bacterium, assembly GCA_964589175.1. GTDB lineage: Bacteria > Fidelibacterota > UBA2242 > UBA2242 > UBA2242 > CAZPRY01. Next base: position 42,587 of record CAZPRY010000030.1, read on the forward strand.
GTCTATGATTTCTGTTTCCGGACCCGCGGACCGCTCTCCGGCTGGGCTGCCCGCCAGGACAATTCAGCGGACAGCCTGGATGTGGTCCTGATCGATGTGGACGATGAGACCTATCGCCTGATCGAGGGTTGGCCTTATCCGCGCGGTAAAGTCTGGAACAGGGTTATCATGAATCTGGCCAATGCCGGCGCCAAAGTGATCGCATTCGATGTTCAGTTTGATTCGCGCGATTCCTACACCACCAAAGTCATGGAAGTCTTCAATAACCGGCTGCCGCAGGGTTATTTCGACGGCGACGTGCAGTTCGCCGAGGCGGTTGAATATGCGCAGCAGAAGGGCACCAGGGTCGTCCTGTCGTCCACGATCAAGATGGAACCGACCCGCATTCCTCCGCAAATGCTCGTCAAACCGAACGATTATATCATGGCGGCCGGACCCGAACTGGGTTTGGTGGACGATTATCTCGACCAGGACGGATTCACGCGGCGCTACCCGATTTTCGGCGTCATGCAGCATGAGCCCGATAAATGGTACCTGTCGCTGGGCATGAAAGCCATCATGGCCTACCTGGATATGGACACGAATGCGGAAATTTATTACGACCGGGAAAAGGAGGAGTACACTTTCGGTGATCTACGCATTCCTTCCTATGGCAAAGACACCCAGTTTTTCCTGGTCAACTGGTATGGACCCTCATCGCAGGCGCGCCTGGACGGATCCACCGATCCCTGGTGCACCTTCCGGCGTTTCCCGTTGTCGAATATCGTAGATACGCAGGATTTCGATCTGGCCGGTGAAGACACCGACTGGATGGATAACTTCGATCCGAACAGCAGTTTCAATCAAATGATTGCGATGCTGAATCCGGATTATGTCGTGCCGCCCAGCCCATTCAAGAACAAAATCTGCATCATCGGCGTTTCCGTCGAGGTGCTGCACGATTACAATAAAACTCCCTTCTATAATTATCTCGGCAAGACGACTCTGCTGCCGGGATTCGAGTACCATGCCAACGCCATTCAGACCGTGCTGGACCGCAACTATATTAAGGTCGCGGGCGGAACGCTGGAATTTTCCCGCGATTCGGTCCTGACCCTGGTCTGGATTACGCTCCTGAGCGCCCTGATCGCCTACCTGCTGATCCGTTTCCTGGAGCCGCTCTGGGGCGGCCTCCTGGTTGCCCTGGAAATCATGGTCTACCTGAGCATCAGCGTCGGGCTCTTTTTGAATGATGCCCTCTGGCTGATCAAATTGATCGTCGGAAACGCCGATAAGATTCACATGCCGGCGATCGGCGCTTCGCTGGTTGTGCCGGTCATTCCGCCCATCGGCGCCATCGCGATTACCTATCTGAGTAATGTGCTCTATAATTTTATACTGGAACGCCGCGATAAGCAGTTTCTCAAGTCCACCTTCGGGACCTACATTTCACCGGAACTGATTGACCAAATGTACGAGACCAAACAGAAACCCAAATTGGGCGGGGCCGAAAACTACCACACGGCCTTCTTCTCGGATATCCAGGGCTTCTCGACCTTCTCCGAACAACTCTCCGCTTCCAAAGTCGTGGAGCTGCTCAACGATTACCTGTCAGCCATGACGGATATCCTGCTGGCGAATAAAGGTACGCTGGATAAGTATATCGGCGACGCCATCGTGGCTTTCTGGGGTGCGCCCGTGCCGGTCGAAAATCACGAGTATTACGCCTGCCTGACCGCCCTGCAGATGCAGGAAAAACTGGGTGAGTTGCGTGAAAAATGGCAGGCGGACGGTGACAAATGGCCCGAGGGCGTGCGCAATCTGCGGATGCGTATCGGTGTCGCTTCGGGACGTATGGTCACCGGCAATATGGGTTCGCATGTGCGTATGAATTACACCCTGATGGGCGATATGGTCAACACGACTGCCCGCCTCGAATCCTCCGCCAAGCAGTACGGCATTTACATCCAGGTGCTCGAGACTACTTATCAAAAAGTCGGGGATAAGTTCGTCTGGCGCGACCTGGATTATGTGAAAGTCAAGGGCAAGAATATCCCGGTGCAGGTCTATGAACTCCTGGCCGAGGCCGGCCAGGCCCGGCCCGAGGACCAGAAACTGCTGGAAGTCTTTGACCGGGCCCGCGCCCTCTATCGCGAACGCAAATGGGATGAGGCGATCGAGGCTTTTCGCGAAGCCGACAGCCTGGAGGACATGTTCCCCGGCCGGGCGATCAATCCCAGCCGCATTTATATCGGGCGCTGCGAGTATTATAAGAACGTGCCGCCTGAAGACGATTGGGACGGCTCCTGGACCCTGAAAAGCAAGTAACGTTGTTTGACAGTCTTGCAGTGAACTAGTGCCAGGTGTGAGCACCTGACACAACGAAATAATCCCGGAGGGATTACAGGTCGGTAAAAACGCAACGACCGGGTACGGTTCCGTCCCGGACGGGACGGGAGCTGCTGTCATGCGGGTCATTTTCTACCGATCTATTATGCCTGACGGCATAGACGATATTCATCAAGGCGCACTCTCGCTGCGATGCTCTGCGTCGTAGCGAATTCACCCAAAAATCTTTCTTGAATTCTCCAAAAAACCGTTTATATTTATACAGAGGTTAGGAAAAGTGTAGATGATGTTCGGTCTGGTGGGGCTAGTGATGTTTATTGGCATGGCACCGTAGTCCGGTGTTTCGGTTTCTCATCGGTACATGGTGTCCAAAGACAAGGAGACAATGATGAGAGACCCAAAAGACACGACCCGCAACGATTCGACCCCGCAAACGCAGATAAACTCCCCTTCGAACGACGCCCAATGGGTACCCCGCAACTCTGTTCCGGGAAAACTTGTCCCGGAAAACCCGGCTCCGGAAAAATCCGCCACCGATGAGAAAAAAGCGCAGAAAACGAAACCCTACCGCAGTAAGATGGTGCTTTGAAAACCGACCTCACGCGGCTGGAACCGCGGCGTGGGGTCTGTAAGGTTATCGAATCCGATGTTATTTGGCAGATCCAACTATGAATACCGGATCACGTAAAAAATCCCGGAGGGATTAGAGGCCGGTAAAAACGCTACGGCCTGGCACGGTTCCGTCCCGGACGGGACGGGAGCTGCTATCGTGCGGATCATTTTTTTACCGATCTATTATGCCTGACGGCATAGAAGACATTCATCAAGGAGATTTCTATAATTATGACACTGCTGTGGGATTGGACGATTTTGGATTGGGATGCAGTCAATCCGCGGCTGGAGCCGCGGGGTACGGTCATTATTTGACTAAAAACAATTTGCAGGTTTTATCTAAACAATAGAGGAGGTTACTATGTCAAGTACTGATGATTATCAGGCGAAGATCGCCGAGATCGAAGCGATTCCCGCCGAGCAGGTGAGATCGCCCAACATGCCCGTTGATGTCTTTTTACAGGAGATTGAAAACACGCACAAATGGATTCAGGAAGACAAAACTAAACTGGTGGCCGCCGGCCTGGATTGGACCCTGGTGGACGACCTGCCGTTACGTGCCGGGGCCCTGCGCGAGGCCCAGTCCCTCTGGTTTAAAGAACGTTTCAGCCGCGAAGAGGCCGAAAAGGAATGGAACGCGAAATCACCCGTGGCCTACGATCTGCGGAATTCCCTGTTGCATCATTTCCGCTTTGCCTATCGCAACGATCCCGTACTGTCCGGCCGGGTAGCCGCGATTGCCGAGGGCAGCGGCCACGCCGATATGATCCAGGACCTCAACGACCTGTCCGTCCTGGGCAAGGCCAATCCCGACCCGTTAACCGTCATCGGATTCGATCCGGCCCTGCTGGATGAAGCCGCCGCCACCTCGGATGAAATGGCGACCCTGCTTTCGCAGGCTACCGTCGTGCGGGCGGATCAGAACGCAGAAAGGGTCATCCGCGACAAGGCCTATACCTATGTGAAACAGGCCCTGGAAGAAATCCGTAACTGTGGGCAGTATGTCTTCTGGCGCGATGAGGAGCGCTTGAAGGGCTACGTCAGCCAGTACCACAGCCGGGCGCGCCACAGAGCAGCGGCAGCCCCCAAGACAGGGGATACCGAGAATTCCTGATTTATCGGGCTGGCCGTAAGATAAGTGAAGGCATGCGAAGGGTCGGATACTCTTTACGCATCCTGGTACACCCTTTTCGCTGTTTTATGTGGCGTTTACGCAAAATATCCAACCCTTTACGCAATTTCAGGGGCTTTTTACGCATTTTTGGAAGGCATTTACGCAAGTTTGGATAGCCTTTACGCAAGATTTCGCACCCCTTACCCACCAGGGAGGGCCAAAACCCTGCCGGGGGAGGATAAAGCTCTGCCGGGGAGGCTGAAAAGTCAGCGGGAAGGTATGAAATCCCGTCGGGGAGACGAAAAAATCATTGGGAAGGTGTGAAATCCCGCCGGGAGAGCCAAAAGTCTGCCGGGACAAGGAAAAGGCCGCCGGGAAGCGCCCCAGGCGGTGGGGGACGGCGCTTAGCGTCGGCTTGACAATGGAAAATGGATTGAGTAATATCCTAAGAAATGAAACGATACTCGGTCTTTTGAGGGGAATTTAAAAAGGTGACAGGTTGTAAGAGAAACAACTGTCAGGTGAAATTGCGCTAGGTATCAGATGATTTACGAATAGGAGTTTAAATCTGACAATGAACACAAACCTTAAAGATGTACTTTTCGGCGTAATTACCAACGGTCTAATTTCTCTTCTTTTCCACGTTTTACAAAAGGGCAACCAATTTCTCATTGGCAAGGATCTCATCGAGAGAATCAAAACAAAAGAGACATCACTAGAGCCGATTCTGAATGATGCTATGGAAACTGTGACCAACGAACTAGAGTGGATAGGACCCTCGAGAGTTGAAATCGTCTGCTTGTTCCTCTCTTCTCCTGATGTCGAAGCGATGATTCGACAGATATTCTCTATACATGCACTTGAGAAAGAAGATCGAAGCGACCTAGAACTAATCCAGAAGGAATTTCTTCACTCATTCGCTCTTTATGCTGATCAAAGTATAGATAAATTAAGAGAATCATCAGATAGACTGTTTCAGTTTATTGTACAAATATGTGGCATCAAATTAGACACTGCAATTGATAAGGGAATTCTCTCAGCACACGAGGCCAAATCTAGTCTCCGCCATAGACTATTACAGGATGAATTGGCGTCCATTAGCAAGAATCTAAAATTGTTGCTAAAAGGAACAACAACCTCTCTTATCCATATTTTAGAATTTGAGCAAAAGTATCGTTCACAGGTCGCCTCGCGCCATGCATATATCATCCCTCCTCATTTCGACAACTCACGAAAATTACCGATAGATGACTTATATGTATTGCCTAGTTTCATACCTCGCATAACGTCAAAACAAGAGGAAACAGCGTTGATCAGCCCAAGTATTTTACTCTCAACAATCTACAGGGCAGTATTACTTGGCAATCCTGGTGGTGGCAAGTCGACATTTACGACGAAGCTTTGTCATGATATTGCAACACTATACGAAGATCGCCTCCTGGCAAATAGACACGTTACTCCAATTCTTGTGATTCTAAGAGAGTACGGAGCAGATAAAAAACTAAACAGATGCTCAATACTTCAGCACATAGAAACCATGAGCTGTACTAGATATCAGATTCATCCACCCGCAGGGGCATTTGAATTTCTTCTTAGAAACGGACATTTTGCAGTGATCTTTGACGGCTTAGATGAGCTATTAGAAACTAATTATCGACAGGAAATCAGTAGTGATATAGAGTCTTTCTGTTCACTTTATCCAGCTGTGCCCGTACTCGTAACTTCACGTGAAGTTGGATACGAACAAGCTCCATTAGATACGAAAATATTTGAAACATTCAAACTAGCTCCGTTCAATGATGGCCAGGTTAAAGAATATGTAGAGAAATGGTTCTCCGTAGATTTAGACCTTTCCACGGACCAACAAAAGCAGAAAGCAGAAGCTTTTTTTGAGGAAAGCGAAATCGTACCAGACCTTCGTTCGAATCCTTTGATGCTAGCTCTCATGTGTAACATATATCGAGGTGAAAATTACATACCGAGAAACAGACCGGATGTTTACGAAAAATGCTCACTTATGCTATTTGAGAGATTGGACAAGATCAAAGGCATTTATGTTCAATTCCCTTTTGAGGCACATATTAGTCCAGCCATCAAATTCATTGCGCATTGGATATACCAGAATGAGAAGCTTCAAAGTGGGGTTACCGAGAGGAATCTTATAGATAAAGCTACAGAATACTTATGCCCTAGGCGCTTCGAAGACAGGGATGAAGCTGAGGGAGCGGCCAAGGATTTCATTGCTTTCTGTAAGGGGAGGGCATGGGTCTTTACAGACACGGGTACAACCAAGGATGGAGAATCTCTTTTCCAGTTTTCCCATAGAACTTTCCTGGAATATTTTACGGCAGCACATTTAGTAAGAATATATCCGATTCCAGAGAGATTGGGGGAAATTTTAATCCCAAAGATCATTAAGAGGGAATGGGATGTAGTAGCTCAGTTATCATTTCAAATTCAGAATAAAAATGTCGAAGGTGCTGGAGATGATCTTCTTAATATAGTTCTAACAAAGGCGAGTGATAGTACTTCATCTAGTAAGAACAATCTGCTTCTTTTCGCGACAAGATGTCTTGAATTTATGATACCAAGTCCAAGGATCACAAGAAAAATTGCTACAGATAGTTTATTTGCAGTTTTAAAAAATGGTGAGTATAACCTTGATCATAAATTACCAAAGGTAAATGAGGAAATTCTTAGTGGGGAAGAATTCGTAGAGGAAGTATTAAACGCACTATTCAATACGACGATAGAGAATAGGCAAATAATCTCCGACTCTACAGAGAAGATGATTACTGAATGGATAAACCAAGCATCAGACAAATTCTCCTTAATTGCTGAAGAAATTGGATTACATCTCATATTACCTTCCCAGCATTACTATAGTTCAATAACATCTAGGCGACATTCCTTTGATGACTGGTATGCAATGGTTGAGAGAATTTTACAGAATACTACATCGCGATTACAGCAAATGGCACGTGAACATTTCTCAGTCTGTATGACTCTTTTTTGGAAGAAAAAAATCACAATTGATAAAATTATTGAATGGCACGGCGTGGATTCTCTTTTCAAGGATAGAAATTTTATCCTCATCCCCAGTTTACATAGGGTCAGTATCGCTGATTCTCTACTTGCATATTACACTTGGCATAGGAAAGAAACGAACGAAGAAAACCTTTATCCTCCAACTCAATTGAAACTTCTTGGTAAGGTATTTCTGAAAATTCAATTGCCAGTTTGTAAAGATAACGAGTTCGAGCCGTTCTCCATGTTTTTTGTCCATAGGTTTTTTAAAAGAACAGATCAAGATGGGTTTAGATATAACAGTCTTGAACCGAATGTACGCTTTGCCATTATATGCATTTTAGCCATTGTAATTGAGTACATGGAACTTCGCGGGAGAACAAAAGAAATACTAAAGATGATTGCGAAACCAGTAGGAGTCTTTATCGAAATAGCGCAATTAGCAGAGATGCGTATGCAACCAACAACTAATGAAAAAATTATTACTATTCTTCACTCATTTGGCTTCTCAAGCGAACAAGAAGATTTTCTATTAAAATGGATCAAAAAAGAGTCTTCGATGATTGAACACCCTGAACCGCAAGATCGCCTATCATCAACAAATCCCGGAGGGATTACAGGTCGGTAAAACGCAACGGCCCGGTATGGTTTCGGGGCTGTCCCAAAAGAATAGTATTTTGAGATAATCGATGTTTGAGCTAAATTGG
>CAZPRY010000031.1:0-45077 GCA_964589175.1 uncultured bacterium
ACAAACACCATATCCATGCCCGGTTTCTTATCGACACCGACAACCCCGTTATAGGAATCGTAGGACAGACCCGTCAAATCGGATACCACCTGGATTGCAGCGCAGAAGCGGCCGTTGGCATCCCGCCTGGCGACGATCTCGGATGTGATTTTCTCGGGCTTGCTAACGATCTGCATCTCATTTGTTTGAGCACCGGTCGAACCGACCAGCAAGAAAACCACAAGGGCATGGGCACAAATACGCCCTGCCCTGAAATACGAAAAGCGAGTATCCTTCATGCGAATAACCTCATTCTCATCGTTACTATTTTTCACCGTAAGAGGCAGATTTCTTTGACTATAATATATTTGTTTTTAAGAAAATATCCAGCCTAATATTTGCGGCTTTCAAAACCAATTTTCAACCCGCGCCAGCGGGTCTACCCGGCTAGCGCCGCAGACGGGTCAAATTGGTTTTACCCTTGTCTGTTTCAATTTAAAAACCCGGTTTTCCCGATAGGGTGATATTTCCACCTTGGCCCCACCTCCTTCGTATATCGGTGTGAAACCGGGTTTTACTCGATAAACCAATTTTCACGAAGCCAAATTGGTTTTATACCTCCAGCCCAGCCAGAAATCCGGTTGTCCCGATAGGGTGATATTTCCACTTTGGCCCCACCTCCTTCGTATATCGGGATGAAACCGGGGTTCTTGTGAAGTTATGCCAAACCGATTTCTCCCCTGCCCATGGCAGGATCGAAATGACCAGTCGGGAAAATTATCGGTCCTTCAGAACAGATCGGGATTCAGCGTGTAATGCTGAAGCGCCCGGGCGGTATCCGGTGACATAGGAAGTATCAGCGCTGAGACCGACTGAATTTCTTTGGGAAGAAATTCACAACGGGAAAAGACCTCAATAGAGGTCAGACCGGAGACAGCCTTTTGCTGTGAAATCGAAGGAAAAAGGTTTTGCAGTTCTTTGACCAGCGAATCATTGGCATTGAAGATACGTACATTCTCGAATCCGAAGCCTCTAAACTGAGCCGCAATGAATTCGGAAATATAACCATAATGGGTGCAGCCCAGATAAACGCAGATATTGGGTTTTATCCTCAGGATTTGGCCTGAGATACTGCGCACACAACGTTTCACTATGTTTAGGGTTTCCAGACCATTGGGATCCTTTTCGATTGCCGAGGCCAGATTGGGGCAGGCTTGTGTAAAAATTAGTTCCGGATCGGTCCCGCCCCGGATAAGTTTCTGCCGGTGCACATCGCTCTCGATCGTGGTTTCCGTCGCCAGGATTGCGATTGGTGAGGAGTCGTCGGAATCCCTCAGGCTGAGAAATTCTTCAATTCCCGTAGAAACGACGTCCGATAACTTTTCTTTATTTTCGGCGAAATATCCAGTTTGGTCTGCTAAAACGGAGAGCGTATTGCAGGCAATGGCGATTATATCCGGGTGAAAATTCCTTTCAATTCCCCATAAAACCCTATCGAATGTCGCGATCTTAAGCGCAGTGCTCTCCATTTTATTATAGCCCTGTGAGGTCTCGGGTAGAGCGTTCGCGAAAATGACTTTAACCGGCTCAAATCCCGGTGTTTGTTTTGTCCATTCATATAACCTTGCGGCAACATAGAGTCCGCCTAATCCTGAATCTGTGACAACAATTCGCAATTCTTGGTTCGACATCACTCGGGTATAATATTAACTATGATTGCTTAGAAGGTAACGAACATAACCGTAAAGATATGTCAAAGCGGGCTCGATGATGCCCTCGTCGATGATCAGGTTGCCGCTATGCAGTACGCCTCGCCCCTTGCTCCCCAGTAGAAAATACAATCCCGGGAATTTATCCAGATAAAACGAAAAATCATCGGCTCCCATTGACGGTTTCGGCATCATTTTTATATGTTGATCCAATCCCGCGTCTCCCATATAGAATCGAAACTTATCTGCCAGTTCTTTGTCATTAACAACAGGCGGACAATGGGATGGAAACGAAAGCTCAATACCACAGCCATGCATTGCGGCGAAGGCCTGCGTAAATTCCTGCATCGACCTGTTAAGCGCAGAAGATACCTCCGCGGTGAATGTCCTGAGCGTCCCGCGCAATGTCAATTCCTGCGGAATGATGTTATGGGCCGAGCCGGCTTTGATTTCCCCAAATGCCAGGGCGAAGGTCTCGCGCGGATCGAGGTGCATCCGTAAGTGTTCCGGCATTTCAACGATGAACTTACCGGCAATCCGAATCAGATCGGCGGTTTCATTGGGGCGCGAGGTGTGACCGCCGGGACCGCTGAAACGAATATTCATAGTCGTTGATGAGGCACAGCAGGGCCCTTCCTTCAGAAAAACATCTCCCGTCTCACCGTCGGGGAATACGTGCATCGTAAGTATCGCGCTGATATCTTGAAAAATATCCTCTTTTGCTACACTTCCAGCCCCGCCGGGTGCTGCTTCTTCGGCCGGTTGGAAAATGATGCGTACTCGCCCCGTAATTGCGTTCTCGTTCATTTTCAAGAGCCTGGCCAGCCCTAATCCGAAAGTTATATGGAAATCGTGCCCGCAGGCATGCATCATACCGGGAATCCCGGAGCAAAGCTCGTTGTCCTTATTCTCATCGACGCCTAGCGCATCGATATCGGCTCTGAAAGCCAGACCTTCGCCTTCGCCAACATCGCAGTACCCACCCGTGTCAATCCGATCGAAATGATGAAAATGAATTCCCCAACTTTCCAGAGTCGTCCGGATCAACCCGGTTGTGCGAAACTCTTGAAAAGCAAGTTCTGGAATCTCGTGCAATTCTCTACGTATTTGGTTGATTTCCGGCAGAATACTGTGGATGACACTATTCATGTAATTATTGCTCATGCAGCATTTTCATTAAATCCGGGATAGCATTCGTGTAGGCTTTCTTTGCCTCGTCAATAGAGAGATTCACACATTCGTTCAGTTTCAAACGCCCGTCATCCCTCACCCTGCCGATCGTCACACACGGCACCAGGTTTTTGGATGCGATGCGTTCCATGTCCAGCAGTTTGCTTTCGTTGATCGTGACAAGAATAACGGATTGGCTTTCCGAAAAGAAGAGTTCATCATCCCGCAGTTTTCTGGATATATAAACGGAAGCCCCCAGCGGCTTTACCGGATTCTGGATGCAGGCTTCGGCCAGAGCCACCGCCAAACCGCCGTCCGAGATATCAATAGCAGAATTCACAATGCCTTTGCGGATACCGTCCAAACAGGCATTATGTACTCTTTTCTCAAAAGTCAGATCGATATCGGGCGTATCACCGGCAACCAGATTATGGATGACATTCAGGTACTCACTGCCCCCGAGTTCACCTTTGATGGTCCCCAACATCATGATGAAATCACCGTCGTGTTTGAACCAGGACGTTGTGATATGAGAGAGATCTTTTACCAATCCTACCATGCCGACTACCGGAGTCGGATAAATTGCGCCTGCTGGTGATTCGTTATAGAAGCTGACATTGCCACCGGTTACCGGCGTATTGAATACCCGGCAAGCCTCTCCCATGCCGAGGACAGCCTGTTTGAATTGATAATAGATTTCGGGATCGTAAGGGTTCCCGAAATTCAGGCAATTGGTGATCGCGATCGGACGGGCACCCGCGCAGACGACATTGCGTGCAGATTCGGCAACTGCAATCGCCCCGCCTTTATAGGGATTCAAATAGGTGTACCTACCATTCCCGTCGGTTTTTGTGGCGATGGCTTTATTGGTTCCCTTGATACGGATAACCGCAGAAGACGAGCCGGGAGCAACCGCCGTATTGATGCGCACAGAATGATCATACTGTTCGTAGACCCACGATTTATCAGCAATACTTGGTGACGCTAATAATCTGAGCAGCACCTTGTTATAGTCCTTGGGCTCAGGCAGATCCTTTTGATCGAAGGCCCGCGTCTTTTTTAGGTATTCCGGTTCCCTCGTCTCGCGAATATAGACCGGGGCACCGCCGCCCAGGACCAGATCCCAGGCCGGAATCTCACCGGCTTTTTTACCATTCATGAACAGCTGCAGATTTTTATTGGCGGTGACGGTACCGATCTCGACGCAGTTTAAATCCCATTTCCGGAAGATTTCTTTCACTTCTTCCTGAAATCCTTTGACGACGACGACCAGCATCCGTTCCTGAGATTCGGACAACATAATCTCGTAAGGAGTCATAGCCGGTTCCCGCTGCGGGACGGCACTTAAATCCAGCAGCATCCCGTGCTTTCCTTTGGCGGACATTTCGGAGGTTGAGCAGGCGATACCGGCGGCCCCCATGTCCTGAATGCCAATAACGTAGGACCTTTTGGCCAGTTCCAGGGTCGCTTCCAGCAGCAATTTTTCGGTAAAAGGATCGCCGACCTGAACCGAGGAACGCCTGCTTTCCGATTCCTCATCCAATTCCACCGAGGCAAAGGTGGCTCCATGAATTCCGTCCCGGCCGGTCGAAGATCCAACGATCATGACCACATTTTCCGCGCCTTTGGATACGGCACTTACCACCCGATCATGTTTAACGACTCCGATTGTCATAGCGTTGACCAAAGGATTGCCCGAGTAGGTTTCATCAAAACACACTTCCCCTGCAATCGTCGGAACTCCCATACAGTTACCGTAATGGGCGATCCCCTTGACAACATTGTCAAAAAGATATCGGTTATGCGGATCACTCAAAGGGCCAAAACGCAAGGAATTAAGTGAAGCGATCGGTCTGGCGCCCATGGTGAAAATATCACGCATGATACCGCCGATGCCCGTTGCAGCACCCTGGAACGGTTCGATTGCCGACGGGTGATTGTGGCTTTCGATTTTGAAGGCAATTGCCAGTCCGTCGCCGATGTCCACCAATCCGGCATTTTCCTCACCCGCACCAACGAGCAGTCGTTTGCCTTCACGCGGTAAAGTCTTCAACATGGCAATCGAGTTTTTATAACTGCAGTGCTCACTCCACATGACCGAAAATATTCCCAGTTCCGTATAGGTCGGAGTTCGGCCTAATATTTTCAGGATTCGCTCCCATTCTTCATCGTTGAGGCCGTGCTGCAGGGCTAATTCAGGATTAACGGTCGGTTCAGCAATTGTTTTCATTATAACTCCGTAAACTTCTTTATTCGACCAGAAATTGTATCCATTTTAAGGTATGCATAATATTAATGGCGCGAAAAATTTACGATAAAGTCCGAATAGTTCAAAGTTAGTTCTCATGCAGAAGAAGACCTGGGAACTTGGTCAGGATGTAACCGGAATTGTTTTATAAAATCAAATTGTTGAATATTAAGGAGTAAAAAAATGAAATGTAACGTAGGAAAAACGGACAAATTTCTTAGAGTCATTGTCGGAGTTGTCGCCCTTGCTTTGGGTATCATTTATCAGAGTTGGTGGGGGCTGATAGGTCTGGTCCCGCTCCTGACTGCCGCGATCGGTACCTGTCCACTATATCTGCCTTTTGGTATATCGACCTGTAAAATCGATAAAACCCAAAAATAACACCCGCTCCATTCAGCTTGTGAAAAAGGGGAATAATACACTATTCCCCTTTTTTTAATTTTGGACTTTTCATACATTCCCCAAAACAGGTCTCCATTCAGGTTAATCGGAAGACTACTTTGAGATCGCTTACACTTTATAAAAAAATATTGCTCATCATCCTTGCGGGTATCGGTTCGCTCCTGGCGTCTGGGAAACCGTACTATTTTTATAAACCGGAAAATACTTTTGGTTCGGATTTAATGTTCAATCCGATAACCCTTGTCATCGATGGTTCTTTCGATATTCTGCGTAACGGCAGCCATACCAAGGACGTTTTCGCGCAGCCCTATGCCGACGGTTTCAGAAATGTGTGCCGCAACATCACAAGCCCCGGTTACAACATCGAACAGTATGGGAAAAGCGAGTTCCTCCAACGCGAATTATTCAATTTGAGTCTGAATGCCGATCGATCCCAATTTATGCCAAACATCTCGCTGCACGTTATGGGAAACGGAATGCAGTACGTGAAATTGGCTGAATGGTACGACTACCGGGAATATTCCAATCCCTACCTGCTGTCGGCGCTCACAACGATCTTCTACCAATTCGTGAATGAGATCGTGGAAAATGGTGCTTACCAGGGACCCAACGTCGATCCGATCGCGGATGTGCTCATTTTTAACACTCTCGGATTTACTTTGTTCAGTTTCGATTTCGCCAAACGCTTTTTTTCGGAATCCATGCCTCTCTACGACTGGTCGCCGCAGCCCTTTTATAACCTCGTGAATCACTTTTTAGAGAATGCGGGTCAACAGTATGCCAGTAAAATAAAAGTGCTTCCTGCGAGTCGTTATAAAGCCTTTGTCTATTTTGGTGTGTATTCTATTTTCGGTGTAAGCGTGAATACCCGGCGGGATGAAAATCTCTCTTTTGGAGCCGGAGCGGTAGTATACCGTCTGACAGAGAATCGTTTTAACGGTTCGAGGTTAATGACGCCCAACATGGATAAGGCGCTGGGCTTCTTTTATGATAAAAACAATTCCCTGTTGGGATCGGCCATTCTCACCGGGCCGGATCTGATTTCGCTAAAAATCGAAGTCTACCCCGGCTGGCTGAAAATCGGGAATTTTAAACCGGGCTTTCTGGTTGAATTCGGCGGTGTGGAAGGATTTCAGTTTGGACTGAGTACGGAGATACTTCCCTTCGGGTTAATCGGAGCACTGTAATTCTCCAACCAAATAAATTGAATTCTTTAGAAACGCTGATTATTTTATCTATATTCTATCTCAGGAAAATGCCGGATTATACGATAAACATGAAACTCTTCCGAACCGCAATCATGATCGTGCTGATTCTGTCGGCAGATATTCCGTTGCTCGCCGAACAATCGGCGTCTTCCCTTTATCTCGGTCTCCGAGGAGGAGTCCATTTTGACGGTCTCAGCGATTATCAGCCAAACGATTCTTTGCTGTTCAAAAAAATCACACCGCAGTTATCCATCGGCTCTAACCTTGGTTGCTTTCTGGATGTGAGGATTTGGAATAATCTGTACTTTCATACCGGTATTCACAGAGCGGTGATCCGCCCGGAATGGAATATCACGACAAATCTGATGTCAAAGACGGACGAAGGATTTCGTGTGCTTCAAAATCCGGAGAACGTTGTCCGGAATTTGACCTATAATGAGCTGCCTCTCGGCCTGAAATACCGCACGAAGAATTATTACATTTTCGGGACCGTAAATTTCGCTTTTATCGATTCGGCCTATGCAATTGAAAATATAGACAGTGAAGAGCTGAAATATAGTTTGCAGGACAATTTCGTGTCGAAATTTCGTTCTATTGAGTGTGGCATCGGTGCCCGCTTCCAACGCGGTACGGCTACCTCCTCCTGGTTCGTTGAATTGGCCTATAATCACAGCACCGCGGATTTGCTCAAAATCGATGATCATTTTTTTAAGAGTATGGTCCCCGGCGGAATTAAGATTCGTGTCGGGTATGAAATAGGATTAAGACAACTTGTAAGATCGGGTGGTTCGAAATGAAACTACCATATCTCCGAATCAGTGCAATATTCATCTCGCTGATATTAATCGGTTGCCTGAAAGAAATTCAAGGACCGGATAACCGTTTCAGCGATCCGCCAAGCGAAGAAGACATGGATTATAACCTGCTGATCCATAATAATATAGACGATATCCTTTATCTCTTTTCAAATGACACTCTGGTTAAAGAAATCCCGGCTGATACATCCTATAAAGTTAACATCGCATCCGGTTCGGATTCACTGGCGGACCTCAGAATCTGGAGGATGTCAGATATTGATGATCCTTACTTGCCGCCGCCTGATTCCGTTTTCCGCAGCTGGTCAGTTGCCCTTCCTATCGAGAAAGATACGAGTCTGGCCGTCGAGTGGATAATCCGTAACACTAAGCCCCATATTGGTGTGGGGACCCTGCAGTTCGAATTTAGTTCCGTGCCTGCAAATCCATACAACGTCGATATCATTCCAGACAGCCGGAACGCTGACCCCTTTTGCACCCTCCGGTCCGGTAAATCCGGCAAAATACTCGGGCTCGATTATGGCTACTATCACCTGTTTTTTCGTTACTGGCTGCCGGATACAACTCTTGCTTCCGGAAAACAGGTATATGGGTGGGTTGATGCGGATAGTGCCGGTACGCCTTATTATATCACACTGAACTCGCAAACAGACAATAAACGGATCAACATTCCTCGATTTGAATATGTCCCGGAATTTGGAGTTTCCGGCCTACTCAACGTTATCAATGAAACGGAAAATATTATCCGGATTTTTGCCGATAACGAAGCGATCGAGCAGATCGTCATTTCCGATGCATCGCGAGACGGCTTATCGGTAATTGCCCCCTACTCTTCCCGTAGCTATCTGCTGCCTAAAAACATCTATAATTTTAAGGCCAAATTTCTCGATGGAAAACTCCGTGAGGCTTTCGATTCCTGCAACGTAATCAGCCGGTATCCGACGGAATGGAAAATTGGGACGCTATCACATACAATTTGGATCCGAAATCAAACCAGTGAGATTCTGACTGTGCATGATTTTGATACCGATCAGTACCTCGGACATTATATCGAACCGAGTTTTTCTTCAAAAATCGATATCGATACAAATGTGCAACGTCTGAAAGTGCTGAATCTTTCCGAAACAGCGGGAGCAGCACAGTTCAATCCTGAGTGGAATTGGCACATTGAACAACTCCATTCGGATTATTCGCCGCCTGATACTTTGTCTGAAATTCTGATTCATAACACTTATCAATCCGTTATCCTTCAATGGAAAAATCCCGCCGATGTGGATTTCTCCGGTGTGGAGATTTACCGCAGCCTTTTGCCTTTCTCAGCCAAGATCGCGGATTCACTCTTCATAACCAACGGATATTTCGAGAGGTTCACTAATACCGATCTTGAGAATTATCGCACTTATTATTACCTGCTTTTCCCAGTTGACAGGAATGGCAATCGCGGACATGTCACCCGATGTACAGCCCGGCCGGCACCCGAGTTTGATCCCCCCTCACCGGTGCATGACGTCCAAATCTCGCACGCGGATAATTCCATCACTCTACAGTGGCAGATTCCTGATGAAGTTGATTTGGCCGGTGTACGCATTACGCGAAGTCAGTTCAATTATCCAGCCGGTCCGACCGAAGGGAAAATCGTGTTTAACGGTCTCAATTCCCGTTATATAGACATCGGAATATCCAATTATCAAAAGTACTATTATTCGATATTTACTTTCGATATTGCCCAAAATTTTAGTCAAGCCTACCACATATCGGGTATTCCAAGCGAAGATCAATCTATACCTGGTGACGTTCAGGAATTACAGGCATCAATCTCATCCAACCATCTACGACTGGCCTGGAAAAATCCGGGTGATGAAGATCTACGAGGTATTCGCATTTTGCAAAGTTATCAGGATTTTCCCAGAACGCCACGCGACGGATTTATCGTCTTTGACCAAGCCGGCAATGACTATCATGATCACGAGTTCAACCCGCGTAAAACTTACTTCTATACGATTTACGCTTACGACAAGGCCGAAAATTTCAGCTCGGGAATTACAATTTGCCCGGTTCCGTCTACTGTGTCGGATTTCGATGCACCGATTCAAAATCTTCGGTCTGAATCCTTCGATAGACAGATCCGCCTCGTTTGGGAAAATCCATCTGATAAAAAATTCTCTGGCGTGATGATAAGAAAATCCGATCAGACCTATCCCATGTCGCCAATTGATGGTTTAAATATTTTCACGGGGAAGGATACAGTTTATATCGATAAAAATTTGCCGAATTTTAAGACATACTACTACTCGGTATTCTCGTTTGATTTCATGGAAATATTTAGTATACCTATCCAGATTAAAGCCTCTGCCGCGCCGGATTTAAATCCGCCGGGTGAGATAAAATCGCTTTCCGTTATTCCCGGTCCCGGATCGCTGAAATTCACTTGGCTTAATCCGAATGATTCTGATTTCCAATCTGTGAAAATTTTACGCAAATCCAACGGCTATCCCAGGTCTTATGCTGACGGAATTCTGATCTTCAATGATACTCTTCAAACTGTTACCGATAAGGGCCTGACGAATGATACACATTATTTCTATAAAATATATACTTGCGACACATCGCTCAATCATAGTACAGGGCATGCATATTCCGGTACTCCAGGATTCGATGATATATCACCACCTCAGGTAGAGTATGCATCGATAGAATCGGGGCCGGGTATGGTATTTATTCGCTGGCAGAATCCGGATTCCCCCGACTTTTTAGGTACGAAAATCATGCGTCGGACAGATAGATATCCCCTGAATTCAAGTGACGGTATTCTAATTTATGCGGGTCAGGATTCATCGATAATAGATGAAGTATTGGCCGACACAGTGACCTATCTATATTCGATTTTTACGTATGATCATTCCGGGAATTATGGTCAACCGTATTGCCTTCCGGGCAAGGCGCTCCGCGATGTCATCCCACCCGCAGATGTGAATAACGTCACCGTGAATAGTGGAATTAACTCAATCACCCTTCGATGGAAGAATCCGCTGGATTCTGATTTCTCCGGGGTTTTAATTATTCGCCGAATCGATCGCTACCCCTCTTCCCCAATCGATGGCGAAGAAGTATATAATTTGAACGGTACTGAATTTACAGACGCTCGACTTGAGCATATAACCTATTACTTTACTTTATATGCCTATGATTATGCCAGAAATTACAGTCGCGGAGTACAGGTTCCGGGGATGCCTCTCGAATAATATTTACTTAGGATTATACCCACATCCTCTTCCAGACCACTATGCCGAAAACCACCAAAAAACTCGTCAAACATTTCTGGCATTCATATAATCTTGAAAAAGGGATAAAGCGCATCCAGTTGTTTCTTCTAATCCGATGGAGTTCATCGTAATCACAGCACGGACATTTCACTTTCACTACTTATTTCCCCCGAAACTTCAAACCCTCATGTTTCCAGCAATTCCAAGAGATTAACCATTTCTGTGCAAGTAATTCCCGAATTAATCGATCCGATTTCGGATATAAATACCAATAACTGAATCAAACACAGTATTTTTCTGTGCAATAATATTTTGTCAATCCAAACCAATTGATGCAAATGTAAAATTAATTAAAATGAAAACAAACAATTTTCTATTTTATATTAAAAAATATTCGCTCTCACTTTTTTACTTTGCTTGAAAATATCTCGCATTTTCTCTCCTATTTGACACTTTCAACTTTCTTACCAATATAATACCGAATATAAGGACACGCGTAAGTAAGGATTTCGTAATGAACCTAGGATTGTGTTGATGATAAAATCGAATTACAGTAGCGCTTTGTCTATCAATTCCGAATATTTATTGATCGATTTTGTACCCCCAACAGGACTCGAACCTGTGCTCCCGGCTCCGGAGGCCGGTGCTCTATCCAACTGAGCTATGGGGGCATCAAAGAACTGGTGCAAAATTACCGTGAAGTTGCGTAAGAGCCAAATACTTTATGCAATAAAAAAGGGGTGAAGATATCTTCACCCCTTCCTTTTTGTATTAATAATACCTATTTATCGTCGACAACCTCAAAATCGGCATCTTCGATGTTTTTATCCTTTGCACCGCCCGTACTTCCGGTTTCAGCCTGTTGTCCGTCCTGTGTGCCCGCACCAGGAGGTGGTGTTTCAGTTTTAACGCGTTCGTACATCTTTGTGGATACATCTGACCATACTTTGTTCACATCCTCCAGAGCACTTTTAATCGCATCAATATCCGATCCAGCCTGTGCTTTTTTTAGTTTCTCAACGGCATCTTTGATTCGATCCTTCTCGGCAGCATCCAGTTTATCACCGAACTCGTTGAGGTTTTTCTCTGTCTGGTAGGCGAGCGCATCCGCCTGATTGCGGGTTTCTACCTCTTCTCTGTGTTTCTTATCCTCAGCTTCATACATTTTAGATTCATTAACCATACGTTCCTTTTCCGCGTCGGTCAATCCGCTCGAAGTCTGAATACGCACACTCTGTTCCTTGCTGGTGGCCTTATCCTTGGCAGTAACATTCAGGATTCCGTTAGCATCTATATCGAAACTAACCTCAATCTGCGGAATGCCCCGCGGTGCCGGTGGAATCCCATCCAGATGAAATCGGCCGATACTTTTATTGTTAGTTGCCATGGGTCTTTCACCCTGCAATACATGAATTTCAACGGTTGTCTGACTGTCTGCTGCGGTGGAAAATATTTCACTTTTTTTCGTTGGAATCGTCGTATTACGCTCAATCAGCCGCGTAGCGACACCACCCAGAGTTTCGATTCCAAGGGAAAGAGGAGTGACATCCAGCAGCAGCACGTCATGAACCTCTCCGCCAAGCACGCCCCCCTGAATCGCAGCGCCAATTGCGACTACTTCGTCCGGATTGACACTTTTGTTCGGTTCTTTGCCAAATATTTCTTTTACCAGGGCCTGTACTTTAGGAATGCGTGTGGAACCTCCGACGAGGATCACTTCATCGATATCGGCAGCTTTCATGCCTGCATCTTCGAGAGCCTGTAAACAGGGTTTTCGGGTTCTCTCTACCAGATCATCCGTCAGGGACTCAAATTTTGCTCTCGTGAGTTTTTCGAGCATATGAATCGGCCCGGCAGCTCCGGCGGTGATGTACGGTAGATTGATTTCCGTTTCCATGTTGGACGATAGTTCGACCTTGGCTTTTTCACCGGCCTCTTTGAGACGTTGCATCGCCATGGGATCTTTGCTGAGATCAATTCCTTCTTTTTTCTTGAACTCATCAACCAACCATTCGATAACACGCTGATCAAAATCATCGCCGCCGAGATGTCCGTCTCCGTTAGTGGATTTTACCTCGAAGACACCTTCGCCAATTTCCAGGATAGAGACATCAAACGTACCGCCGCCGAGATCATAAACGGCAATCTTTTCGTCGCTTTTTTTATCCAGCCCGTACGCCAGCGCGGCCGCAGTCGGTTCATTGATAATTCTTCGGACTTCCAATCCGGCAATCTTACCGGCATCTTTGGTCGCCTGTCTCTGCGAATCGTTGAAATACGCGGGCACGGTAATCACGGCCTCGGTAATTTTCTCGCCCAATTTTTCTTCGGCAGTCTGTTTCATTTTCTGCAGGATCATAGCGCTGATTTCCGGGGGTGAATAATCCCGATCGGTTATACGAACGCGGGCGTCACCGTTCGGCCCGTTGACAACTTTGAAGGGAACTTCTTCGATCTCCCGGCTTACTTCTTTATACATTCTTCCCATGAAGCGTTTGATAGAATATATCGCGCGATCATAGTTGGTTACAACCTGCCGTTTAGCAGTGTCACCCACGACTCGTTCACCGTCTTTTTTAAACACGACGACAGATGGTGTAATGCTGCGGCCCTCAGAATTTTCCAGTACTTTCGGCTTTCCGCCTTCCATCACTGCTACACAGGAATTCGTGGTCCCTAAATCAATTCCAATAATCTTTCCCATTTCTTCTCCTCTATGCTTTCGTTAAGAGTATTTCAAATTCAAATATCGTCCCCTACATAACAAACCTGATGCCAGATAGTAAACCCGGCATATAGGCATATTTTTCTAAGGCTTTTTAAATGAAGTAAAATTTTCTCTGCAATTATGGCTTAATCTTGGAGACGGCAGAGTCGTCAGCGATGGCAACGGGCTTGGTATCTATTTCCTGGTCGGAATGCGCGAAAACCAGTTCGCCGTCTCTCACCGAAACGAAGATACTCTTCCCGTTTTGCAGTCGTCCCTGGAGAATTTTCTCTGCCACAGAATCTTCTATGAGGGTCTGGATCGCCCGTCTCAAAGGTCGCGCACCGTACTCGGCTTTGAAACCTTTGTCAACGATAAATTCTTTTGATTGCTTATCAAGGATTATTTTAATACCCGATGATTGCAGGTTTTGCTGGATTTCATTCATCTGGATATCAACGATCTTGAGGATATCACTACGGTTGAGCGGCCGAAAAACGAAAGGATCATCAATCCGATTTAAGAACTCCGGGTTGAAAATGCGATTGAGTTCATCGATAATTTTACTCTTCATAACGTCATAGGCGTTTGCCTCATCCTGCTTGGAAAAGCCGAAAGCTCCTCCTTGCATATTTCGGGAGCCCAGATTGGACGTCATGATCAGGATTGTATTTTTGAAATCCACCCTGCGACCGTAACTATCCGTCAGAACACCATCATCGAATATTTGCAGCAGAATATTGAATACGTCGTGATGGGCTTTCTCAATTTCATCGAATAAAACGACTGAATAAGGCTGTCGTCGAACCCGCTCGGTTAATTCACCACCCTCCTCATAGCCGATATAACCGGGAGGAGCGCCAATCAGGCGCGAAACGGCAAATTTTTCCATATACTCGGACATATCGATCTTAATAAGTGCATCGGGGCTGTCGAAAAGAGATCGTGCCAGGATTTTGGCCAATTCCGTCTTTCCCACTCCGGTGGGCCCTAAAAACAGGAAAGAACCAATCGGGCGCCGGGGATCCTTCAAGCCGGCCCGAGCCCGGCGTATAGCACTGGCTACTTTGCTAATAACTTCATCCTGACTGACAATATATTTCTTAATATCCTCTTCCAGACCCAGTAGCTTTTTATTTTCAGATTCGATGATGCGATTGACCGGAATGCCGGTCATAATCGCAACAACATCGGCAATGTCATCCTCGGTAACCGTAATGCGTTCGACCTCACCGCTTTCTTTCCAGGCTTCGCTGGCGATTTCCAGTTCTTCATGCAGGCGCCGTTCGCGATCTCGCAGTTCGGCGGCTTTTTCGAAATTTTGTTCCTCGACGACTTTTTCTTTTAAAATGCGTACTTCATTGATTTTATTTTCCAGGTCGAGGATATTTTCCGGAACAGTGACTTCACGCAGATGAACACGTGAGCCGGCTTCATCCATCACGTCGATGGCCTTATCCGGCAGGAATTTATCGGTGATATAGCGGTCGCTGAGTTCCACGGCATCTTCAAGGGCTTTATCGGTGTAGGTCACGGAATGATGTTCCTCATACCGAGCGCGGAGTCCTTTTAGAATCTCGAGGGTTTCCCCTTTTAACGGTGCGTTGACGATGATTTTTTGAAAGCGGCGTTCGAGGGCGCCATCCTTCTCAATGTATTTCCGGTATTCATCGAGTGTAGTCGCACCGATACACTGGATCTCGCCTCTCGCGAGTGCAGGTTTAAACATATTGGCGGCATCCAGCGATCCGGAAGCACCACCAGCTCCTACGATTGTATGCAGTTCATCGATAAAAAGGATGACATCATCGCTTTTTTCGAGTTCGTTCATAATGGCCTTCATCCGTTCTTCAAATTGGCCGCGGTATTTGGTGCCGGCGATTAAAGACGCCAAGTCCAAATCGACGATACGCTTATTATAGAGCAGACGGGGTACTTTATTCTGAACGATACGTAGCGCGAGTCCTTCGGCAATGGCAGTCTTACCCACACCCGGTTCGCCGATCAGAACAGGATTATTTTTCTTGCGGCGTGAAAGAATCTGGGCCACTCGCTCAATTTCTTTATCCCGGCCGATCACAGGGTCCAATTCATTATTTTTCGCCTTTTCGGTAATATCACGCGAAAAATGATCCAGGGCGGGAGTTTTAGAGTTCTTCTTTTCGGGGCGAACCGGCGTCTTATTTTCTATAACCGGTCGGCCGAGTTCGTTTTTCACGTTAAAATAATCGATACCGAAACTGGATAAAACCTCAATAGCGATACCATCGGTTTCCCGCAACATGGCCAGTAAGATATGTTCCTCGCCAATAATCTCCGCCTCGAAATTTTTCGCTTCCGTGTAGGCATTCTTTAAGATCCGCTCGACACGTTTCGAAAGCGGTAATTTACCGATGAGAATCGTTTCACCACTGGGGCGAACAATATCTTCAATTGTCTTTTTAAGTTCGGTAATATCGACACCGAGATCGATTAAAATATCTATCGTTTTACTGTTTTCCTGCCGCAGTATACCCAGAAGCAAGTGTTCCGAACCGACATAGTTATGGTGAAGGCGGACCGCTTCTTCCTTAGCATAGCGGAGAATCATCTGGATTTTCTTAGAGAAATTATTCTTCATATTCACTTATTTCAATTTACATTTTTTTTATAAATAATATATGACAAAATCAGCGAAAGAATTTTATTGTTTTGTACTGATTCTGCCATTATCCAATAGGAGTAATTTGTGAGATCGGGCCGCGATATCCGGATTATGGGTGGCAATGATAAATGTTGTCCGGTACTTTTCATTTAATTCCAGGAGCAATTCAATCAACATAGCACTATTTTGAACGTCTAAGTTCCCGGAAGGTTCATCCGCCAGCACAACCAAGGGATTATTAATGAGCGCTCTGGCGACGGCTACCCGTTGCCTTTCCCCTCCGGAAAGCGCAGCCGGGCGATGATGAATTCTGGATCCCAAACCAACCCTTTCCAGGATATCGGTGGCTCGTTGTTCATTCTCCGGCGTGAATTTATTACCGTAAATCAGAGTAGGAATGAGTACGTTTTCGAGTGCCGTAAATTCGGGTAAAAGATGATGAAACTGGAAAACAAATCCGATGTGAGTGTTTCTGAAGCGGGCGATTTCCTTCTCATTCAGTTTGAACGGTTCCTGGTTATTATAACAAATCTCTCCTCCGTCAGGCTGTTCCAGGGTTCCCATGATGTTCAGGAGTGTGGATTTCCCGATACCGGACGGTCCCATGATCGAAACAACCTCACCGCTCTCTATTTCGAAGCTGATATCTTTGAGGACCGATATCTCCGTGCCATCGTTGAAAAAGGATTTTTTTACATCTTTGACTTTAATCATGTTTACTCTATTTTTCGTATTGAATCGCTTCCAGGGGCATCAATTTGCTGACTCTCCAACTGGGATAAAAAGTACCCAAAAAGATAAGCAGGAGGCCGGCAACGAGAACCCAAAAAACATCCCAGACATGGACTTCTACGGGAAGATAGGGAATAAAATAGACGGGTGGTAAGGGAATAATCCGGTAGGTCTGTTGTATCAGGCAAATTGCCAACGAGATAATTAACCCAAACACAAGTCCGGCACTGCCGGTGATAAATCCCAGGCGAAGGAAAATTCCCTGAATATGACCACCATTCATGCCAAGCGCCTGCAGCATACCGATTTCACGTATCTTTTCCATAACCAACATAATCAGCGAACTCGTCAGGTTGAAAATGGCCACCAGGATTATAAAACAAAGCGCAGCGAAACTCCCGTATTTTTCAAGTTTCATGGCGCCGAAGAGTGTTTTGTGTAAATCTTCCCAACTTGAAATAACGAACTCATTGCTCAGGTTAGATTCGAGCTTGCTCTTAATAGTTTCAATCTTTTTGTACTGTCCGAATTTTATGTCAATACCGGTATAACCGTCTTGCATCTCAAAAATTCTCTGTCCCTGTTTCAGATCGATAAATGCCAGATTGTCATCATAATCGAAAAGATCCAGCCGAAATACACCGCTAAGTACGAACCGGCCGACGTATGGCACCGCAAAGCTGCTGCTGATTTTCAATGGATTGACGACATTAACGGTGTCACCAATATACAAACCGAGTCGATCGGCCAGGCGAAATCCGACGAGAATGCCCGGTAATTCGGACACCGCACTCTGATAACTGCGTGATCCTTTGAAGATCGAAGACTCCAAAGCGAGTTGTTGTTCCAGAGCGATTTCGTCGATCGCTTTCACCCGGACTACGGCATCATTCCCCTCAGAGGACAGGACCGATTTTTTAAGCACAAATGGATGCACGGAGCTTATATCCTCTTCTGAAAGGATATTTTCGATCATGCCGATATCTTCTGCGCCAAGATTCTTTCCGGTGATGCGAATGTGGGATTCGAGGTCAATCACACGCGTGGAAATTTCCCGTTCAAATCCGTTTAAGACGCTCAGCGTCACCATCAGAGCGAAGGTGCCGATTGCGATCCCGAACACGGAAACATATGACGTGAAAGAAATCAACCCGGTCCGCTTCTTAGAGCGGAAATAGCGGAAGGCGATCCAGGTCAGAAGATTTTTATTCATAACGCAACGCATCCGCCGGGGAAAGTTTCACAGCCTTCAAAGATGGATAAACCGTCGCAATTACCGTAAATATTATCATTGTCAAGCCAACAATTACAAATTGGCTCCATTTCAGCAGAACCGGCAATTGACTCA
Source organism: uncultured bacterium (assembly GCA_964589175.1). Lineage (GTDB taxonomy): Bacteria > Fidelibacterota > UBA2242 > UBA2242 > UBA2242 > CAZPRY01. Next base: position 18,226 of record CAZPRY010000031.1, read on the forward strand.
TAAAATACACATCTTTTGGAAGAGAGATGATACCGAAACGCATCTGCAGCCAGGCTATCCCAACGGTCAGCAAAAATCCCAGAAACACTCCTGTAAAACCGATCATCAGACCTTCGTATAAGAAGATACGCGTTACCTGGTTCCGATTGATTCCCATGCTCTTTAAAACGCCGATATCTCTCATTTTTTCGATTACGATCATCATCAGGGAACTCACCAGATTGAAGATGGCGACGATAGCAATCAGCCCGAAAACAATCATGATCGGTAAACGCTGAACCCGAAGCCATTCGAAAAGATTGCTGTGCAGGTCGTTCCAGGTCAAAGCGTGATAGGGAAATCCAAGCGAATCGTTTATCCTGGCGGCAACCTCATTGGCTTTGAGCGGGTCGTCCAGAATAATCTGATATCCTGAGAATCGTGGACCCATTTCAAAGAGTTTCTGGGCTGCATGAAGGCTCGTATAAATAAAGATATCGTCATAATCGGAAATACCGGAATCGTAAATCCCCGAAAGCGTAAACCTTCCGATTTTAGGACGTTTTCCCAGGTCCTTGCGGCCGAATAATACGAAAAGATAGATTTGATCGCCAAGTTCGACGTCCAGCAGTTGGGCAAGTTTTCTGCCGATAACGACACCATCCCGATCGTCTTCAAGATCGAATTTCAATTCTCCATCTACGATGAAGCGATCGACATTCAGCGTTTTACGGATATCATTTTCGTCAATTCCTTCGACAATAACACCGTCGGCTTCCTGACCATGCCGGATCATCACGTTATTGTGAACGTAGGGCACATAATCGACTATTTCATCGTATTCCGACAGCATATTCTCAATCATCCGCGTCGAATCGATCGACTCATTATAAAAAAGACGCAAGCGGATATGCGCGTCGAAGCCCATCAATTTACTCTTGACTTCACGCTCAAATCCATTCAGAATCGAAATCGTCAGAATCAGTGCGGCGACGCCGACAGCCAGCCCGATAATCGATATTATACTGATAAAAGAGATATAACCGATTTTGTGGCGACTAAATAGGTGTCGCTTGGCGATAAAAAAAGGTAGAGACATAGGCTGCGATCAAGTCCTCAGCTGCGGAAACAGGATTACGTCCTTGATGGATTGCTGATTTGTGAAAAGCATTACAAGCCGGTCAATCCCGACTCCCACTCCGCCTGTGGGAGGCATGCCGTATTCCATGGCTGTCACGAAATCTTCATCCATGGTCTGGGCTTCCTCATCTCCAAGTTCGCTGAGTTTTTTTTGTTCCTCTAGACGGTTTCGCTGGTCAAAAGGATCATTGAGTTCGCTGAAGGCATTTGCGAATTCCTTGCCCGAGATATAGAGTTCGAATCTTTCGACGATTCTTGGATCGCCGTCCCGCTTGGGCTTGGCTAGAGGAGATATCTCGACGGGATAATCCATGACGAAAGTCGGTTGGATCAGATGAGGCTCGACAAAGTTATCGAAAATCAGTTCGATGAATTTGCCATACTGGTACCCCGGCTTTATGTCCAGTCCCTTTTCGACGCAGAACTCTCTGAGTCCATTTACGTCGAAAGTACTGATATCCTTACCGGTGTATTCTTGCAGAAGATCGAACATTTTTATCCTGGTGAACGGTTTATCGAAACGGATCAGATGTTCGCCAAATTCATATTCGTCTTGGCCGAGTTTCTGAGCAATAAAGCGGAAGTACTCTTCCACAAAATCCATGAGATAGTGATAATCGACATAGGTTTGGTAGAATTCCAGCAGTGTAAATTCCGGATTATGAGTGCGATCCAATCCCTCATTGCGAAAATTTTTACCAATCTCGTAAACCTTTTCAAAACCACCGATAATCAGGCGCTTTAAATAGAGTTCCACGGCGATCCGAAGAAAGAAATTTCGATCCAGAGCATTATAGAATGTTTTAAATGGCCGGGCATTGGCGCCGCCGTAGATGGGCTGCAGGCTCGGCGTCTCGACTTCCAGGAATTCATATCCGTTCAGGAAATCTCGCGTCCACTGAATGATTTTGCTGCGGGTTTTAAAGACATCCTTGACGGAGGGATTCACAATCAGATCCAGGTATCGCTGGCGGTAGCGCTGTTCCTTATCGGTGAAAGCGTCAAAAACGTTGCCGTCCTTCTCCTTTACGACCGGTATCGGGCGAATATTCTTCGATAACAGCTGCAACTCTTCGGCATAGATCGTGATCTCGCCGGTGCGGGTCTTAAAGACTTTACCGATTATTCCGATGATATCACCGATATCCAGAAGTTTGAAGAGTTGATACGCGTTTTCACCGATTTTGCCCTCCTGCACATAAACCTGGATTTTGCCGTTTTCATCCTGGATGTGGCAGAAACTCGCGCGCCCCATCTTACGAATGGTCATCAACCGTCCAGGGATTTTCACCTCGGTTTTTTCGGCAAGTTCTTCGTAATGTTCGATGATTTCCGTACTGCTATGCGTCTTGGGAAATCCGTATTCATAAGGCCTATACCCTAATTCACGGATCTTCTCGACTTTTTCCTGTCGGATCTGTAATATTTCAGAGAGGGACCGCCCTTCTTCGTGAACCTGATTTTCCAATATCTATAGTTCTCCTATTTTACGTTCATTACAAGATATGCGCGTAAGAATTCATCGATATCTCCGTCCATGACCGCCTGGATATTGCCGGTTTCGCATTTTGTCCTGTGGTCCTTTACCATTGTGTATGGTTGAAACACATAAGAACGAATTTGATTGCCCCACGAAATATCCTTCTTGCTCTTCTCGAATTCCGATTTCTCTTTGTCCTGCACCTCTTTGAAATGCTGGTACAGGCGGGCTTTCAGGATCTTCATAGCCGTGGCTTTATTCTTAAACTGAGACCGTTCATTCTGACACTGAACAACGATTCCGGTCGGTAAATGGGTGATGCGAATGGCGGAATCCGTCTTATTCACGTGTTGGCCGCCGGCGCCACTGGCACGATAAGTATCGATCTTAAGGTCATCCTGATTGATTTCCACCTCGATATTATCATCGACTTCCGGATAGACGAAAATGGACGCAAAAGATGTATGCCTGCGGTGATTCGAATCGAACGGCGAGATTCGGACAAGGCGGTGGATACCGGCCTCGGCTTTCAGATATCCATAGGCGTGTTCGCCTTTGATTTCGATGGAGACATCCTTTATCCCCGCCTCATCGCCTTCCAGAAGGTTCATGATCTTTCCTTCCATTCCCGAACGCTCAATCCAGCGCATGTACATCCGTAGCAACATTTCTGCCCAATCTTGCGATTCGGTGCCCCCGGCTCCCGGATGGATGGTCATGATGGCATTTTTATCGTCATCCTCGCCGCCGAGCAGTGACTCCATCTCCATCTTATCGATTTTCGCTGCCAGATCGATCATCATCTGATTCATTTCCGGTTGCAAGGATTCGTCGTTTTCCTCTTTGACGAGTTGATAAAAATCCTGCAAATCGGTAAATGCATCGCTAATAGCACGAAACCGACTCAAGTCGGTTTCGATGCGTCGCATTTGCTGCAATGTCGTTTGGGCTTTGTCCTGATCAGCCCAAAAATCATTCTCGGCTATCTGTCCCTGGTAGATATTGAGTTGACGCTGTTTATTCTCAACGTCAAAGGAACCTCCGTAGTTCGGTGATTCTGGGCTCCATCTGGCTGATTTCATTACTGAGATCGGTGATCATAAGTCGCTGAAAACCTATTTCTTGATAATAGATTCGGACGGCATCAACGCCGAAAAATCCTTGTACTTCGACAGTACAATATAGGTACGGGTCTGAAGTACACCGGGCCAGGACTGGACTTCGGAAAGTAATTTCTCAAGCGTCGAAGTATTATCCGTCTGAATTTTCAATAAATGCGAACCCTCACCCGTTATGGAATGACATTCGATAACGTCACTGCATTCCCGGCTTCTTCTGATAAACTCATCATAATTTTTCGAAGGCGACGTAACTACAAAAACAAAGGCGGTGACGTCTTTGCCGATTGCAGAATTATTAACCTTGGCATGATAACCATCAATAATGCCCTTCTTCTCCAACTTTCTCATTCTCTCACTGACAGCCGGGATGGTGAGTCCAACTTTTTCAGCGATTTTGTTTCTCTGAATGCGTCCATCCTCTTGAAGGATTTTCAGAATCTGTACATCAATCTGATCAATCATTGCACTACTCCTATTGTTAAATGTCCAAGTTGTTACGTTCGTTTTGAGATTTGATTTTTACCTCTATCTTGATAAATAATACTGTATCAAGGCATACATAGAAACCAAATTGATTGCTTGCTGTGTCCATGATAAGGACGTTAAAACATATTGGGTCGGTTTCACCGGCACGACAATCGTGTCGTCCGGTTGAATAATCGGAATCAGGTCGCTATTACCCGTATTTATAAATTCCTTGACATCAACTGTCAGCACCTGAGTATCTCCCTCCTCAAGGTGGGAGGATATGATCTTAATCTTCGATAATTTTGCATTATTGGTCGGGCCACCGGCCGATGATAAAAGTTCAATAAGGTCCACACCGATGGGAACTTCATAGACGCCCGGTTGTCTCACCTCACCCCAGACTTTGACCGTTATCATGAGAGCATCGGCTCCCGGTGTAAAAATATAGCGTGAAGCGGTTCTTTTTTCTCCGGCTCTCGAACTTTTAATCGGCTTTTGAATGTCCTGCCCATAAGCTGCTGTCATTAGGGTCACCAGTAACAATAAAATGTAAGATAATGTTCTCTTCATTTTCTCCCTTTATTCAGTCGCAAAATATCCCCAGAATGATTCTGAGCCTGCAAGGTCTACATTATTTCTATCAACTAGTGCTATCGCATCGACACGCCACTGATAACTGCTGCCGGAGTTTAAAGACGCTTGAATTGCTTGATTGTCAAAATTGTATCTGACACTCTGTGTCAAATCGCCGTAATTTGGTCGACTTAATCGAGAAATCCAAATAACTTCTTTAGTTTTTATATTAATAATTTTTATCACATATTCATAAGAAACGGTAGAAAAGTCGTACCATTTAAAGATTGGTTTTAGTTCTTGAATGTTTCCCAGTGGTTCAGTAAGGTCTACCTTTTCAATGATTTGATAACGAATTGTGTCCGATCTCGGGCTTTTGTTACCAGCGATATCGAAGGCTCTCAGATAATAGAAGTAATTGGTTTCCAGCCGCACTGAATCATCGATATAAAACGTATCGACTCCGCTGCTGGTAAAAACATCGATATCGGCGATATGGTCAAATCCGCTATCCGAACTAACACTTGTTCTGTATAATTCGTAGCCTGAGATATCATTATCCGGATTTTTATGCCATTGTAAAACTATGTAATCCCCCAGTGGATCGGCGTCGATACCGCTCTCGACGGGAGATTCCGGCGCGGTTTTTTCCACCCAAACCGGGGTTGAAGGCGGTACCGGATCTTCAATATCTTTGCCGCACTGCACTGAGACTAGTAAAATGCAGCCTATAAATATGATTTGGCGAAAACGTCTCAAAACGTAATCCCCCCTCCAATTCTGTGACTGCTTCCCAGATCATGATTCATGTAGGCATAATCAAGATTTATCGGAATATGGGCCACCCGGATATTCAATCCCATTCCACAGGTAAAAGCAGTAATTCCCAATCCTGCCCGAAGCTGCAAGCGATCATGATAATTGAATTCGATTCCGTAGCGAAATTTTTCATCGTAGCGTAGATTCTTCTCAATGCCAATGTTGATTTGGGACTGCCATTGTTCTATGGGTTGCTCAAGAGCAAACGAGACAAGGGCTGCGATTTTAATTTTATCCTGACGTTTTGAGTTCCAATAAATCGTCGTACCGGTGAGATCCCGGAGCGAAAGCCCTACGCCGATTTTCCCAAGTTTACGGATATCGAATAATTCATCACCATCCACGCGAAACCGTCCACCAAGATCAATCCCCAGGCCATATCCCTTTAAATTATACAAATTCTTTTGGATAAGTTTGAAACTGATTCCTAAAGGAATCTCCACCAGAAACTTGGAGTACCGCCATCCTAAATCGACAGTTCGGGAAGAAAAGCGGCCGAAAGTGAGTACTAGTGCATTCTCGGCATCCCCAAAAGTATCATAGACTTGACCGTTTAAGGTGATAATCGAATCTCTACGGTCGACGGGATCGGTAACTTCTCGCAAAATGTCGGGGCGAATCGGAATGTCATCAACGCTGAATCGAAGCCAACTGGCAGCGATCGATGTCTTTTTTGAAACCGGCGCAGCAAAACCCAGATAATTCTGGTAGGCCATTCCGAAAAGGGAATGGTACATAAATCCGGCATATTTCTGCTTCACATAAGCAATTCCCGCCGGATTAGAGATTGCCGAAGTCGCACTGAAATCCAAAGCGCCCAGCGCGTTTCCCATCGCCAGAGCACGTGCGCTGACATCCAGGTCCATAAATGCACCCGCGTACTCGCCTCCGAATAGGACGTGCCCAAAGACGATGAAAGGAAATATTATTCTCGTTGCTCGTATCATCTGGCTTTCGCTATCTTGCCGATTGAATGGACCTCTTTGCCATCCTTCTTGGCGATGATCTTGTAGAAATAAACCCCGTTGGCGACAAAATTACCCTGACCGTCCTGCCCTTCCCAAATAATTTCGTGATAGCCACCCTCGTGAATATCGCCGCCGGTACTATATACGCTGTTTTCGTCCAGACAATGAATCAATCGTCCGGATATCGTATAAATCTTAATCTGCAGTTTATCGACGCGCTGGGTGATTTCATAGACGAACATGGTCTTATCTTGAAACGGATTCGGAAAATTACCGTAATCAATCAGTCGTAATTCATCGCTGACGGTAAAATGGATTGACTCTGCCGTTAAATTCCCGGCAGCATCCAGCACTGTTACCGAGATAGTATGATCTCCCCACTCCAGTTCCGGCCGAAATTGGGTGGCAATATGATTCGCATTCGAAAGGGTATCTACGATCTGGATTTTTTCAAACGGCAAGATTTGTTCATCAATCCAAACCTTCAAGCCGAGCCGATCGAAGCGAATTCCATTTTCATCTTCGGCAATGATCGAAATATTGGGCCTCCGGGAGACGAATGTATTTTCGAAAAAATTCTGACCTTCCAGATTCACCTCAACCGCCGGTCCGACATTATCGCGGGTTCGGATGAGCGCGAATTTTCCGATGCCGGAAACGTTCGACGATAATCGATTCCCCGTTTGGACGCTCTGTTCTTTAAGCCAGATACCCAAAGATGGTTCCAGTCTTCCTACTGAAGTTTCCTGGAACAGCGTATCCGGCATTAAGCCGACGAATATACTGTTCTCTGCAAAATCCAATTGATTCCGCATTTGAACTTCGAATCCGGAATTCGAATTTTGTGAGAAGGCGTTTATGATCGTAAAATCCGGCTGTGTACATGTCAGTGTGGAATCGGATTTCAGAATAACCACGGAAGAATCCGAAAGAGCATTGGCCTGCACTGCGAATTGAAAAGCATCGCTAACAGATAGAGTGTCGTGCGACTTGCCGTCGTAAGTCGTACCGAATTCCGGCAATAAAGGGAAATGAGTGATTTCCAGTTGCCGGTACAATTCATTATTCTCTTCGTTGGATTCTAGGATCGCATTGGCGGGGTCGACGCTGACTCTGAACGAAACCAGATCGTGACCCAGTATTCCCGGGAATTCTATTCTTTTCCCAAGATTTGGGAAAAAGTCAGTATCACATTGCCCGAATATCTGTTCGGTTCCGTCGGAAAGGATTTTCTCGGCGCTAACATGAAGTGTAATTGTGTCATCACCGTAATAGTCAATCATTGTTACCAGGGCAGGATATTTTTCGCCGCCTTGCTCGATACGAACGGGAAGAAAATCCGGTTGCGATTTCATTTTAATCGTATAATTTGGACTTGTGGCGATGACGCCATCGATCGTTTTACTTAAAAATCGAACCGCAAGCAATCTTCCGGATTGATCAACTTTAAATGGTTGAGATAGTTCCCATCTGAAAGACTCATCCGAAAATTTACGCATCGGAATCGAAAGAATTTGATCCTGATTCAAGAAACTTACCGTATGTTCGATCCCGTTTTCATCCAGATAAGAATAAGCGCTGACGGTATCGATCTGGCACTCCATGGAGAGAATATTTTCCACATCAGCCCGGATGAAGAATCGAATATCTTCGCCTTCTCCGGGTCTTATTGGAGTTGCTCTGAAGTCCGAGTACTGCAGACCTTCGATGGTAAAGGTCACCGAGCCATGCGCGTCATGGATACCTGAATTATCGAGAAGATAGTAATTGATGAACGACTCTCCCGGTTCGATTGTAGCCGGAAGTTCGATATCGAATTCTGCATTCTGACCGGAGAAAGATGTTGTCACCGATTCATCCAAGCGCCGGTACTTATTCTTATCGTATACTTGATAAGAGAATTGACCGCCACTGAAGGGAAGCTGTCCGTTGATCCGAATCGATCCTCCTGGTTCGATGCTTTCGTTAGCCGGAGAGAGCCAGACATTCTGTTCAGGAAAGGCCAGTTTAACGGTAGGATCTCCAATCAGATTATAGGAATAAACCAGAGACGGCTTCAAATAATCAAAGTATTCCTGGTCGGTCATATATTTGATTTTTGCAGCCTGGATTGCTTTTCCAACCGAGATATCCGGAGTGAATATTGCATCGTAAAACGGTTTGGCAAGCAGATAATCGTTCTTGATCCATCCGACGCTCGAAGTTCCCCAAAGACCAATCGCGCCGCCATTTTCGGCCATCAGAACGTGTCGGCCCAAACCCTCCATGACGGCGAAATCTCCGGTAAAACAGGTCATGCTAGTGAGAAACGGAAGCCGGTCGAGATTGTCCAGGAACGGAATGTGAGACGTATTAAAAAGCGATCGGTCCGCCCAAACTGCACCTCCACCGTGTCCCATAAAATTAGCCAATACGATCCCATCATTGAACAAGGCGATCAGGGTATCCGATCCGCCCCAAAAGGGTGTCTGCATAGACGAAGGATTGATATAGATTCGGTTTATTCCGTATTCTTTCGTAATCTGGTTATGGATCATCTCTTCGGATTGGTCTTTAAATACGTCCTCTTTGCCTGCAATAAACAGAATCTCATCGCGCCAGGGTCCCTTGAAGGAATTATTTTGGTACCCGATCCTTTTACGGATTAATGTCCGGAGTTCTTCTATTCTGGAACAGGGCCACCTCCCGATGGCAAATTCGGGCAGCCTTTCATCGTATCCGGTTGTTGTAAACCAGTGATCGCAAGCGCTGGCGCCGTACTTATAGGTTTGATAGAAAAAGGTCGGCACCGAAACCTCTTCTTTCACTTTCGCGTTCCCCACCAGCAGAACATAATCCGGTGCAGGATTCCATTCCTCCTGAACTTGGGCAAGAAAATCTCGCACAGCATATGGGCTAATAACACCATTGTTGAATGTATTGTAAATATCATTGATCGTAAATACGGCGGCACGGAGGCCATTCTCCTCGTAATATTGGATCAACTCGTTAAATTCACCGCGCCATTCTTCAGGCGAAATGATGATTACATTCAGATTTGCAGATCGGTAATTCTCGATGATGTTCATTACCGTGTCCGGTTGAATCGAAACCGGAGTTTTTATCCCCTCTGCACTTGACGCAAAATATTTTACATTCTCACTTTGTATATCATCTTCGACCAATATTGAATAGGTATCGGTGCTTTTCACATAGTCCAGATCGAAGCCCACCAACCGGCTTTTACCAATTTTATATACCGCAACATCGGGTTCGTTAAAATTACTGATTTTAAAGTGATACCGCCCGAATGGGTAGTCTTCCGGTTTTACGAAATCCAGTGCATTGTTGAACGCTTGATACAATCGATAATATTTTACTTCAATCCAGTCGAAAAGAACTCTATCGAACATACTCGTTGGGTCATCCCCGGCTACAGCAATTCGAAGACTATTATAACCACTGGATAAGAAGCGATTTTGCAGAACCTGCGTAGCATCGTTCCTGATGATCTGATAGGTTTGTCCAGCCCAGGATCCGGAACCGGCATAGTAATCATTGATGTAAAACTGAACATTGTGCCTGCCCGGTTCATACGTTAAACCGTGCATTCCTACAAGGACATCAAAATTTTTCAGTGTATGCGTATTCGGGTCCGGCAAGGCAAAGGAATATTGTTTCGTTGTACCTGCCGAAATGCCCGAATCGAAGAACCAGTGATCTCTTACATGTGTTGGTAAATCTATGTCTACCTGCCCTAATGTTTCAAAATATGCATTACTCTCAGCATGCACTGTATAGTAATAGTCTTGCGGTGCTATGGCTTCTTCTGTTCGCACCGTCGGTTTGGCGGATTCTTCGGCATATCTCAATCCGTCCCCGCGGTCCCAGATCAGCCAAAAAACGTTCTTATCCGTAAACGGACTATACTCATAATTAAGAACGACATTGCGATTTCTTTCAGCATAAAATTCTATATAGTCGTTCTTATCGAATTTACCATCGGATTCACCGGCAACATAGATCGGGTAGGGAATTCCCTTATTGTACATTTTGAAATTACGGGGATCCACATTGGTCAATACAGCTCCGCTGTCGATGAGGCTTTCTTTATGGATACGATAGATACCGTCTTCTGCGAGAACAATTTTCATAGCACTGATATTCACGAGAGGATTCGATATATTCTTCTCGACTTTACGCTGCCGGCTTTTACGTAACATTCCGCTTTCGATTCCCAGAGATCGAATCAACGGATCGACTTTCTTTGCTGAGATGCGCTTGAAATCAGAATTTTCACGGATTTCAACCGTAACCGAAATATTTTGATAATAATGTAAATCATGATCGTTATTCAGCAGTGTGCAGGGATAAATGCTCATTTTCGATAGTGGCATGCCACGATAGTATCCCAAAAGGTGTACGGATACATTTTTTAGGGGGTAAGGAAATGTGTGCTTCTGAGTTCCGCCTCCTACCTGATTAATAGATCCGGATTCGTATTTACCTGTCTTGGGATAATCGGCGAATGACTCTATATCATAAATTGCGCTGCTCTCTTTTTCGTTTAGCAATTGCACAACGTATAGAATATCGGAAGGCAGAGCATTGAATATCCTTTCATAAACCGGAAGAGCGGAGTATCCCAGCCGGCTTTCATTCTCAAATCCATTCAGCCTGATCCGGCTTTGGGTCTGATTTCCGGCTGACACTTTTTCGATCAGCGGTTCCGGAATAGTCCCAACCCATTCCCAGTGCATATCATCAACCCAGTTCTCCCTGAATGGCATATCTTCGTTACCGACTTTTTCGGATGAGGAGTACAGGATTGAAGAAAGTAGGAAAAATAGTGGAATAAAGAGAGAAATTGTATTTTGTCGTCTGCTCGTTCTATTCATTACCCACAAAAAATAACTGGTTGAGTAAACTTCGTAAGGTATCTTCATCGACGTTACGATAAAAAATACCCTCATAGGCAACCGCGATTCTTTGAGTTTCTTCCGATACGACGACTACAACGGCATCTGATTCCTCGGAGATTCCAAGTGCTGCTCGATGTCTGGTACCAAGAAGAGGCTCGATATCCGGATTTTCAGACAGCGGTAAAATACACCCAGCAGCTTCTATCACATCATTCTGAATGATCATTGCTCCGTCATGTAAAGGCGATCCGGGATTAAAAATGGAGACTATCAGACTGGCAGAGACTTCAGCATTGATTGTCGTTGCATTTTCCTTGAAGGATTTCATGCGAACTTCACGCCCCAGGACCAGTAGGCCGCCCCATTTTCGGCGAATTAGTTCCTGCGTTGCCTCGATAACAGCTTCGATAGTTTTTGATTTGGGCTCGTTAAAAATCGTCCTGATCAGTTGACTCTGCCCGATGTAAATCAAAATTCTGCGCAGTTCGGGCTGGAAGATAATTACGAAAGCAATCACCCAGGCAGTCTGCAGATGTCCCATGATCCAGGAGACGGTTTGCAAATTCAAGGTACGCGCAATGAAGGAAAGGAGGAATATTACTACCAATCCGATCAACATTTGCGCCGCCCGGGAGCCACGGAAAAACTTGAATATTTTCCAAAATATCCAGAAGACGAGTAAGATATCAATGATATCCCACAGTGTTACAGTTATGAATTTTATCGTAAACAAGTTCATATTTTCAGGCTTTACCTAAAACTGCATCAACGACTTTCACCGCTCTGACCACTTCCTTTACATCATGGACACGCACCATTGCAGCACCGTTTTGGATAGCGCAGGCGACAGCGGCAAGCGTCCCCTCCAGCCTCTCGCTCGGATCCAGATTCAGTAGTTTACCAATGAACGATTTTCGCGAAGGACCGACAAGAATCGGAATACCCAGAGACGATAATTCTTCCAAATTACGGATTAAAAAATAGTTATCTTCACACTGTTTTCCAAAGCCGATTCCCGGATCGATCATGATTTTATCCAGGGGAATACCGGCATTCATCGCATTCTGAATAGCTTTTTCCAGGTACAGTAAAATTTCATCGATGATATTCTTATAGACAGGAGCCTGCTGCATGGTTTGTGGTTTGCCCTTAATGTGCATTAGGATCAGTGAAGCGTCGTACTTTGCAGCCGTGTTTATCATGTTTTCATCAAAGAAAGCGCCACTTATATCATTGATAACTTCTGCGCCGTTTCTCAAAGCCTCTTCGGCGACCTGCGATTTATAGGTATCAATCGAAAGCGGGATATCGCTCCGTTCGTGGATTCCCCTGATCACCGGAATCACCCGATCCAGTTCCTCGGGCAAGCCGAGCGGCTCGGCTCCCGGCCGTGTGGATTCACCTCCTATATCAATGATATCTGCGCCATCGGATTGCATTCTGAGTCCAGCATTCACTGCATCATCTGCCTTGAGATATTTCCCGCCGTCGGAGAATGAATCGGGAGTTACATTAAGAATGCCCATTACGTGTGTTTTCCGGGATAAATCAAAGACGTGTTTCCCGGCCCGGAAAGATCGCAATCCGGATTCAGTGTCCAAAGTGTTTTGTAAGTCATTCGCTAATTGGTTGGCTAACTGTGACTCACCTGCGCACAATTTTCTAAGCTCATCAAGTTGTCTTCGATTGGCTAACATCAACAGGGAAACAGTATTCGCATCATCGGGATCGGAAAGATAACTATCCCCTCCGATCTCTTGAATTTTCGTTTGTATCAGACGAGCAACGTCGAGGGGAACCATCAGCGCTTTCAAGGCCATGCGACTATGGCCGTATAGAGCAAACTCAGCCTCTCCCGCTGTCAGCCGGAAAGCCCGCGATTCACGTGCAAAATGCTCCCTATCCTTTAGACTGAGTTTCCTGATCAGATTTGACTTCCTCCTGATTCGATTCCAATGCGATATCGGACGGAGCAGCTATGCCTTCCTTCTTCCTTTTAACAGGCTTTTTCTCGGTCTTCGCCTTTCGGGTTGCCGGCTTTTTATCATTCTTCGTCTTTTTCAATTTTCTTTCCTTGAGCAACTGAGTGATATCATCGCCGTCAACAACTTCATATTCAAGCAACGTTTCGGACAGCAGCTTCAAATCATCCAGTTTGGTTTTTAAGATGCTCTCGGCTGTTTTCTCGGCTTCGGTAACGATTCTTCGGACTTCAAGATCGATTATCTGGGCGGTATTTTCACTGAAATCGCGATGTGTGGCGATCTCTCTACCCAGGAATATTTCCTCGTTTTTCTTACCAAAAGTCAGGGGACCGAGTTTGTCGCTCATCCCCCACTCGCAAACCATCTTTCGGGCTAATTCGGTTGCGCGCTCGATATCGTTGCCGGCGCCCGTACTCAACTCATTGAAGATAATCCGTTCGGCTGCCCGTCCACCCAGTAGGATTGCGAGTCTACCCAAAATATAGGTTCGGGCATAATTATGGCGTTCATCCATGGGCAATTGATGCGTAATTCCCAAGGCCCTGCCGCGCGGAATAATCGTGATTTTATGAATAGGATCGGCGTCTGGTGTGTTTATGGCCACCAGCGCATGACCGGACTCATGGTAAGCCGTAAGTTCGCGCTCTTTTTCCGAAATATGCAGACTTTTACGCTCAACACCCATCATGACTTTGTCTTTGGCTTCCTCGAAATCCTCCATCTCGACAGATTTCTTATTCTTGCGTGCGGCCAGTAGAGCAGCCTCGTTGACAAGATTGGCTAAATCGGCTCCGACCATTCCCGGCGTTCCCCGTGCAATCACCGCCAGTTCGATATCTTTGGCAAGCGGGATTTTTTTCGTATGAACGCGCAGGATGCCTTCCCGTCCTTTTACGTCCGGAATGTCAACGACAATTTGTCGGTCGAATCTGCCCGGGCGAAGAAGCGCTGAATCCAAAACATCCGGCCGGTTCGTCGCAGCGATAATGATGACATTGGTATTTTCATCAAAACCATCCATTTCGACCAGCAATTGGTTGAGGGTTTGCTCGCGTTCATCGTGCCCGCCGCCGAGACCGGCACCACGATGCCTCCCGACGGCATCAATTTCATCAATGAAAATGATACAGGGTGCATTTCTCTTGCCCTGTTCGAACAGGTCGCGAACCCTGGATGCACCGACCCCGACGAACATCTCGACAAAGTCTGCACCGCTGATACTGAAAAACGGTACTCCGGCTTCACCGGCTGCGGCTTTAGCCAGGAGCGTCTTACCGGTCCCGGGAGGTCCCAGAAGCAGAGCGCCTTTGGGAATTTTTCCTCCCAGTTTGGAAAATTTACCGGGCGATTTCAGGTATTCGATGATCTCCTGGAGTTCCTCTTTGGCTTCGATGCAACCGGCGACATTCTGAAATGTTATTTCAGGACGGTCACTGGTCCAGAGTTTCGCCTTGCTTTTCCCGAAGCTGAAGATTCCCTTATTGCCGCCGCCCTGCATCCGGCGCATGAAAAATATCCAGATACCGATGAACAGCAACCACGGCAGCATGTTGAACAGATAACTCGTCCATTGGACCGTTTTCTCTTTAAAATTGTACTTGAGATGAAAGGCGTCCCATTCCTCGAGCATTTTGTCGGTGACGAACGGTAAAGTGATGACGAATTTTTTTACGTCAACCGGGCGACCATTAACAAGTAAACTGGTTTTTTCCGAAAGCACGCCATGAAATTCATTTTCGATAATGGTTGCATCCTGGATCTGTTCGGATTCCAATAATTCCCGGTACTGACCGAACGTGAGGAGAACCTCCTCCTTTTTTCCGGTACTCAAAATCTGGATCAGAAAGATTGAACTTAAGAGAATTATGATCCAAAGAAGTGACGTTCTAGACGCTTTCTTCCATTTAAACTCGCTATTGTCGCCCTTATCCTTCTTCGGATTGGATTTGTTTGAATTGTCGTTGCGATTCTGATTCGACAACTTGTCCGGTTTATTTTCGTTTTTGGGTTCTCTGGGATTTTGTTTTATATAAGCCATTTTTCGGATAACCTCAAATTCTATTATTTAAAAGCATAGATGGATTTCAGATTCCTTAGTTTCTGAGCGAGATCAAGACCGTAACCAACGACAAATTTATCCGGAATCGTGAATCCAATATAGTCGAGTGTAAAATCTATCTTCGTACTTTCCTTGATTAGTAAAGCTACAAATCGAACCGACCTGGCATTGCTGTCCTCAAATCGGTTTTTCAGGTATTTCATCGATATTCCCGAATCGACGATATCTTCGACCACGATGACGTCTCTGCCGCTGATATTGCAGCTCACGTCTTTGATTAGTTTGACCGATCCGCTGGTCTTGGTTTCATCGGCATAGGACCAGATTTTAATGAAGTCGACCTCTCCGTCGATATCAATTTCCCGCAGTAAATCGGAGAAGAATATAAAACTGCCGTTCAACACACCGATAAAAACGGGAGTTTTGTCCGAGTAGTCTTTTGATATCAGTTTGCCGATTTCACGGACGCGTTGTTTTAGAGTCTCTTCGCTTAATAGTTCGTAAAGCTTTTGACCGCTGTACTGACCATAGTTCGGGCCGAGAACCATCTCCTTTTTCATCTCAGATTTCCTCATAAACTAACTTTAATATATTTTTCGTGTTTTCCTTAATTTTAAAATATTCCGATAGTTGTATACCACAAAGCCAGATAATTTCGCCATTATATTCGAGAATGGGGATAAGATTTTTTCTGTAACGGGGAATTTTTTGATCGATATAAACGTCGCTCAGTTTTTTGCTAAATCGGCTGCCCAATGGTCTGATGCGGTCTCCCCGTCGCCATTTTCTCAAGTTCAGCGTGCCAACGACCGTTTCCAGATCGATATATTCAACGTTTTTGTTCGTTCGGCCACGACAGTACCCGGATTTTTCAAGGACTTCAGTATGAAATGTGAAATAATCGGTTCGGTAAAATCGCCCGGGTTCGACAGTGAAATCTTCCCATATCCTCTCACGGCATCTGCCAATCATGACCCGCCCCCGATCCACGGCAAGTTCCACATCTTTTAATATCCGGAAGTTGGCGCCGGTTCGGTTCTGATGAATATTCGCGATTAGCGCTGTTAACTGTTCATAAGTCAAGGTCTGAAATTCTTTCCCAATGCGGGCAAAACACATTCGCAGTATTTCTTTCTGAATCGTGACAGGATGGCTTTGTAATTGAAAAAGATCAATGAGAATACCTTTATCGGATTCTTTGATAACGACTGTTGGATACACTTTTACTACAACCGTTTCAATATAATCCGACACCTCCGCAGCATTTAGAGAGACGGTCTCGATGGATTCGACGATGCGCGGATTGATGGATTTCTTTAAAAGCGGCAGAACTTCATTTCGGATTATATTCCTCTGAACCAGTTTCTCGAAATTTGTGTGATCTTCCCGAAAAGGTATGTGTTCCGCTTCTGCATAGGCGTACAATTCGTCTTTGGTCAGGTTGCGGATTGGACGCACGATATTCTCTCTACTGACCGGAATGCCCTTTAAACCGCGTAGCCCGGTGCCCTTATACATATTCAGTAGAATGGTTTCGATATGATCGTCCAGCGTATGGGCGGTAGCGACGACGGAATCATCGAAACGTTCCGCATCCTCCTGAAAATGGCGATAACGCAGGGCTCTCCCCGCCATCTCGATCGAAACACTGTGCTCTGCCGCGTAGGATTTCACATCGAGCTGGTGAACGCTTAGGGGGAGATCATTCAAACGGCAGTATTCTTTAACCAGATCCTGATCCCGATCCGCTTCGGTTCCGCGCAAATTATGATTCATGTGCACTGCGCTGAGCCCTAGATTCCCGGTACGGAAATACCGTAGCAACAGGGCTAGCATTACCATCGAATCGACACCGCCTGAAACAGCAGCGATTACGTGCTTCTTCCCGTCGAAGAGATGATTTTCATGGACGAATTTTTCGAATCGGTCGAACAGAATCAAATTCCTTCTGGGCTAATGGCCTTGCTCCGAATCCCGGAGGAATGGATTGAATCTAATTTCCCGGGCCAGTTTTGTAGTTTCTCCATGTCCGGGACAAATCGTCAGATCACCGGCAAGTTGCCTCAATTTCGACAGGCTTCTTTCCAATTGTCCCCAGTTACCGCCGGGCAGATCGGTTCTTCCCACGGAATCTTTAAACAGGGTATCTCCGGAGAAAAGATAATCGCCAACGATAAATCCGACGCTTCCGGGAGTGTGCCCCGGAGTATGGATGACGGTAATCTTAAGGTCGTAGATTTCAAGACATTGGTTATCGACAATTTCGATTATATCGGCCGGGATTTCAACATTTCCCATTCCGATCAGATTCGCAATCATCGGCATATTTTGCATGACAGGTAGATCATCCGGATGAAGTGCAAATGGAATATTATAATGCACCTGTAATTCCTTTGCGACAGCGACGTGGTCAGGGTGGGCATGAGTGGCTAGTATCATTTTAGGTGTGATATGCAGCCTATCGACCGTTGCTATGATGGAAACAGCGTCAAATCCGGGATCGATAATAATACCGTTCTGACCTTCCTCGGATCCGACGATCCAGGTGTTTTCCTGAATAGGGCCATGTGTGATTTTTTCTACTACCAAAGTGATTATTTTCACACCTCTTTAAAAACCAGGTCGTTCAGTTGTTCCATCTTGTTCCGGTAGGTTTTGGGATAAAACTGCCAGAGCGCAGCGGCGATCGAACTCATGACAGAATTTCCGTCCTGGGGTGAAAAACTAAAGCCCGATATTTCATTGCGATCTTTGACCTGAAGACTGGGGACGCAAACAATCGATTGATTCAGGATTCGGCTATGATAACCCATTTCCCGGATAAACGAAAATACCGTGCTGGCCATCCTTTTATTCGTCAAGGCAATCAGCGGCTCACTATCGAGCCGGTTCAGCACCTGCTGAAGCGAGATATCCTCTGTGAGTTTCAGATCGAAATAGAGTATATGGAGATATTGAGAGTTTACTTTGAGCGAAGAACAGTACAGGTCTAGATCGGTGCCAATGGTTTTAAACAGATTGGCCGCATCGCGGGCCTGGTAGGTTCCGTAATGATCGTCTTTATGAATACCCACCTGCGGCGAAGGTACGAAATCCTCTTCCTCACTGATGTCATTTGTGCGTCGAATGCACAGAAATCTTCCCCAATCGAGTAAACTCTTGTGATTCGCATCGAAGATCAGAGTCTTTAAAATGGCCGCCATGTTTTGGCTATTGCAGGAGACAACACGTAAGTATTTATCTTCTCCGGGCTGCAGGGCATCATCATTGATGTTGAAGGCGTAATCCTTACCGAATTTTCCTACACGCGACTGCACGATAAACAGCTTCTCGCCATCATTCAGCCGCCTGTAATTTTCCAGTTTGCGGACACCGGAATCCGGCTCGTTGGAACAATCAATCACAACCCCCGATCGTTCAATGGCTTCTCGCACGCTGTATTCCACTTTTAATCCGGCACTCGTATAGGCGTCAACATCGGCTTCATCCACACATAGTTTTGCACCCCGTGTAATCAATCCCTTCACAAGCGACTTGTTACGAAGCGACTCGACATTGGGTTGAAAAGTCACCTCATCGATTCCTAATTTTTCTCTTCTCCCTGCCAGAATACCGATCAGAGGATCGCCAATCGTACCGGTTCCGATAATATGAACAATATTTCTTGGCATTTTGCTCAGCCTCGTCCAATATTATATGTCATTTTTATTAATATATCTATTCACTCTAGATAAACAAAGCAACATATTTACCCTGCTAAATTAACATATTTTCAGGCGCTTTAAAACCAAAATACTGATTCATTCCGGAATTGCCGAGATTTCCTAAATATCAATTATCATTGTACCGATTTATAAAAACAGTTAGAAATTCCGTTCGATATTTTCAACGGTAAATTCGGAATCAATCGATTTGATCTGAATTCTGAATAAATATTTTTGTTTTCATTTTGAAATATTTCCAGTATAATTAATTGATTTTTAACATAAGAAATCGATGCAGGGAAGCTTGTGAAAATCAGGCACAGCCCCGCTACTGTAACCGAGGACGCAACCGCATAATGTCACGGTGCCGGAATAGGTGCTGGAAGGCGCGGAAGAGCGGATGATACGGAAGTCAGGACACCTGTTGATTTCTTAATTAATCTAACCTGCGAGGGATTTGGGAGGATTAAATCTGATGTTCGGCTTCCACTTTTTATCTATTCTAAATCGCACAGTAAACCTCGTTTAAACGTCATCAACAAGGAACGGCGATGCGTTTTTACCTGGCTTTATTAGGTTTACTGATGCTATTTCTCCCCGAAAGAGGATTAGCCCATTCCGCCTACAGCGGACTGGTCAGCGATCCTTCAGGAAATCGGATATCTTACGTCACTATCCATAATCTGCACAACCACACCTGGACCGTATCGGACGAGGACGGCCAATTTCAACTGATTTCTTCCTGCGAAATGGGCGATACTCTGCTTTTTTCACGTATTGGATATGCATCCCTAAAAATAGCCGTCGGCCAGGAAACCTATCTGAAAATCCATCTCAGTTCTTCTCCCCTGGCCCTTGGTCAGGTCAATGTTTATGGGCAACGTGACAAGCAACTTTGCCGGAATGAACCGCTGGTCACCATTCAGAAAAATATCGCTGAAGGCGAAGTTGAGCACCGTCAGATTCTGCAGGTAATCCCCGGCCTTTCAATCCGTTCTTCCGGCGGACCTGCGGGAGTCACCACCCTGAGTCTCGACGGCGGTCCAGTCACTCAAACCAAAATCATGGTATCCGGTTTCGACATATCAAATACTCAAAACGGTGAAATGGATATTTCGCAATTGCCGGTGCCGTTTATCGAAAATGTAAAATATATTGCCCAGGATGAAAACATGTACGGATCGGGGCATTCCGAGGGGACTGTGCTACTTAGCCCGATTCATCAGGGGACGGGTATTACGGCAAGTATCGGCAGTAACGGCTATCGTGCGATTCACTCCTCGCTGCATTTGAATCGGAATCGCTGGACGAGTACGTTACTAATCGGCCAGCGATTTGACGAGGGAGATTATTCTTATAGCTGGCGCGATGTCGTCAAAAATCGGGAGAACAATCATTTTAACCAGGAGTTTGCCGCCGGGCGTTTTTCGAAAATTATCAGTGAGCGCTTCTTCATTCAGGGACTCTTTCTCCATTCGCAGCAGGAGCGCGGAATCTCCGGCCTGGTGTGGAATCCCAACCCGCTGGCGTATCGAAACGATAAACTGACCTTCTTAGGAATGCGTTTAGGCTGGACCAATCCGAAGGGACACGGCTATCTGCAAACTCTATTGCGCCATTCGTGGGAACATTACGAAGATCCCTTTATCGCGATCAACAGCCTGCACTGCGTGAACACAGCCCAGATTCAGTCAAGCCAGGTTTTACACATTCTTCCCTACCTGGACATTAACGCGATGCTGGAGACAAAATACGACGCGATCAGCAGTTCCGATACGCATTATCACGATCGATATTCCCACAGCCTGTTTGTCAGTACAGCGCTGAAAATCCAGTCATGGATTCGCTTTCAACCCTCTTACCGGTTCGATGTCGCCCCAAATCTTTTTTCCGATCACAATTACAACCTGAAAGTAGTCGGGCTGCCGGGTGCAAAATGGCTGCGCAAATTGATATTTCAGCATGGAACCGGATTCAGATACCCGACTTTTAACGATCTCTTCTGGAAGCCCGGCGGTAATCCGAATCTAAAACCGGAAAATTCAGTCTATTCCAGCCTTTCAGCGAACCTTTCGGTCATAAAGAACACCGATTTGGACGTCATAAGTTATTACAAGTACAGCCGGAATATGATCCAGTGGACTCCTATTAATTCCTACTGGCAACCGCAGAACATCCAAAAATCACAAAGAACCGGCATAAAGATGATTTTTCGCTGGCATATCGAGCAATACCCAATTGACCTGTTTTGGCATTACAGCTATTCCAAAACAGAAGACCTGACACCGGGCGGCACTTACTTAAAAAGGCTGCGCTACGCCCCCAAAAATTCCGGTGCAATCGGTTTGACCTGGCAACCTGATCCACTCTCTTTCAAG
The DNA here is from genome assembly GCA_964589175.1 of uncultured bacterium. GTDB lineage: Bacteria > Fidelibacterota > UBA2242 > UBA2242 > UBA2242 > CAZPRY01. Next base: position 39,801 of record CAZPRY010000031.1, read on the forward strand.
CTGCAATTAAATTATACCGGCGAACGGATTGCCATGTATTCCTGGCCGAATGACATTATTCTTCCAGAAGCACTTTTGCTATCTTTCAGCAGCGGTTACACGTTTGATTTTCGGTTTGGGAGTTTCACTCTGGTCGCAGCCGTGGATAATCTATCCGATATCGAATATGAAACCATCAGAGGCTTTCCGGAACCGGGTCGATCTTTCCGATTCACCTTCACCTATCAACGTTAGAAAATGGAGCAGTATTGAAACGGCTTTGCTTATCTACTTTATTACTGGCGAACCTGGTATTCGCGCAAAATTCAATCTTTGTCCTGTGTGAGGGTAACTTTAACACACCCAACGCATCTCTCTGGAAAATCAACGGTGAACTTAGTGAGGTTTCAGGACCGATTCATTGGAATGAAAATACGAACCCTCTCGGCGACACCGGCCAATCACTGGCGATAGCCGGTGATAAACTCTATGTTGTTGTGAATAATTCGCATACGCTTGAAATCCTCGATCTGTCATCGGGCTCCCCCGTCTACGAAAGCACGATACCTGTTCCCTTCGCAAGCCCACGCTACATGGAGATTGTGGACGGAATCGGATATCTCACTTGCTGGTACTTGAACGGTATTTTAAGGATCGATCTGATTTCGAACACGATTCTCGATACGATCAGCGTAGACGGGATGCCCGAGGATATTTTGCATCTAAATGACAAACTATATGTGTCCATCCCGATGACGCCCTCATGGGCGACGGCCAATTCCGTGCATGAAATCGACATCTCCGGTACTGAACCGCAAATCACCAATTCATTCGAGGTTATTCCCGGCCCCGGTCTGATGACTTCTTTTGAGAATAGCATTTATGTGAGCAGTACATACTACGATGCAGACTGGAATTCATACTACGGAATCTCAAAAATAACTCCCACAAGCGGTGAAGTCGTTACCCGCGATTTCGGTGCCAGTTATAGTTTCGGTACGGATATCGCCGTTTTTCAGGGCGAAGTGTATATCACCTATCTGACGGGCGCGGCCCCGCTCACCGATTCCCTGACAGTCGATGAGTCACGCCTCATCGGAAATTTTTCCAGTGTCTACAGCATGGCTGCCTATGGCAATTATCTCTACTTCGGACTTAGCGATTATGTCGCGCCCGATGATGTCTACATCCTGGATTCCAACGGGAATACCGTTGGCAGTTTTCGGGTCGGAGCCATACCGGGCGCTTTTGCTTTTTACGATATTACGGCATCGACCGACTCTCAGACCGATGTGCTCCAACAGCCGCGTAATTATTCGCTTAATCAGAACTATCCCAATCCATTCAACGCCCGGACGTCAATTGAATATATGCTTCCTGTCGACGGGGATGTCGCTCTTGTAGTTTATTCGCTCACTGGCGAAAAAATGATCGATCTGGTCCTGGAGTATCAACGAAGTGGTTCCCATTGCATTCAATGGGACGGCAAATCGGCGAACGGAAGAGTGTTGCCCAGCGGTCTTTATATTTACCGGCTGACGACTCCCGCCGGCAACATTACAAAGAAAATGGTTTATTTGAGGTAAATCTTCCCCGTTTTTAAAAACATGACTCGCTCCCAAAACGGATTTCAGGAGCGAGTCTTAATTCTATTAAAAATCCTTCTGAGGACAATTTATCCCTAACCGATCTTAATCACGCGCGGCGCGATATCCTTGAATTGCGGCATGCATTGCCCAATACTGGCGTTGATATAAGTTGGATCACAGATAACATAGGTCATGCCCTCATACCGGACAGCATCGCCCTGAATATCGCTATGGAATTTTACCGCTGTGGCCATATGACCGGGAAAATTTAAGCCGACCACATCCAGCCCCAACAGATTTTTTACAAGATGCGCAAATAGTACAGAACGATCCTCGCAGTCGGAATAAGGATAGAAAATCGTCTCTTCTACAAACATAGGCTTTTCACGTCCGAAATATTCGCCGTCGGTTTTATACTCGAAAGCAGTTTGCACGAAACGCAGCAAAATGTTCACTGCCTCGGCTTCGGTTTTCCCATCGATAATCGCGGTTAGCTGTTTCAATAGCGAATAATTGGCCAGTGGTGCTACCTTCGCTCCGAAATACACTTCGTAGTTTGTCTGAGGATAATATTGAAAATAATTGACGGCATCATTGCTGAATTTGACCGGTATGCTGTACGGCGTTCCTGCATACGTAAATTTCAAATCCCGTTCACTGACAGCATTTTTAAATACCGGAGAATCCTTGATATCTAAACTTACAATCTGATCGGCACCGGGATATTCTCCCCGATATGTATAGAGTGCCCCCATTTTCTGTTTCCGTTGTTCAAACGACGTGATATAATAACGCTGCCCATCGATCGTTATATACGGAGTTGCGTAAAGTTTATTCTGAGTGGGGATGAGCAAATACGTATAATTTTCATCGTAGGCTACCTTGATATTATATCCCGATTTAGAAAGCATAAACCAGGTAAAGAGGTTGGCCATATTTTCGTCACCGCCATAGATCTGTTTGCCGATTTGATAGATCATCAACGAGTAGCCCCAATCGTTGATCCGCATTTTCATGCTGTAGCGGCTGATCTGGTACAAGAAGCGATCGAAATCGGTCGCACTCATGCTTTCCCAGTATTTACTAATGGCCTGATTATTAATGCTTTCCAATTGGATGGACAAAAATCTGCGGTCGAATTCAAATTTTAAAACAGCGTCGAAAAAGGCGAAATCCATGACGGCGGTTTCCGTTACTCTCGGAGTCGGGCTCTCCTTCACCGGTTGTGCCGGTTCCACTACGCCATAACTGTCTGTCACAGGTGCCGGAGCTTCTTCCGCTATTTTAGGAGCCTCCTTCTCGATTGTCAGATCCGGAGCTTCAGGGGATGGAGGTTCGGGAATTGCTAATGCCTCGGCCTCCGGACCTTTGTATTCAGATTCCGGTTTCACCTCGGCGACAGGCAACTTTGTCGGTTTGGGCTTCTCGTACTGATTTTCACTTACGAAGGATTGGAACATCTTCCAGTCTTCCTCGAGAAATTTGGCGAAAGCTGCGTCCTGTTCGGCGATATAATCCGCGACGGCTTTTTGGTCTGCCTGCATCATCTGCTGGGTTTCTTCCTGCATCTTGCGCATCATCTCCTCGACAGTTTCCTGAGCAAACAGAAATGTCACAGCGACAAGTGAGATAAGCACAATCGACAAAGTTACTTTTTTCATATAAGCCCCCATGGGAATTGGTTGGATAACTTACTCTAACATACGAAATTTTGATCGTTTTTAATATCTGAAGTTGTCTTCATGCTACGATTGCAGGATCCGCTTTGACCTCGGTCACAATTCAGAACTCCGATGTGCCCATTGGGATGTTGTCATTTTTAGGATACAGCAAGAACTCATTAGGTGGCCTTCCCGTATTTGCGCATGAATAAAAAAATCTAAGCGAAATTTCTGCTACTAACAATATAAATTAGATCCTAAATTTCAGCAAATGGATAAAGAAGGAAGGGCAAATAAATGGTATTCGGTGATCGGATTGAGTTAAAGACGAAGGGCTTTTCGGATATCATCGATATCTCAGCCTCGGTTCAGGGCATTCTGAACGCGTCCCGGATGAAAGTCGGTATCGTTAATATTACCGTTATCGGCTCGACAGCGAGTGTCACGACGATTGAATTCGAACCGGCCCTGGTTGCCGATATGCAGGAATTGCTCGAGAAATTCGCTTCGCGCAACATGCGCAGCCGCCACTCACAAACCTGGGGCGATGACAATGGTTTTTCACATTTACGAGCCTCGTTTATAGGACCGGGAATTACAGTTCCGTTCGAAAATGGTCGCTTAATTCTCGGCACATGGCAGCAAATTGTCGTCGTCGACCATGATAACCGCCCGCGTCAGCGATTGATTAACGTTCAGGTCGTCGGCGAGTAAAACCGACGTACTTATCGTTTTATATAGGAAATGGAAGAGAGTAGCGATCAATTTATTCTATTTTAAATAGACGCATTTACCGCCGCTTAGCGGTTCTCCGTTATAGATAATTTTATAGACATAAATTCCGGAATGCAGATTTTGCGGGTTCCATTCAATATGATGCGCACCGGTCGAATACCGGTCACCTCCGATAGACGCCACCTGTTTGCCGATCAGATCATAAATATCGATCCGCAATTCACCGTTTTGCGGCAGACTAAAGGAAAACGTCGTACTGCCGTTGAAAGGATTCGGGTAATTGGATGAAAGCCGAAACTCGTTTGCGATGCTTTCTTTCTGAACGTCTGTGTCAACATAGAACCATATCCGCCTTGCCAGGGTCGAATCTAGGACGAAGGGATTGGGTTTATTGTCCTGGTAAGCCGCAATACTCCAGGTGCGTTGGTACTCGATTGAATCCACCGGATCGTAATAATTCCACTTGAGTAAAGTCTTCTTTTGCCCATTCCAAAATGGTTTATCAACTATACTATTATAAATCGTAAAAAAGTAAAACATCGAGCGGGCCACATTGCCTTTGTGATCCTCGCGCGGTTCGAATTTTTGAGGATAACTGCTCTCCTTTTCGCTGTATTCATCAATATATTCGGTGGGAATTGTGGTCCATACAGTATCTTTGCGATACCATTTATCGGTTTTTTCATCGTCTATTTCCGCGAAAGCGTAATTGCTGCGGGCACTATTCACTGTTTGTAGTACAGGGTATAGATTATGGATATCATTCTTGGGATGGCCGGTGGCGTTGCCGAACATCGACTGTGGCCAGGTGTGTTCGCAACTGATATAGTAAGTATTATAAAGATAAGTGCTTGGATCCTGGTTCAGATCGAGTGTGGCCACAAATCCCGAATAGACGCAGCGGACCTTGTTCCCTGGACGGAGATCGATTACCGCATACATAATGTCCCGGCAACTACTGGTGCTGCGGTCGTAGTTTAGTGTATGGGTAGTCGTGTAATTGGCAACAACGAAATCGAAAAGAGTCTGCCCGTTCAAACCTTCGCCGACAAGGGTTTGCTCCTGAGCGTATACAATTTGCAACAGAAGCACCGCCGCTATAAACGATCCTGATAACCAATCACGAAATTTCCGATTCATGTGAATTGCCCCGTCTCTATTTTACTCCGATGACAATATTAATCTTTTTATCGCCAATAGCAAGCGTCAGGCACATTCTCATACAAATCGTTTGTTCTTTCAAACGGAGAAAATAATATACTAGTGTAATGTCATTCATGATATGACGGGTATAGTCGTTTCAGTTTAATTCT
>CAZPRY010000032.1:0-43793 GCA_964589175.1 uncultured bacterium
CCGGTGTCATGGCATTTAGTGCATGTGGATCATTGGCCGGCATGATGATGAATTCACCGGATTTTACAGGATAGGGATTCCCGGAAATTGTGATTTCCATTTCACCATCCAGAATCTGGACCAGGGCGTCGAAAGGCGCGGAATGCTCGCTCAGCCCCTGGTTTTTGTCGAAAGCAAACAGGGTTACCGTTCCCGTTGGTTTTTTTATCAATTCCCGGCTGACGACGGCTCCGGCCTGGTAGTCCAGAATTCCGCTCAGTTTGCCCTTTAGAATATCAGTTGAATTTACCATTGATTTTTTGCCTCCTTATTGTATTTCTCCGCGAATTGAGATGACGTTGACCTTGACCATCATGGCTTTTCCAGCCATTTCCAGGGCACGTTGTACGATAATTTCGGTTCCGCCGCAACACGGCACTTCCATTCTGACGATACTTATGGAATTAATGTGATGATTTTTAAAGATAAGCGCAAGTTTCTGAATATATTGATCGAGCGTCCGGTCCAGTTTCGGGCAGAAAATAATCGGGATTTTGCCTTTCAGAAAGCGTGCGTGGAAATCGGCGTACGCGAAAGGAACGCAGTCGGCGGCAATCAGCAAATCTGCATTTTCAAAATAACCTGCATTAGGATTAATCAGCTGAAGTTGCACCGGCCATTGACGCAGTTGGCTCGGAAGCGGTATTGATGATGCGTTGGATGTTTTTTGCTGTTGCGCCGGATGCTCGATTGTGCGGGCTGCGTTTCCCGGACAGCCGCCGGCGCAGGCGTGTTCCGGAACATCGGGAACCGGAATCGGGACATGGCCTTCGTTCAGAATTTCGACGGCCTGCCGGTACAAATCGTCTTCACCGTGATCTTTGAGATGTTTCAGATGGGCTTTAATCGTATTCGGACCGGCCTTAATGATGTTGATCATGACCCTGGCTTCATCATAGGGTTCGGCTTCGCGCTTCTCAGTTCTGATGGCTCCTTCAGGGCAATGGCCGATGCAGGCGCCCAGTCCATCGCAGAACAGATCACTGATGAGGCGGGCTTTGCCGTCGATGATTTGCAGCGCACCTTCCGGGCAATTGGGGATGCAGAGTCCGCAGCCGGTGCATTTTTCTTCGTCAATGTGAATTATCTCTCGTTTCATAATTCATTTATCCTGATGTGAGTTAATGTTAACTAACGTATCCGGTTAAAAATTTTTATGGCCTGATCATCTGCTGAATGTCTAGCCAGAGTTTTTCACCTTCGGCCTGTAAGTCAAAGGCAAGGTTGCTGTAGCACCAGCGGTTGACCAGCAGACGCATTGAGCCGACGATTACCTGGAACAGAGAGTTGAAACCGATATCCGTCCGAATCTTCTTTTCCGATTGACCCTGCTGAAGCGCCTTGGTCAGCATCTCCCGATGTTCATGCATGATTTGCAATATCTTTTGCGCCAATGAGGCCTCATTCATAAACAGCTCTTCGTTGAACAGGACTTTCGCCAGGTCCGGCTGAGCCGTGAAGAGCGAGTAGCGGTCCGTGAGGAAGATTTCGATTTTCCGCAAACCCGAGCAATCGGAACATTCAATTTGCGGTTTGACTCTCATTGAGACATCTTCAAAATACTGGAGAATGGCCTGGAGAATCTCCAGTTTGCTGGCGAAGTGCCGGTAGAGCGCCGGTTCCGATACACCGACGGCTTCGGCGATATGTTTGATGGTTAGGTACTGAATGCCGCGCCGGGCGATAATTTTGATCGATTTGTCGATGATTTGTTGTTGTCTTTCGGTCCAGGTCATTGCTTCAATCTCATGTTAGTTAATAATCACTAACTAAATATACGACTATTCGATTTGCATGTCAAGCGTTTGGCAAGCTGGCGTAAAAAAATTTCCTGTCCTCCATAGATCAGATAATCAAATCACGCGGTTCCGAGCGCTGGGCGACCAACCTGGTATTAATCTAGCGGCGCATTGCGATGCATAAGCCATCGTGCTCGGGTGAATGCAGCGGCAGGAAGCTATACAATTGGACGCTACGCCAACCCGGATTTTGGGAAATGGCCCGGTTGAATGCATCGGCGTCGTTAAAGGCCGTGTTATCGGCGAGCAGCAGGCCGCCCGGACGCAGCAGCCGTTCGCAGTCGGGCAATACTTTCACGTAGTCTTCCTTTTCGATATCGAGGAAGATCAGGTCGTACGGGCCTTTCATCCCGGCTACGATTTCGAGGGCGTCACCGCGGATGAGTTCGATATGATTCTCCAGACCGGCTTCTTCGATATTTTGCCTGGCTTTTTCAGCCAGATCGGGATCAGATTCGATCGTGGTGACTTTGGCGTCGGAGTTTTGGGCGGCTTTGCCCAGGAAGATGGTGGAATACCCGGTAGCGGTACCGAGTTCCAGAATCCATTCGGCCGAGATGGCAGTTGCCAGGATGTAGAGAAATTCGCCCACGACGGGTCCAACGATGGGAATATTATTGCGTAAGGCATCCTGTTCGATGTGGCGCAGAAGCTCTTCGCGCTCCGGGATAAACTGGCGAAAATAGGCCGTCGGAAAGGGGGTTGTATCCTCAGACATGTACATCTCCTTTTTTTAAGGATTTTTAAAAAATACAGGCTCTTAGCGCTGGTGCATGCGCGCGCGATAAGTCCAGGCCAACTGTTCCGGACTGTTTCCAGCATCTCTTTGGATCAGTATCCGGCTGAAAAGGTAACAGAAAAAGAGCGAGCCCAGCAGATTGACAACGGCATAATAGTGCAGAGCGAGCTGCGTGACCGTCAAACTAATCGACGCGCTCCAGATCGCCCCGATCAGGCCTCCGATCAAAACACCGCGTGAATTGGCCGTTTTGCTGAACAAGGCCAGGAGAAAAATAGCCAGCAGCGGGCTTCCGAATCCGTTGACGATCTTGTTGGCGATCTCGAAAATACTGCCCAATCTCCCGATGAAGAGGGCCATAACCGTAATCATGAAGCCGAATCCAAGCGCCAATACGCGCAGCTCGGTGATGCCGCGGACCTGCTTTGTGTTTTTCAGGCGTTCATAAAAATCGATCGTAAACGCAGCCGAACAGGAATTGATTGCGGAATCCAGGCTTGACATCGATGCGGCAAAAAGCCCGGCTACAATCAAGCCGGTGATCCCGGGGGGAAGCGATTTTACAAATTGCGAAAAGTAGAAGACAGGTCTTGCGCCCGCATCGCCAAAACCGGCTTCGACCGAGTAACTGTGGATAACCAGGCCGAGCAGGGTCAGCAACAGCAGCGCAAAGATGGCGCTGATATAGTTAAGGTGGAAACCGCGCCGGGCGTGGTGCAGAGACCTGGCTGTAAAGTAACGCTGCAGGATGACCTGGTCGGTGCCGTAACGCGTGAGGAAAGTGACGAAGGTTCCAATCCAGCAGCTCCACAGCGTGATGCGGATGCGTGGATCGAAGGAAAAGACGCCCGGATCGAAAGGGACGAAAGGTTTCAAAATGCCGGCCGAACGGGCATTCAGAAGGATGCCATGCCAACCGTCCGGCAGCCGGTGGATGGCCAGTCCCAGACTCAGCAGCAATCCGCCGATGAGAACAAAGAACTGCAGTACATCCGTCCACATCACGGCTTGCATACCGCCCAGCAGGGTATAGAGGGTGGCGGCAAATCCGGCGATTAGAATAAGGTAGCTGGTAGGGATGCCCGTGATGCCGCTGAGGACCTTGCAGGGCACATAGAGCACCGTTGCTCCCCACAATAAGCGCCAGATGATGAAGAGTCCGCTAGCCAGCATCCGCACCTGCCCGTCGAATCTTTTCTCGAGATACTCGTAGGCGCTGCTAAGCTGCATGTCATGGAAAAAGGGTATAAAAATCCTGGTGACCGGCCAGGCCACAAGTACGAAGATCGGCAGACTCAGCGTTACATAAAGTCCGTGCGCGAAGACTTCGCCCGAGAAGGCCGTGTAGTTAATGGCGCTGAAAGCCGTGATCATGACCGATATCCCAATCGGAAACCAGCCCATCGACCGGCCGGCCAGAAAGAAATCATTTTGGCTGTGTTGTTTTTTGGAGAAGAGTAAGCCCAGAAAGATTAAAACGGCGAAATAAACGAATAGAATGCTATAATCGATTACATGCATAGTAAACGGAAAATTCGAGCGGAATGCTTTACGGACCCTCCGACTTCGCGATTGTCGGTGTTGTCGGAGTAATGATAATTGATAAGCATCACGGTAGCGTAGCCCGGAAAAGGGTGAGCGGGACCGAAGGCGTCACTTTTATTTGCCCGGCAAAAGCCGGGACGAAGATCGAGAGGCCTTTCGAGATCGGTAATACACCGGATTCGCTCTTGTTGTCCCAAGTGATATGCCCGTCTCCTTTGGTGATCAGCAGGATCTGGGCTCTGTCGTGCGTCGGAATGCTTTGGGCGGTGCATTCGGAGAGGAGCAGGCGGCTGATCTGAAATTCCTCTGCGTCGGTTTCGTAGATATTCTCCGCATTTCTCGGATCTTTGCGAATGATTTCGATCGGTTTTAGCGAATAGCGGGTGATGTCGAGCAGAGTAGCTGCGTCCTGGAACTTGGGAGTGAGCCCGCCGCGGACGACATTATCCGAACTGGCCATGCACTCGACAAGGTTGCCTTTCAGGTACGCATGCGGGATGCCGGCTCCCAGAAACACGGCTTCACCGGCGGAAAGCTGCACGAGATTGAGGAAAAAGATCATCAGCAATCCGACATCCGGTCCTTTATATTTTTTCCTGAGCTGCAGGAACAGGGTCTCCAGTTCGGTCCGGTTCGAGTAGGTCATGATACGTTCCTTTAAATCCTGGATTGAAACGAGCAGTCTTTGGGGGTCGGAAATTGAATTATGAATGAGGGTTTGAAACAGAGTGCGTAAGATGGCGGCGGGATCGGCAGTTCCCTTTTTCCGGTCCAGAACCAGATGAACGATATCCCGGCCGATAAATTCCCCGATCTCCGGGTATTTGTGCAAAATGCGCTCGATTTGCTCAAATTCACGGAACCCGACAAGCGCCGTCAGATGATCCAGCGCAATGGCAATTTCCGGCTTATGGTGGTCATCGGGATAATGCTCCGGATCGCGCTGATGCAATTCGACGGCCTGCTCCCGGTTGGGATGGACCTGAATGCTGAGTGCTTCGGCGGCCGACAGTAATTTCAACAGAAAAGGCAGTTGCTTGCGAAATTTGACCGCGGTGGTCTTCCCGAGAGTTTCGACGGGATGATTCCGAATGATCTCGTTTAACGGAACCGCTTGACCTTTGAGGACAATCCTTGAGGGAGCCGATGGATGAGCGCCCATCCACAATTCGGCATAAGGAATATCATCCGTGGGAGTTTCTCCGATGAAGCGGGGAATGTAGGCTTTGGGGCCTCGCGAACCCCATTCGTAGTGCTGGATCGTGTTAATGAGGATATAGGGCCTGGCTGCAAAACCGTCTGTTGTTAGCATCTCATTTCCTTTTTTAACCACTGAAATTTAATCAAGATTATTCGTTTTTTCTAGTTTGACGAGCTTATGCAAAAGGCCCGCTGCGAAAACGGGCCTTTCAGGGGGGAAGTCTGCGAGAGGTGATGGTCTACAGGTCGATAAGATAACTCACCTTGATCATGAATATGTTCTCGACGTTGGCCCGAAAGAGGGTCTTAAGATCGTCGTTGAAATTAAATTCACCGATCGAGGTTGAATGATCGCAGCCTTGCGACCAGACCAGGAACAGAACCGAACCGGGCAGGTACTCCCAGCGCAGCACCAGGTTGGAGCGGTATTGTTTGTAATTGAAATCATAGTTATCGATGTAATATTCGTATGTTCCGTCGTGATTTTTGTCGATTCCGTAGGCTTCGTAGTCTTCAAAATATTGAATTTCGGATTTTTGGAAGCGGTAGAAACGATCCCAGGAATTCTTGGCTTTTGGGGCAACGACCTCCATTTGGTCTGTATATTTTCCGGCGGTAAGGAACGGCTCGGCATAATATTGAATCGAAAAAGTCGGGGAAATCGTAAAATCCAGGCGCAGGACCATGGATACCAGATGCTGGTTCAATTCGGCGAAGATGTAATGCTGGGTGCCGTTGTCGTCTTCATAACTCCCACCCCATTCCCAGAGATCGTGGTAGCGGAAGTAGCGTGGCTGGATGGTCGCCCTGAAGTTCTGCGCCGGCCGAAGCGTAATGGAAGGGTCGATCTGGAATCCGGCTGAAGTTTTGTCCTTCTGGACCCATCCGAAACCCTCCAGCTCGCCGGATATCTTTTTGCGTTCATCGCTGGAAATGCCGGCCCAGATATTTATCCTCGGCGGTGTGAGGATCGCCGGACCGCCGCGTAGCAAGCGCTGATTGAGACCGGGCAACTGATACCCGATTCCGGCATAAGTAAACCAATAATTAAGCAACAGGCCGTTGGCATTCACATTAAGACCTTTGAACAGAGATTGCCCGGCGTAATTCCAGCCGGTCCACTGGTTGAAATTGATCTGGTAGGAACGGTACAATTTCCCGGGTTCCTGTTCGCAATAGGCGATCCAGAGAAACTGCATGACCTGATCGACGGTTTGCAGATAGCCCAGGTCGCCGATCTCGAATTCGGGACTGTAGTTATTGCCGCCGACGGCCCAGCGCCAGTGCCCGCCGCCGATTTTTGCCAACATAAATTTAACCGCGCTGCCGGTCAGTGTAGTGCGGCTGCTGTCCAGAGTCAGATAGTTTGCATCGGGGCGCTGGAAATAATGCTGCGAATTCTGCTGGGTTTCGAGGATCGCTTCCCGGGAGCCGTGCACATGCGACATGCTAATACCGGCATCGAGCATATAGCGCTGATTGTTGAAGCGGTGGTTCAGATCCAGGCCGCCGGTGAAGCCCTGATCTCTCAGGAATTCCAGGCTGGGATCGTCGATCTGGCGCAGGGTTGAGGTGAACATTCCTCCCACGGTCGTAAGACCATCGTGGAAATCTTTCTGCAGCCGGGCGACCGTGTAATTGGTTAAGGGCTCTATATCGGTCTCATCGTAGTTCTCGCTGCTGTAGATGATTTTACCGCGTTCACGCTGGGTTACGGCGTTCAATATTCCAACGGACAGGCCATTGTCGGTTTTGCCTGTAATCTTGCCTGCGCCGAGGATCGTGGTCATGTGCGGCGCCTGAACAAAAACGTCATCATCGACTTCGTCTTCAAGGTCTCGTTGGGGAGTCCGGCCGATTCTGCGCGAATAGAACAGAGTTTCCTGGGAGTTATCGCCGTCGCCGTACCCGAAATTAAAGCGGAAAATATTTTGTCCCTCGATGAAAAACGGCCGTTTCTCGGGGAAATAGGTTTCGAAAGCCGTGAGGTTCAGAACGCCGGGATCGGCCTCGATCTGGCCGAAATCCGGGTTCAGCGACATATCGAGTGTAAGATTGTTGCTGAGTCCAACTTTGATATCGGCGCCAAGATTGGGTGTCAAATCGTATTTTTCCGGGTGTGTGTCATTCACGAGTTTCCTGGAGATCACTGTATTTCCCGTGCTGTAGGGCGTGACGTAGATTTTGCGTTGTCGTGGAACGAAGGAGATGCCGTCTATTTTTCCGTAATGAGATACCCACCCGGATTCATTTTTAGGCCAGTAGGTCCAGTACACATTTTCATTTTTCCGGGAAATATGCCGGTACACCTGAAATCCCCAATTCTGGTTTTCCTTAGCCGAAAAGCGCAGCTCCTTCATGGGAATTCTGAATTCGGCCAACCAGCCGGAGGAATCGATGGAAACGGCGCCATACCAGATCGGCTCCCAACTGGAATCGATATAATCGTCATCGAAACGGATGAGATCATATTTAACGCCGACGGAATTCAGGCCGAATTCGAAAGCCGTGCGCTTGTCGCTGTAACTATCGATGGAGATGGCGATCATGTCCGAAGGGCTTTCTTCATCCCGCCGGGTCAAAATGCCTTTGATTTTTTGCGGTTCGGAATCGTAGGCCCGTGCCAGAACATAAAGATTCTTATCGTCGTAGAGCACTTTAAAGGCGGTCCGCTCCGAAGCGGCTTGGCCTTCATCCGGATCGCGCTGGATAAAGTCTTCGGCCGCGGGAACAGAGAACCAGGCTTTCTCGGTCATGCGGCCGTCGATCCGGATGATGTCCGATTCAAGGCGGACGGCAGTAAAAATTTTCCGGACATCGGGGGTCTGTTCTTCGGTTCGGGAAGCTCTGGCTTTTGTTACTCCGCACAGCAGGAAAACAGCAATGATCGGGGTATAGAAACCCTTGAAGATACGCAGCATGATTCCCTTCACTCCTTAAGGTACATGCACTAAGACGATTGGAATCGGAAAAAAGTTGTCGGTTCCGCTTGCCGATGGGGAAAATTAAGATCGGCAATGTGGTTTAACTGGTTAAGGATGCTTATATTTTTCAACGACTGACCTATTTTAAAAAGGAACCGGAATGAACAGTAGTTTTCGGAAAATTCTATTGGGAAGCATGAGCCTGATTTTACTGCTAGTAATGCAGAATTGCGTTCGCTGGTCCGGACATGTGTTGACGCAGGAGATCACGGAAGTCGAATTGGCTGCCGCTGTTCAATGCGGTATTTCCGCGGAGGCGTTGCGAGATCTGAATGCAAAACCAATGTATCGTTTTTCCGAAATAGAAATCGATCGATACCTCGGCTATTTACAGCTTGTCGAACCCGACCTGCGCCGGCGTATTGGACATCTCGCCACGAAATTCATCGGCCAGCCCTATCAAATTTACCTGCTGGGCGAGTTTCCTTTCGAATTGTACGACCCCCAGCCGCTCTACAGCATCGGAAAAAGTGATTGCGTGGTTTTCAGCGAGCACGTCTACGCCATGGCCCTGGCGCACGACTGGACATCATTTATGAAAATTCTGCAGCGTATCCGTTATAAAGACGGTAATGTCGGAGTGCTGAACCGCAATCATTATACCGAGTATGATTGGGACCGCAACAATGACTGGCTGGTTGAGGACATCACCGGGACACTGGCCGGAGACGAGACCGTTCTCGACACGATGATCGTGGATAAAGCCCGCTTCTTTCGCAAATGGAACATCGGCCAGGATATTCCCGTCGATACCCTGATATGGGATTATCTGCCCTATCGCAAATTACCGCTGATTCTCGACAGTCTGAAGACCGGCGATTTCGTGAATATCGTTCGCGGCCAGGGTAAAGGAAGATGGGTCGGGCATGTTGGATTAATTCATGTGGATGCCAGCGGGATGGTCAATTTTCTGCACTCCATCCCGCCCAAAGTCAAGAAACAGCCGATCATGGAACTTGTTTTAGAGGCGGAAAAATACAATCGTGAACGCGCCGCTTTTAACGCGAAAATCGGCCTGAAAAATGAGGTAATCCGCCGTTATAACGAGAAACAGGAACGCCTGGGCAGAACAAAACGGAAAGCCATGCTGGCGAGCAAGCCCTATTTTTACGGATTCCGCTTCTTACGCCTGAGGGAAGACCCGCTGGCCGAATTACGGAAAACAGACGGTTAAGGGGCACCGAAAGTTAACCTGCCGTTTTCGGCATGGCCGCCGGAATAGTGATATTGACTGCGAACGGCAAAGTGTGCAAAACGCCGGCCTTGCGATTGATCAATGACTTTTATATTTTGATATATGCTGCCATCTAACAATTATCAGATTTTTACCCGCCCAATCGGCCGGGAATTAATATAAAGGAAAAAATCACGGAGGATTTTAAATGCATAAGTTTTTTATCGGACTGATCATTCTGACGATATCGCTTACGGGGGTTGTTATGGCTGCATCGAAACGCGCATTGTTGATCGATGATCTGCTGGCCTGCCAGAGGCTTAAAGATCCTCAGTTTTCACCGGACGGCAAATGGATTGCGTTTTCCGTCGAGACCATGAATGAAGCGGAGAATAAAGGTCATAAAGATATCTGGATCGTAAGGCCGGACGGCACAAAACTGCAGAAATTCACGGACCACGAAACGTCCAGTTCCAATCCGCGCTGGTCTCCGGACGGCCGCTTGGCCTTCTTATCCGCCCGTTCCGGACCGACCCAGATCTGGATAAAAAATGTCGACGGGGGAGAGCCTGTTCAATTAACCGATCATTATACCGGCGTCAGTGATTTTATCTGGTCGCCGGATGGCAAGCAGATCGCGTTTGTCACACGCGTCTTTCCGGATTGCAGCGATCAGAAATGCATCGAAGAGCGCGACAAAGCCGCGGAAAATTCAGAGGTTAAAGCCCGGGTCTACGAAGATCTGATGTTCCGGCACTGGGATTCCTGGTGGGATCACAAACGCGATCATATTTTTGTCATGACGGTAGCAGACCGGCGTATGGTGGATGTTACCCCGGGTGACTACGATGCTCCGCCGATTGCCTTGGGAGAAGGTTTTTGCTTCTCGAAGGATTCTAAACAGATCTATTTCACCAGCAACCACGATGCCGTGGTGGCTACCAGCACGAACAACGATATCTTCGTCGTACCGGTGGGCGGCGGGGAGGCGCAGCTGGTGACGAAAAAGTGTGAAATCCGCGATTTCAAGGGCAACGACTCGCAGCCCCGGATTTCGCCGGAAGGTAAAACGCTGGCCTTTTTATCGATGCGGCGGGCCGGCTTCGAAGCCGATAAAGCAAGTCTTTTCCTGCTGAACCTGGAGACCGGAAAATTCAGTTCACCAACAGCTAATTGGGATCGCTCGATTGCTGATTATCAATGGCTTCCGGACGGCAAAGACATCCTGGTCCGGGTGGATGAAGGCGGGCGTCTGCGTATTTACAAACTGAATAGTAAGACGGGTGATCGCAAGGCGCTGGTCGAACAAGGTTGCAGCAACTATATTTCGGTTAGTCCCAACGGCAAGACCGTTGCCTATCTGAACCAGAATTACAACACGCCGTACGAACTATTCGTCGCCGATCTGAAGACCGGTAAAGCCAATCAGATCACGCATTTCAACGACGATTTATTCGCGCAGATCGAGATGAGCCGCGCCGAAGATTTCTGGTTTGAAGGAGCGGGGAAGACCAAAATTCATGGTTTTATCATTCGTCCGCCCTTTTTTGACGCGAGCAAGAAGTATCCAATGGTGTTTATGGTTCACGGCGGACCGCAGGGGGCCTGGCAGGATGAGTGGCATTATCGCTGGAATCCGCAGATGTGGGCTGCGCAGGGTTATGTGCTGGTGATGATCAATCCGCGCGGCAGTACCGGTTACGGGCAGAAATTCACCGACGAAATCTCGCAGGACTGGGGCGGCAGAGTATTCCAGGATCTGATTGCCGGGCAGAAGTATGTCATCCAAAATTTCCCTTTCATCGATTCGAAGAGGTTAGCGGCTGTCGGAGCGTCCTACGGCGGATATATGATGAATTGGATGGAGGGGCACATGGATGATTTTGCCTACCCCTTCCAAACGCTCATCAATCATGACGGCTCGTTCAATCTCTATGCCGAGTATTTGACGACGGAAGAATTGTGGTTCCCGGAATGGGAAAACGACGGCCCGTACTGGGAGGATGATGAGTTTTACCGCAAATGGTCGCCGCATCAATTTGTCAAAAATTTCAAGACGCCGATGCTGGTAATTCACGGCGAGCAGGATATGCGCCTGGATTTCAGTGAGGGATTAATGGTTTTTACAGCCCTGCGCCGGGTCGGCGTGCCCGCCAAGTTGGTGCTATTTCCGGATGAAGGCCACTGGGTGCTGAAACCGCAGAACAGCCGTTTCTGGCATGAGACGGTTTTCGACTGGCTGGCGCGCTATCTGAAAGAGTAGATGACCGGTCCTCGTCGACGATTATCGTCAATCTCCATTCGAGAAATCTGATTACTTTCTTTTTTTAGTAATCAGATTTTTCTATTTTATAGTGCTTTTCAGGCTAATCGCTTTTTGGGGAACTGCTGTAAAATTGGAGTCGGGATAATGGTAAAAATTATTAACAGAAGCAATATTCTTACCGAAAAAATCAATCCGAAGAGTAATCTGATCGATACAATGACGCCGGAACAGATAATCCGGTTGATCAACGAAGAGGACCGGACAATACCGCTGGCGGTGGAAAGAGCCATCCCCGAAATTTCCAGAGCGACGGAGTTCGTAATCGAAGCCTTCAGGAATGGCGGACGCCTGCGTTATGCCGGTGCCGGCACCAGCGGACGCCTGGGAGTTCTGGATGCCAGTGAATGCCCCCCGACTTTCTCGGTCACCAAAGATCTCGTTCAGGGTATGATCGCCGGCGGCTACAAAGCCCTGATGGAAGCTGTGGAGGGTGCCGAGGATTATCCCGAAAAAGGGGAAGAAGACTGCAAAAACTTCGGGCTGCGCAGCAATGATGTCCTGATGGGCATTGCGACGGGCGGAACGACTCCCTATGTCCACGGGGCCATCGAATTTGCCCGCTCCATCGGCTGCAAAACCGTCTTTTTTACCTGTACCCCCAAAGAGGGGCTCGGCTCCAATGCCGATGTAATCATTGAGGTATTAACCGGCCCGGAAATCATCACCGGCTCGACGCGCATGAAGGCCGGTACGGCCACCAAGATGGTCCTCAACATGATCACGACCACGGCCATGATCGGGATTGGTAAAGTTTTCGGAAATTATATGATCGATCATCAGGCGATCAACTCGAAACTCGTCGATCGCGGTTCGCGCATTATCTCCGAACTTACCGGTATTTCTTATGATCAGGGCTATCAAGCTTTACTGGCGGCGGATAAGCATGTCAAAGAAGCCGTCGTCATGGTCAAGAAACAAGTATCTTACGAAGATGCCCAAAAACTGATCCGGGAGCACGACGGCTTTATCCGTTTTGCATTTGAGTAAGACCGGAACGCCTGACGGGACGGCTGATTAAACCGGCATTTTTCTGATTTCGAAAACGATCTTAGGGGGAAAACCTTCAGTGAAAACTCTATGGGAATTGCACAACGAAAATTCCTTGCGAGTAATCGGATTGATGTCCGGAACCTCTCTGGACGGGCTGGATGTCTGTTACACCCGGATCGAGAAACAGGATGGGGAATTCGGTGCTGCGGTGCTGGCTTTTTCGTCGTATGCTTACCCGGATGATTTTCGCGCGATGCTGCATCGGACATTTAGCCGTACAGCCAGCGACATTTGCCGAGCAAATTTTGACATTACACGGTACTGGACGGAATTGATCGGCCGGTTTTTAGAGGAACATCAAATTGCGGAAACGGAGCCGGATTTGATCGGGTCGCACGGCCAGAGCATCTGGCATATCCACGGGGATTCTACGCTGCAGATCGGCGAAGCTTCCGTTTTAACGGAGGCCTTCGGGATTCCGGTTGTCTCCGATTTCCGGGTACGTGATGTGGCCGCCGGGGGATCGGGCGCACCGCTGGTTCCCATGCTGGATTATTTACTATTCCGCAAGTATAACAAAACATTTTTGGTACTCAATATCGGCGGGATCGCCAATTTTACGATTATACCCGCCGGGTGCGCGTCGATTGATGGAGTCTTTGCGCTCGATACGGGACCCGGTAATATGCTGATCGATGCCGTCGTCACGATCGCTTCCGATGGAAAAGAAACCTTCGACCGGGACGGCATAAGAGCCCTGAAAGGCCGGATTCGTGAGGACGTTCTGCAAGATTTAATGCGGCATCCCTACATCGATGCGCCCTTTCCGAAATCCACCGGCCGGGAGGATTTCGGCCTTCCCTTCGCACGGGAACTGATCCGCAGGCACAGCATTGGCCAAGAAGAGTTAAATGATCTGATCGCGACCGTTACGCGTTTCACAGCACAGGCCATATTTGCCAATTATCATAAATTTTTCGCGAATTCGCACCCGCTGGATGAAATTATCGTCAGCGGCGGCGGCGCCGACAATCCGGTGTTGATGGCGCATCTGCAGGAATTGTTTTATGGAGTAACGCTCCGGCGAAGCGATGAGTATGGAATCGAAAGCGCGGCCAAAGAGGCCTTTGCCTTTGCCGTACTGGCGGCCTTATCGGTTTGGGGCGAGGCCGGCAACATTCCCAATGTAACGGGTGCCCGGCGTAGCGTGGTATTAGGAAAGATTAGTCTGTAAGAGGAGGAAAAATGAATCCCTATATTTTCAGAGAATACGATATCCGCGGCATTGTAGCCGAGGATTTTCCCGATGAAGTGGTCGTTGCTCTCGGGAAAGGATTCGCTTCGTATGTGGTCGAGAAGGGCGGTAAGACGATTTCGGTGAGCGGTGATGTGCGGCTTTCCACACCGCATCTGAAAGAGTGTTTAATCGAGGGCGTCCTGAGCACCGGCGTGAATGTGATTGACCTGGGCATTGTGCCGACACCGACCAATTACTACAGCATGATCGCCCTGCCCGTCGACGGAGCCGTGCAGATCACAGGCAGCCACAATCCCGCCAACATGAACGGTTTTAAGCTGTCTTACGATAACCGAGCCGTTTACGGCCAGGATATTCAGTACATCAAATCGATTATCGAAGCGCAAAAGTACGCGGTCGGTCAGGGCCAACGGGAACAGAAGGAACTGCTGGAAGAGTACAAGACGATGATACTTTCCAAGATCAAACTGGATAGACCGGTCAAAATGGTCATGGATTGCGGGAATGCCACCGCCTGTCTGGCAGCGCCGGAGATTTTTGCCAATTTGGGTTGCGAAGTGACGGAACTTTTCTGCGATGTAGACGGTTCGTTTCCCAACCACCACCCCGATCCGACCGTAAAAAAGAACCTCACGGATCTGATCCGAACCGTCAAAGAAGGCGATTATGATTTCGGGGTGTCGTTCGACGGGGATGCCGATCGCATCGGCATCATCGATGACCGCGGCGAGATCATCTGGGCCGATTATATCATGATCCTTTTTCTGGATGAAGTCATCCGCAACGGGGAAACGGTGGTTTTCGATGTTAAATGTTCGCAGGCCCTTGAAGAGATGATTGCCGAAAAGGGTGGCAAGCCGCTGATGTGGAAGACCGGTCATTCCCTGATCAAGCAGAAGATGAAAGAACTTGGGGTGCCTTTTGCCGGCGAGATGAGCGGGCATATCTTCTTTGCCGACGAATATTTCGGCTACGATGACGCCATCTATGTGGCCGCCCGTTTCGCCCGGATGGTGTCGCGTTCCAAAGAAAAGCTCTCCGCGATCATGAGCCGCCTGCCGCATTATTTCTCGACGCCGGAGATGAGACTGAATTGTAAAGACGATCCGACCAAGTTCGAGATCAACCGCCGGGCCGGTGAGTATTTCAAAGCCCATTTTGATTGCGCCGAAGTGGACGGTGTACGGATTCGCTTCGGAGACGGTTGGGGACTGGTGCGGGCATCCAATACGCAGCCGGTTATCGTGACCCGCTTTGAAGCCAAAACAGAGGCACGGCTCAACGAGATCAAGGAACTGGTCTTGGGAAAACTGAAGGAGTTCGGCGAAATATCACTCGATTAATAATTATGGATAATCCAATTGAAATCCGGCTGAAAACCTGCCGAAGCGAAATCGACCGGCAGCTTCACGAGATCGGCCTGCCGCGAGCCGCACGCAATCTCTACGAACCGATGCGTTATGCCCTGGGAGCCCAGGGCAAGCGGATTCGCCCTTTTCTGACGATTCTGGTCGGAGAAGGATTTGGGATTGAGCGGGCGCGCCTGATGCCGGCCGCAGTGGCGATCGAGATATTGCACACCTTCTCACTCGTTCATGATGATATTATGGATAACGATACCCACCGGCGCGGTCAGCCGACCGTTCACCTGAAGTGGGATGTCAATACGGCCCTGCTGAGCGGCGATGCGCTTCTGGGGCTGGCTTTTCAGACCTTAATGAAGACCGACACTCCCGTCCTGCAAATACTGGGCGGGGGATTCAGTGCAACGATGCTGGAGATTTGTGAAGGCCAGGCCCTGGACATGGCCTTTGAATCTCGCGGGATAGTGTCCGAAACGGAGTACCTTGAAATGGTCGGCAAAAAAACCGGTGCGTTGCTGGGATTCGCCTGCCAGGCCGGGATGCTGTTCGATAATTATGATCCGGAAATCGCCGTGCAATTGTTACTTTTCGGGAAGAATCTGGGAGAGGCTTTCCAGATCCAGGACGATCTTCTGGAGATCACCTCGGATATTCAGAGCATGGGGAAAAGCCTGGGCAGTGACCTGGCTGCGGAAAAGAAAACCTATCCACTGATCCTGGCGCTCTCGGATATGACTGCCGCCGAGCAGATGAATTTCGTTCGTTTTCTGAAGGAAAACCACCGCGACCGCGAACGTATCGTGATCGAATTCCGGAAACATGGCGCCCTCGAAGATTCGAAACGAAAAGTCAGTGAACTTTTAAGCATGGCAATGGAACGCCTGACGGTTTTGCCCGAAAAACTGCAGGCGGATTTGAAAAATATCGTAACCTTAATATCCAATCGTAAGTCGTAATATGCTACAAATTCCAGTCAAGATCCTGAACAAGCACGGTTTACATACGAGACCGGCGACGGTTTTCGTTACCAAGGCATCCCAGTATAAAGCCGAAATATTTGTGCATTACAATGGGATCCGTATCAACGCCAAAAGTATTCTGGGACTGTTGATTCTGGCCGTCGAGCCCGGGGCGGAGATCGTCATCGAGGCCGACGGAGAGGACGAACAGCAGGCTATCCAGGAGTTACGTGCATTGGCTGAAAACAAATTTAACCTGGAATAATTGTGAAAAAAATCAAAGGTGTCAGGATTTCCCCCGGTGTGACCATGGGACCGGTGCATTATTTTGAAAGAGATAAATTTCAGGTTCCCCAGGACTATATCCGCCCGGACGAGGTTGATGAGCATCTGCAACGATACGAGAATGCCATCCGCCACGCCCTCAAGGAACTGGAACAAATCCGGGATCTGCTGCTCGATCACCTCGATGAAGATCACGCCAAGATTATCGATGCCCAATTGATGGCCCTGAATGACAGCGAAGTCAAGAAGGAGGTCACCGGGATCGTCAAAAAGGAACTCAAGAACGTCTCCTGGGCCTACTTCGATGTCATGACGAAATATGAGACCGTCCTCGAGAAAACCCTTCATAGCTACCTGCAGGAGCGCTATATCGATCTGAAAGACGTTAAGAAGCGCATTCTGCATCATCTCTCGGCCAAAGGCGATTACACCTTGCCGCAATTCAAGGAGCCGGCGATTTACGTCAGCACCAGAATCACGCCCTCGGAACTTATCCATATCAATCAACAGAATGTACTGGGAGTTATTACCCAGATCGGCGGCTACGATTCGCATGCCGGGATTCTGGCCCGATCTTTCCAGATTCCCTATCTGTCGAATATCGCCGACATCCGGCAATTTATCGGTCATGAAAATGTCATTCTGGATGTCGACGGTGAGTCTGCGATTATCGACGCTTCCGAGGAGGAGATTCGCGGTTACAGGGAAAAAGCCCGGATATTTGCAGGCAGCCGGCGGCGTTCGATGAAAAGCCTTGGTGAGAGCAAGACGAAAGACGGTATCCCGATCCAGATTCTGCTGAACACCAGCTTCGTCAGCGAGGTCACTGCCATCGATCCGTCGGAACAGCAGGGAATCGGGCTGTACCGGACCGAATTTTTATGTATCGAGAAAAACTGCATTCCCGATGAAGATGAGCAGTTTGTGGCCTACACCCGGGTTGTGCGCATGATGAATAATCTGCCGGTGACGTTCCGGACATTCGATTTCGGGCGCGATAAACTCGTCGAGATGCTGGATCTTGATATGTTCCACAAGGATGATTTTTTCCAGGATTTCGGCGGCATCCGCTTTTGCCTGGAAAATCCGGAATTGCTCAGGACGCAGTTGAAGGCGCTGTTGCGGGCCTCTGCCTACGGCCCGATCCAGATAATGTTTCCCATGGTTTTCTCCCTCGAAGAAGTCCTGAAGAGCAAAGAGATTCTGCGGCAGGTAGCCGAAAAACTGGATGAAGAAGATATTGTCTACGACCACCACATTCCGATCGGGATCATGATCGAGACGGAAGAGGTGCTCGGAGACCTCGAGAATGTGGCCAATGAGGTAGATTTCTTCAGTGTCGGCACGAATGATCTCTCCCTCTTTTTACTGGGTACTTCGCGCGAAACCAGTTTCGCCCGGAACGACTATCATCCACTGCTCTACGGGGCAATCGAGAAAGCCGTCCGGACAGCCAGACAGAGGGAGATCGGGATCAGCGTTTGCGGGGAAATGGCTTCCGATCCGCTGGCGCTCCTCGGCCTGCTGGCCGTCGGCATCAGGGTTGTCAGCATCAATCCAAGTGCCTATCAGAAAGTGTTTGAGATGATCCAGAAGATTGATCTGAATGCGGTGGAGCCTTTGGCGGAAGAGATACGGGAAGCCGAGAGTGCCTTCCAGGTCTATCAGGTTTTAAAGAAGTTTCATACCGAAAATCTGCGGGATGGCGGCTGATTTCGGATACGTAATTTTCAGAGAAATTCCCCATCGGCATGACCGGGATTTAACAGGGGCATAAATAACTCTTGCTTATCGTGAAGCACCGAAGTATTTTATTAAAGAGATGATACGCGTCGACCTCGAGAAAATCATGTTTTATCCCCCCAGCAAGGGATATGCAATACTATTACGCGAACCGGAAGGCAACCGGCAATTGCCGATTATCGTTGGCGTTTTCGAAGCCCAGTCGATTGCGCTGGCACTCGAGAAAGTGGCGATGCCCCGTCCGCTGACCCATGATCTGTGCAGTAATATTCTCAAAGAATTGAATATACGCATCCCCGAGATTCTGGTCAGCGAACTCATCGACGGTACCTTCCACGCCAAGATATTTCTTGAGAAAATGGGAGAGCGGGAGATGATCCAGATCGACTCGCGTCCCAGCGACGCCATCGCCTTGGCGCTACGGATGAATGCATCCATTTATGTTGCTGACAAGGTGATGGATGAAGCCGGGCAGATCATCTCGCAAAAAGCCGGGAAAGAGGAAATCTACGACGACGAGTCACCCGAGATCAAAACCCTGGATCTCCTGTTCGAACTGCGCAATGAACTTCAGCAGGCGATTGAAGAGGAGAATTATGAACAGGCTGCCAAACTGCGCGACAAGATCCAGAAAATTGAAAAGGAATTGAATATTAATTAGATAGTTTTGATTGACGAAGTTGATCGAAAGCTTGTTTGGCAGCCCTTTGTTCGGCTGCCCTTTTTGTTGTTCCCTTGCCTGCTCCCAGTTGTTCACTGCCGATATATACCGCGACTGTGTACGTTTTCTCATGGTCGGGACCGCTGGCATCCAGGGTTCTGAACAGGGGTAGTTCCCGCCCCAGTTTATGACAGATCTCGAACAATTGACCCTTATAGTTGAAGCTGGACATGTGATCCAACTCGTCGATACTGTGGATGATCCAGCGGTAGACGATTTTCCGGGCGGATTTCAATCCCCCGTCAAGGTACACGGCGCCGATGATCGATTCGATGATGCTGGACAGAATCGTGCGGCGTGTGGCGAGTTGGCCGATATCGAGACTTCGATCCACGATGCAGGCATCCAGAATATCCATCGATAGCCCTACTTCATAGAGGCTTTTGCGATTGACAAGGATGGAGCGCAGAACCGTCAATTCGCCCTCGGTCTTTTTACGATACTTGTGGAATAGATAATCGGAAACAATCAATTCCAGAACGGCATCTCCTAAAAATTCCAGCCGCTCGTAGGAATTGCAGTTGATTTTGCATTTTGAACGATGGGTGAGGGCAATGCGCAGCAACTCTTTATTGGAAAAAGTATAGCCCACCTTTCTTTCGACAGGCGAGACAGATTTGAATAATTTTCTGAGTTGCAACAATACCGGTAATGAATTAAGAAATGAAACGTTTCGCCGCCAGCACGGCGTTATGCCCACCGAAACCAAAATTATTGCTCAGGGCGGCATCCAGCTTCGCTTCGACCGCCTGGTTAGGCGTGTAATTCAAATCGCAGTCGGGATCCGGGTACTCGTAATTGATCGTCGGTGGGACGATCTGATGCCTGAGAGCCAGGATTGTGGCGATAAATTCAACGGCCCCGGCCGCGCCCAGCAGATGACCTGTCATCGATTTAGTGGAACTGATACGGATCCTGTAGGCGCTCTCCCCGAAAACGGATTTAATTGCCAATGTTTCGTACTTATCGTTCAGCTGGGTAGATGTTCCATGCGCATTGATGTATTGAAAATCTTTCCGCGCCAGGCCCGCCATTTTAATCGCCAATTGCATGGAGCTGGCGGCCCCTTTGCCCTCCGGATGCGGGGCCGTGATATGATGGGCGTCGGCCGAAAAACCGTAGCCGACAATCTCACCCAGGATATTCGCACCGCGCTTTTTGGCGTGTTCAAGCTCCTCCAATATAATCGCCCCGGCACCTTCGCCCATGACGAAGCCGTCTCGCTCGCGATCAAAAGGCCGGCTGGCCTTTTGCGGGTCGTCGTTGCGCTTGGAGAGGGCTTTCATATTGCTGAATCCGGCCAGTGACAGGGGTGTCACGCTGGCCTCCGTACCTCCGGTAATCATCACGTCGGCATCATCTGCAAGGATGTGCATATAGGCGATGCCGATCGAATGCGAGGAAGTCGCGCAGGCTGAGGAAACGGAGTAATTCGGACCCGTAAATCCCCAATTGATGGAAATTTGCCCGGAGACAATATCCGGAATCATCATCGGAATGAAGAAAGGACTGACGGCCCGTCGCCCTCGCTCCATGATGTTACTGTGCTGGTCTTCAAAGGTGCGAATACCACCAATGCCGGAGCCTGTAATCACGCCGACCCGGTCCCGATCGAGATTGGGATCGGCCAGAAGCCCGGATTCCTCAAGTGCCTCCCGGGCGGCCAGAACGCCTAGAATCGCCACCCGGTCGGTACGCTTCAGGTCCTTATCGCTGAAAAGTACGGAAGGATCGAAGGGCGGAACCGGGGCAGCGATCTGAACCGGAGCATCCGTTACATCAAATTCCGTGATGCGTTTGACGCCGCTGACCCCGTTGATCAGGTTCTGCCAAAAAGTATGGACATCATTTCCGATGGGGGACATGATGCCCATACCTGTTACAACTACACGTTTACGCATGCAAATTTATCCGAGTTTTGATTCGAGATATTCCACGACGTTGCCAACGGTTTTAAGGCCTTCGGCTTCTTCATCGGGAATTTCAATATCGAACTCTTCTTCCATTTTCATGATCAGCTCGACGGTGTCGAGCGAGTCGGCGCCGAGATCATCGATGAAAGAGGCTTCCATCGTAACCTTGGATTTTTCAACACCTAGTTTGTCTGTGACGATTTCTTGAATTTTCTCAAACTGTCCCATTTTATCCTCCTTTGTAGGTTTTACATGACCAAACCGCCGTCGACGTGGATAACCTGTCCGGTTATATAATCCGCCAGCGGCGATGCTAGGAACAAGGCCGCATTGGACACATCCTCTGGCGTTCCCATTTGATGCAAAGGTATATTTTGCAGATAATTTTCTTTGACTTCTTCCGGGAGTACATCGGTCATCCGGGTCCGGATGAAACCGGGGGCGATCACATTGACGGTGATATTCCGGCTGGCCAACTCCTTGGCGATCGATTTGGAAAAGCCGATGACACCGGCTTTACTGGCGGAATAGTTCGATTGGCTCGCATTGCCGGTTATGCCCACGACGGAACTGATATTGATGATCCTGCCGAAATGCTGCTTCATGAAATAACGCGCTGCCGCCCGGGTTGTCAGGAAAACACTTTTCAGATTGGTGCTGAGAACCGCATCCCATTGCTCGTCTTTCATGCGCAGAATCAGATTGTCGCGCGTAATCCCTGCATTATTGATCAATATGTCGATTTTATCGTATTTTTGGTAGACGTTCTCGATCAGCTGCTTGACCGCATCCGCGTCCGTGACATCGCAGGCGATGGCCGCAAACGGGTAGCCTTTCGCACTGAAATCCGCCGTGACTTCCTGCAGGGCTTCTTCGTTATAGTCACTCAGGATGACGATAGCGGAATTGGCGGCAAATGCCTCGGCGATAGCCCGGCCGATTCCCCGGCCTGAACCGGTAACGATCACGACTTTGTCCTTAAAATCGATTATCATAGGACACTTTCCAGATCTTCATAACTTGAAACGCCTTGAATGGTCACATCGGCCGAGATGCGGCGAATCAGCCCTTGCAGCACTTTACCCGGGCCGACTTCGATAAAACGCGTAGCATGGTCGATGATCATATTCTGAATGGTATCGGCCCATAGCACCGGGGATGTCAATTGCAGGTAGAGCTGGCTTCTGATCTCATTCGGATCGACAGTCGGCTTAGCAGCGACATTGGTGTATACCGGGTAGCGGGGCGGATGGATTTCGGTTTTATCGAGCGCCTTTTTCAGTTCTTCGCGAGCGGTCTGCATCAGCGGTGAATGGAAGGCGCCGCCGACCGATAATTCGATCACTCGTTTGGCGCCGGCTTTTTTCAGTTCCATCATCACGGTCTGGACGGCAAATTTCTCTCCACTGATCACGATCTGAGCGGGTGAATTATGATTGGCGATAGTGCAGGTTTCCGAAACTCCGGCTTTCTCGAGCGTTTGGAGAATCGTTTCGCTGTCCAGGCCGACAATGGCAGCCATAGTTCCCTGGGCGTTGTCGCAGGCCAGCTGCATCTGCTCGGAACGTACTTTCACCAGTTCCAGTCCCGCCTCGAAACTCAGCGCTTCGGCCGCGACCAGTGCCGAATACTCGCCCAGGCTGTGACCGGCGACCATATCCGGCAGGATATTTCTTTTGATCAATTCTTTAAAAACAGAGAGTGAATGCACGAAAATAGCCGGCTGTGTAATCTTCGTCTGGGTCAGTTTGTCTTGCGGCCCGTAAAAGGAAACATCCTTCAGCGAAAAGTCAAAAACACCTTCCGCCTGATCATAGAGCCGCGAGGCAATTTGGCTTTTGTTGTAGAAATCCAGACCCATCCCGACAAACTGGGAAGCCTGACCCGGAAATACAAAAGCGGTTTTCGACATATTATATTCCCCATTTCAATAAAACGCTGCCCCACGTGAAACCGGCGCCGAAAGAAGACAATAGAACATAGTCCCCTTTTTGGATACGATTTGCATCGATGGCGTCGACAAGCCCGATCGGGATTGTCGCAGCCGTGGTATTGGCATAGCGGTCGATATTCGAGAGCACTTGTTCCTCACGCAGATGCATACGGCTGGCACAGGCATCGATGATCCGCTTGTTGGCCTGGTGTGGGACAAACAGTGCGATGTCGCTTCCCTTCAACCCGTTTTTCTTGAGAATCTCGAGGGAGATGCTGGCCATGCCGCTGACGGCAAATTTGAATACCGAGCGGCCTTCCTGGTAAATGTAGTGCATCTTTTTGTCGACCGTTGCATGTGTTGCCGGGTGCTTACTGCCGCCGCCCAGCATATAGAGGTAATCCTTACCGGTTCCGTCCAACTTCAGAACAGTGTCCACGATCCCCGAATCTGCGCCCTCAGCAGCCGGCTGCAGCAGGACAATCCCGGCCCCGTCTCCAAACAGCACACAGGTGTCCCGGTCGGTGTAATCGGTGATACTGCTCATCTTGTCCGCGCCGATGACGAGAACATTTTTGCAATTCCCGGTATTGATGAACTGTTGACCGACGGTCAGGGCATACGTGAAACCGGAACAGGCGGCGGATATATCGAATCCCCAGGCGTTAGTAGCGCCGATCTTTTCCTGAAATAGCGCTGCCGTGGAAGGAAAAAACATATCCGGCGTGATGGTTGCCAGGATGATCAGATCGATTTCCAGCGGATCGATATGAAAGCGGTTCTGCAAATCCCGGAAGGCACCGACGGCCAGATCGGAAGTAGCTTCGTCCTCTCGGGCGATATGTCTCTCGACGATACCGGTCCGCGTTCGGATCCATTCATCATTCGTGTCGACCATCTGTTCCAGATCGTGATTTGTGAGAATGCGCTCGGGTGCATATTTTCCCAAGGCTGTTATGGTGGCTCTTTTTACCGTCATTTTCTGCCCAATTTTAGTTGCGGGTTAATCTAAGCGTTTCGTTGATAAAGTAAAAAAAATTTGATACAACCCTGTCTGCCACTATAAATAGCAAATCAAATGGAGACCGCTGCTCCATACTGTATGATGTGGTGGCGTTCAGGGTCCGCCTCTATTTTTCCTTAGCTGAGACTACCGGGCGTCCTTTATAGTAGCCACAGTTGGGGCAGGCCCGGTGCGGAAGTTTAGATTCATGACATTGAGGACATTTTGCGACTGTGGAAGCATCCAGTTTCTGATGTGTTCTTCTTTTATCTCTTCTTGATTTCGACGTTTTTCTCTTTGGAAGTGCCAATGTATTAATCCTCCGTAGCGTTGTTTAAAAATTGTTTTAGTGGTTCCCACCGGCTGTCGGGTCGGGGAATATGACAACTGCAAGTTTCCAGATTCAGATTTGCACCGCATACGTCGCAAAGGCCCTTGCAGTCCTTACGGCAAATTTTCTTCATAGGGATGGCAAGCAACAGCGCATCTAAAATTTGCTGGGAAATATCCACTTCCATGGTCTTTTCATTGATCGGAATGATACTATCGTCTGTTTCGGCAGACTCCTGGGCCAGATAACTTAACATAACTTCGAAATCGGTGTCCAATTTCAAATCATAATCGGAGAGGCAACGGTCGCAAGCGAACAGTGCCTTGGTGTGGACACGCCCCTTTATGTGAATTCCGGAGATCTCTTTATCGATAGATAGTTCCACTACAATCTTGGATTGAAAGTTTGGATCGTCAATTTCCAGCTCTTCCTGGGAGAGCCTAACCTCTATATTTTGTTGTCCTTCAGTAAGCGAATTCAGACGAATCTTCATGACAAAGGGGGAATTTATGAGATGGTAAGGCCAGAATCAAGAAAATTTCGATGCCGGCCCGGGACAGGAATCAACGGTTGGGAGGTGAAAGTACCCGAAATGAAACCACTCGGAAGAGCAACGCCCGACCGTAAATATTTATACATCGTCTCGCGGAATTCGTTGTTTTTCTAGAATATCCTCTTTAATTTTTTAAGTTTTATTGGAAAAAGGAATGAGAGCAGTATTAATGGGAAATCCCATGCAATACGCAGATTTCAGGGCAATTTTTATTCCTGGAGATTACAGGCTTTTATGAATTACATTATTGATAGTCCAATTTCTGAGGAGTCATAACATGACCGCTGAAAAAGCTGGATACGAAGAATTTGAAAAATGGGAATCCTCCATCCTAAAAAAGACCCTGGAGCGTTTCCCGGAGCAGAAAGCCGAATTCACGACGGGTTCATGGATTCCTGTCGAAAGAATTTACTACCCGGCTGAAGGGGAACCGCAAAGATATGTGGAGAAACTGGGGTTTCCGGGCCAGTACCCCTTCACGCGCGGCGTACAGCCCACGATGTATCGCGGACGATTCTGGACGATGCGCCAGTACGCCGGGTTCGGTACCGCCGAAGAATCCAACCAGCGCTATAAATACCTGCTCGGGCAGGGGCAAACGGGACTCTCCGTCGCTTTCGATCTGCCGACCCAGATCGGCTACGATTCGTCCGATCCGGTCAGCGAAGGGGAAGTCGGTAAAGTCGGGGTGGCGATTGATACGCTGAAGGATATGGAGATTCTTTTCGACGGCATTCCGCTTGACAAAGTCTCGACTTCCATGACCATCAACGCACCGGCCCCGGTACTGCTGGCATTTTATATTGCGGTGGCCGAAAAGCAGGGTGTGACCCGGCAGCAACTGCGCGGTACGATTCAGAATGATATTCTGAAAGAGTACATCGCCCGCGGCACTTATATCTTCCCGCCCGGACACTCCATCCGGCTGATTACGAACATTTTTGAATACTGCGCGCAGGAGGTTCCGAACTGGAATACAATCAGCATTTCGGGCTATCATATCCGGGAAGCCGGTTCCAGTGCCGTGCAGGAAGTCGCCTTCACGATTGCCGACGGGATCGAATATGTGAAAGCCGCATTGAAGGCGGGACTGGATATCGATGATTTCGCTGGTCAGCTTTCCTTCTTCTTTAATGCCTACAATGATCTGTTCGAAGAAATCGCTAAATTTCGGGCCGCCCGAAGAATCTGGGCCCGGATTATGCGCGATAAATTTCATGCCAAAAAAGATAAGTCGATGATGCTGCGTTTTCACACCCAGACCGGGGGCAGCACGCTGACGGCCCAGCAGCCCGACAACAACATCGCCCGTGTCACAATCCAGACGCTGGCAGCCGTCCTGGGCGGTACGCAGAGCCTGCATACCAATTCACGTGACGAAGCGCTGGGGCTTCCGACCGAAGGAGCGGTGCGTATCGCCCTGCGGACGCAACAGATCGTAGCGCATGAATCCGGAGTGACAAACTCGATCGATCCGCTGGCCGGCTCGTATTTCGTGGAGAAGTTAACCGATACGATCGAGGAGCAAGTCTGGAACTACCTGAATAAAATCGAACAAATGGGCGGTATGGTGCGTGCGATCGAACATGGCTTTATTCAGAAGGAGATCCAGGATTCCGCCTATAAATATCAGAGGGAAATCGAAAGCGGTGAGCGCGTCGTCGTGGGTGTGAACAAGTACACGGTTCGCGAAGAGGGCGTCAAGGATATTCTGAAGGTCAATCCCGAACTGCGCAATATCCAGATGCGCAAGATCGAAGAAATTAAAAGAACCCGCAATAACCGCGCTGTCGAGGAGAAATTGCTGGCGATTCGCGAAGGCGCCGGGAATGATGATGTAAACCTGATGCCGGCCATCATCGAGGCGGTTCGTGAGTACGCTACGCTGGGCGAAATCTGTAATGTCCTGCGCGGCGTGTTTGGTGAATATCAAGAATCAATCGTATTATAGAGGCTGCAATGACGGAAAAAATCAGAATATTGGTGGCTAAACCGGGACTGGACGGTCATGACCGCGGCGCCAAATATGTGGCCCGGGCGCTGAAGGATGCCGGCTATGAAGTGATCTATACCGGGATTCGTCAGACGCCCGAAGCGATCGTTAAGACCGCGATTCAGGAAGATGTGAATTTCGTGGGACTCAGTCTGCTTTCCGGGGCGCACAACGAACTTTTTCCACGTATTGCGGAACTGCTTCGCAAAGAGGGTGCCGACGATGTGATTCTGTTCGGCGGGGGCGTAATTCCCGAAGACGACATTCCTTTTTTGAAGGCGAAAGGTATTGAGGCGATTTTTACGCCGGGAACGCCGATCCGGAAAGTCATCGATTTTATCGAAGCCAACAAACAGAGAGTCAGCCGTTGACCGAACTGGCCCAAAAGATACTGGCCGGGAACACGCGTTCCATCGCCCGGGCGATCTCGCATGTCGAGAACGATCGGGAAGGCCGGGAAGCCCTGATCGACGAGTTGTACCCGCATTGCGGCAAGGCGATCGTCTGGGGAATCACCGGGCCTCCCGGAGCAGGGAAGAGTTCCCTGGTTGACCGCCTGATCGAACGCCTGCGTACCCGGGGGAAAAGCGTGGCCGTGATCGCCGTGGATCCGAGTTCGCCGTTTACGGGCGGCGCGCTGCTGGGAGACCGGCTGCGCATGCAGAAGCACGCTGTGGATGACGGGGTCTTCATTCGTTCGATGGCCTCGCGCGGACACCTGGGCGGATTGGCGGGAGCCACCGCTGACGCTCTCAGGATTTTCGATGCCGCCGGATTCGATTATATACTCGTCGAAACGATCGGCGTCGGGCAGACCGAGATCGAAATCATGGGATTGTCCGATATCGTTCTGCTGGTCCTGGTGCCGGGTGCGGGAGACGAAATTCAGGCTCTCAAGGCCGGTGTTATGGAAATCGGCGATATCTTCATTATTAATAAAAGAGATCTTGATGGTGCCGATAAACTGCGCGTCCAGGTGGAATATGTACTCGGAATCAAGTTTGCCGAACAATCCGACCAGATGAATCCGATCCTGATGACTTCAGCCATCAATGACGAGGGAGTCGATGATCTGATGGATAGTATTGGAGAATATGTAGAACGGATGAAGGCTTCGGGAAAATTAGCCAACCGGCGGGAACAGCGCCTGCAAGATGAAATCAAGACGATCCTGAGTGCCAAAATTTTCGCGGCGTTTCATGATTTTATGCAGATGAACGGTGAAATCGATACATTGGTACAGGAAATCGTTCATGATAAACAGAAACCCTATGCCTTGATTAATGCAAAAATTGATGGGTTTATAAAGGAGATGCATACAAAATGATTACCCAGATCGATCATATCGGGATTGCCGTGTCTTCACTCGAGGAGCATATCCCCTTTTATCGCGATGTGCTGGGCTTGAAATGGGCCGGCAGCGAGGAAATAGCCGACCAGAAAGTGAAGGTTGCCATGTTCCGGGCCGGCGAAGTCAACATTGAATTACTTGAACCGCTGTCGGAGGACAGCCCGATCGCCAAATTCATCGAGAAAAGAGGCGAAGGCATTCATCATATTGCTTATCGGACGGATGATATTATCACTGAGATCGGGGGATTGAAGAATCAAGAAGTCCAGATGATCGATGAAAAAGCACGCGGCGGCGCCCACGGGGCGCAAATCGCTTTTATCCATCCCAGATCATCGGGCAAAGTGCTGACGGAAATTTGTCAGAAGCCGGAGGAGCATGTATGAGCAGGGAACGAAATATTCTCGAACTCAAAGAAAAAATTGAGAAAGCCAGGCTGGGCGGCGGTGAGGTTGCCATCGAGAAACAGCATGCGCGCGGTAAATTGACGGCCCGCGAGCGGATCAATCTACTTCTGGATGCGAACAGTTTCGAAGAACTGGATATGTTTCGCACCCACGATTGCGTCGATTTCGGCATGGATCAAAAGAAGATTCTCGGCGACGGAATGATCACCGGCTACGGTACGATTTACGGCCGCCTGGTTTTTGTGTACGCGTTCGATTTCACGGTGTTCGGCGGTTCGCTGTCCAAAACAGTGGCGGAGAAGGTGGTCAAGGTTCTGGATAAAGCCTCCAAAACCGGGGCCCCGATCATCGGCATTAACGACTCGGGCGGTGCGCGCATTCAGGAGGGCGTTGACTCCCTGGCCGGTTATACCGATATTTTCCTAAGAAATGTCTTATACTCCGGAGTCATTCCCCAGATCAGCGCCATTCTGGGACCCTGCGCCGGTGGTGCGGTGTATTCGCCGGCTCTGACCGATTTCATCTTCATGGTCAGGAAATCCGCCTATATGTTTTTAACCGGTCCGAAAATTGTCAAGACCGTTACGCACGAAGATGTCACGCTGGACGAACTGGGCGGTGCCGATGTACATGCCACCAAAAGCGGCATCACGCATTTCGCCTATGACGATGAGCAGAGTCTGCTGGCCGGCATCCGGGAACTGGTCACCTATCTGCCTCAGAATAATATGGTTGAACCGCCGACAGCAGAGACCGAAGACCCGCCCAATCGCGTCGATGAGGAATTGAACTATATCGTTCCGGATAATCCCAACAAACCTTACGATATGAAGGAGATTCTCGGCAAGGTCCTGGACGAGGGTAAATTTTTTGAAGTGCAGGCGTTATATGCGCCCAACATCCTGATCGGTTTCGGCCGGCTGAACGGGCGTTCGGTCGGCATTGTCGCCAATCAGCCCAAATACCTGGCCGGTGTACTCGACAGCAACAGTTCCAATAAAGCGGCCCGTTTTGTGCGTTTCTGCGATGCCTTCAATATTCCGGTCATCACGTTTGAGGATGTACCGGGTTTCATGCCGGGTACCGTACAGGAATTCAACGGCATTATCAAGCACGGCGCCAAGATGCTCTATGCCTACGCTGAAGCAACCGTACCGAAAATTACAGTGATTACACGAAAAGGATACGGCGGCGCTTTCTGCGTGATGAATTCCAATAATCTGCGAGGCGATTTGACCTATGCCTGGCCGTCCGCGGAGATCGCGGTGATGGGGCCCCAGGGCGCCAGCGAAATCATCTTCTCGAAGGAGATCGGTGCAGCGGAAAATCCCGGGGAAAAGTTGGCGGAGAAAATCGAAGAGTACCGGGACAAGTTCGCCAATCCGTACGTGGCGGCTTCGAAGGGCTTTGTGGATGAGGTGATCGAACCGAAAATAACGCGCTATAAGTTGATCAAGGCCCTGGAAATGCTGGCCAATAAGCGCGATAACAATCCGCCCAAGAAACATGGAAACATTCCTCTGTGATGCGATGAAAATTATGCAAGAAATGAAATTCAATAATTTGTTTCGATCGAGAACCGGGAAGTTCACAACGGTCTGCCTGCTCCTGATGCTGGTCGCTTTGCCGCTTCCGGCCCAGGATGATATTGAAAAATCCGTCGAGCAGAATGAGGAATTGCAGATCATCAAAGATCCCCGCAATACGGTCAAAGCCGTTGTCAATTTGCTGGATGAAAAAGGCATGCTCGACAAATCCGAAATTGTCACGGAACTGCAGAAAATCCAGAGCCGTGAGAACGATACCTTGCAGCCCAGCGCCGGTATCGCCAATCTACGCCGCAACCAGGGCGACAAAATTGCGTTTGCCGGGCTCATCGTCGTCTTCGTCGGGCTGATTCTGATCGCGTCGACAATCCACCTGTTCAACAAGATTTTTGCGAAAATAGGCCCGGGTAACCGGCCGCCGGAAACGGCTGGGGTCGAGGAGCCGGAAGGGGCTATTCCGACCGCCGTTGCAGCTGAACCGATACCGGATGATATTCTGGCCGCCATTGCCGTCGCAATTGAAACCTACCGGCGCCTCCACTTCGACGTTCTGGAGAGCCAGGTAACCTTTAAGACCGGTCAGGAGCAGAGCGCCTGGAAAGTGGGTTTCAAGTACGGTCAGAGATAATTAGGGTGAGGAAACACTGAGATGAAAGAAAAGAATTTAGAGTTAGAGATCGACGGAAAACCGTATACGGTTGTCATCCATGAATTCAGCGCCTACGAGGCTGTGCTTACCGTAAACGGTCAAAAATATACGGTCGGGCTGAAGGATCTGGGGATCGAACAGGTTTCGGACTTGCAACCGGTTGCTGCCGCGGGCCCGGAGAGTAAACCGGTCCGCATTTCCGCGACCCCCGCACCACAAAAATTGCACCGTCCCAAGGCGATTGTTGAAGCTACATCGGTCGTAGCTCCCCTGCCGGGTTTGATCCAAAAATTGCTGGTACGTATCGGAGATACGGTTCGTGCCGGGCAGCATGTAATCATCATGGAAGCCATGAAGATGGAAAATGAGATCCAATCCGCTACGAACGGAGTCGTGAAATCGATCAATGTGAGAGAAGGCGATTCTGTCAACGAGGGTGATGTTTTAATCGTGCTCGAGTGATAGGAGTCCAGAAATATGAATATGGTTTTTAAAATACTTGAAACAACCGGATTTGCCAATTTACAATGGGGCAGCATCGTCATGATTGCCGTCGGTTGTGTCGCGATTTTTCTCGCGATCGTGAAAAATTACGAACCGCTGCTGCTCCTGCCGATCGGTTTCGGCGTGATTATCGGTAACATGCCCTACATCGCCGGGTTGCCGATCGGAGTTTACGATTCGGTGGCCAATGGCGCTTCGCAGAATAGTGTCTTCAGTATGCTCTACTGGGGGGTTACATCCGGTATTTTTCCGCCATTGATTTTTCTTGGGATTGGAGCCCTGACGGATTTCTCGTCACTGATATCCAGCCCGAAATCGGTTTTACTGGGTGCTGCCGCTCAGTTGGGAATTTTCGCAACCTACATCGGCGCCCTGTTACTTGGCTTCAGTAACCAGGAAGCCGCTTCGATCGGGATAATCGGAGGAGCGGACGGTCCGACTTCCATCTTTCTGGCCTCCCAGCTGGCGCCGCACCTGCTGGGACCGATCGCGATTGCAGCCTATTCATACATGGCCCTCGTGCCAGTGATTCAGCCTCCGATTATGAAACTTATGACCACTGAGAAAGAACGCCGGATCCGCATGAAACCGGCCCGTAAAGTTTCGAAACTTGAAAAGATACTCTTTCCGATCATCGTTGTGATCGTGTCGGCTTTGATTGCTCCCGGTTCGCTGAGCCTGGTGGGTATGCTGATGCTCGGCAATCTGCTGAAGGAGAGCGGTGTGACGGAGAGACTGGCAAAAACAGCGGCGAACGCCCTGCTGGATATCTGTACGATTCTACTCTCTTTTGCCGTGGGGGCGAGTACCCAGGCAACCCGCTTCGTCAACGGCGTCAATGTCGGTTTTCTGACATCCAGAGCGCTGGGGATATTCTTCCTGGGGCTGCTCTCTTTCGCGGTCGCTACTTTCGGGGGACTGATTTTTGCCAAGTTCATGAATCTTTTCCTGAAGGAGAAAATCAATCCGTTGATCGGGGCTGCCGGCGTTTCGGCCGTACCGGATTCAGCCCGGGTCGTGCAGCAATTTGCACGGAAGTACGATAACGATAACCACCTGCTTTTTCATGCCATGGCGCCTAATGTAGCCGGAGTGATCGGCTCGGCGATTGCCGCCGGGGTATTTATCGCGATTTTCCGCTGATTCGTCAATTAAAAGATATGATAATAAAAAGGCGTCTGCACCAGACGCCTTTTTATGTAATTCGATCGGTATTTTATTCCTCTTTGGATTCCTCTGAGGTTTCGGATGCTTCCTCATTTTCCTCTTTGATTTCGTTCTCGAGTTCGTCTTCTTTCACTTCTTCCTCTTCTTCGAGCTCGTCCTCATCCTTGCGCTCGATCAGGTTTTCGTCGTCCTTTTTCTTGCGCAGGATAATGTAGATCAGCGCCTGGCCGACGCTCAGGTTGGAGAGAAGATAAGCTATGACTGTACCGGCGATGATGAAGAGCCCGATTCCAACAAGAATCGCGGTGATTACGTCGGTTACTGAGAGATAGAGCGGTTTGATGATTCCCAGGGACGCCGGCGTGTAAACATAGAAGAAACGGCTGATGAATCCGGTCAACGGGGAATGGATACCAAA
The DNA here is from genome assembly GCA_964589175.1 of uncultured bacterium. Lineage (GTDB taxonomy): Bacteria > Fidelibacterota > UBA2242 > UBA2242 > UBA2242 > CAZPRY01. The sequence continues at coordinate 32,896 of CAZPRY010000032.1, forward strand.
AATATAGGAAGAAGCCGTTTCGACAATGCGACTGAGTTTGCCGGCCATCAGCCAGGAACTGCCGAAAATGAAATTGAAGAAACGGTAGCCGCAGATCATGGCATAGCCGTAGATAAAGGTAGCCGCCGCCGTCAGCACGACCACCAGGGATTCGTAGACCACCAGGCGCCACGGTTGGGCCCAGAGCGTAGAATAACTCTGGAAGACGGTTTCCATCGTGTCTTCCTCAGCCGTACCCACGATGGCCGGGGCAAGGATGAAGGAAACCAGGAAAACCACGCCGGTATAGACGACGAAAGTGGCAACTACAAAATAGAGCAGGTAGGGTAAGCCGAGGAACAGAATATCGAGAACCGGCCATTTGGCGATCCAGGCCGCAATGATCGCCATGATCACAAAAAAAGCGATGATCAGCAGAATCGAAACCGGGCCCATGATCGTCGCCACGCCGTGCTTCTTGATATATTTCAAGCTGTCACCGGAGGAGTAGAATTCATCGCCTTTCAACTGTTTGTAGGTAATCCGTGAGACCGCCAGCGAGGCCAGCAGGAAAATCTTGATCCAGGCCAGCATTCCCAGACCGCTGATGATCCAGGCGTACCAGGCGACCGGTAAACCGCACAGAAAGAGGCAGGGAAAGAAATAGTAGGTTTGCCAGATCTCCGTCAGGGGCTGGCCGTTCAAAAAAAGCGCAAGATAGGTTAAAATCGTGTAAATCAGCCAGCCGGCGATGATACCCAGCAGATGAACCCATATCTTCTTCCCGCTCAACGCCAGCCGGGGAGTGAGAAAAATATCGCGAAAGTCAAAATAGAGTTTTCTCATTATATCCTCCCAATATTAAAGTTCTTCTCTGACGGAATCAATCCAGAGTTTTTCGTTTGGAATCGTTATCTTCAGTTCCTTCAGCGCCGCAACGGCTTCCTGGTAATTGTTAAACGTACCGGAACGAATACGATACCAGTATTCATTCGTTTCTTTAAAAAAGGTGCGCTGGATGTAAACGTCCAGGCCGAGATTCTCCAGATTGTGCAGGGCTTTCTCGGCTGTCTCGTATTTCTTCCAGGAAGAAATCTGGATCGTATATTTGCCGGTGACCTTGGGTACATTTTTACCTTTGACGACCTGCGCAGCCGGCTTGGGCTTTACAGTCGGGGGCGGCGGAGCCTGGGGTGGTTTATAGATCTCCGGTGCAGGCTCAGCTTCAACGGTTTCCGAATCCAAATATTGAGGTTTCAGAAGGCTGCCTTCATCACCGGCCAGGGTATCCTCCTCAGCATATGTCTCCGGCGGGGCGCTGACTTCCACCGCGCCGGGCTCGGGCATGACGACCGCGCAGGTATATTCCCGCGAATCTTTAATCTCACCGTCCTGCCCATAGAGAGTGTACTGCACCACATATTCCCCTTCGACATCCGGAATGAAATAGACATTAAAAAGACGGCTGTCAGGCTGGAACGAGAGGATGTCGAGTTTGCTCTCGAACGGTTTGGAAACAAAAGTCCACTGGTAGGTTGCGCCGGTCGTGTCCAGCGTCGATTCCAGGAAGGCCGACAGATGCAAGGGCTGGTTGACGATACCGTTAATGACCTCTTTTTTGGCGCAGCCGAGGAAACATAAGAATACTATGAGCAAGGCGATTATGGTTCTCTTCATCGTATCCCCCGTAGAATATTCAACTAATAATTTCCATCAACGGAAAATAAAATGCAATTTCTTTCTTGGCATTTTCATCCGTATCAGAACCGTGAACGACATTATGTCGAACGCTGGTGGCGTATAATTTTCGCACCGTACCCTCCGCCGCCTCTGAGGGATCCGTGGTGCCGATCGTCATGCGGAAAGCACAAACGGCATCTTCCTTTTTCAGCACCATCGGGATACAGGGGCCCGAGGTCATGAAAAGGATTAATTCCTCGAAGAAGTCTTTACCCCGATGAACCGCATAGAATTCTTCCGCTTGGCCGTGACTGAGCCGGACCTTTTTCAAGGCGATAAGCTCGAATCCGTGGGACTCAATAAAATCAATTATTTTTCCGGTCAATCCTCGCCGAATGCAATCCGGTTTTAAAATTCCCAAAGTATATTGCATGTGAATCCTCTCATTACTGGTCAGAATTGAGATCCCTTCTGCCACAAGTTAAGAGAATTCATTTGAATTAACAAAAGGTAAAAGTCGCGGAGGCGTGACTGCTTTAGGTCATGGAAGGATGATCGTGCCGCTGCTGCCGTCCAGGCTGTGCGCCGCTTTCTCGAGCGACGTGATGACCGCCCGCCGGCCGCCGTTTTCGATAAAGTTGATTGCCGCCCGAACTTTGGGTCCCATGGAACCTGGTGCGAAATGTCCCTCGTTATATAATTTTTGCAGGTCACCGGCCGAGATGCTGCCGATGTTTTCCTGGTCCGGATGGCCGTAGTGAAGCGCAACCTGGTCTACATCCGTCAAAATGTAAAGTTCATGTGCGCCGATATCATTGGCCAGAGCAGCGGAAGCGAGATCTTTATCAATAACGGCATCGAAGCCTTCGTAATGCCCGTTTTCCATAACATAGACTGGAATTCCGCCACCGCCGGCGGCGATGACGATTGTGCCGCTCTCAACCATCTGGCGGATTATGCGCTTGTTGATGATTTTCCGCGGGGTGGGGGACGGCACCACCCGGCGCCATCCCTTGCCCTCTATTTCTTTGACCTGCCAATTGTTTTTGCGCGCCAGTTTTTCGATCTCTGCTTTGCTGTACCAGCTGCCGATGAATTTGGTCGGATTATTGATCGACGGATCGTCGGCATCGACAATCACCTGGGTGATGATCGTAACGACGTCGCGTTGGATGTTGTCATCAATCAGTGCGTTCTGGAGCGATTGTTCGATCATATAGCCCATTCCGCCTTGGGTATCCGCCACGCAGATACCCAAGGGAAGATCGGGAGCTTTACCGCGGGTTAATTCGACCCGGAGCAGGGCGTTTCCCACCTGGGGTCCGTTCCCGTGGCTAATCACAAGATGGTAGTCCCGGTGGATGAATTTCATCACGGTTTGAATGCTCGTGCGGGTATTGTGGAATTGATTGCGGATCGTATCCATTTCGCCTTTCGGAGAAATGGCGTTGCCGCCAAGCGCTAAAACGGCTGTTTTATTCATGGCAGATGATCACCTATTTTACCAGATGGTGTTTTTTAATGAAATCATCAAGCACTTCCGTAAAATCCGGATGCCCGATTTCCTGCAGATCATAATAAACTCTCGTATTTGGTTTATTGATTTTAACCACACGGTTCAAATCGATCGGCGTTCCGATAATTACGCTGTCGCATTGCGTATTTTCAATCGTGGCCTGTAAATCTTTGACCTGCTGTTTACCGTATCCCATGGCCGGCAGGAGGGCGCCGATGTTGGGGTAAATCCGGAAAGTATCGGCCAGTTTTCCGACGACAAAAGGCCTTGGGTCGATGATTTCGGCTGCGCCGAATTTCTGGGCGGCGATCGTTCCGGCGCCGAGTTTCATCTCGCCATGCGTTAGAGTGGGACCGTCTTCCACGACCAGCACGCGTTTGCCCCGGATCAATTCCGGATGATCGACCCGGATCGGTGATGCGCCGTCGATTACGATAGCCTTTGGATTTACTTTAGCGATGTTTTCGCGCACGGTCTGAATATCTTCCGGGGAAGCACTGTCCATTTTGTTGATCACGACGACATCGGCCATTCGCAGGTTCACTTCGCCGGGATAATAGGACAATTCGTGGCCCGCGCGGTGCGGATCGGCAACCGTTACCGTCAGGTCCGGGGTGTAAAACGAGAAATCGTTGTTGCCGCCGTCCCAGAGAATCACGTCGCAGCCGTCCGGATCGTTTTCGGCGGCGCGCAGGATGGCCTCATAGTCAACACCGGCATAAATGACATTGCCGCGATCCACATGCGGTTCGTATTCTTCCATCTCTTCGATGGTGCATTTGTGCTCGGCCAGATCTTCAATCCTGGCGAAGCGCTGCACTTTTTGGGCCTCCAGATCGCCGTAAGGCATCGGATGACGAACGGCGACGACCTTGAGCCCTTGCTTCATCAGTAGTTCGATGATGCGGCGGGAAGTCTGGCTTTTACCGCAACCGGTGCGAACGGCGACCACGGCAATCAGTGGTTTACTGCTCTTGAGCATGGTTGCCCGGGGTCCGATCAGGGTGAAATTGGCGCCGGCGGCATTTACGAGAGCACTCATTGCCATGACGCGTTCATAGGGTACATCGCTATAAGAAAATACGCATTCATCGACATGATGTTTTTTAATTAAATGGGGGAGCTCTTTTTCGGGCAGGATCGGGATGCCTGCGGGATAGAACTCGCCGGCCAGTCCGGCCGGATATTTTCGGCCGTCAATATCCGGAATCTGGGCGGCCGTGAATGCGACGACCCTGTAATCCGGATTCTTACGAAAAAGGGTATTGAAGTTATGAAAATCTCTACCGGCTGCACCGATGATGATGACACTTTTAGTGACCATTAAGACACCTCTTGGATTTACAAATTCATACAAACGGAAATGAATTGGATAATTAAATAGGGTTGAGGAGAGGCTTATTCGAAGCCGAAGTTATAGCGCCAGCGGATGACTGAGAGAAGGTAGCGAGTCATAGTCTCAAATTTGTTGAATCTCTACATAAAAATCAAATTTTCACTACGAAAAAGACTTAAAATATTAATGAATTTACGACGCAAATACAAGGAAAAGCTCTGCTGTGCCGAAGCTCCCGGATGGGATGATTCTTGGCAGGAAGGTAGTCTTACAGATTGATTTCCAAACCTTCGTGAGCCAGTGAAATCTGCAGACTGTCCGAGAATTGAGCCGCGTAGCTGCGGGCGTTTTCGAGCAGTTCTACTAATTGGTTGTCCGAATAATAGGGATTGTGATGGAAAAGCAGCAGGTGCCGGACGCCGGCCTGTACAGCAAAATCAACGCCCTGGATGGCGGTGCTGTGTCCCCAGTTTTCTTTCTCGCTACTTTCATGGATCGTAAAATGGGCATCGAAAATGAGGATATCCGCATCGCGGATGAATCCGAGGAAGGATTCCATTTTATCCGGGTACAAATCCCTGTACTCGGAGTCGGTGGCGTACACGACCGATTTGCCGCGGTACTCGAATCGGTAGCCGAAAGAACCACCGGGATGGTAAAGCATACTGTTCGATATTTTGATGCGATCGAGCTTGATGGCTTCTTCTTTTTTCAGGCGTTTGAATTCGATATTGGCGGCCATGGCCGATATGGAGACTGGAAAAAACTCATCTTCCTGCTGATAGCTGATACGCCGTTCGAGCGAATTATGGCATCCGTAAAAATAGATCTGGTTTCCGGGAACATAGGCCGGGCGAAAGAAGGGGAATCCGGAAATATGGTCCCAATGCGTATGGCTCAGAAATATATGCGCCGTGCCGTTACCATTAGCAAATTCGTTCTCCATGAGGAGATCACCCAATTTCCGCAGTCCGGTCCCGGCATCCAGGATGATATACTTACCGTCGGCTTCGATTGATACACAGGCGGTGTTTCCACCGATGATTCCCCGCGCGTATACCGGTTGCGACTGAATGAATTTCCGGATGGTTTCATCATCGGAAAGATCCTGCCGGGCGGCCTTTTTTAATAGGTCGACGATCTTGTCTTCAATTTCCTGATTATCCGGCGGCGTCGGTAAAGAGCCGCGCACACCCCAGAAATGTAGTTTGATTTTTTCCGGACTTGTCTTAATCAAATTTACAGTCTCCTTGCGGGAAATTTTGCTTGTATTAACTAATCGCGACAATTTTACATTAAATCCGTGGAAAAGCAAAATGCTTCTTCCGTGTGTCCGAAATCAAAATTGATTTGGATCACAGCTACGAAAAGCACGATAAGCTTGATTACACCTCTTTGAATCTGTATATTTTTACAAATAATGAGGGGTGAAAAGTGTTTAGAAAGATGCTCTCTGTCCTGCTATCAACGATAATTATCGTAGCCCCGATAGCTTCTCAGACCCGGACAATGGCTGTCCTGCAGCTCAAAGGCAATGGTTTGAGCGAGTCGGAGGCTGAGGTTCTCACCAACCGTTTGCGCTCCACCCTGGTAAATCTGGGACGCTTCGAAGTGGTCGACCGCTCGCATATGGACACGATTCTGCGCGAACAGGGATTCCAGCAGAGCGAGTGTACCTCCACGGAGTGTGCCGTTGAAGTCGGGCAGTTGCTCGGTGTGCAGAAGATGATTTCCGGATCGGTTGGCAAATTCGGTAAGATCTGGACGATCGATCTGAATCTACTGGATGTTGCAACAAGTGGAATTGAAAGGACCTCAACCTATGATTATTACGGTGAGATTGAAAATCTGCTGCTCGAAGGGGTCAAGGTTGCCTTAAATCGACTGCTGGAGATCGAGGAACCGAAGGCCGTTGCCGAAACCACGCTTCCGAAAACGACCGTGCAGCCGGCACCTGAACCACCACCGCAGGTACAAACGCAGCCGCAGCTCCAAACTCAACCGGCCGAACCGCAGCCGCAGCAGCAAATCGCCCAACAGCAACAACCGCCGAGCCAGCCCCCAGCACCGGCAATTCAACAGACGCAGCCGCAGGTCGAGCCGAAGACTCAGCCCCAGATCGTGCAACAGGCAGAAAAGAAACCGGATGCGAACATACCGCCGATGAAAGATACACGGAAAAAGGGTAAGAAGTGGATATGGATTATAGTAGCTCTGGCAGCCGGTGGAGCCGGCGCCTATTTTGCCACTTCATCCGGTGGCGGGGAAACAGCTAATCTGCCGGATGCCAGTGGTATCTGGCCGCCTCGCTAAAAATCCTAATCGGGAGCAACATTATGACTTATAAAATAAAAAGACAGAAGCGATTGAATTATCCGAGTATCTTTTTTACCCTGATGTTCGTTCTAATGATCCTGGCTGTCCCGGCCCTGGCGGATGATCAGGTCATTTTCCAGGCTGACATGCACAATCTCCTGGCCCAGGGCTTTGATAGTACCCTGCATCAGATCGAAGTTGTGGGGGATTTTAATAACTGGCAGGCGGGGCCAATATTGAAACCGGATGCCTCCGATCCGTATCTGTTTACCGCCGTGAATGTAGTTCCCGGCAATGAAGGTGATATAATCAGATGGAAGTTCAGAGCCAGGCAGACAAACCTCTATGAGAATGACGGATGGGAATTGGGCGATAATCGTGAGTTGACGCTTCAACTAGGATTTCAATTGCTTGAACCAATCACCCCGCAGATTTATTTTCTGCTGGATGTTGAACCGATCAGTCAAGTCAAGTTTGATTCAGATGGCGATTTTGTTCTGGATCGCTTGGGAGAAATCGTAAAAATTGAGGGAATAGTGATTTCCCCCAGCTATACGATGACTACAAATTATTATGTTCAAGACGAAACGGCAAGTATATGCGTATATCATTCTTCGCGTATGGATTTTAATTTGGGGGACAAAGTTGTGGTCATCGGGAAAGTGGCGCAGTACAATGGATTGTCTGAACTTATTGATCCCTGGATTTTCAATATAGGGAGTGAGCCGGCCCCCGAACCATCTGTTATCCCCATTTCTAACATGGGTGAGGAATGGGAAGGCCGGCTTTTACAGATTAAAAACCTGACCTATGAGAGCGGCGATTGGCCGGCAACCGGGGCTAATTCCACGCTTAAATTCGCTGATGGCGCGGCCTCCGTCGATGTATGGATCGATAGAGATACAGAATTGGATGAAATTTCGAATCCGTTGGAAATAGGTAAAGTTTACACCCTGACCGGAATCGAAAGCCAATTTACCCAAGCGACTCCTCCGAATGATGGATATAATCTGATGCCACGCTATGCCGAAGACTTTAAGGAAGCGGAAGTCAACGACGATAGTGATTTTTCCGCCTTTTTCGATGGAATTGACGATCGCATTCGGGTTCTGGATGATAGCCCCGTAAACGTTAATGCTAATCCTTCCGCTTACCAGATAACCGGCAAAAATATCACGGTCGAGGCCTGGGTTTGTCCTTTCAGTCTACCGGGAAATAATATGAGAATAATGATTGCCGGGAGGCCGATGAACACCCAGGAACCCTGGCTCGCCTATGCCCTGAATATCATAAATCCCGGTGACAATTATAAACCGCAATTTATGTTTTCCATCTGGAATGGCGAAGCCAGTTGGGGAGGCAGCGCAACGAGTACGGATAAAATCAAGGAAGGGCAATGGTATCATCTGGCGGGAACCTATGATGGGTCATGGATCCGTTTATATGTGAATGGTGTTTTGCAGGCTTCAACCCAATACACCGCTAATATCGAATCCGGATCGACCGGTTTCTATATCGGAGGATGGGCCTCCGTGCGTGTCGGTTATTTCAATGGCTTGATCGACGATGTTGCGATTTGGAGCCAGACCCGCACGGCCGCAGAAATTGTTACAGACCGAGATGGTAATCCGGATACTAACTCCCCCCGATTGATGGGCTACTGGCCGCTGGATGAGCAGTTTAATGTCGACGGGGAAGTTGTTACCGCGGATCTTTCAAATCAACACAACGATCTCATTTTGCAGTATGGTGCCGCACTCAGCAACAATTCACCTCACTCCGGCGACCCGTTGATTGCGCCGGTCTTAAACGTTGTCGCTCTGGAAGCGGTGATCGAAGTAGAGTTTAGTTTCACTCCCCAGATTACGGGCTGGCCGGCCGATATGCAGCTTTCCCTGTCGGGAGCGCCGGCGGGCATGAACGTCAGGACAGCTTCAGGTTCGGAGCCCTGGATCCAGTGGGCGCCCAGTCAGGGCCAGGAGGGATATCATGACTTCACAATAATCGCGACCAATACAGCCGGCTCAACCGAAGAAACTTTCACAATCTGGGTCGAGAAATTCCCGGTCACATTTGTCAATCACGACAACAATAATATCCAGTTTTCGGTTTTCAACAACGGAATCCTGGGTGCCGATACCGGAGTCGAGGAAAACTCGCTCGAGAAGGGATTTCAGTATAAAGGCTCACAGGCTCTGTACGAGGGCGGCCTGGTGATCGGCAAGCAGGGCGAAGGAGTTTCAGGCGGAGTCTACAACCGGGAGTTTGCCATTCAAAACAGATTCGCAACACCGGATGTGATGCCGGCCGGGTTTGATCAGGGCCATAAAGCAATTTTTAACGATAGCCGGGCCGTAAATCCGATCGGAGTGACCGTAGCCCAGAGAACCTATTCCAAATCATCCGCCCCGGAAGACGATTTTATCATCTTGGATTACCAGATCGTCAATAATCGCAATATCGCGCAAAACGGTATCTATGTCGGTTTGGCGATGGATTGGGACGTCGGGGATTACAATGCGAATATCGGGGCGCTGAATCCTTCGCGGGCACTGCAATATGTATATGACAACAGCGGCGGAGATCCCAATTACTATGGAATCGCTATCCTGGGAGCGAATGCATCCGGCAGTTGTTACTGGAATAATACCAATGTGCTTGACGATAATACAGCCCTCGCCGGGATGAAAAACTTGACGCAGAATTCCGGCGATGCGGGTGAAATACGCGGCATGCTGTCGGCCGGACCGTACTCCATTCCGATTGGCGGCAGTATCCGGGTATCGTTCGCACTATTAGCCGGAGATAACTATGCCGATTTACTGCAAAATGCCGATGTGGCGCGGGCACTTAATCTAACCCAGCAGGCTGAACTGACGGTGGTGGCGCCCAACGGCGGAGAAACCTGGGAGGTGGGCAGTCAGCAACTTGTACGCTGGACAACGAACCAGACTGCGACGGAGTTAGGCAACCGCAGGGTGTTGATCGGCGGCAGCTGGGATAACGAAGCGAATTGGGAAGAGATCGGCAGCGCCCTGGCATCGGCGGGAGTCTATACCTGGACGGTTCCGGATCACCCTTCCGATCAGTGCCTGATCTGGGTCGGCATGGAAGATGATGCCGATATCGGTGATGCCAGCGATGATGTGTTCACGATTTCTGCGCCAACAACTACTTTGCTGACTGTGACGGCACCCAACGGCGGAGAAACCTGGGACGTGGGTACCAAACAACAGATTCACTGGACGAGTAACCAAAGCGCTGCAGAACTTGGCAATCGAATATTATACATCAGCTATAGCTGGGATAACGGTGTTAATTGGGAGGCGATCGAGGAAGGAGACGTACTTGCATCGACGGGAGTCTATACCTGGACGATTCCGAATAACCCTTCCGACAAGTGCCTGATCTGGATCGGCATGGCCGACGATACCGATATCGGCGATGTCAGCGATGATGTGTTCACGATTTCTGCGTCATCAGGTACCACTCTGACGGTGACTGCGCCGAACGGCGGTGAAGTCTGGACGGTGGGTACCAAACAACAGATTCGCTGGGCCAGTAACACCAGCGCGGCATCTTTAGGAACCAGCGCCCTGGTGTTGAATTACAGTACCGACGGGGGCGGCAACTGGAACTATATCACGGAGGTTCAGGCTGCGGACGGTCAATACGATTGGGACGTTCCCGATGAGCCTTCGGACAACTGTCTGGTTAAAATTTATATGGCCGATGACAATATGATTGCCGATCAGAGTGATGCGGCTTTCACCCTTAAAGCGCCCTCTCAGGTCCAGACCGTCTCGATTCCCCATGGATGCTCCTTCGATTTTTCGACGGAAACGCCTGGAGCGGATTTACAGGGCGGAGATCTGTACGTGCTCTTACAGGGCAGCGGCTCATCTAAATTCTGGACCAATATGGAAAAACAGCGCGGTCTCCTGGACCTGGGCGATCTCGGTGGTGCCTCTCTGAATGAGATTCAGATGGCGGAGGGGGGCTATGAGCAGACCGGCGTCGACATCGTAATCAATCACGTCTATGTTTGCCTGGGACATATCGAGGGAGCCT
>CAZPRY010000033.1:0-43691 GCA_964589175.1 uncultured bacterium
CCTTTTCAAATAAGAAGTTTAGCATTGCCCGGATTCCACGCAAGCGGATATTTACAGTCGTAGGATTGTAACTGTTCTGTAAATACTCCAATAAATTTGAATAATGCAGGCGGGTTAATGAATCGAAATTTCCGGCGAATTGTAAAGCATGGATAAAATCATTGCCTGCTTGCCGATATGTTTTAACCGTCGAATCTGTGATATTGCGCTCCGGTTGAACGTGCTTTAAAAAATAGTTAACACCATCGGACAGGCTTATACGGTTTTTCATTTCGTCGATTTCGTCTCGTATTCTCTGCTTGATTTCCAACTCTTGACGCTCGATTTTAGTCTTTTGAATTTCTGCGTCTCGGCGGTTACTTGTCCCAGTCGGAAGTAATTTCTCTTTGCCGTCAATCCATATCCTGACATAAAATTTTCCCTTCAAGCGGCGCATCCCTGCCATTACTTCACCTACTTTTTTAAAAGGTTTCGGACCTGTTGACGCTTGATTAGTGTCCGGCGAATCCCCTTAACACTGATTTTGTCTAGCAGGCCCTTGGAAATCATGTTGTAAACCGTACGTTTACCCACTTTTAGCGTTTCAGCAACTTCTGAAACTGTCATAAACTCTTGCTTTTCCATCGTTCTCTTTCCTTCTTTTTGAATATAAATGAATAGACATGAATAGTCAAGCAAAATAATATACCCAAAGTCCGTATACATTCCGTGTAATATACCGGAATTGCGGGTATATTATCTAGATCTAATGCAAAAGCCCTTTTAGGGCACTTTACAGCACCGTACGGCGATTTGAATCGGGATCGAATAGTAAGCCATAAACCCATATCAAATTTCCTTAAAACCAGCCCCTGAGTTAAGGTTTTTGGTTCTGTATTGAATCCAAACCCGGCTTTGCATACTATGACATTGATTTTCAATATTTGCGCTAATTAGAAACATAATTCCGGGATTTTCCTGATTATGCTATTTCCGCCGATCCCTTTGCGTTTTGGATTATGGCCTGATCGATAGCAATGAATCGGGCAACTAACGGAAACACAATCTTTCACCTGGGAAGAACTGCCGCCCATACATTCAAGGCAATGTTTGCGAATCTGTCTAAGCGGCGAAGTTCCCTTTTTTCTCCGGCCCATTTTCAGGGGATAAAGCGGACAATTCGGACTGTTGCAGTTCTTTACTTCAATGGGATTATTCCAGCCCGTGCATTCAAGACATTTGCGGCGGATTGCTTTTTGCGGTGTGATTTGCGCCATGTTACGCCTCTCTTTCTATGGCCTCTGGAAATAAAGGAATCTCTGAAAGCCCACTGCTTAACAAAGGAAGTTGATTGACAGCGGTGTTTATTCTTTGCCGGGCTTCTAGAAAATACTTTTCCTTAATCTCAAAGCCGATAGACCGCCGCCCTTCAAGGTGGGCCGCTGCTAGGGTTGTACCGCTTCCGGCGAATGAATCCACGATTAACGAACCGGGATCTGAATACACCCGAATCAATATCCGGCAAAGCCGCTCCGATTTCTGGAATGGGTTGCTGCTGAGGGATCGCTCCGCCTTCGGCAGGGTGCAGCGGCTCTCTGATTGCAGAACCGAAGTGATCCAGCGTTTCCCGTTTGGATCGGAATGGTTGACCGGGCTTTTCTTGATCCGCCGGGTGCTGCAATCCGGGTTGTAATTCCGTTTCTGAAAAGTCGCTCCGCTTTTGCCGGATTCTCTGGGATTAAAAGTGAGGTCTGAAACTTTCACACCCCGCTTGGCAAAGCGTAAAAGGAATTCATGGGTTGTGATCGGGTTGTATTTATTCGACGGCATACCGTGATTTTTTGCGATAATATGACAAAAACGGAATTCCAATAACCTGCCGAAAGTATAACAAATCCGCTGCATCAAATCGAAGTTTGCATAGATCAAGACTTGTCCGGTCGGCTGCAAGATTTTATCGTAAATTCTTTCCAACAGTTCCAGGTCAATTCGGCTTTCATTGGGGAGATTGTACCGGAGTTTCTTTTCATCGGTAAACAGGCTATAAGGTGGATCGGCTAAAATCAAGTCAACCGTCCCTGCTGTGATCCGTTCGGGCCACAACTGGAAGAAATCGCCTTGATAGATTTCCGGTGTAAAAGTCAAAGTATAGCCTCAGCCCGTTCTCTTTGCCGCTTGGTCGGAGTATCAGGTCCGAACAAGATCAGATAGTCTAATTCCCGACGATTTAATAATACCTTGCCGCCTATTCTGTGAATCTGTATTGTCCCCGCGGCAATCAGTTTACGCGCCTTGCTCTCTGAAATCCGGCAATACATAGCCGCTTCCTTAACCGTAATCCACTTGGAAGTAACAGGAGATAACCGCTGTTCCAAATCTTTTAGCCTGTTTAATATTTCTTGTATGGGTTCCATCGCTTCCACAAGTCAAAACTTCGCTTATGATTCAAATCGTCTATAACATCACCTTAAAAGGCCCGCTTATTTGAAAAGTTTTCAAAATTCGCGTTCTTGAAACTGAGCCTAAATTGGCCCGTGGGGCCATTACGATGTTTGGCCAGCCCACAAAAGGCCATCCCGTCGGCATCCTCACCGTTAAAAGTATTTTGTCCTAGTTGCTCCGGCCTATGTATAAACAAGACTTGATCGGCGTCTTGTTCAATCGCCCCGCTATCGCGCAAATTGGAAAGTACCGGAAAGCCGTTTACCGCGCGATTTAATTGCGATAGGGCAACAACCACGATCCGTTCACGAATCGCTAATTGCTTTAAAGCGCCCGAAATCGCCTGGATTTCAAGGTTGCGGGTTTCGCCCTTGTAATGGAGTAATTGGAGATAATCGACAAAAAGCACTCTGATTTTGTGCCGCCGAATCAAGAGACAAATTCGTGAAAGTAAACGACCAAAATCAGAGATCCCCGAATCTTCAATGAAAAGCGGGAACGTTGCTATTCGTGCGGTTGTCTGGACGATTTTTTGAATATCAATCGGAGAGGGATCGGATTTCTTTTCTAATCTGGCCGATGAATAAGCAAGCCGCTCGATGAGCTGGGCTCCGGTCATCTCTAGGCTGACGAAACCGACCGGAATTCCCGTGCGTACGATATTATCGGCAATATTCAGCGCTAGGGCGGTCTTGCCCATTGAGGTGATAGCGGCGATTACATGATAATCGCTGGGGCGTAGACCGCCGTTCAATAGCCGATCAAGGTCATAGAAGGCGGTTGGAATAACGTTTTTATTTCCCGCATCCAGCCCGGCAAGGAATTCATGGCAAACATCTTCCGCCGCCCGAAATCCGGTATCGTTACCAGTTTCGATTTTTTGAAGGGCTGCCATAATCTCGGATGCAATTTCATCGCTCTCCAGACTTTCTATCTTGGCCGTGAGGGTCTGGAGGGAATTGTTAAGGGTTCGTTTGCGGTAATATTCAATGATCCGGCTTTCTGACTGTTGAATCAATGCACTGGAAAAAACCGTTCCCTGTAGATCAACCAGAAAGACAGTACCGCCGATATTCTGTAGTTCCCCGGTTCGCTTCAAATGGTCTAAAACCGTAAGCAAGTCGGCCTGTTTGCCGTCGGCATTGATTCTTTGAATAGTCCGATAAACCGTTGCAAGATTTCCCGAATAGAAATGATTTGGGCTTAATTGTTCCAATCGGCCATAAGCATCCGGGTCTAATAATAGCTGGCCGATAATGTCTTTTTCGGTTTCAGTAGAGAATAAATTCACTTTCATCTACACAAGTCCCAGCCGTTTGGCTTTGATTCGGTTTTGCCTGGTTGTTGCATCGAATTCTTTACATTGAAATATTTCAGCAAGCCGTTTCTACTTTTTCGCCGAAGGGACGACAATGAAGCAACCTGATTGGCCCAAAAGCCATCGTGCAAAATAAAATCAAGCACCGCCTGAATGTCCTTTATGCTTTCGCCGTCGGTCCGCTGCAATTTCTCAATGGTTTCCGCGCCGGCTACGACCACCCGTGAATTTTCGGTAAGAGTCTGTTTAAAATCCTGATGTTGTCTGCCGCCGGTTTTCTGCTTTTCATGGAATGCCAGCGAAAGCGGAAGATAGGCTGTCAAATTCCCGTTTGACGGTTTTTCTTTCTTTAATTTATTTAATTCATTGTGTATAGTGTCTGTACCTTGTTGCTCCATTGTTGCTATCGTAGTTGCTTTCGTGCTGGTTTTATCGACGGGGAGCGTGTTGCTATCGGTGTTGCTTTCATTGTCGCTTTCATTGAGATTTCGTAGACCGTAGTTTTTAGGGTCTTGAAAATAGCAGTATTTCACAATGTTAATGAGCATGCCACGTGTTGTTTTTTGAGATTCAATCATATTATGATCAGATAGCCAGCGGATCGCTTTCTCAACTTGCCATTTCCTATATTTCATTTTGCGAAATCCAATAAACCAGGATAAACCTTCCTGAATATCTTTAAACCGTGTTAGGCATTGGCCGCGCCTGATCACATTACCATTGAGTCTACGATCATTATGGTTCGCTTCCCTAATTAACCAATCCCAAATTTCGCGGATATAAGGCGAAGTATGCGCAATTTCTGAATTCTGAATACATCGCGCTTTTAGGTAATAACCATCGGATATATATCCGTTCTTATCGGGCTGTCCGTCAGTCATTACTTCAATTCTGCCTGAATCTGCTCTAATGTATCAAGAAACTGATTTACTATTTTTTCAATTTTATTCTGTCTTTTTTCAGTCAAAGCAGAGATGAAGATTTTTTCCTTTGTAATAATTACATTTTCCATTTGTCTTTTCTCCGATTTAGTTATTAAAAAACCGAAGTACATAGGTCAATGACTGTACCATTGTTATTATTTAGTTTATAACGTGATTATTTAGATAATAATCGGAAAATGTAAGACCGATTGTCAGTATAAATCGGAAATTGTATGAATTATTTTACTGTAATATTAAGTAAATCGGAAAATCTGATTCTATCTCGGAAAATTGGATTGAATTTCGGATTTTCTTCTAACATTTGACATAATGTCCTTTTGTTCTTGGACATTAAATAAATTGCCTATCGCTTTTAAAAGATATTTTTGTGCGGTATCTGGATGCGTTTTATAAAAGAATGTCTCTGCAATCCTAGAAAAGTTAAGTGCATGAAAACGTTGTTTATTTGATCCAAGTTTCCAATTCCCTCTATCCCCTAGGGCTTCTTTTAGATTTCCCATAATAACAAGTTTGTTGTGATAATCAATATTGCCAGTTATACAGTAATTAATAAATGTTTTTTGATCTTCACTTGTTAGTCTATAAGAATTTATTGTTCTCTGTTTTTGCTTTACTATTTCATTTCTATTTGGTTTCATTGATGTTTTAGCGGTGTTCTGCTCTTGTTCCGCATCGACATTCACAATAATCTCATCCTTCTTCTCGTCGTACTCTGCCTGAATCTTATGCTGTCGATTATATTGGACCTTAAACCACGAATCGAAAACTGATAAATAAACAGCCAGACGAAAGCAAAACCTTATATCGAGGTAAGCCCCATTAGTAATGTGCAGTTCATCATATAGTAGTCTGTCAAATCCGGGAGGCATTTCCCAATCTCTTTTTTCTGGGTCCATTTTTTCTACCGCTTCGTTTTCAAGAGTCCGTATTTTATCGATCATATCAACTATAAAATCCGTAGTATTACGATAGTTTTTATACTCCATCCCTTCAAAACGGCCCTTGGGGTTTCGCGTGTACGAATAATCCTGGACGTAGGAATCGACTATATAAAAAATATCTATCATCTGTCGCCAAAATTCGGCATAACTTCTGAGGTTATGTTGATAGATTGTGTCTCGTTTGGATTCGTTTGTTATTTCTTGCGTTATGATTTCACTTATTTCTGCTTTTGTAAGACATGAATTTATATCCATGAGATAGAATTTCTTACCCCTGTAACCCTTGTATTTAAATTCCGCATCCTCGTAATCTTTAAAATAAAATTCATTCTCGTCTTTGGGGTCTTCATACCACGTCTCGAAACAAGGTATATTTTTATCTCTGGGGTCTTTATGCCAGGTCTTAAAATAATCATATGAAAATGGGTCATGGTGTTTTGAGTCTTTTTTTAATTTTTCCTCATATCTTTCCGGAGGAATGCGTATTAAGATTTTTATTTTTTCAGCCTCTCGCAGTATTTCAATCGCTGCATTCCTCATGTGGTTTCAACCTTCCATTTTTTAAACTATGATAGATCGTGAATTCAATATTGTATAATCGAACCTAAATTAATTTTTGATGATCTTGTTTTTCCCAGTGATCTATTGCCCACTGCTGCGCTTTTGCTTCTGGCCAGCCATCTAACTTAGGATCGAATGGGGGTTCTCTGTAATCCATACAATGAATCTAAAGGCATCTATGGGAATATACAAACAATTATCCAGTAAATGAGATCATGTACCTGCGCAGGTATTTTCCCCGTTTGGTGTGAGCGTGGCATATATCTATATAACAGGGGTGCCCTCCCCGGGCCTGGGGGGTGCCCCGGTCCATTTTTTTTCATGCAAATCCGCATCGAATCAGCCCCGCACCAGGTCCCATATTTCCAGCCAAAATGTCATGTTTTCCGCATATTTCATGTTTTCCGCCCAAGTCACGACCTTATATATACTGTAACAGGCTGAATACCTACTACTTACGAATAACATACTTAGGAAACATTATCCATAAATTGTTTCCACGGTTTACATAATAGCACGCGGCCAAGTTGCTAAATCCGGACCGCACGCTACCGGGCAGAGTGCGCACGTATACACTATTTCCCAATGGCCGAAGATATTCCATATAATCCCAAAGTAAATAAATTAAAACAATGCGTTTGCATGTTACCCTTTTTAGATTGGAATTCGGTTCCCTAAAATACGCCCATTTCACCTAGCCTGAAAAACTTTTCCCTATGATCAAATTCGTATTTTTTTGTTTAGTATCCCGATTTACCGCCTTCCCATCACTTTTCCACCACTCCCTAATATCAAGATAATCCGATACTTATAAGATCAATATCACTATATCCCAGTGTAAAGCCCGGAAAACCCCGATGAAACGTTTTTATAGCGTTTATAAAACGTTTCACCTCTTTTGTTTCTATGAACTTCATTGGTAAATTAGGTTAAATAGTTGATTAGCCATATCATTATCAATGGATTTGAGAATCTTATATTCATCAAGTGCCGATCCATTATCTCCAAGCATCAAATAACACAGGCCCAGATTGTAGTACGCCTCGGCATAATCTGGCTTGATGCGGATGGCCTGCTTATAGGCTTTTATCGCTTCTGGGTAGCGTTCAAGGTTGGCATAATCAAAACCCAGACCGTTGTGCGCATCGGCATCATCTGGCTTGATGCGGATGGCCTGCTTATAGGCTTCTATCGCTTCTGTGTAGCGTCCAAGGTTGCCGTAAATCACGCCCAGATTGTTGTGCGCATCGGCATAATCTGGCTCGATGCGGATGGCCTGCTTATAGGCTTCCATCGCTTCTGGCCAGCGACCGAGTTTGCCATAAGTCACGCCTTGGTTATAGTGCGCCTCGGCAAAATCTGGCTTGATGCGGATGGCCTGCTTATTGGCTTCTATCGCTTCTGGGTAGCGTCCGCGGTTATAATAGGAATCGCCCAGATTGTAGTACGCCTCGGCAAAATCTGGCTCGATGCGGATGGCCTGCTTATAGGCTTCTATCGCTTCTGTGTAGCGTACAAGGTTGCCGTAAATCACGCCCAGATTGTAGTGCGCCTCGGCAAAATCTGGCTTGATGCGGATGGCCTGCTTATAGGCTTCTATCGCTTCTGGGTAGCGTACAAGGTTGCCGTAAATCACGCCCAGATTGTAGTACGCCTTGGCAAAATCTGGCTTGATGCGGATGGCCTGCTTATAGGCTTCTATCGCTTCTGGATAGCGACCGAGTTCATAATAGGTCAAGCCCAGGTTGTAGTACGCAACAGCATGATCTGGCTCGATGCGGATGGCCTGCTTATAGGCTTCTATCGCTTCTGGGTAGCGTCCGAGGTTATAATAGGAATCGCCCAGATTGTAGTGCGCGTTGGCATAATCTGGCTCGATGCGGATGGCCTGCTTATAGGCTTCTATCGCTTCTGGGTGGCGACCGAGTTCGCCATTGCAATACCCAATTTGAAAATAGGCAACTGCATAGTTTGGGTCTTTCTTTGCCGCCTTTTCAAAATAAGGAAGGGCTTTCTCATAGTCATCTGCCCAGAGGTAAATAAGCCCATCATAGTATGATCCGTCTGCCGAAGCAAGCCCATCCTCTGGGTTACTAGATCCCCATTCAGCGAGTGTCTTTCCTTCACTGGGTATAAGTTTTTCTATCCTTTCACCGGGGATAGCGAAGTTAAGATTTTGTCCCTCAATTAATTGAAAAGATGCGATCCCAATGACCTCACCTTTCATATTGACTACGGGACTGCCACTTGAACCCGGAGATATAGCTGCAGTAATTTGAATAATCTTTCCGAATCCAGGGATTTCTCGAACCGCAGAGACAATTCCATCAGAAACCGTTTGTTCAAGCCCTAGCGGACTACCAATTACTAAAATTGGTTCACCTTCTTCAGGAACAGTGGAACTAATTGACAAGGGTAATACATCTTCCCGTGGAATATTTACCGAAACGCGGACAATATCACCTTCCGTGTCTTCTGCTACAATTTGAGAGATTGGGTAAACTTTCCCTTCTATTGTTTTAACATCGGCGCGGTCAACATCTTGAAGCACATGCCGGTTAGTGATAACATCGCCGTTTCGGTTGATAAAAAAGCCACTTCCTTGGCCAAGAGGTTCTCCTTCATTATCATAAGTCAGGATTACAACAGTAGATGGTTTAATCATTTTGACGAGTACTGGTATTTTTTCCTGAGCCGATAATTGAATGGCACATGCAAACCATAAAAGAGTAACTATTGAAGGTATCGAAAACCAGCGATTTATCCTCATAACTTCAACTCCACGGTTCATTTCTGATAAATACTTTTCCACCTAAAGCCACTTTCCGGGACGAGTATAAGCCGCACCGGTATAGTCTGAGGCGATGGCTAGAGAATTTTACCCATTATTTAAGAAGTCCATCATCATTTCTTTTTTTCCAACTGTTCCATGCTCGTCTTGCAAAAATGAAAAAAGCACCAAGAATAAAAGCGGCAATTACTTTAGCCCAATTAATTTCCATTGATAACCTTTCTGTTATTAATTGAAAAGTTAAGCCGGGACACTTCCACCTATAGCATTCCGGCCTTTATTGCCCCACCGTAAAGATTTATTTTCACCCGAACATTGATTAATCCAGTGACGTTCAATGAGAAGCGAAATCTTTCCGGTTTTAGATTCCATAATATCTGCCGATGTTAACGCCCTGCAAAAACCAATTTTCAGCGCAGCCAAATTGGTTTCATTCTTCTTGTGTAAGCGCAAGGGAATTCCCGTCCCAATTAAAGCCTGTTAAATAGCCCGTATTCAACCGAAAGGTATTTGCAGAACAATAAAAACCATGCAAGCGGTCTCGCATTTCTTTGCCTTGCTATTTAATCTATCTTATTAAGAATATTTAAGAGAATCAAGCCATTTCTCGACTTGAAGGATTACAATCTAGTATAGATACAAAACGGTATGAAAAACATTTTTTATGATACGAGGTATGAACTCGGACAATGGAAAAATCAGACCGCCGAAAGTCTTGAAATTCGCATTAAGAATCAATATACCGTAAAATAAGAAGATATTTCAAATGAGCCTGCCGACGATAAAACCTATTAGGGCACTTTACATCACCATACGACGATTTAAACCGGGAGTGAATAGTTAATAGGCCAATATCAAATTTCTTAAAATCAGCCCCCAGGTTGGGAGTTTTCGTTCTGTAATGCCTGTAGACCTAAATCCATTAGGAAACTGAGACTTTTTATGCCTTCGGTAATGTTCCAGATCGAACTATCATCCGGAAATTCGCCCTCAGAGTGTTGTCCGTCCGAGTGTTGTCCGATTGCCCGGAGTCCGTCATTCAGATATTCAATGAAATCTATCGGTCCGAAAGAGTTATCAATTGTCTGACCAAGCGTCGCGCTGTCTCTCTTCTGGTCCAGTAACTGAATTCGCTTTTCGGAGACGTTGCGGGAAAGCAGATAATCCAGATAGCCAATTACGATCTGCTGGTTATCCGGCTGGTTTCTGATTTTTTCCAGATACAAGCAAAAATCCGGAAGGAATCCTTCCGTACTAATCGTTTGAGATTCTTGTTCTGCCATGTCATTTCTCCTCGTTTATTAGGTTGTTTTTAATGTCTTAGCGAACACTTTTTGAAATCCATTATAGCAATACTCGGTCAATTTCACTGGACGGAATGAAATGCGTATCCAGTTCCGTATCCGGTTTACGATGACAAAATATACACAACTCTACAGGTTTCGGCAGGAGTCATCCATTCAGAAAGTTTGTCTAAATGACAGAATACTACTTGGTTTTTATTGACGGTAAACATAATTTTGTCTGCTATTTCGCCCTTGTAGTTCAAGCGGATAGAACGAAGGATTCCTAATCCTTTAATTCGGGTTCGAGTCCCGGCGAGGGTACGAGTAACATAAAGGAGATTTGAATGTTAAAGCCGAAAAAGAAGATTACCAGAAAAGAGATTAAAAAGGACCCGGTACTAGAGAATATTGCCAAAGCGGAGGCATTTATTCGCGAAAAGACAAAGTTACTGGGCTACATCCTGATTGCCGTAACCGTGATCCTGGTCCTGTCCATCCTGATGATTCGATCCAAGAAGAAAGCTAATATCGAGGCGGCCGGCGAGCTGGGAATTGCCGAGATGGCGATTTCTCGCGGGGACATCGACGATGCCGTCCTGCGTCTCGAGAACATCGTGAATACGTACAAAGGAACAAAGAATGCGGGTGTAGCCACGGCATTACTGGCTCAGACGCACCTGAATAAATCCGAATATGAGGAAGCCGAGCAGAATTTTAAGCGCTACGTCGATAAATTCGGTGACGATGATATGATCCTGGCGTCGGCTTACAGCGGTTTGGCGGTTTGCGCCGAGAAGAAAGACGACTATGGTTCCGCGGCCGGCTATTTTGAAAAGGCCGGAAAGATCGCTCCCTATAAATTTCAAAAGCACGAATACCAGATCAATGGTGTCCGCAACCTGATCAAAACCAGCCAGCTGGGAAAAGCCGACCAGATTGTCACCGATCTGCTGCAGGATGATCCAAATTTCCAGAATAAGAGTGCTCTGGAGCAATTGAGTGCGCAGATCAAGGTACTCAAGGGATAACCGATATTTAACTTGGAGATTTGGGATTCAAACACTATATTTAACGTTTGAAAAGTGGGTTGACAAGCCCACTTTTTTCGTTTTTTTTGAAGTGAGATTTAAGAGTGACTGAGTTCGAGAAAGCAAAACAGATAGTAGAGTCGATCGCGGAATCCTGTGCTTGTTATGTATTGGGATTTTCGACTCATCGCCATGGGAACAGGACCTTTGTCCGGATTATTGCGGAATATGAAAGTGGTATTAACATCGATCAGTTAACCGAGATCACCCGTAAAATTAAAGAGAACCCGGCCTTCGATGCGCAGTTTGATTCCGATTACCAACTGGAGGTGACTTCGTCCGGGCTGGATTATCATTTACAGACCGTGCGCGATTTTCGCCGCAAACTGGGTAAGGAAATCAAAATCTTTCACCGTATCGAGGGAGTGAAATCGCCGCTTATCGGCATCGTCACTGAGACAGGAGAGGATACCGTCACCCTGTCCGCCGGAAGAGAAATCAGAACTATACCGATTGATGATATCGATTATGGAATCATTGTTTTAAAGTGGTAAGGCAAAACCAAGGAGAGCAAAATTGATCAATCGCGAGATTATTGATGCATTTTCCCAGATCGCCCGAGAGAAAAATGTCGATCGCAGCGAGTTGGGAGAGATCATCGAAAGAGTGTTTCTAACCCTGATTGAGAAGAAGTACGAGGATGTCTCCAATTTCGACGTCATCGTCAATATGGACAAGGGTGAGATTGAAATTTACCAGCAGAAGACCGTTAGCAAGGATGTGGAAGATCCGCGCCACGAAATCAGCCTGGAAGACGCCCGTCGGGTAGAACCCGATCTGGAAGTCGGGGATCCCTTTGTGGAAACGATCGATCCGGCCAGCTTCGGACGGCGTTTGATTTCGCATGCCAAGCAGATCCTCAACCAGCAGATTCTGCGGGTCGAAAAGAATGTGATTTACGAGGAGTACGCCAAGAAGATCGGGCAGATCATTATCGGCGACGTGCATCAAATCCGCCGCGATTCGGTTTTTATCAATATCGGCAAAGCGGAACTGAAAATGCCCCGCGAAGAACAGATTCCCGGAGAGCGCTATCGCCGCGGCGAGAGCATCAAGGCGATTCTGAAGGATGCCGTCATGGGCACCACTGGTCCGGAACTGATTATCTCCCGGGCCGACTCCGCATTCCTGATAAAATTGTTTGAAAACGAAGTGCCCGAAATCTACGACCGCACAATCGAGATCAAAAAGGTGGCTCGTCATCCCGGCGACCGCAGCAAAGTGATCGTAGAGTCCAACGACCGCCGGATCGACGCCGTCGGAGCCTGCGTGGGTATCAAGGGTAGCCGGATTCAGGCCATCGTGCGTGAACTGAACAACGAGAAGATCGATATCATCAACAACAGCAGCGAACCCGAAATTCTGATCACCCGGGCTCTCTCTCCGGCCAAGCCTTACATGCTGGAAATTGATGAAGAGAAAAAGAGCGCACTGGCCATTTTCGACGATAACGAGATTTCGGTCGCTATCGGTAAAATGGGGCAGAATATCCGGCTGGCTTCCGAAGTCACCGGGTATACGATCGACGCAATTAAGAAATCGGACTACGAAATTTCCGAATCCGAGACCATATACCTGGAAGATATCGAAGGTCTGACGGAACATAACTGGAAATTGTTCTACAGCGTCGGAATCGATACGGCCGAGGAGTTGCTCTCCGCGCCCATCGACGAACTGCTTAGCATCAAAGGTTTGGGCGAAAAGACGATCGAAAAAATCCTCGGAATCGTCCGTGATTCCGAAGAGAAACGCCAGGAGGAGATCGAAGCAGCCCGTGCGGCTGCCCAAGCCGAAGCCGCCAGTTCGGAAGAGTTTGAAGCAATAGAGCCGGGCGCTGAAGATTTTGAGTTTTCCGACGAAGATATCGCTGAAGACATCGAAGAATAATAGAAAGAATTAGATGCCAGAAGAGGTTAAAACCAGACAGAAGCGCGTTTTTGAGATTGCCAAGGAATTGAATATCTCGCATATCGATATTCTGAAATTCCTGAAGAAGGAAGAAATTCCCTGCACATCTCTCATGACATCGGTTGATGAATCGACCTATCTGAAGATACTGGAAGAGTTTGCGAAAGAGAAGGACGTCGTCGAGCGTTTTCGCAAAGAGAGGGCCAGGCGGGAAGCTGAGTACCAGCGGAAAGCCGAGGAGGAAGCCCTCAATGCGGCCCGTGAGGAGCGCGAGAAGATTGAATCCGAGGTGTTCAAATCCGCTTTCGGCATCATTCAGTCGGCGATCGATTCGGTCATCGGTTTTAGCTCCGACATCTATAAAAACCTGATCCATATGGTTCAGGAAGAGGGCAAGGTTACCGATGTTGTTCCGGAAGAGCCCATCGTAGAAGAACTCGTACAGCAAGTCTATAAGAAGCCCGCGGAAGGTGAAAAAGCGGTTGAAAAAGCGCCCGAAAAGAAAAAGAAAAAAGAAAAGCGCAAACTGCGTGTAGTCGCCATTTCCGAGATCGAATCACGTCTCGACCAGAAGGGCAAGCGCCGGGGACCCGAACCTGCGCCCGAAGCAAAGAAAGGCAAACGCGGTAAACGCGGACGCGATATCGATGTGCGCAAAGTGGACGAATCCATCCGCCGGACCATGGCCAGGATGGATGAGAAAACCACGCGCAAAAAGTACCGTAGACAGGACGCGCCGAAAGAGGAAAGTGAGGAGTCCAGAGTTATCCGGATCAGTGAATTCACCACGGTGGAAACACTGGCGCATATGATGGATATCGACGCCGTGGACGTTATCCAGAAATGTATTCAGATGGGAATGTTTGTAACGATCAACCAGCGTCTGGACTTCGATACCATCACCCTGATTACCGATGAGTTCGGTTTCGAGGCGCAACAGGTTGAGCAATACGGAGAAGAATTGCTCAAAATTGAAGAGTCCGAAGAAGATATCCTCAACGCGGTTCCCTGCCCGCCGGTTGTGGCCGTCATGGGGCATGTGGATCACGGCAAGACATCTTTGCTGGATTACATCCGCAGCGCCAATGTAGTCGGAGGTGAGGCCGGCGGAATTACTCAGCATATCGGCGCCTACAAAGTTAAACTGAAGAACGGAAAATATATCACTTTTCTGGATACACCCGGTCATGAGGCCTTCACGGCCATGCGTGCCCGCGGCGCTCAGGTAACGGACATCGTGGTGTTGATCGTGGCGGCGGATGACGGCGTTAAACCGCAGACGGTTGAGGCTATCAATCATGCCAAGGCTGCCGGCGTTCCGATTGTGGTTGCCATCAATAAAGTCGACCGGCCCGAGGCCGATATCGATCGCGTCAAACGCGAGCTAGCCGAGAAAAATGTGCTCGTAGAGAGTTGGGGCGGTAGCGTACAAACGGCCGAGGTTTCCGCCAAGACCGGACAGGGAATCGATGCCCTGCTCGACCTGATTCTGCTGGAAGCCGAAATGCTCGAGCTGAAGGCCAATCCGAATACGCTGGCGCAGGGAACTGTCATTGAATCCAAGATAGATAAACGCCACGGGCCTATGGCGACGGTTTTGATCCAGAAGGGCAATCTGAAAGTCGGCAGTCCGTTTGTTTGCGGAGCCGCTTTCGGCCGGGTACGCGCCCTGTTCAACGAACGCGGCCAAAAATTAAAGGAGGCCAATCCGTCCGACCCGGTCGTGATCATTGGCCTTGATGTATTGCCGCATCTGGCGGATGTTTTCTCTTGTGTTGAAGACCCGTCGGCTGCCCGTAAAATCGCGATTGAACGTCAGCGCATCGAGCGCGAACAGCAGCAGCGCCAGATCAAGGAATGGTCGCTGGATCGCATCTCCGCTCAGATTGCGGAGGGCAAGATCAAGCAGCTTAACGTGATTCTGAAATGCGATGTGGATGGTTCCGTAGAAGCCATCAGCGAATCATTGAGCGATGTCGGTAACGAAGAGGTGGCCGTCAGCGTCAAGCATAAAGCCGCCGGTCAGATTACGGAATCCGATGTGCTTTTAGCCAAGGCCTCCCAGGCAGTGATTGTGGGATTTAACGTATCGACCAATCCTAAAGTCAAAGAGATGGCCAAGAAGGAAAATGTTGAAATTCGTCATTACAGCGTCATCTATGAACTGATGGACGATATCAAGATGGCGCTCGAAGGATTGTTGACACCAGATAAAGTGGAAGAGCATCTTGGTGAAGCCGAAGTGCGCGAAATCTTCAAGATTCCTAAAATCGGTTTTATCGCGGGATGTTCTGTGGTCGAGGGCAAAGTGACCCGTAGTTGCCGCGCGCGTCTGAAACGCAACGGTGAAGTGCTTTGGGAAGCTTCGCTGTCCTCGCTGAAACGTTTTAAGGATGACGCCAAAGAGGTGGCGGAAGGGTTCGAATGCGGCATCGCACTGGTTGGTTTTACCGAATACGAAGCCGGTGACCGGATTGAGTGTTTTGATGTGAAATCGGTTAAACGGACCCTTGATTAATAGTGAATTGGTGTTGGCGGAATGACCATAGGTCTGCTGCAAATGGAACTCCTGCTGATGCAAACGCGTTCTTTAAAAGATAAACGCTCTGTTCTGAGCCGCCTGAAAAATCAGGTACGCAAGAAGTTCAATGTTTCGATCGCCGAGATCGAACACCTGGATTCCTGGGGCAGATCTCGCATCGGCGTGACGGCGATCAGCAATGACAGTACGCTTGTGCATCAGACCCTGAGTAGTGTCGAAAGACTGTTTGAAAATTGCTTTGAGATACAGGTTATCGAGCGAAAGGTGGAAATGTTCTAATGAGTGAATATCGCAATAAAAGGGTCGCAGATGAGATCAAGAAGATCCTCGGTGAAATTTTCATCCGGGACCTGCCCTGTAACGATTACGGCCTGGTTACGGTGACGAAAGTGAAATGCTCGCCCGATCTGGAAGAGGCCAAGGTTTATGTGAGTATCTATAATCACGATAAGGAAAAGCGAGAGCAGGGCATGCATATGATCATCTCCCGCGGATCGCGCATTCGGGGTTTACTGGGAAACCGGATTATCCTCAGGCATGTCCCCAGACTGCATTTTTTTGAGGATGACACCCAGGAATACGTCGAGACTATAGAACGGCTTTTCATGACTTTGCATAAGGAAGATACCGAGACCGATGACTGATCCTTTGGACATGATAATAAATGTTTATAAACCGGTTGGACTAACTTCCTATGATGTGGTTCGCAGGGTGAAGCGGCTAAGCCGGATTAAAAAAGTGGGTCACGGCGGGACACTCGATCCGTTTGCCGAGGGTGTTCTATTGATCCTGCTGGGCCGGGCGACCAAGCGCATGTCTGAGATACAGACCTTTTTCAAATCCTACGAAGCGGATTTGCGCCTGGGCGCCGCGACACCTACCGGTGATCCAACCGCAGAGCCGGATCGTTTCGCGACCATACCGGATGTGACTAAAATCGACTGGCCGGCGGTTGCCGCCGCCTTTCGCGGGATTCTGGAACAGACGCCGCCCCAATATTCAGCGAAGAAAGTAGCCGGCCGTCCGGCTTACAGTTATGCCCGCAAGGGAATCGCGGTCGACCTGAAACCCAAAACGGTGGAGATTGAAACCCTGGATATCGCGGTGGCCGATGCGCAAACGCTCCGTTTAAACGTCACCTGTTCAAGCGGCACCTATATCCGGGTTCTCGCAGAAGAAATTGCCGAATCGGTGGGAAGTGTCGGGCATCTGCTCCGTTTAAAACGGACGCGGATCGGGGAGTACCACTGGGAGGATGCAATCGCTTGCGCGGCGCTCGATGAAACCTATTTTCAGGAGGAACGGATCAGCCGTTTGGCCGAAGCCTAAATCATGCAGGTATTTTTCGGAACAGCCAATTTGCCGCCTAATTTTCGCCGTGCCGTAGTCGCACTGGGCGTCTTTGACGGACTGCATGCCGCTCACATGGAGATTGTGCAGCGGATCATAAGATCCGCCCGTGAAGAGCAGGCCTGTTCGATGATGATCACCTTCGATCCGCATCCGCGCCAAGTTCTGAACCGGTCCAAAGATTTCCATCTGCCGATCCTGTCCCCACCCACGGAAAAGATGAAGATACTGGGCAACACGGACCTGGACGCGGTCCTCTTCCTGGAGGCCAACCGCGAGTTCCTGAATTTGTCCGAGCAGAGTTTTGTCAAGGATATACTGGGAGCCGAAATCCGGCCCCGCAAGGTGGTCGTCGGTTATGATTACCATTTTGGAAAACAACGCGGCGGCAGCCCCGACCTATTGAAGTCTATGGGACCCCGTTACGACTTTGAGACGGAGATCGTGCCGCCCTATAAAATAGACGGGAGTCTGGTCCGCTCTTCGGTGATCCGGAATTTGCTACAGCAGGGCAGTGTGGTAGAAGCCGCCCGGTTTCTGGGACGGCCCTACAGTTTCGCCGGATACGTAGTTACGGGCGCCAGCCGGGGACGAACACTCGGATTTCCGACCGCCAATCTCAGCCTGCATGATAGCGCGAAGGTAATTCCCGGCAACGGCGTTTACCTGGTGCGGGTGAATCTGCACGATAAACTGTATTCCGGACTCTGCTATATCGGCGAGCGCTCGACTTTTAACGAACGCAAACGGGTGATTGAGAACCACATTCTGGATTTCCCGGAAGCCGATCTATACGGCGAGGAACTGGAAATTCAATTCATCGAGAGGGTACGTGAAGATCGCAAATTCGAATCTACTGAGGCCCTGAAGGAACAGATACAGTTGGATGAAAAATATTGCCGTGACAAAATATTTAAAGTCAAAAATAAAAAATATCAAATGGAGGATAGATTGAATGACCGTTAATACTGAAATGAAAAAGGAACTGATCGAGAAGTATGGGAAAAATCCCCAGGATACCGGTTCAGTTCAGTCACAGGTTGCAATTCTGAGTACCAGAATTAAGCAGCTGACGGAGCATTTTTTGGAACATCCCAAAGACCACGGCTCGCGTCGCGGATTGTTGAAATTGGTCGGTAAAAGAAGATCGCTGCTCGATTATCTGAAGAAAAAGGATTTCGAAGCGTACAAAAATCTCATTGCCGATTTAGGAATAAGAAAGTAATATAAAGTTTTAGGAGAAATCTTTGATTCAAAAAAAAATGACCCTTGGGGGTCGCGAATTCAGTATTGAAACCGGCCGTATGGCCAAACAGTCCCGCGGGTCTGTATTGGTTCGGCAGGGCGATACAATGGTCCTGGTAAACGCCAACTCCAATCTTTTGCAGGAAGTCAACCAGGACTTTTTTCCGCTGCAGTGTGAATACCGAGAACGCACCTATGCAGCCGGTAAGATTCCCGGCGGCTTCTTTAAACGTGAAGGCCGTCCGAGTGAAAAAGAAATTTTAAGCGCACGGATGATTGACCGTCCGATCCGACCGCTGTTTCCGGAAAGCTTTTCCTGCGATACGCAGCTGATTGCCTATGTCCTGTCCAGCGATCGGGAGACGCCGGCCGATGTGCTGGCGATCATCGGAGCTTCCGCCGCGCTCTCGATTTCGGATATTCCTTTCAACGGCCCGATTGCCGGGGTTCGCGTTGGTAAAATCGGCGATGAATTAATCGTCAATCCCACTTACGCGCAGTTGAAGGAATCGGAATTGGAGATCGTTGTGGCTGGGAATAGGGAGTCGGTCGTGATGGTGGAAGGCGAATCCAAGGAAATTTCCGAGGATGTCCTCGTCGCAGCGATCGATTTCGGACACAAGGCGATTGTGGAACTGATCGATTTCCAGCAGGAATTAATCGACGAGATTAAGCCTCAGAAATCCGCCTACAAGAAGATCGAAATTCCGGCAGGACTGGTGGAGACCGTCACGGCCCGTACGGAAGAACATTTGGATGAGTGGCGCGCGCTGGCCAAGGAATGTAAAAAATGCCGCGGCGAGAAGATTGAAATTTTCACCGCTCAGCTGATTGAAGAACTGGCCGAGGAGTTTCCGAACCAAAACAAACAAGTCGTCAAGATCATCGATGAAGTGCTGAAAAAGGACATGCGTAAATCTATCGCCGAGAAGGGCGAACGGCTGGACAGCCGCGGATGCAAGGATATTCGTCCGATCACCTGTGAAGTCGGTGTTTTGCCACGGGCCCACGGCTCGGCGCTCTTCACCCGGGGTGAAACGCAGAGTCTCGGTACGACGACGCTGGGTACCAAGTACGACGAACAGATTCTGGACGATATCGACAAGGAAGAATCGACCAAGAAATTCATGCTTCACTATAACTTTCCGCCCTTCAGCGTCGGGGAGGTTCGCCCGATTCGCGGTACGAACCGCAGAGAAATCGGACACGGTAACCTCGCCGAACGGGCGTTGAAGAACCAGCTGCCCAGTGAAGAGGAATTTCCGTATACGCTACGCGTAGTGTCGGATATCCTGGAGTCCAACGGATCTTCGTCGATGGCAACCGTATGTTCGGGATCGTTGGCCCTGATGGATGCCGGCGTGCCGATCAAAAAGACGGTGGCCGGGATTGCGATGGGCCTGATCAAAGAGGCCGAGCAGACTTTTGTGCTCTCCGATATTCTGGGCGCCGAAGATCATTACGGCGATATGGATTTCAAAGTCACGGGCACCCGCGACGGGATCACGGCGATTCAGATGGATCTGAAAGTTGGCGGCATCTCTACCGATATTATGCACGCAGCGCTGGAACAGGCGCGCGACGGGCGAATCCATATTATAGACATTATGGAGCAGACCCTGAGTCAGTCCCGACCGGATATCTCTCAGTATGCGCCGAAGATGCTTACATTTAAGATTGATACCGAAATGATCGGTGAAGTGATCGGCCCCGGCGGCAAGAATATCCGGGCGATTCAAACCGAAACCGGTGCGACCATCGAAATCGCGGAAGACGGGATGGTCTTTGTTTCAGCACCCGATACGGAGAGCGGCGAAAAAGCCCGTGATATCATTCTGGCCATGACGACGGCTCCCGAAGAGGGCAAGGTTTATACCGGTACCGTGAAACGGCTGGAAAGCTACGGCGCTTTCGTGGAAATCATCCCCGGCAAGGAAGGACTCCTGCATATTTCCGAGGTGGCCTGGGAACGGACCGCTAATATCAATGATGTCCTGAAACTTGGCGATGTCGTGGACGTGAAGCTGAAAAAAATCAGCAGTCCGGGACGCTTCGAACTCTCGATCAAGGACCTGTTGAAGAAGCCGGAAGGGTACAAAGAATCTGAGGACCGGCGGCCCGAACGTCCGCGCTCGGGTGGTTTTCAGTCGCGGAATTCACGACCGCGCGACAGACATTAATCGATGCTGGCAGAACAGTTTTATAAAACAACGCTGACGAACGGAATCCGCATTCTATCTGAGAAGGTGGATTCCGTTCATTCTGTTGCGCTCGGTCTCTGGGTGCTGGCCGGCTCCAACCATGAAACCCTTGAGACAAACGGTATCGCCCACATGGTCGAGCACATGATGTTCAAGGGGACCCGCCGGCGCAGCGCATTTCGGATCGCCAATGAGATCGAATCGCTGGGCGGTATCATCAACGCCTTTACGAGCAAGAACGTCACCTGCTATTATCTCCGCCTGATGAGCGAGCATATCGGGAAAGGCATCGATGTACTCTCCGATTTGATGCTCAATCCTCTTTTCAAAGCGGAGGAACTGCAGCGTGAAAAAGGAGTAATCACGGAAGAAATCCGCGAAATCGAGGATACTCCCAGTGATATCATTCATGACTATTTCACCCAGGATATTTTTCCGGATCATCCGCTGGGGTGGTCGGTTCAGGGCACCGTTGAAAGCATCAACGGCCTGACCGCCGATCAACTTTTCGGGTTTGTGAAAGAGCACTACACGGCGGACCGTATTCTGGTGGCTGCGGCCGGTATGGTGGAACACGATCAACTGGTGGACCTGGTTCAGAAAGCGCTTGGCGATCGACACGGCGGTAACGGTGAGGCTGAGCTTCCGCAGGTCGGGCCCGTGAAAAAATTCCAGAATGTCTATCCCAAACCCATCACTCAGTCGCACCTTGTAATCGGGCGGCGGATATTTCCGCAGAGCGATCCGCGCCGTTATGTTCTGGCGATGCTGAATGTCATTCTAAGTGGCGGCATGAGTTCGCGCCTTTTTCATAACATCCGTGAAAAGTACGGCTTCGTCTATGCAATCTACACTTTCTCGGATCTCTACCTGACCGAGGGCGTCTTTGGCGTTTATGCCGGGATGGACCCGCGGAAGCTGGACCGGGTTAGGGAACTCGTCTTCAAGGAACTTGCCTCACTCGCGGAAAAGACTATCAGCAAGTCGGAACTGGCTAAAATCCGCGAGCAGTTTAAAGGCGGCATGGTGTTGTCGCTCGAAGGGACCCAGGCACGTATGAGTCGCCTGGCTAAGATGGAGATATTCGAGCATAATTTGATGACCATCGAACAAATTCTGCAGATCGTTGAGGCCATCACGGTGGCGGATATTCAGGACCTGGCACAATACATTTACGACAGGGATATGTTCGTTGAGACGGTTGTTCAGCCGGCCTGAGTATCTATCGGGATTGTTCCGGTGGCGTCCGGTCGCCGCTTTTCGCGAAGAAATGCAGAATTGAAAACGGGCGGGTAGCCCGTTTTTGCTATTTTTTATTGGAACAGGTTTATTAAATTAAGTACAAATTTGAAACGAAGGTGAGGCCAGCAATGATCATTCCTGCCGAAAGAACGAAAAAGGTAACCTATGCCATCAGGGATATTGTCGTAAAAGCGAAAAAGCTGGAAGAGCAGGGGCTGAAAATCCTGTATCTGAATATCGGTGATCCGCCGGTGTACGATTTCGAGACTCCGATGGCCTTGCGCAAAATCGTCTCAGATAAAATCTTGGGCTCGATGGCCGGCGCCAAACTCAATATCTCGACTTATTGTGATTCCATGGGAATCCGGGAGGCACGCGAGGCTGTTGCCCGCCATGCCTTCAAGTATAAAGGAATTAAAAATATTACGGTTGACGATGTATTCATTGCGAGCGGCGCTTCCGAAGCGATAACGCTGGCGATTGCGGCCCTCATCGATCCGGGCGACAATATCATGACTCCTTCGCCGGGATATCCCTTGTACGACGGCCAGATTCCGGTCTATCATGGCGAGCAGAATCCGTATTTCCTGAACGAGGAAACCGGCTGGCAGATCGATTTCGACGAACTGGAACGTCGCGTCAATAAACGCACCAAAGCGATTGTGGTCATCAATCCCAATAATCCGACCGGCGCCAATTACAGCCGTGATAGTATCCTGAATATTCTGAAGTTTGCCAAGCAATACAACCTGGTTGTCTTCGCGGACGAAATCTACGATAAATTGCTCTTCGATGGTCAGAAACATATCGCAATTGCCTTGCTGTCTGAGGACGTACCCGTGATTACTTTCGGCGGCTTGAGCAAGAATTATATCATGCCGGGCTGGCGCGTAGGCTGGGCGATTTTTCACGATCCGACGGGCGTTATGAAGGAATACCGGGAAGCCATCAACAAACTGCTGCGCGCTAGGCTGTGCTCACCGCACCCGCAGCAACATCTGATTGCACCGGCCCTGGACGGAGATGACGCGCATCTGGAGGAAGTACTGCCGAAAATCCAGCGCCGCCGCGATATTACTTTCCAGATGCTGAATGAGATTCCCGGAATTTCCTGTGTAAAGCCCGAAGGCGCCTTTTACGCTTTCCCGAAAATTCAGCTGCCCGAGGGTATTGACGACGAGACCTACGTTCTGGACTTATTGAAGACCACCGGTGTGCTGGTTGTGTACGGCAAAGGATTCGGAGAGAGACCCGGCACGCATCATTTCCGCATCGTCTTTTTACCCGATGAGGAAACGCTGAAAAGAGCCTATCGTTTGCTGGCCGAATTCACCGCCGATTTTTACAAAAAACACGGATTCACACCGAAATAAAGATATCGCTCGTTTAAGACGATCCTAAATATATACGTCCAAACATGCCTGTTCCGAGGGCATGTTTTTTATCAGTATCCGATGCGATTCCACCTGAATCCCGGGAAAGCAGTAATATTCCGGGAAATATCCGGATAGAATTGCACGGATTCCCGCTGCCGGGTTGCGTTCCGTTAATGGTTTTTAGCAGCGAATAACGAAAAAAATCAATCCGCTTATGCGAAAAAAATCTTGACTTATCATTCTAAGTGACCTATACTATTAAAGTAAAGGTTTAAGTAACTCCAAGAATGGTTTGCTATAATGGGAACATCGATTAAAAAACTCTATTATTCGATCGGGGAGGTCAGCGAAATCACCGGGTTGAAGCAATATGTCTTGCGCTATTGGGAGTCCGAATTTCCATCCTTATCGCCCTCCAAGAACCGCGCCGGGAACCGGGTGTATAAGGAACGCGATATACAATATATTCAACTTATCAAGCACCTCCTCTACGACAAGAAGTATACAATCGAAGGCGCCAAACAGAAGTTGAAGACCATAAAACTGGAAGATTTGGAAAGATTTACGCAGACCGGGAGCTGGGAGGAGACGGAAGTAAGCGATGTTCCCAATGAGGAGTTGATAAAGATTATCAAGAATATAAAAAGCGGGCTTCAGGAAGTATTGGATTTACTGCTTGAATAAAAATTCCCCGGAAAATTCATAGACTTAAAGCTTCTTACATCTTAAATTAGGGCCGTATTTGACATCGGAGCGTAGCGCAGTCCGGCTAGCGCACCTGAATGGGGTTCAGGGGGTCGGAGGTTCAAATCCTCTCGCTCCGACAAATTTTGCATCCAAAGTAATGACCCCTCGCAATCCCGGTTAACGCCTTATTGGCGTCGGTTCGGATTAGAGCGAAAATATGATCTTGCCCGATTTGAAAATGGATGTGATATTTCAAAATTCTTTCTTACTTTCTTTAGACGCTCTGGAGCCTGGGAGTGGCCGGCGAATGTTGGGAAATGAAAAAGCGCAGATGTTCGGAAAACAGAAGAGGTTGTGAAATTGCTGCTAAGATATTCTTTTGATGCCTGGTCGGAGAAGCAATATGTAAAGGAACTGAAAGAGCTGCGCTCCCTGGGTATGGACGGAATCTGTTTTCCGATGATCAAGAGGGAGATCCGGATTCGTCACGGCGCTACCCGGTT
This sequence comes from uncultured bacterium, assembly GCA_964589175.1. GTDB lineage: Bacteria > Fidelibacterota > UBA2242 > UBA2242 > UBA2242 > CAZPRY01. The sequence goes on from CAZPRY010000033.1 coordinate 24,405, forward strand.
CGATTATTATCCGTTGTCGCGCATGATTGAGATGGCCCGGGATTTTTATCTTAAAACAGGTTTGATTGTCGAAAGTTTTCACAGCGCCGAGTTATCGCTGTTGGAAAATTTTTCGCCACCGGTCGGAGCCAACGGGATCGGATATATACGGGAGGAGAATTATGCACCTGTATGTCCCAATGATCCGATGGGAATTATGCGCTACCACCGCATCCTGCAGAAATTAGCGAATATCGAATCGCCGGATTATGTCTATTTTGAAAACCTTCGTTTTCCCTACTACTGGCTAAAAGAGGAGTTGGATATTCAGAACCAGGTTCCGCCATTTTGTTACTGCCCGTTCTGCACAGCCGAGTTCTCCTCGGTAATGGGTGAAATTGTCACTTCCATCGACCAGATCATAGATATGTTGCCGGAATGGTTGGAATGGCGAACCGCCGCGATCATGGATCATTTGCTGGACGCCCGCGACACTTTACCGTCAACCACCCGGATTATCGTTTCGCTTCCACCGCTTTTACCCATCGATGTACCCTTCACTACCGGCCAGCTGCCGATGGCCATCATCGAGGAAGACTGCCATATCTCGCCTAAGCTGCATCACCTTTCCAAAGGGAAGAGTGAACTCTGGGTAGAGGATATGCTGGACCAATACCAGATCGATATCAAAGCTTCTAAAATTATCCCCAGTTTCGAGACCTCAAATCTGAATGAACTCACGAATTTTGCACGCTGGGAAGATATTTTTCCGGAAATCATCGTCACAAACCGGACGAATCTCAGCAGAAGCTGATCTTCTACCTGCATACAGGCCCTCATTTTTCGAAGAAAATTTTTTTTCTATGCATCTTTAATGGATTTACCATATATTTGATCAGGGCAGTGCATTTTATAAAAAAGTAGGTTTTCAAAGTAATGGAACCACAGGCTTCGGTTTATATTATTACCTTTTTTCCCGATGACCGCGCTATTCTATCCACCCGGGAAGACCAAACGGGCCGGGTTGAATCCGTGGTTCGGATGCTATCCGAGGAGTCCGGGTTGCGCTATTGCCATCTCACTTTCCATGTGAATGTGTTACGGAAATACTTGCATGAATTCCCCGAGGACCGGGATAGCATTATCGAAAATATTCGGAAGTCGAAGCTTCTGATCGGCCCCTGGTACGCCCGTCCGGATGCGTATATCTGCGGTGGCGAATTCATGGTTCGCAATCTGCTTTACGGTCACCGGATCGCCGAAGAATTTGGCGCTGTGTCCAAAATCGGGTATATCCGTTCCCTGCGCGGCATGAATAAACAGCTGCCTCAGATCTTACTTGGATTCAATATTGATATTTTGATTTTCGACGGCTATTTTGAATTAATGCGCGAGAAAGAGGCGCTTTTTTTTTGGAAAGGTGTTGATGAGGAGCAGGTGCTCTTCCTGAACCTGGCGGAAGTAAATCGGAATCTGACCGGAGAAGCGGGTGGTCGCGCCTGCTGGCTGCCGGCGGAGAGTCTGCTGAAATCCGCCCAACGAACGGTTGGCCTGGTCATGGATGCCTATGATATTTCCGCTCCGCGCGTAGGTCCAACCGAGAGTGAGATTTCGAATCCGCTCCCCGGATTTCGGTATTTTTCCGGCAATCTTACGGACTACTTCTGGGAGCTCAAAGATTCGCTGGATGTGAAGAACATGCCCGTTGCCCATAAGGAGTTGATGGACAAATTTTGCGGTCCGGTAGGGGAGAGGGGCGCAACTCCGCCGGACGAACTGACCTTTACGGAACGACTGGAGATTTCGCAATTGCTGAAGTTTCACCAGTGTTATACCGAACCGTGGGGTGTTTTCGATGCAAGTACAGGTGGATCTAGCGATATTAAGACTGTCCGGGATATCTGGTTTGCACTCCTGGACCGCCAATCCGGCTTCGATAAAAATCCCACCGAGCGAAAGCACGGCTCGATATTTTACTCGATTCATCGTCAGAAATCGGAAGAAGCCTTCGAACAGTTTGTTCGGGAGATCACCGACCGGATCGATCTGAACGGCTTTTCACGGGAGGACAAATTTCTGGTGGCACTGAATCCCCTGCCCTGCAAACATTCGCGCCTGGAGGAGATCGAGGTCCTTCTGCCGATTCAAAACGGGGCCGATAACTTCCATATTCAGGAACTCTCAGGAAGGGATGTGAAATATCAGATAATCGATAAAACCGAGATCGATCCCATCTTCGCCGAAGACGGGGAAGGGCCAATCGGGAAATACCAGGCGATCGTCGAATTTCAAAATATCCCCGCAATGGGCTACCGCAGCTATCAGATTATTCCTTCGCAAAGCACCAGACAATATCGCGCTCCGGACATCAGCCCGGAGAAAAATTGTCTCGAGAACAGCACTCTGCGGGTGGAGATTCAGGAGAACGGGACTTTCAATGTTTTTTCGCGGGAGACCGGCTCTTTGTATGAAGGCCTGGGCTTTCTGGAAGATCTCGCTTGTATCGAGACCGGGCAAAACCCACGGTCCGATTCCGACGTAGAAACCACCCTCAATTTAAAACCGCAGATCGACTTGCTTTTTAACGGTCCGTTACGTGCGGCGTATAAAATCTACTATTGCTGGCGGATCCCTGCCGATTGGGACGAAGTCCATCGGACCAGAACCGCTGAGAAGGTGTATCTCTACGCCAGCGTAATCCTCTCTTTGGATCGGAAGGCCAAACACGTCAATATGGATATTGAACTGATCGATCAGGCCAGGAATCACAGGGTTCGGGTTGATTTTCCGATTAACTTTAACGCCCAGACGATTTGTACGGGAAGTTCCTTTGATATCGCCTACCGCAAGAAGAACGGGAAAGTCTTGTACCAGGGAAACCGCCAATCGGGTCCCTTTCCGGTTCAGGATTATGTAGGACTGTCGGACGATATCGACGGTTTCACGATCTTGACCGATGGCTATACGGAATATGATACTGCCCGTAACGGCGAGCAGTGCCTTTCGTTGTGCATTCATGAACGGTTGGATGATATCCGCAGACGCTGCAGTGTCAACAGGAGATTGGCTTTTTATCCCTATCTGGGTAATTGGGAGTGCGGCCAGATTATTAATGAATCGATGGCCTGGAATCTGAAATTTCGTTATTTTCAGAAGAATTACAGCGAGGGCCCGCTGCCGCCGAAAATCAGTTTCATCACTGTGGATTCGGACGAACTGGTGGTTTCCGCTCTGAAACTGAGCGAGCATGGCCCGGGCGCCGTTTTACGTTTATTCAATCCGACCAGGAAATACATCAAAGCCAAAGTTTGTAGCGCCTATCCGCTCCGCTCGGTAAAATCCCTCTCTTTGGAGGAGTTTGAAGTCGACCAATTCGAGATCGGCAATCAGCATGAGATCTCTTTCGAGGTGCACCCCAAAAAAATCGTATCGCTGGAATTGATCTGGGATAACGAACTCATTTAAAGATTCTAAATCAAATTCGATAAGTTGCCGAATTCTGTAATTGATTGTATCCGCATCGGTTTCTCACCCGCAAAATCCGGTCACGCTATCCATTTAAAAATTATGTTTTCGTCGTCAGGTCTTTTTAGATTTTAGCGAAGGCAGAACAACTTGACATTAGAAAAAGAATGGTATAAACTACAAGCGGGATCGAAATATCTGAATTGCGTTACGGCACACGACAGTGCTCATTAATTCGAAACAACGGATTATTCGTTTGAAACGAATAGGAACGAGAAGTTTGAAGAGGCCTTTAATTCTGCTTCAATCGAACGAGAGAATAGCGAAATCTATTGCTCTTTTGAGGAGATATTCTATATGAGGAGTCGCATTGGTGTAATCGTCTGTATGATCGTTTTTACCTGTTCGACGGCGTGGGCTGCAACAGTGGGGAAGATAACCGGTACGATCAGGGATGCGGAGAATGGCCTGCCTTTGGGCGGAGTCAACATCATTTTGGAGGGCAGCTCGATGGGAGCGGCTACGGATATGAACGGCTACTATGTCATTCTCAACGTGCCCCCCGGTTTATATTCCATGAAAGCCATGATGATCGGCTATGCCCCAGTTAAGTATACCGATGTCGGGGTCAATGTCGAAATTACGACGACGGTCGATTTCAGCTTACGGATTCAATCGCTGGAAGGGGAAGAGGTGGTCGTCGTAGCCGAACGCAAAGTCGTGAAACGCGACGTGTCCTCCAGCCAGTTGAATATTACGATGGAGCAGATCAACGATCTGCCGGTGACCAGCATTGACGGCGTTCTTGCGATGCACGCCGGTATCGAAGGGATGAGCGTTCGCCGCGGAGATGAGAATGAACTGGCCCTGCTGATCGACGGCGTTACCCTGAAGGATGACCGTACCGGGAATCCGGTTTCCGGCATTCCGCTCAGTTCCGTCCAGGAAGTGATGATCCAGTCCGGTGGTTTCACGGCGGAGTACAGCGATTTACAGTCCGGCGTAATCAACGTTATCACCAAGGAAGGCAAGATCGATAAATATTCACTCAACATTAATACGAAATATAGCCCGGCCAGTGCAAAACATTTCGGGATATCCGTTTTCGACGAAAATTCCTACTATCTGCGCCCTTACCTGGATGAGGATGTCTGCTGGGTCGGAACCGAAAGCGGCGACTGGGATCAGACGATGCAGGAGCGCTATCCCTACTTTGAGGGCTGGAACACCGTTTCCGCCCGTACGATGAGCAACGATGACCCCGGTGACGATCTTTCGCCGATCGCCGCCAAGCGCATCTTCGAATGGCAGCACCGCCGGGTCGGCAACATCACCAAACCGGACTATAACATCGATATGGGTTTGGGCGGACCGATTCCGTTTTTCAGTGAGAAGTTGGGCAACGCACGCTTCTACAGCTCTTTCGGGGCTAACAAGGATATGTACCTGGTGCCTTTGTCCCGCGATGATTACTCCGACTGGGTTTGGACGAACAAGATAACTTCGGATATCACCGACCGGATACGGCTGCAACTCTCCATGTTTATGAAAGAGATCAAAGCCGCCAGTTCCAGCGGGGAAGGCAATCCGTCGTATTTCAGCGGTTTGTGGGATGTGGCCAGCGCTTTCGATTACGATTCACAGCAGGCCAGTAAGATATTTTACCCCGATTATTACTGCAATACCGACATTTCCACCCGGATGCTGTCGGCGAAATTGACCCACCAGATCAGCAACCGGACCTATTATGAAGGTAAGATTGAATACCGCAATACGAAATACGATACGTATCCGGGCCGATTGCGCGACATTACGGAAACCTATGATATCATGCCCGGTCCGGAGACGTTGTATGTCAACGAGGCGCCCTGGGGCTACGAGCAGGGATTGGTGTCGAGCATTGACGGGTATATGATGGGCGCCAAGACCAACTCCCGCGATTCCACCCAGACCTACAGTCTCAACGCCGAATTTAATTTTGTTTCCCAGGTGACCGCCACGAACCAGATCAAAGCCGGCGGTAAAATCGATTACTATAATTATGATATGAACTACGGCGCCATCAATCCGGCCCTGCCGTCCGGCCGGCCCTGGACGCGCTGGCAGAAAAGTCCTTTCCAGATCGGTCTCTATGTACAGGAAAAACTGGAATTCGAGGGCTGGATTGCCAATCTGGGACTGAGGATGGAATATTTCAATCCCAACTCCGACTGGTACGATCTCGATGCCTTCAACCGGCCGTTCTACTCGCAAAATTACCGGCCCTACAATGAAGGTGATTTTACGCAGAAAGCAGCCAAGAGTCTCGTCACTTTTCTGCCGCGCATCGGGATTTCGCATCCGATTACGATCAATTCCAAACTCTACTTCAACTACGGCCACATGCGCCAGAAGTTCTCACCCGACGCGCTCTTCAGTACGCGACGCGTAACCGGCTATCGGCTGAGCTATGTCGGCGATCCGGAATTGCCGATGGAGAAAACGATTGCCTATGAACTGGGCTACGATCACTCGCTGTTCGATGAATACCTGATCCACGTTGCGGCCTATTACAAAGACAAATCGGATCAGCAGTCATCGATTTCCTACAGCACTTCCGATGGAACGGTCAGTTACAGCCAGGCGGCCAACATCGCCTACCAGGATGTCCGCGGTCTCGAAATTGAGATGCAGAAGAGAATGGGAGCCTGGTTCACCGGCTTCGTGAATTATAACTATTCCGTTTACACATCCGGGCAGTTCGGCTACCGCAAACGCTATGAAGATCCGGCCGAGCAGCGTGAGTATGAAAAGAATATCAACGAGCAGGCGCAGTACAAACCCAGAACCCTGCCGAAAATCAAATATAATTTATCCTTTCACGTGCCGTTTGATTTGGGCGGGAGCAGGATGAATTCACTACTCCTGGGCGGTTGGAATCTGTCTATGACCGGCTCTTGGCAAAAGGGCAGCTACGCTACTTACGGCAATATCTCCGGAATTGTCGATAATGTTCGCTGGCGCGACATCTACAACCTGGATTTGAGGCTGTCAAAGACAGTTCGGTTCAATAAAGTTCAGGTCACTCTGATGACCGATATTTTCAATGCGCTCAATATCAAACGGCTCTCCTATGCCGGGCTGGGCGATCCTTACATGACTTCGAATGCGACCGATAATTATCTGAACTCGCTACATTTCAAGCAAAGCGTTTATGAAGAACTCAGCGCAAATCACATTTCGGGTGATGACAAACTGGGGAATTATCGTCCTTCGAATGTCGACTACCAGCCGATGGAATGGATCAACAAATTCAGCGATTTTTCAAGCGCGGATGAGCGGGTGTTTTATTACGTGGGCAACCTGGCGGATCTGCAGAACTATTTCCCGGACGCAAATCTCAGCGCCGGGATTGCCGCCATGGACCGCTATGTGCAATTCGTCGACGGCGCCTGGGTCCGCGTTCCGAAGAAAGACGTGCAAGAAGCTCTCGATAGCAAGGCTTATATCCGCAACCCGGTGAACGAATCATTTCTATTCCTGGCGCCGCGCGATATCTTCATAGGGCTGAAAATATCTTTTGATATATAGGAATAACTTCAGAAAAGGGATCAGGCGATGATGAATCAAGTAGTTGTTCGATATAGATGGCTCCTGACCGCAGCCGCCGTACTTTTACTGACGGTGAGCGGTTTCGCTGCCGAAGCCAAATGGATCATGGTCGGCCAGTTGCACAACTTCTACCAGGCGCACGGCTGCGAACCGGAAGAGGATTACGGCACGCAACAGCAGTGGGGGCTGCGGTGGCCGGCATTTTTCCTGCACCAGGATTCCCAGGCGGCCCGTGGAATGTGGATTGGCGTAAAGGATTTTGACGATCCGATTGCCGGTACGGTCTACCCCTACAAAGTTGCCCATTGCGGCCCCCGGCCGAGAACCGAAATCGAAGAGAACGAATTCATGCCGGCGGACTTCGGCATTAAACTGGTGGGTAAATTTGACCATCCGGAAGTAACCGTCGATTATGAACCGGCCACGGAATTGAAATACAATGATGTTCTGGACGAAATCGATCCGGAACTGACCTGTGATCGAATGATTGTCAACAAGGTCAATACTTCCACGGGTATTTCCTTTACACGCAAGATTTACGGGTGGAGTCAGCAGTACAACGACAATTTCTTTATCTACGAATTCGAATTTGAGAATACCGGTATTTACAGTAAAGCGGGCGATGTGAAAGAGCAAACGCTTAACGGCGTCTATTTCCACTGGCAATACCGGACGGCGGTTGCCGGAGAGGGAACCGTGGAAGGAGTGGGTATCAGTTTCCAGGGCTATCCGGGCTGGAATACGCCCCGCGATATGCGCTGGGGTATCAATACCATGAACGACGTTATCGGCGAGACTCCCGACAATCCGAAAATGGTATCGGATTTCCCCGATATGGCGAACGTTGGCAAGGATGAATTTGATAACAGCGGCGACATTATGCGGGCTTTCTACACTTGGCACGGACGTCACTCGACCACCGAATACGATAATATCGGTTCGCCGAATGTGACCGGCTATATGGCCGATGGCCGTCTGGGAGCCTACCAGTTTACCGGCGTGGTAGCATTGCACGCCGACAAATCCCCTGATGATACCAGCGATGACAGATACCAGCCGTCGACCACCAATTTCATCGAATCCAATGCGCCCGAGACAAAAGACAACAGCCAATTCGATGCCACCCGCATGACGGTTGAATACGAGCAATTCTGTTCGTACGGCCACCCGACGGCCGGCAGCCAGGCGGAGCAGGTCGGCTATGGCTATCCGGACAAATTCAGTAAAGACGGCGGCTATTCACAGGCGATCGCTTTCGGGCCGTATACCATGCAGCCCGGCGAAAAGGTCCGGATTGTGATGGCCGAAGGTGTTGCCGGCCTGGCGCGCGATCATAACGTTGAGCCGCAGAATCCGAACGACCGGCAGAACGATCTGCGCCGTAAAATCGGCAACGACTGGTTCCGGGCCGCCATTCAAGGCGAGAATGTGGATGTGGTCTTTCCCGACGGTAGCAGCGGTAAAATCAGTAATGAAGAGGAAGCCAACGAGTACAAGAATCTCTGGGTCTATACGGGCCGGGATTCGATTATCAAGACATTCAAACAGGCCAAGGATCTCTTTAATAACTCCCTGGATCTGGGAGCCGCGACACCTCCCGATCCGCCCTCGAAATTCGAAGTCGTTTCGGCCGGTAACTATATTCAATTAAATTGGGAGGCCAACGCGGAATCGAATCCCAATTTCGAAGGCTATAAAGTCTACCGTGCGCTCGGTTCGATGAACGATTCGACTTACTACATGATCGCCGATCTGAACCGGTCGGATAATAACCTTGCCAATGAATTTCTTGACTACACGGCGGTGCGCGGCGAAAGTTATTACTACTATATCGTTTCCTATGACAACGGCACGACAAATACGATCGAACGGGGAATTCCGCTGCACAGCAGTCCCTTTTATACCCGAACCAACAAGGCGGCCTCGCTGCTCAAACCACCGGCGGATACGCTGGACGATATCATTATCGTACCGAATCCGTACAATATCCGTAACCGTGCGCTGACCTTTGCCAACGAGCCGAACAAGATCATGTTTTTCAACCTGCCGGAAGCATGCACGATTAAAATCTTTACGGAACGTGGAGATCTGGTATATGAAAAAGAACATCGCGGGAGTGGCGATGATTCCTGGAATCTATTGACCTCTTCGCGCCAGATCGTCGTTAGCGGGGTGTACATCGCCACATTTGTGACGCCGGAAGGCGAGAAGGCGATTCTGAAGTTCGTGATCATACGATAACCTGAATTTGATGATGCTATGTGGGAGTATATAAAAATGATCAGAAAACAGATGAATTATCTGCTGGTTTTTTTCTTCATCCTGGCCTTTATTGCCGGCTGTGATGATTTTAAATCCGAAACGATCAATCTCGATCCCGCCGATCAGGCGGCCGTAAACATATTTGAGAACAACCTGGTACGCGATCTAAGCACGACGGTTTTTGAGGACTCGCTGATTAATATCCGCTCAACTGAGGAATTGATCGATTCGCTGCTTGGGATCGCTAAAACTGTCGCCGGATCGGACTCCGTTTTCCGGCTGGTAGTCACCCGGGATTCCTATGATACCTATCTGGTGTTTCGATCCAAGGCCGCCGGAGATGTGTACTTTTTCTTTAAGGATTTTATCAAAATGCACTTGGTCGGCGCGAGCGGAGATACACTCGCCCTCATGGATGACACGATGCCCTATAAAACCATTACGGGTTACTATAAGGTTACGCTGAACGATGTCACTCCGCTGATCAAGGCGCGCTACTGCTATGAAGTTGAAGGGAACGTGAGCTACCTGTTTAAAATCATCGCCACCGATCAGACCCGCTACCGGACATTCGATTTGGCGATCGTGCAAGAATAACCGTTTTCTGGAGGAATAATAAGAAATGAGATCGATTCGATATATTGCTTGTTTCTTGATCGCGATGAGTTTCGCTGCCCGGGCGCAGGCCGCTGAATACAAGAAACTGGCCCAGACCGGGTTTCAGTTTCTGAGTGTGGAAACCGATGCGCGGGCGGCCGCGATGGCCGGCGCGATGACGACGGTAGCCAACGGATCCGGGGCTCTTTTCCACAATCCGGCCGTCATGGCGTTTATGCCCACTTCTGTGGACGTGGCGATCAATTATAATCGCTGGATCGCCGACATCAATCACTACAGCGCCAGTTTAGCGTTCTCGCCGGCGAACCATAAGTACGGCACTTTCGGGTTCAGCTGGCACTATGTGGATTACGGCGAGATGCAGGGGGCCTTACCCTGGGCGAATGACAAGGGCTACATCAAAACGGAGACATTTAATCCTTCCGCCATCATGGTCGGAGTCGGGTATGCCAAAGCCCTGTCGGCCAAGTTTTCCGTCGGCGCTCAGTTGAAATCTGTCGGTCAGCAGCTGGGTTATAGCGCGGTTCAGCTGGGCGACGCGAACGACAGTCTCTCCGTGCGGAAATACAAACAATTTGCAGCTGCTTTCGATTTCGGGACACTCTTTAAAACCGGCTGGAAGAGCCTGGCTTTCGGCATGTCAGTCCGCAATTTCTCCAATGAAATTCAGTATGAAACGGAGAGTTTTCAACTGCCCTTGACTTTCTGCATGGGTGTCTCGATGAATTTGCTGGACATGCTGCCGGCTGTGCCGGAGATGCATGTCCTGAGTTTCGCACTGGACGCGGTGCATCCCCGCTCCTACCCGGAATACCTGAACATCGGTATGGAGTACAGCTACAAAAACCTGCTCAGCCTGCGCTACGGATATATGGGCAACCGCGATGAGAGGACGAGCAGCTTCGGGTTCGGGATCCACATCTCGGGGATTCAATTCGATTATTCCTATATCCCGTTTGGGGTTTTCGACGAGACCCAGAATTGCACCCTGCGCTTCGATCTGTAAAAAACCGGTTTAGGCCGCGCGCTAAAAATCAAAAACCCCATCCGGAAACGAGTGGGGTTTTTTTATAACTTGCTTTATTCTCAAGTGATTCTGCCATTCGGGTGCGGAGCCGCCCCGGCCGGCGGGTGCTACAGCGGATCAAATCCCCATTTCAACGGCGAGTTCATCGATTTTTTTCATGATATCATCTGTCAGGAGGTGAATCACGTTTTTGGGAAACGTCTTTTCCAGATCGGCGTATTTTTTAAAGAAGTAGACACTTCCGTTGGCCAGTAAATCGCCGACAACCGCTTTACCGTATTCCTTAACCAGGGTTTCGATCATCTCATATCCCAGGCCGTAGAAGGGCCCGTTGACCGTAAATCCCTGATCCAGGCCATCCTTAACGATATTAGGGTCATTATAATGATAGATTCCGACATAGATCTGATCGAGAAGGTCGCGTCCGTCTTTGGCGCCGTCCATGGCCAGCCAGCCTGGTTCTTTACCCCCGACATACATCGCACTTGCATCCAGCAGGATATAGGAAAGTGTCTTATAAAACTGGCGGTCGTTTTCATTTTTAAAATTCCAGAAAACAAGATCGTCATCGGTCCCCGGCCGTTTGTGAGCACGGGAGGGATCGACAAGGCAGATCGATGGTTGCAGGCGCTGAAAGACCTCGCGCCGCATCGTCCGTGCAATCGTGGCATAGTCGTTCTTAACATGGGCCAGATTCGATCCGATTCTGCTTTCGGTGGACCAGCTGCGTACGCCCCAGTTCACGGCAAAATCGATCTGTTCTTCGAACCGGATTGTATCGGGGATATATTGGGTGATACGACCCAGAATGAGTGCTTCAAGAGAATCCCGGTTGGCTTCAATCTCGGTGAGGAGTTTGCGATAGTTGGCCTGTTTCATAAAAACATCGGCAAAGCAGAAGTAATTCCAGGGATTGATCCATTTCCAAAGCATATGGATCGGCTCCCGGCTGGCCGCGTTATAAACAAATTGAGCCAGGTTCTCGGTATCGGGTAACGGTTCGGGAATCTGGCCAATCTCTTTGCGACTGCGCAGCATTTGTTGAAAAGTCTCGTCCTCGGCAATTTTCTGAGCATCTTTCAGCGAGACTTTCTTCTTTTCGAATAAATCGAGAACATCCCGGAAACTTGTGGTATTAATATTCAGGCGCATCGAACGACTGTTCGGCGGGCGTAAATCAGTGGGAAATCCCTCCTTGAGGAAGTTTACCTGGTAACGAAGATCGGTGCGGGTAACGACGCGTTTGATCTCCGATTTGGCTTTGCTTAGATACAGGGCGCATTCAACCAAACTAACGAAGTCGTTTGGAATCGGGATCTGGTCCAGATCCTGGAAATAGGCGCGAACGTAGCCGTAGAAGCCGCCGCCCCACTGCTCCTGTAAGGCTTCGATCTCGGCCAATCGGCGTATTTCGACCGGTTTAGGCAAGGCCGTTAACTGTTTGAAAAGGAATTGAGCATCGTTAAGGGTGATATTTTTCTGGATTTGATGAATATTTTCCCGGCATTCCTCCGTCGGGGCAGCCTGCTCGAGTTGCTCCCAGCTCCAGGAGTTTGCGAAGTCGAATTGATAGCGATGAGCACAGGAACTTGGAATTAATGCAAAAGCGAAAATGACGTACAAATAATTTAATTTCATTATTGTATTGCTGCCTTTCTCTATTCTTCTAACGGCGTGAATCGAATCCATTAATTAAAAATTTGCAATGAAAAATTTACCGGTCGCATCTAAATGAGCATCTCCGGGATTCGCGGAAATTACTTCAAAGAACATTCTCTGTTGCGTTAACGTAGTGCTCGAGATGTGGAATAACGTCGCAAATTTACAGTATTTGATAAATGAATCCAAAACAGATAATTTTGCCTATTTTCATAGATTTGAAAGGTTTTAACGAGGGTAATTTTATTAATATTTACAGTATCTCAGTCTTAAATAATATCGTCTTTTATCTTAGATAGAACTTGACATGAAAGAGAGTGCGTTATAAATTCAACGAGTACATTTGGGCGGCGTTTTTCACAGGAAGCGTACTTTAATTATCTGACATGCAAGTAAATAAAAGACCAAATCGGTTGCGGGATATAATTTGTCGTGATTTCGAGCCTTGGGTTAGATTGAATCAAGTCTCCTATTTTTTGGATAGGTTTTATAACAATACAAAAGGAGAAACTGTAATATGAAGAAATATTTGTATCTATCTGTATGTGTTGTTTTCTTTATGCTTACGATTATGCAAGCCGCGACTACCGGAAAACTGGCCGGTAGAGTTACAGATGTGGAAACCGATTCTCCTTTGGCAGGTGCGAATGTTATCTTACAGGGGACGATGATCGGCGCGGCAACCGATATGAATGGTTACTACAGCATCCTGAACATCATCCCGGGAAGTTACGATATTAATGTCTCCATGATCGGGTATGCCCCGTACATTGTAAAAGAAGTCCGGGTTGAGATCGATCTGACGACCACGATTGACGTGCAGATGAAAACTCAGGTACTCGAGGGTGAGACGGTGGTGGTTGTTGCCCAGCGCAAAGTGATCAAGCAGGATCTTGCAGCCAGCCAGAAAAGTGTCACTGCGGAAGAAATTGAGACTCTCCCCGTATCGGATATCGGCGGCGTACTCGGTTTAAAAGCCGGTATTACTTCGGATCTCTCGATCCGCGGCGGCAATTCGGATGAGACCATGTTCATGGTTGACGGTATTGTGTTGCGCGATGAACGTAACAACACGCCGATATCGAGCCTGCCGTTGAGCGCCATGCAGGAGGTATCGGTGCGGACCGGCGGGTTCGGCGCCGAATACAGCAATGTCCGCTCGGGTGTCGTCAATGTGGTCACCAAAGAGGGTGGCAAGGAATCCTACAGCGGAACGATGACAGTTCGCTACAGTCCGCCGGCCAAGCAATATTTCGGGGATTCGCCCTTTGGCGCCAACTCCTACTGGCTGCGCTCCTATCTGGATGATGCGGTGTGCTGGACCGGGACGAATAACGGCGCCTGGGATGCCTATACAATGCGGCAGAACCGTGAGTTCGCCGGCGGCTGGAATGAAGTATCCCGCCAGACTCTTCAAGATGACGATCCCACAAATGACCTGACGCCGGCAGCTGCCCAGAGACTTATGACCTGGCAGTACCGTAAAAAGGGTAATGTCGAGCTTCCGGACCGTACAGTTGATTTAGGATTTGGCGGTCCAGTTCCGTTTTTGAGCAGTCAGCTCGGCGATTTGCGTTTTTATATCTCGCATCGCAATCTTCAGAATCAGTACATGTTCCCGCTCTCAAGGGACGGCGTCAGTGATCAGAGCACGATGCTGAAGGTCACTTCCGATCTTTCCCCGTCGTTAAAACTTACCTTTTTAGGAATCTACGGCGAGCAGAAGGCTACCACCCTTTCCCGGTCCGGTGGAACGGGTATAATGGGGAACGCCTGGGATTTGGCCGGCCAGCTGGATCGTTCAGGTTTTACGGTACCCTGGAGAATCTATACCGATATTTACTGGTCGCAGTCCGCCAGTTTTTACAATACGATGTCTCTGAATCTGAGTAAGGTGGTGAATCCGGGGACCTTCTACAAGGTCCAGATCAAACGCGACGGCAAAACCTACCACACAGCGCCGATGGGTTTGCGCGACACTACCAAAACCTATGAACTGTTTCCCGGATATTTTGTAGATGAGGCCCCGCTTGGATTCTGGCCTGCCAACGTCTCTTCGGTGGATGGCGGTATCGCTATGGGCGGCGCCGTCAGCACGTCCCGGGATCGCAGTGAATTTACGACCTGGACGGCGAAATTCGATTATACCAGCCAGTTGAGTTACCGGCACCTGTTCCGGACGGGACTCGAATTCATCGTGGATGACTACGCGATGGAATTCGGAATGGTGAATGAATTCCTCCCGGAAGGCAACACCTGGACTTCCTTCAAGCGCAAACCCTTCCGATTGACGGGCTATCTTGAAGATAAGATTGAGTACGAAGGCTTTATTACGACACTGGGATTGGTACCTGAATACGTCAATTCGAACGGCAAATGGTACGATATCACCTCCTTTGAGCGTTCCTTTTTGGGAGCCGGTTACAGCCTCGAAGATGAGGATGCGTACAAGACCAGGAAGGTGGAGCCGCAATTTTACCTGAGCCCGCGACTCGGGATCTCGCACCCGATTACAGTTAATTCCAAATTGTATTTCAACTATGGCCACTATCGTCAGATGCCGGTTTCGGAGCGGCAGTACCGGATTCAGCGTTCAGCGATCAACCAGGTGGATTATATCGGCGATCCCAGTATGGTCCTCGCCCGCACGGTATCGTATGAGCTGGGCTACGAGCACGCGCTCTTCAATATGTACCTGATGCATTTATCGGCCTATTATAAGGATATCAGCAACGAAGAGAACTGGGTCCGTTATATCAGCATTGACGGTAAAGTCAACTACTACAAACTCGCCTCGGACTACTACCGGGATATCCGCGGCTTCGAGGTCGAATTGACGAAAATGTACGGCCAATGGTTGACCGGTATGATCAATTACGAGTATCGCGTGGGCACCACCGGGTACTTCGGCGTTTCGCAACATTACGAAAACCCGGCTGAGCAGCGCGAGTATCTGCGCCAGAATCCCTACCAGTCCAGGCCGGTTCCCCGGCCCCGCCTGAAATCGAATCTCGATTTTCACACACCGGCCGCATTCGGGCCGCAAATTGCAGGGCAGAATCTGTTGGGCGGCTGGCATCTCAACTTCATCGTACAGTGGACGGCCGGGTTCTGGTCGACCTGGAATCCGCAGAATATTCCCGGTATCGAGTACAACGTCCAGTATCGCGACTACTCGAACGTAGACCTCAAGGTTTCCAAATTATTCCGTATGGGAAAAGTCAACCTCAAGTTTTTCGTGGATGTCAACAATCTGCTGAATCAGAAATACTGGTCAGACAACGCCTATGTCGATTCCTATGATTACAACGACTATATGTACTCGCTGCATCTCCCGGAAAAGATCACCGATAATTTGGGCTACAACAACATTCCCGGCAATGATCGGCCGGGCGACCGTCGGAAACAGGGCGTTGCCTTTCAGCCGATGGAAGCGGTAACGAACTATCAGTCCTTGTCAAGTCCGAAAGAAGCGGTGATTTATTACAGCGGGGCCACAAAAGAGTACGTTCAGTATTCGAACGGTGCCTGGGCTGTTGTAGAGCAGAGTCGCCTTGACCGGATTATGGATGACCGGGCCTATATCGATATGCCGAACCAGACCTTCCTTACATTTCTGGATACAAGAGATATCTACGTCGGTCTGACACTCTCGTTCGACCTTCGATAATAAAAAATAGAGGAATGATCATGAGCAAAATATTACGGAAGGAATACGTTGCTTTGAAATTGGCCGCAGTTTGTCTGTTGCTGATTTTTATGGCTATGAATCCCCTGCTGGCGGATGAGTCCAAATGGATCACGATCGGTATGCTGCACAACTGGTTTTCCAGCGCCGGCTGCGAGCAGGAAGTCGGACGCACGCATTTGACCGCGGATCAGCAGGACGGTTTCCAGTGGCCGGCCCTGTATGAATATGAAGATATGCAGGCTGCCAAAGCGCTCTGGATTGGTGCTCGGAATTACAACGATCCGGTAGCTCAAAAGACTTTCGATCACAAAGTCGTCCACTGTGGTCCCCGGGTTCTGGATGAAACCTCTGAATTCATGCCGCAGGAATTCAAACTGGTCGGTAAATTCAATCATCCGACCGTCGTCGTTGACGGGGCCTTGGCCTCCCTAACGGTTTACCGGGATGTTGTCGATGAAATCGACGAAAATTTGGCTGCCGACCGGATGCTTTACAATGTCGTCAATACTTCCCTGGGCGTTACCCTGACGCGCCGGATCTATGCCTACAGCCAAGCGTATTGCGACGATTTCTTTATCTATGATTTTGTATTTAAAAATACCGGCATTTACAATCAGGCCGGCGACCGCCACACTCAAACGCTGCAGGATGTGATCTTCTTTTTCCAATACCGCTGGGCGCCCTCCAAGCATCTTGGGGCCTACGGTTATTACTACGCACCTCAGCAGGTTACCTGGGGGCATGCCACGATGAACCAGGCGCTGCACCCGGCCTACGGCGATCAGATTCGCGCAACCTATGCCTGGCAGGGCTTGCATTCGAAGTACGAAGGCGATAACATCGGCGGACCCAACCTGGGCGGCGGCACCCTGAAAGCGGACGGTTTTCTGGGCGGTCCCCAATTTCCGGGTGTTGTGGCGATCCACGTCGATAAAAGTGCCAGTGACCGCACGGATGATTCCAATCAACCGGCAAATCTGCCCTATTTTTGGTCGGACGATGGCATTACGCAGCCGAACGAACAATTCAATGCGGGTCGTATGACCCAGGAATACCTGGTCATGGCGTCCGGCATACCGGAGGTCACGCATGCCGATGCAGTCGGCGATGGCAATGCCGATGAATTGCCGCTGGCCGGCGGCGGCGGCGTCTCGCAGGGCATGGGCTACGGTCCCTACACACTCGCACCGGGCGACAGTATTCATATCGTCATGGCGGAAACCGTCGGCGGCATCTCCTGGGAAAAACGCAAGAGCGTCGGCCGGCAGTGGTACGATCAGGTCACGCCCTACGTTCTTCCGGATGGCAGCACGACCACCGATCGCGATGAATTCAAAGACACCTGGGTTTTCACCGGCGTCGATACTTTGATGCGTAATTTCGGGATCGCCAAACAGATCTGGGAGAACGGTCTGGTCGTCGATCCGCCCCCACCTCCGCCGGGTACTTTTTCGGTAACGTCGGGCGGTGATCGGATTACGCTGGAGTGGACCAACGAACCGGAATCTTACGACAATTTCGCGGGGTACCGCGTCTATCGTTCTTTGGATAAACCGGATACTTCGTTCGAGATGATCTACGAATGCGGGCAGGGTACCAGTAATTCGGTTGTCAATCGTTATGAGGATAAAACGGCTCGCCGGGGTTTCGACTATTACTATTACGTCACCAGTTATGATGACGGTACGGTGAGCATAACCGAACCCGGATTTTCGCTGGAAAGCAGCTTGTTCTGGCCGCGCACAACCGAACCGGCCTACCTGCGGCGCATGCCGGGTAATAAACTGGCCGACATCCGTATCGTACCGAATCCCTATAACATCAATGCCAAAGACTACCAATTCGGTACCGCCAATAAAGACCGGTTAATGTTCTATAATCTACCGCCCGAATGTATCATACGTATCTTTACCGAACGCGGCGATCTGGTTGAAACCATTAATCATAATGACGGCAGCGGTGATGAGGAATGGAGATCCATTACTTCCTCACGCCAGGTAGTCGTCAGCGGATTGTATATCGTCCATTTTGAGACTCCCGAGGGCGAGAGTATCGTGAAAAAGTTAATTGTCATCCGATAAAACGGATCATAAAAAGTGAATTTTTTAACGTGAGGAGATAAACATGTATCAAAATCGTATGAAAAATTTAGGAATCGCAATTCTATCACTCGGCATTGTATTTTTTGCCCTGAACTGCGGGGATTATGAAGACGAGACTTTTCAATTGGGAATGACGGATGAGCAGGCAGCTGCCATCATGTTGGCTGATACAATCTTTGCCAATCTGGAAACCGTAGCCCTCCAGGATACTACCGGTAAATATTACATCACGACGACGAGTAATGTTTTGGATAGCATTTCCAATTCTGCAGTAACAAATGTCATTAGTTATTTGAAGGATTCGATTGCGGTTACGACAGTACGCTATGTTGCCGAGGCTATCGATTCGCTTTATCAGGTGAAACTCGGTAAAAATATCAAAGAAAACTATACCGTCTACAACTCAAACCACGGCGGGAATACGGTTATTTATGTAAATGATTTCGTGAATCTAAAATTGATCGCAGCGGATGGTACAGTCCTGAGTCCGATCGACGATACAATGCCGCTGGAGTTATCATCGGGATTTTACGTACTGGAAAACCAGACACCGCAGCCGGTGGTCAAGACGCGTTGCGTATTTACCGTCGAAAATAAAGATTACCTCTTGCAGATAACAGTTACCGAATCCACGAAAAATGCGACTCTCAACATGACAATCGTTAATGAGTAATTCTTATGACTGTCTGCGATTGGAGGATAGAAGAATATGAAAAAGTTAATTAGTCCAAGATTTATATTTCTGCTTTGCGTACTGTTGACTCTGCCGCTTTTTGGGCAGAAGAAGTTGGCGCAGACGGGTTTCCAGTTTCTGAGTGTGGCGACGGACGCCCGCGGCGGCGCGCTGGGCAACGCGATGACGACCCTGCAGGCCGGATCGAGTTCGTTGTTTT
>CAZPRY010000034.1:0-27009 GCA_964589175.1 uncultured bacterium
ACTGAAAATCTATGCCCTTCATGCTTCAAGTTGGTACGCATTATGACGATGAACCGCAAAATTTAATGTTTATCGTTAGTCCGATTGCTCCGAGAAGTCTTTGGGACGTCCTCTCCGCAACCGCGTAGTTCGCGTTTTCTTTTTTTGCATAAAGCTCTGCATGGGTAGCAATCCAGGTTTGCGCATCGCTGATTGAATAGGGGTGAGGCAGATTGATAGTTGTATCGGCGATATTCCAATCCCCGGCCAATTTCCGAACATCTTCCGAATCAGCCAATTTGAAAGGTCGCAGTTCCAGGCGTTTCGTTGTTAAAACAGGTTGTTCTGTCATATTCTATCCGTTCGTTAACGCGTTCATGCTATAATATTATACGATATTCTTACCAGGAATCAAACATGAAGCGTCGCTCGCTTTTTCCTTGAAAATTCTATCGAATAGAATTAAAATAGACAGCTTTTTGGAGAGGTGTCCGAGTGGCTTATGGAGCACGCTTGGAAAGCGTGTGTACTCTAACGGGTACCCGGGGTTCAAATCCCCGTCTCTCCGCAATCATGTACATAGTTTACGTTTTACAAAGTCTGAAAGATAATGGCTATTTATCCCGTTAGGCATTTCGCGTCATCTTATTCTTTGATGTCTTCGCCATGCGTTTTAAGTTACTCCTAACTTTGTGAAGATCACCGGGAGATTAAAAGACTGTGAACAAACGACTCATCCTTATCATTCTGCTGATTACGTTTATTTCAGGCTCATGGGCTGCTGGCAACAATTTTCGCTTCGCCTGGCTAACAGACACGCATGTCGGTTCGACCACCGGTGCCGACGATCTCAGGGCCTCTGTGGATGATATCAATAATATGGATGACATCGATTTTGTGATTCTTTCTGGCGACATCTCTGAATTGGATATCGATGGCAACTTGGATACAGCCAAGATGATCCTGGATAGACTCGAAATTCCATACTACATCATTCCTGGTAATCATGACACCAAATGGAGTGCGTCCGGACATACGAAATTTAAAAAATTATGGGGATCGGATAAGTTTAATTTTGAGCACAAAGGGATTCGTTTTATTGGTATTCACCAAGGACCGCTGATGAAAATGGGCGCGGGATATATCCCACCGGAAGATTTACGTTGGGTGGATTCGGTTCTGGTTAATTTGGAAGATCCCGATCAGCCGATCTTTTTCGTAACACATTACGGAATCGACTCCTCGGTAAGCAACTGGTTTCGTCTTTTGGATTTTATTAAACGGTACAACACCCAGGCCATTTTACACGGTCACGGTCATAATAATAGAGTTTTTAATTATGAGGACATTACCGGTGTTATGGGACGCTCTAACTTACGGGCGGGCGCCGAGCAGGGAGGGTATACGATTGCCGAAATCGCTGCTGACAGCATCCGTTTTTTTGAGCGCATTACCGGTAAAGAAACGCTGCCGAACTGGTTCGCTGCTGCAATGAAAACCAGGGTATATTCCGTTGAGTCGGCCGTTTATGAAAGACTCGATTTCTCAGTAAATCAGCAATACTCACAAGTTCGTGAGATCTGGAGAGTGAACACCAATTATGCCATTACTGCGTCACCGGCTGTGCATAAAAATCGTGTTTTTACAGCAAACAGCGGGGGAAACATTCAAGCGTTTTCCTGCAAAGACGGTAAATCTTTGTGGAAATACTGGGCAGGGGCAGCTGTTTTTTCGACGCCTGTCGCTACAAACGGAAGCATCGTCTTCGGATCGGTTGATTCCAATATTTATTGTCTAAATGATAAAAACGGATTTCTTCTCTGGAAATTCCATACCGGTGCAGCCATCGTAGCATGTCCAGCCATAAAGGACAAAATCGTATATATTGGTAGCAGTGACGGAATATTCAGGGCACTGTCTTTAAAAACGGGAAGCCTGATCTGGGAATTTAGAGGAGTTACGGGTTTTGTGGAAACCCGACCGCTAATCACACCCAGGGCGGTTATTTTTGGTGCCTGGGACGGCAACCTGTACAGTCTTGACAAAAAGACCGGAGTATTGAATTGGAAATGGGCGGATGGCCGCCCCGGAGTTCTTTACTCGCCGGCCGCTTGCTGGCCGGTTGCAACAATGAAATATGTCTATGTCGTTGCCCCGGATCGATTTCTGTCATGTATTGACCTGGAAACCGGTAAATCGGTCTGGCGTACGAACGACCATATGGTCCGTGAAACCATTGGAATATCCGAAGACGGGAGCCGGGTTTATGCCCGCTGCATGCAGGATTCCGTAATCGCGCTAGCTGCCGATCTCGAAATCCCCCAGATCGTCTGGAAAGTATCGGCTGAATACGGTTATGATATCGACCCATCCATGCCCGTTGAAGAGGACGGTGTTGTGTTCTTTGGAACCAACGATGGTTTTATTTTTGCTTTGAGCGCAGAAACAGGTGTCGTACTCTGGAAGCATCGTATCGATGTCGGCCTGATCAACACAGTAGTTCCGCTTTCAAAAGACAGGGTTGTCGTGACCACGATGGACGGAATTGTAGCCTTGCTTGAGCATCGCAAATGATTTTGGCATATCTATATATAACAACGATCTACGTGTATCTCTACCTTAATCCATGGCAAAGTTAAGCAAGGATAATTGTATGATTGAATCAACTTACATCCTGGTCGTCACGACCTCAAATCAAAAACATGATTTGGAAAGCTTGGCGAAATTACTTATTGAAAAACGCATGGCCGCTTGTGTACAGATTCTGGGACCGATTACCAGTATTTATAGTTGGGAGGGCAAAATCGAACAGGATACCGAATGGCAGTGTCTGATTAAAACCCGGCATGAACTCTATGGCAAAATTGAGGATTTAATAAAACAGGAGCATTCTTATAAGGTACCCGAAATCCTGGTTTTTCCGATTAGCGAGGGTAATCCCGATTACATGAATTGGATCGACGAAAATACGAAATTTACGCTACCGTCAGACTGATGGCGGTATTTATGCGGATAGAAAAAAATCGCTAAATTTATGACGATGATATTTTTAAAATGTTTAGACTAAATATAAACCATAAAGGCAGACAGATATGAGTAGCCCCATCATGATAGTTGGCATGGCGATAGCGATTGCTCTCGAAATCTTAATTCTCATTTTTATTCTTCGTAAGAGTAGTGGGCGTTCGGATAAGGATATCCAGGGATTGCGCGATAAAATCCTGACCTTTGAAACGACTATTAAAGCCAAACTGGAAGATTATCCTGAATTGATCAACGCGCGGATAGCCGATATTATCCAGCGACGCTTCTCGACTTTCACGGAAACCATTCTTGAAAAAAATCAGGATCTGGTGCAAAAATTCGGAAATTTCCAGACGGATTTGACGAAAGCCATCGCAGAGAGCAGTAAAAATCTCTCTCAGGATTTCAACAATTTTAAGGATTTATTCAAAAAAGACTTGAACGATGATTTCGAAAAACTTAATCGCACCGTCGAGAACAAACTCGAACATATCAACCAAAAGGTTCAGCAAAATCTTTCCGAGGGGTTTAAGAAAACTAATGAAACCTTTAACGATGTGATCCAGCGTCTCGCCAAAATTGATGAAGCCCAGAAAAAAATCGAAAGTCTTTCGATCAATGTCGTCTCTCTTCAGGATATTCTGACGGATAAAAAGAGCAGGGGAGTCTTTGGGGAAGTACAGTTGAATCAGATTTTGTTTTCGGTTTTCGGCGAGAGAAATGAAAAGGTATTCCAAACGCAGCATAAATTAAGCAACGGCAGCATCGCCGACGCAATACTGTTCGCACCCGATCCAACCGGGGACGTGGCCATCGATTCCAAATTTCCGCTTGAAAACTATCGTAAAATGATGGATCGAACCCTCTCTGAAATAGAAAGGGCACAGGCTTCGAAACTGTTCGATACCGATGTCAGAAAGCATATCGATGATATCGCAGCCAAGTATATCATTCCCGGCGAAACATCGAACCAGGCGGTCATGTTCCTGCCCGCGGAAGCTGTTTTTGCCGAATTGTATGCCTACCATGAAAATCTGGTCAACTATGCGCAGCGGAAAAGGGTATGGATTACATCGCCAACCACGTTTATGGCTGTATTGAATACGCTTCAGATTGTTCTGAATGACATAGAACGCAAGAAATTTGCCCATATCATTCAACAGGAATTGATAAAACTATCGGAAGACTTCCGTCGTTATCGGGATCGCTGGGACAAATTATCAATCCATATCGATACCGTACAGAAGGATGTCAAAGACATCCATACGACCACGAAGAAGATATCTACGTCGTTTGAGAAGATTGCGAACGTGGAGATTGACGAAGAACCTCGAATCGAAGAAAACGATCAGCAACTTCTAGAAAGCAATATCTAGAGATATGAATATTGTGGCCATTATTCTTATTGCCTTTGGACTGGCAATGGATGCCTTCGCCGTTTCGATTACCTGCGGCATCAGCATCAAGGCCCCCAAAGTAAAGAATGCCTTTAAAATCGCCGTTTCTTTCGGAATGTTTCAGGCCGTAATGCCGATCATCGGATGGCTGGCGGGACTCTCGCTCTATGGATATATCCAAAGTATCGATCACTGGCTGGCTTTCTGTCTGTTGACTTTCATCGGGATTCGCATGATCTATGAAGCACTTCGCTCGACAGCCTGTGAAAATATCACCGATCCAACCCAGGCATACACACTGCTCGTACTCTCGGTTGCGACGAGTATTGATGCCCTGGCAATCGGGGTCACCTTCGCCTTCCTCAACATTACGATCATACAACCTGTCATCATTATCGGACTCATTACCTTTGCCTTGTCATTGATCGGGATTATCATTGGTAAAAAACTGGGGTGCTACATCGGCAAACGGGCTGAGATTGTCGGTGGAATCGTACTCGTTATTATCGGTTCAAAAATATTAATTGAACATTTGATGGCTGCCTAAGAGTAGCAGACTGAAATGCGGACATGTATCGAGATTAAGAAAACTCTGGATGGGAAAATACGCAAATACCGCTGTGAATTGATAAATTTGCACTCCGGGAAAGGCATACTTAAATATGTTCTCGATCAACCCTTTCAGGTTGATGCATTACAACTGTCTATACGTACAATCACATATGCTTTTTATTGGGAAACCGCACCGTTTACGCTCTACAAATGGTACAGGCCGGATGGGATAAAAATTGCCGATTACTTTAATATTGCGGATACCATTCAGCTTACACCGAAGAAATTCGTCTGGCGGGATCTGGCTCTGGATATATTAGTATTTCCAGGCGGTGAATACGTAATATTGGACGAAGATGAAATTCCTGCCGATATAGATTCGGCGACAAAGGATCGCATAGCATTCAGTAAAATATATTTGTTGCAGAGATTTCGTTCCATCGTAGATGATACGGATAAGGATGTTGCTCTTATCATAGACAATCACATGGGCCTATCACTTTAATATATATAGAATTAATGTGGAATATATTGGTCATTATATATTGTCTGTTCTTTAATAACTAAGTAATTAATTTATATTGGTTTGTATATATCTATTTTATATATTTTCAATTTATTGAAGGCAAATGATTTTATTCATTTTTCCTGGATTTTGATTGTATTGAATAGTGTGACGTAGGAGCAGCAAATGATGAACGCCGATATAAGAAAACAGCCAATCCATGTTTTATTACTCGAGAACATTGATCCGCTCGCTCACAAAATGTTCGAGGAGGAAGGCTATATTGTCCACGCTGAAAAAACCAGTTTGGATTCCGCAGAATTGATCGAGAGGATGGAAAATATTTCGATTTTGGGAATTCGATCCAAAACGAAAATCGATCGCCGGGTACTGGATAATGCACCCAAACTTCTTGCAATCGGCGCCTTTTGCATCGGCACCAACCAGATTGAGATGAGTGCTGCAACCCAAAAAGGTATTGCAGTTTTTAATGCACCGTTTAGTAACACTCGAAGCGTCGTCGAATTAGCATTATGTGAGATCATTATGTTGATTCGGGGAGTATTCGATAAAAGTCGCAAATTACATGAAGGCCGCTGGGCTAAAACCGCTGAAAATAATTTTGAAGTTCGCGGAAAAAAACTGGGGATCATTGGTTACGGTAATATCGGCGCACAACTTTCGATCTTAGCCGAGGCCTTAGGTATGGATGTATATTATTACGATATCGTAGATAAATTGACACTCGGAAACTCCAAGAAATGTAGTTCAATGGTGGAATTGATACGAATTGTCGATATCGTTACCGTCCATGTCGATGGCAGAAAGGAAAATCAGAATCTCATTTCGGACGCCCAATTTCGGATGATGAAAAAAGGTGTGATATTCCTGAATCTTAGCAGGGGATTTGTCGTTGATATTCAGGCACTTGTCAGGCATATCCATATGGGTAATGTCCGCGGTGCGGCTCTGGATGTTTTCCCCGAGGAACCCCGCAACAACTCCGAGAAGTTTTTCTCGGAGCTGCAAAATCTGCCCAATGTCATACTAACACCTCATATCGGCGGCAGCACGGAAGAAGCTCAACGGAATATTGCTGAATTTGTGCCTTTGAAAATTATCAATTTTATTAATACAGGGGGTACTATCAGCAGTGTGAATTTGCCGAATATGCAATTGCCGGAACTGTCGAATGCCCATCGTTTGATACATCTGCATCAAAATGTTCCCGGTATCATGGCGAAGATCAATCATGCGCTCGCGCATAACAATATCAACATTGTCTGTCAATATCTGAAAACCAATGATGATATCGGTTATGTAATTACCGATATCTACAAAGAGTACGATGAACGCGTCATCGATGATATTCGGTCAATTCCGCAGACAATTAAATTTCGTATTCTTTACTAGAAATGGTCGGCGGAGTTCTAATTAAAATCCCAAATGCTGGACAATTTTTGCTTGGAAATTTCGCCGGATGAGCTATAATATAACAACTTGATAATTCGAATTAATAAAGAAATTAAGTAACAGGAAATGCATGTACCCGTTTAAAGCGATAGAACAGAAATGGCAGAAATACTGGGAAGAAAATAAAACCTTTAAAGCCGAGGATTTCTCCGATAAACCTAAATATTATATCTTGGACATGTTTCCGTATCCTTCAGGAGCCGGTCTTCATGTGGGACATCCGGAGGGCTATATTGCCACGGATATCATTGCCCGCTATAAGCGCAAAAGAGGTTTTAACGTTTTGCATCCGATGGGCTGGGATGCTTTCGGATTGCCGGCTGAAAACTATGCCCTGCAAACTGGAACCCACCCCAAAAAAACCACAGCAAAAAATATCAATACCTTTCGTCGCCAGATTAAATCATTCGGTTTCTCTTATGATTGGGACAGGGAGATCAATACTACTGATCCCAAATACTATAAGTGGACGCAGTGGATCTTTCTACAACTCTATAAAAAGGGATTAGCGTACGAAGCCAAAATACCAGTGAACTGGTGCCCGGAGATGAAAACAGTTCTTGCAAATGAAGAGGTTATTGACGGAAAATCGGAGCGAGGAGGACATCCAGTAATTCGAGTGCCGATGCGCCAGTGGATGCTCAAAATTACCGCCTATGCCGATCGTCTGCTGGAAGACTTGAATCTGGTCGATTTTCCAGACAGTATTAAAGAGATGCAACGTAACTGGATTGGTCGATCGATCGGTGCCGATGTTGTTTTTCCCATTGTCGGAACCGATCAGGAATTAAAAGTATTTACAACTCGTCCGGATACGCTTTTCGGAGCGACCTATATGGTAGTGGCGCCCGAACATACAATTTTAAATCAACTCCTTTCTGATGATTTCAAAAATGCTGTTTATGCTTACACGCAGGAGACGATTCGAAAAAGTGACTTGGATAGGACGGAATTATCAAAAGAAAAAAGCGGTGTTTTTACCGGCCTTTATGCACTGAATCCCACGAATGGAAAGCATATCCCCATATGGACTTCCGATTATGTGCTGATGACTTATGGGACTGGGGCAATCATGGCCGTACCCGGTCATGATCAGCGTGACTGGGAATTCGCTAAAAAATTCAATCTTGATATCATCGAGGTCATTGCCGGTGGTGATACAGCCAAAGAAGCCTGGACCGGTGACGGAATTTTAGTGAACTCCGGTTTCTTAAACGGACTGAATGTTCCCGAAGCCAAGAAAAAGATGGCCGATTGGCTTGTAGAGAAGGGGGTAGGGGAACCTACGATTCAGTACAAACTCCGCGACTGGGTATTCTCACGCCAACGCTATTGGGGTGAACCGTTTCCGCTTTATTTTAATGAAAAGGATGAAGTGATTCCTCTGAGTGAGAAAGAACTTCCGTTGCGCTTACCTGAGGTCGAAAAATACGAGCCTAGCGGTACAGGCGAATCACCCCTCGCAAATTTGAGAGAGTGGATCGACTACACAGATCCGGAAACAGGGGAGAAGCGCCGCTACGAGACCAATACGATGCCTCAGTGGGCCGGTTCTTGCTGGTACTATCTACGCTATATCGATCCTGATCTTAAGGAGGCTGCCTGGGATCAACAAAAAGAAAAATACTGGATGCCGGTGGACTTATATATCGGCGGAGCTGAACATGCTGTTCTGCATCTTTTGTATGCGCGCTTCTGGCATAAGGTTTTGTTTGATCTCGGGTATGTCAGCACACCGGAACCCTTTATAAAACTCATAAATCAAGGCATGATATTAGGTGAAGATGGCGAAAAGATGAGTAAATCAAGAGGAAATGTCATCAATCCGGATGAAATCCTGAACCGTTTTGGTGCTGATACATTTCGGATGTATGAAATGTTCATGGGGCCACTGGAACGTACCAAGCCATGGAGCACGTCCAGTATTGATGGCATCAACCGGTTTCTTACCCGTACCTGGAATTTGTTTTTCGACGATGATAATTTATTAAATACTGATATTCAGGATGTTAAGCCGGATACGTCATTATTGGTATTATTGCACAAAACGATTCAGAAAGTCACAAACGATCTCGATAACCTGCGATTCAATACAGCTATTGCGCAGTTAATGATTTTTATCAACGAACTTTTTAAACTCGGAATTAAACCTCTATCAGTTCTGAAACCCTTTCTGCAATTAGTAAATCCTTTCGCTCCACATTTAACCGAAGAAATCTGGGAGAAGATGGGGCATCGAGAAAATCTCGCTTATGTGCAATGGCCCACATATGACAATTCGCTTCTTAAAGATGAAATTATCACGTTTGCTGTACAGGTAAATGGTAAAGTCAGAGGCACTTTTGAAATCGAAAGAGACGCCGATGACGATGATTGCATCGCTAAAGCCATGGAGATTGATAATGTGAAACGTTTTCTTGAAGGCCAGGAAATAAAGAAGCAGTTTGTCGTAAAGAATAAGATAGTCAGTTTTGTAATAAAGTAAGGAAATAGCATGAAGATGAGAGAGGTTTAACCTTAAGTCACGTGATTTCTAATTGCTTTTATAATTGTTTACATAATATATCTTATGCCTACTTAGAAACCTTTAGATTTCCACCGTTAGAAAGTCAGTACCGACCAGAATCTCTGTCTCTTTAAAGCTTCCTATTCTGGTCAAAAGCGCATCATCGTCATTTTCCGGATAGATATGAGTTAGAATTACCTGTTTAACAGTAATTTCCTCTAAAAGACGCGATATTTTGCCAGGCGTCAAATGCGTCTCGATCTCGTCAATGTCTCGTAATGAACATTCACACAGCAATAGATCAGTATTATTGCTGATTTCTACCAGTTCCTGGCAATAGCCGGTATCTCCCGTATAGACAAATCGCTTACCTTTTTTATCTTCAAATCGAAAAAGCAGACTTTCTGGATTATGCTTTGCGTTAAGAACAAATACAGAAAAATCTTTGAATTTATTGTAACCCAATTCAAATGAATTGAATTTATACGGTCGCTCATCATGCCGGATCCATTGAGTGTAAATATTTTCCAGACTCTCTAAAATCTTGCCAAAATCGAGGTGCGCATGAATCGCTAATTCAGAAATATCTTTTCGATTTTCCGGATTTGCCGAATATTTTCTTGTGAATAAGAGAGGAATTAAATCTGCGGTATGATCGATATGAAAATGGCTTAGGAAGACTTTGTTAATCTCCCAGAAAGACCGATCGGCTTTAGATAATTGCCGCAATGTACCAGAACCACAGTCAATTAAGATTGTATTACCCTCTATATCAAGGAGATAGCCGGGATTATTTCTACCTGATATTGGTACAAATGTGCCTGATCCGAGAATTGTCAATTTCACACTGTATACCCTTTCTGATTTACTTTAGAAGAAACAAATCGAATATTAATTGACAGTTCATATATATGATGAATATAACTGATTATCATTGCATTACATCGATTATGTGTTACAGGTAATCAGCATGTAAGATGAAACGCGCCGATTTTATTATTAATATTGCACCTGTTAAAAAAGACGACTGCGTCAATCGTATTTGTGGCATGCAACTCAATCGAGAGTGATTTTATCTTACGAAAAAATTCATCGGAAAGAGTCATGCGTCCAAATCTGCCAGTTCCGATAATTAAAATATCTGGTTTTTGATCGAATACATCAGGTATATCTTGTGATCGCAGGATATGACCGGACTGCCTTCGCCAGTCACTGATAAGATGGTCAGGAAAAATGATAAGATCATTATGATAGGCCATACCATCAATTACCATTTCTCCGAAGCGATAATACTGAATCATCCGATTTACCGATTAACTAAACTTTGGATTACTCTTAAAATACGATTTTAACTTAGGACAATGTTTCTTCAACAATACTAAGAGTTCGATATTGTCATCGATAATTTTCCAGCGATTTGCAATTTCATACTTATAGAATTTCTCAAACACGAACAGTCGATTCATACCGGTTTTTCGAATTACGATTCGTATAAACGGAGAAAAGTTTTCGTCAGATTTAAACATATCCATTTGGGCGTTTTCGGGACTTATTGTAAGTGTTAACAATCCCTCCTGCTCTTCGACATTTTTATTTGCGAGAAGGATCTCTATCCAATTTTGACTGGCATTGATTACAAAATTATCAGGACCAATACACTTGGACAGATAATTTTCGATTATAAAAATCTCATCTTTGTGAAATGACTCTTCGGATAAACGCCTAAGATAGACCTGACCGCTTGGACTTTCGTAGATTTCATAACCGAGAGGTATGAATTTAGCTAGATTGTCCTTCGTTTTTCGAGCAAAGTAATAACGTACATTCCCATGCCGCGTTATCGCTTCATGAAGATAGTACAATTCTCCTTTCCGATTGCGATATGATATAACCACAGGCTTGCCTATTGCCGGGGGTAAAAGTAGTTCTCTCCCCGTTTCATTCTATTGACTTTTCCATTATTATCCATTTCGAAAATACAAAGTTCACCAAAGCCCTTTTCATCAGTCATTCTAAAGACATTATCCTTAACAGGAGTTAGTGGAGTTAGAGCGTTTTTCGGATTTTCTTCCGGAGGGTAATCCTCATCATAAATAACAAGTTGACCCCTAATTTCTAAAACTTCACACTCCCAATTCCATGGATCGACGTACCTCCCAAGATAGTTTTTCCACAACGGATCAAATTCTACCGGTTCTTCATCTTTTGCCATAATTCCTTTGACGATCGGGGCAATCAAATCATAGGCTCGGTCAATAAAAAGAGATGGGCTGCCATCATCGCAATTAATCATAACAACGACGCCAAACTTTTCATCGGTGCAAAAGGAAATCTGAGATTTATACCCGCCTACCCAGCCGCTATGAGCAACGACTACACGATCGCCTTTTTTTCTCACACTAAAACCTAGTCCCCACCCACTGATCCAGTCAGGGCGTAACCATTGAACCCGATGCATTTCATCTAAGGTACTCGCCAGCAATAACGGCTCACCTGCCAGATTATTTTCGGAAAGATGAAAAGAAATGTATTTGGCCAGATCGACCACAGTCGAAGACATATTTGCTGCAGAGGTTAATCCTTTGGAATCCGTAAACGGCATCTCTTTGCGTGTGCCATCAGGTAGGCGACGTCCATAACCCTTGGCCAGCACTTTGAACTGTTTCGTAGAGAGATTGACACTCGAATTGGTCATTGCCAATGGTTCTAGAATATGCTCGATGATATAATCCTCGTATTCTACTCCTGACACAGTCCTGACCACCTCACCTAACAAAGCCATGCCCAGATTGGAATAACTGTATTTCGATTCTGCCGGATAGAGCATTTCTTGATTCGGAAGTGAGGATTTTATCTGTTCCATTGTAGGGAAAATATGATCCGTCCAGTACGGAAAAGCTGCCTCAGGTGGCAATCCTGAGGTATGAGTAAGCAATTGTCGTATCGTGATTTCAGGTGCTTCCGGAAAAGGATTGCGAATTTCAAACCAGGGGATGTGTTTCCGGATCGGATCATCAAGGTTCAATTTGCCGGCATCCCGGAGCTGCAGAATGGCTGTTGATGTGAACGTTTTAGTTATAGAAGCAATACGGTATACGGTCTCAGGGGTAGCCATTTGTTTTTTTTCACAATCTGCGTACCCAAAACCATTCGAATAGACCATCTCCTGATCGTAAACCAGAGCAATCGATAATCCTGGAATTCCGAAATATTCTATCTGGTTTTCGATCCATGACTCGAGCAGAGCAAGATTTTGCCGGAATTCATCACTTTCTGTGATTGTACTGCCATAGGTCTTCATTGAAATGATGATCACGAGAAGAACGAGAATTAACCAGCATTTTTTCCGCATTGCGTTTACCTCTTTGTAAATTCTATCTTCACTATGAAATTAAAATATGTTTTCTCATAGGATTTAGCAATAAAATTGTATTGTCAATCTTTTAAAATGAGCATAAATTAGGCCGCTATTTGGAAATGCGCCCATGGCTCAATTGGATAGAGCGTCTGGCTACGGACCAGAAGGTTGGGGGTTCGAGTCCCTCTGGGCGTACAAAAAAGTCCCGATTATTCGGGACTTTTTTATTTCCTCTCTAAATGATCTATAGCATTTAAAAGTAAATTGTTATCAGGTTCGCACGTTTATGAAAATACATGGACCCATTGAAATGCAGAATAAATATAATGACGACTTTTAGTTTAAAGTCGGGGTGAGAGGATTTGAACCTCCGGCCTCTTCGTCCCGAACGAAGCGCGCTAACCGGGCTGCGCTACACCCCGAAATAGATCATACCCAAAAAGCATCGGAATTTATACCTGCTGAACCTGATATTCAAAGGATTTTTATCCTATAATCCTTTAATAAATATTTGAAATAGTTCACTGCCCGTCAGAGAGACGATTGTGACGATGACTCCAGCAATAATCACACCAATGACATCGGCAATGATAAACTTCTTAAAATTCAATCCGATCAGCAAAGATGCCACTGCTCCGGAATAGACCCCCGAGCCGGGTAATGGTATGCCAATAAAAATGATGACAGCCCACTCTCCGTATTTTTCAACAGCGCGATGAATCTTCTGCCGGGTGTTTTCAACATATCTGTCCCAAAGCCGTTTAATCGGCGGCAATAATGTAAGAATTTTAATTATCCAATCCAGGAGCAGAAAAATTAAGATTCCGATAATGATATTAGCAACAACGCAGACCACAAAGACCCAGGCCCAGTGCAGATTGAATTCCGCATTTAGAATACCATAAGGTATTGAAGCTCTCAATTCCAGAAATGGCAAGAATGTCACTCCGATTAATCTTAGGATTTCAGTTATCAATGCAATACTCCGGTATTATGGATTGAATTTCAGGTCCAAAGGTAACTTCGAAAAAATAGGCTAATAAATTTCAGTGTGTCCTTAGCATTGCTTATTGAGCTAGTTCCCGATGGATGATAGATCGTCTCAATGGGAACTTCCGCTATCTTGGGTAGCGCCGGAACAACCTTCATTAGGAATTCACTCTCAAATTGGAAACCGTTTTCATAAAACCGTTCCGGATCGAGCGATCCAATATTTATTAAACGGAAACCACATTGACTATCGTGCACCCTTCTCCCTATTCTCATTGAAATCAGTAGCGAGGTGATCGTATTCGATAGGATGCGGTGGAACGGCATGAAACGAAAGTCGAAATTCCGTCTGCCTATCACCATATCGGCGCCTACCTGTTTTTGGGTTCTGATGAACTCATCGATTTTTTCCGGCGGATGCTGGAGATCGGCATCGATACATATCGCATACGTGAAGCCTGCGTTCTGTGCAGCAATAACTCCGGACTTAATCGCGGCTCCCTTTCCCCTATTCGTGCTGTGCTCGATTTTCCTGATACCGTCATGAGAGTTTACAAAATCTTTCGTATCGTCCGTCGAGCCGTCATTCACTACAATCACAGGCAATTGGGGATACTCAGTCCTTAATATCTGCAATAAAACCGGAAGGGTTTCAACTGCTTGATATGCAGGAATGATGATGCAATATGTTGATTGTTTTTTTTTCATAAAAACGATTAGAAATTAACGCAATTCATGCCTGATATCAACCTTCAATTACTCTGCTTGCCGCTCTTCAAAAAAATTAAAGATAATGAATTCCAGGATGTCAAAATCTATTGCATTAATTCGGTGAAGCATGTAAATTCTTCCCGCTTTTTAGAAATGCGAGAGTAGCTCAGTTGGTAGAGCTCCACGTTGCCAACGTGGTTGTCGCCGGTTCGAGCCCGGTCTCTCGCTCTAATATCTTCCATAGTCTCAAAATGTCTACGTTCTGCAATGGTGTTTATGTTGTCCGAGATTTCGAGCCAGGGAAGTACAGTCGATGAGAATTAGTTTACTTACGAAAAGAACTTTGATTTCCATATTGATCATTGCACCGCTCGGGATCGCATCCAAATTCTATCACGGACCGGCAAGATTCTGGGTATTGCATTCCTCCGGTGACATACTCTATGAAATTTTCTGGAGTATGTTCCTTTTTCTGTTCTACCCACGTACGTCAACGTATAAGCTCATAGGAACCATTTTCCTGATCACCGTCGGCATCGAATTCAGTCAAAAATTGCATTACCCGATTCTGCAATGGATCAGGAGTTCATTTGTCGGGCGAAGTCTCATCGGTGATACCTTTTCCTATTCCGATATAAGTTACTATGCAATCGGGTGCGGCATAGCGTTCCTATGGATTACGATTCTGGCCTATACTTCACGTCGAGAATAGGATTATTCCGTTTTAATCAGACAAAATATTTCGAATAAAAGAAAAGCACCCTGATCGATCAGGGTGCTTTTCTTTTCTAGCCTTAACACTCTAAGACGTCAATTAAATTTACGGAGAATATCCTGTACGGCATCCTTATGAACGGTAAATCCCAGCATTTTCAAGCGAACGTAATCACCACGATAAAAATAATATCCGT
This sequence comes from uncultured bacterium, assembly GCA_964589175.1. Taxonomy (GTDB): domain Bacteria; phylum Fidelibacterota; class UBA2242; order UBA2242; family UBA2242; genus CAZPRY01. Next base: position 15,407 of record CAZPRY010000034.1, read on the forward strand.
AGAATTCCCCGTGTCGTGAACCTCTTCCGGAGTCTTTAATCAGGAACCAGTCGTGTCCGGCATATTTCGTGTAACCGACCACGTGAATGCCGTGATCGTCTTCCGTCGAACCATTATAAACCCGATACTCGCGCGAATCCTGATTGATATAATCGATAGGGATATCAAAATCCGGCACAAAAGCCACATCCTCAAATCCATTGTAACCAGGTTCGCTCACATCGCCACCGATTGCCAGCGTATAACCGTTTTTGATAGCGTTCTTGAGAGCATCATACCATTCGTCCAGCGGAGCGTTATGATAGCTGGCGTCATGCCACCAGTTATCCGGAACGTCAAATTCTCCTTTTGAATAGAATGGAATTTTCATAGTCGATATCAGATCGACAAAGTCATCGAGATTGATTTTTACAACTTCCTCAAAAAAAGATGCCGGGGAGTATGTATTCCCTTGATAATCAAATCTTCGCGGTGGCTTACCAATATATTTATTCAAAATAACTTTAATCGTTTCTAGTGCAGATTCTTCATCCCACATGTTATTTTCGTTGAGATATTGCAGATAACATTCTATCTCATTGAAAAGCTCCGTATGATCGTGACGGTCGCCCTGAATTAACCCGGTATAGATTTCTGCCGGGACGGCACCGTATTGTTTTATGATCCGAAAAACAGCGTTGCATTCCGAACCTTCGCCGAATTCCGAATAGCCCCGTTGCTGTATATATCGACGCGCCTTTTCAAGATACTCATAATAAACCGTATGAAGTTCGGATAATTTTATTTCTTGTCCCGTTTGACGGTAAATTTCCGACTCGATGAGGGAGGTCGCGCTAAAACACCAGCACATCCCCGATTGGTACTGTGCTACCGGTTCAAAATGATATTGCGGTTTGAAACTTGCAATATCTTTAGGTTTCTTGACGACGTCAACATTGCTACGCAGTACAGGCCGTTCATCTTCGGTATTTTTCTTATCCGCAGCATTCAACTTGTGAATATCGGTGGTGATGGAATCCCTCAGAGCCGCATTCTTTTCCCTGATGTCGTCGAGTTCGGTTAGAGCCGGATCATGGTACTTTTTCTGATAGCTTGCCTTGTTGCTCTGCGCTTTGGCCGTCCCAAATATTCCGACAACCATTATTAAGGAAAATAGCCAAAGCATTCTTTTCATCGTCTTACCTCCGATTTAAATAATTTTCAAGTGTCAGAAACAGTCCGTTGCCGAGCTGATTATGATTGTTGCTCTTGATCCTCAGAGTCGTCTTTTACTTCAATCTCGACCAGACATTTACCATTTTTCGGTACAATTTGCTGTAGTATTTCACAGTACAGCCCAGCGAAAGTCCGACATGATAATGAGCCATCCGCAAAATAATCGGGGAAGCGAGCGAACTCACAGTACAGATCACAGTATTTCATTATCTTTCCATAACCGCCGTCTTAAATATAGGAAAACTTCTCTAAATATAAAAAGGGTAGAAATTCGTTTGGAACCTCTACCCTCTTTATCGATGAAGAAAATCGATTATTTAATCAGGGAAATATCAAATCCATCAGGTTTACCGATCGGCTGCATTTCGCACTTGCACTTTTTAATTGCCCGCTTTAATGATAGCTGTTCGAATATCAGATAGATGATCGGAATGAGCACCAATGTGATGATCGTTGCCAGGGTCAAACCGCCGATGACGGCACGCGCCATCGGAACCCATAATTCGGCGCCTGATCCAAGTTTTAGGGCAATCGGAACCATTGCGAAAATGGTTGTTAAGGCCGTCATCAAAATAGGCCGCATTCTGCGTTTACCACCGGTTAGAATGGCCACCCACAGATGAAAGCCGTGTTTGTCGCGAAGTTGATTGATGTAATCAACCAGAACAATGCCATTATTTACAACAATTCCTACCAGCAGCACCATACCGATCAGCGCCGTGACGCTCAGCGTCGTGCCGGTTAAGAATAGTCCCCAAATCGCTCCGATGATTGCCAGTGGAACCGTAAAAATGATGATAAAGGGATCCAGGAGTGATTCAAACTGCGAGGCCATGACCATATACACCAGGAATATGGCGGCAATAATCGCGATTCCTAACCACATAAACGATTCCTGCATATCTTCGGCAGAACCGCCGACAACCCAGCGGAACTCAGGCGGAAATTGCATATTGTTGAGTTCTCTCTCAATGTCTTTTAAGACCGATTGAAGATCTCGGCCGGAAACGGAACACGAAACGGAGATCATACGCTCCTGATCTTCGCGATCAATTTGAGCGGCCGCTTCTCCCGGTATGATTGTAGCCACGTTTTTTAAGGGAATCTGGGCGCCGGTAACGGAAGTGATGAAAATATTGTCCAGATCCTTTTTCGATTGGCGAAAGGCCTCATCAAATTGAACAACGACATCGTATTCATCACCACCTTCACGATATTTTGTAGCGATTTTACCCTTTATCGAGGCTTCCACTGTCGTTGCAACCTGGTAGACACTCAAACCGAGTACCGCGATCCGATTCCGATCCAGGAGAATCTGGAACTCCGGTTTGGGATCGGAATAGCTTTTAGTAATTTCGGCAACGCCTTCGACCTTTTTCATGCGCTCTTCCAACTGAGATCCTAACTGGAGTGCGATATCACGATCGTAACCGAATATTTTAATCTCGATATCGCTCCCGCTGCCCATGATGTTTCCCTGCTGGCTGATTATTTTCGTATCCGGAAGATGATCGAAATTGCTGCGGAGTACATCCATGATCTCGAAAGAACTCCTCGTCCGGTCTTTGACGTCAACGAGACTGATGTTTATTTCTCCCCGGTTGGACCCGGAACCGAACATGGCCGCCCAGCCTTCACCGATGCCGAAACTAAGTTGTACTGTTTTGGCTTCCGGAATTTCCTTGGCAATTATTCTTTCAATTTCACGGAAGGTTTTATCCGTGGCTGTCAGGGACGCCCGGGTTTCTCTTTGCACCTGGAGCTGCATAAAAGATTCATCCGTCTTAGGCATGAACTCCCCGCCCACTTTTGAGAAGATAAATCCGGTGAGTACCAATAAGACAAAAATGCCGAAGAGAAAACTTTTCTTGTGCTGCAGAAAGTAATCCAGCAAGCGCACGTATCCATTTTCCATGCGTTCGAGGAAATTGCCGATTCCGGTATCAATTTTTCCAATGATTCCGCGTTTTTTTCTAGTAAGGGCATTCCCCAGAAATCGCGAGGATAGTAATGGGATCAGTGTCAGCGCCACCAGAAGTGAAATGGATAAGGAACAGACGATGGCGATCACCATGTCATTGAACATTACACCGGCGATTCCCGGTACAAAAAGAATGGGTACAAAAATAGCTAAGGTTGTCAGCGTCGATGCAATAATGGCCACACCGACTTCAGTGGTACCCTCGTCGGCAGCGATCCGAATATCATCGGTGTTTTCCCGGTGCCTGAAAATATTCTCCAGAACGACGATGGAATTATCGATCAACATACCGACCGCCAGGGCTAGACCCGCCATGGAAATAACGTTCAAGGTTACGCTCATTCGACTCATTACAAAGAACGTTATAATGATGGACACCGGTATCGAGATAGCCGCGATAAACGAACTGCGGAAATGGCGCAGGAAAAAAAGTAAGACGAAAAACGCCAGGAAAAATGCCTGAATGCCGGTATTGGTCAGGTTGGAAAGCGATTTTATGATGAACTCGGACTGCGCCCAAATAGTGTTGAAACGGATATTCTGTCCGATCTCTTTTTCAAGTTTCGGTAAAGCCTTCTTAACGGCCGCGGAAGTCTGGATCGTATTGGCATCGGATTGTTTCATGATGTAAATCATGATTGCGTTTTCACCGTTACTGCGCACGATCTCGGTCTGTTCCTTATAACCGTCGATTACCTGCGCCACGTTCTTCAAATAGATCGGCGCACCGTTTTTGTTACCAATGACCGTATTCCGAATTTCATCGACGGATTGGTACTCGCCATAGGTTCTCACGGAGTATTCGATATATTCATCATTGACCAGACCGCCCGGAACCTGCAGATTTTCCATGGCAAGGGTTTGGAGAATAGACTGTGTCGAAATCGCATGAGCTGCCAGTTGCCGGGGATTGATCAGAACCTTGATCTGTCTCTCCAATCCACCGGTAGTGCTGGCCGAAGCTACTCCTGTAATTCGTTCCAGACTGGGTTCGATACGGTCAGAGACCAGTTTCCGCAACTCTGCCATGCCCATTTTATCAGAGCTGACCGAGATGAACATGATTGGCTGCATGGAAGGATTGAACGCAAAAGTCAACGGATCGCTGGCTTCATTCGGTAGATATCCCCGGACGAATTCCAGCATCTTGCGTACATCGATCTCGGCCTGATTCATATCGGTACCCCAGTTGAATTCGAGGATCAGGGTAGATGATCCGGTTTTGGACCAGGATGTGATCGTTTTCAGGTTCTCGACCGTAACCACGGTTTTCTCCAGAGGACGGGTGATGGAGTTCTCGATATCCTCCGGCCCCACCCCGGTATAATCCGTCATAATACCGATAACGGGAAAGGTAATATCCGGATATAAATCAAGCTTTAGATTGCCAAGGCCATAAAGTCCAAAACCGATGGCAATAAGATAAAGCATCGCAAAGGTTACCCCTCGATTAATGGATAGTTTAGAAATGCGCATAATGCCTCTTCCCTATTCTAATACTTCAACTTTACTGCCGTCAACCAAATTGAACTGACCCAGGGTAACCACCCGGGCACCCTCGTCGAGCCCCCCGGTGACTTCAACATAGCCCGCATCCTCGATGCCGGTCTGAATCTCCACCTGGTTGGCCCGATCACCATCAATGACAAAAACAAATTCGCTGATTGATATCCGGGTATTCGTCACCTCACCACCTAAATGCTCTAACGAGGTCTTATCGATGATGGATTGTTTTTGAATAAGCAGTACGTTTTGTCTTTTCTTCGTCACGATTTGAACATTGGCATACATCCCCGGTTTTAATCTGAGTTTGCTATTGTCGATGATTATTTCGGTTTTAATCGTACGCGTCATGGGATCAACCGTTGGGTAGATTTTATTGACGACGGCTTCGAATGTCATACCGGGATATGCGCTCACCTGGATGTAAGCCTTCTGGCCGGCTTTGACCTGTCCGATATGGCCTTCGACCACATTCAGATATATGCGTAACTTTTTCATTGTAACAATGGTAAATGCAGGAATCTGCGGACTAGTCTGATCGCCCAGATTGTAGTTTCGAGCCGAAATAATGCCGCTGATTGATGCCTTGATAGAGGAATCTTTCATCTGTTCTTTAGCTGAATTTAATCCGGCGGTCAGCTGCTCCACCATGGCGCTGGCAGCTTCACGTTGGGCTTTGACTGCGTCATACTGGGATTGGCTGATCGCGTTTTCTTTGTAGAGACGTTCAATGCGCTGCCATTCGGCATTGACGTTCTCAAATTGGGCCTTAGCCGACGACAATCCTGCTTCGGCTTGCAGCACGGCCTGTCTGATTTTGATGTTATCGACGATGGCGAGCACTTGCCCCTCTTCGACCTCATCGTTCACATCGACTTTGATTTCCGTTATTCTGGTTGGAATGGTCGAGTAAACATCCACCTGCTCAAAGGCTTCGATATTGCCTAGATAGATGATTTTGTCTTCGATATCACCTCTCGTAACAGACGTCACTTCAACCGGGAACATGCGTTCCTCATCAGCGGAATCACCTTTAGTCTTTTGCTTTCCGCATGATCCCAGCACTAACAGACTGAATATCAATGTAATAACTGAAATGCGAAATTGTATATTCTTCATTTCCTACTCCCTATTATAATTGATTGATTGCCTTTTTTATACTTGCAAGCGCTACGTTATAATCGAACAATGACTTTTGATGGTTCATCCTGGCCTGGTTCAGCGCCAGATTTGCATTTAGGACATCCAACTGGGTGCTGGCGCCTTCGGCATACATCAGATTAGCGAGGCGTAATGCTTCTTTGGCCTGTTCGATGGTTTTCTGTTGTGTCAGGACGTTTTCCCAGGTTTCTTTCATCCGGTAAAAGGCGGCTTTAACCTCGAATTGAATGCCGTTAACAAGCGATTCTTCCTGGTAATTACTCTCCTTTATGCCGATCCTGGCCTGCTGAATTTTCGACGAATTCTTCCAACCGCTGAATATCGGTATACTCAGACTGAGCGTCGAGTTGAAAGATTTATAGAAATCGTCACCGGTAAAGTCAAGATCATCACGCATGCCCTGGTACTGATAATTGCTGCTGAAGAAGAGGGACGGCATATAGCTTGCTCGGGCTAAATTCAATTGATATTGGGCAATATCCTTCTGAGAATTAATCATATATACTTCCGGGCGACTTGCTAAGGCAATCTCAACCAGTTGATCAAGTTCCGCCGTTAATAACGGATCATCGATGAACTCCAGGTCATCGATGAAAACCAATTCGCTTTCCTGTTTTAATCCCAGGATGCTACGCAGCTGTGATTCGGCCAGAATGTAAGAATTTTTAGCAGAGACCAGGGTCGGTTTAAAGTTTGCGACCTGGACTTCAGCGCGCAGCACATCAAAACGCGATGCTTTTCCGGCATTAAAAAACTGATTGACCTGCTCCAGGTTTTTCTCAGCGGATTTGAGGGCATCTTGGCTTACCTGAACAGTGGATCGGGCGAACAATACTCCAAAATAGGCTGAAGTTACATTGATTAGTATATTTTGTTCGGTGGATTTGAGTTGCTGGGTAGCAATTTCCCTGGCTTTCCGCGAAATACTGTACCCATTCCAGATACTCCCGCCGGTAAACAAGGGTTGGTTCAGATTAATCCCGTATGCGATATTATTCTCCGTACCCATTTTAAACTTTTGCTGACCGCCCATTTCCGGCGGCAAGTTCAGGATGAATGTGGGTAGTTCCCAGGCATGTTGAAAGCTGGTGAAGCCACTTAAACTCGGAAACATGCCGCTACGGGCTTCCGTCACCTGTGTTTGTGTTTTATCAAGGTTTTCGCGGGCGAGTTTTACCGATGGATTGTTCATCAGTGCAATCTCTTTGGCTTTTTCCAAATCCATAGACAGACTTTCAGCCTTTACAGGCTGGCAGAATATGCAAGATATAAGAAGTAGCGCAATACAAGTTATGGTTCTTCTGATCATAAATGACTCCTCTTATGGTAGCTTATACTTTTTGAGCACATTGTATTAACGTTTCAAATAGTAATTTTTCCTGATTTCCAGGTATATCGGGATTATTTGAGTGGAATTTATCACGGCCGAATTGATTCATACCGCCTGTCAGGCAGTAGACAAAACTGCGGGCGTCCAAATCCTTCCGGAATTCTCCCTTTTCAATCCCCTGCCGAACGATGTCATACAAAACAGCAGACTGCTTAGACATCCATTCGTGAAATCTGGTTGCCATATTTTCTTTAAGATTGCTATTTAATACGTGCATGATTAATCTGCCGAATGATTTATGCCGGTCCATATCCTCGATTTGTGTTCGAATTATCGCCTTGAGCTTATCCATCGTGCTTAAATCCGACAGTGCGATTTCCTGCATGGTTTTATCGATTTCTTCCATTCCATGTTCCAGAATCCCGATAAAAAGACTTTCTTTATCAGGGAAGTAATAGTAGACAGCCGGCTTTGTAATCCCGGACTTTTCGGCGATTATTCGCATCGAAGTCCGCGTATAGCCGAGCTCAGAAAAAAGCTCGATGGCGGTTTCTAAGATAATCTGCTTGGTACTTTTTTTCATAAAAAAGAGATCTCCTTACTTACCGGTCGGTAAGTTAAATAATATTTGGCTGAATGCAAATGCTTTTTGGGGGATTTGAGTTATGATTCAGGCGGGAACGGACAAACAGGCTATTCGGATTCCTGGTTCTACCTGATTTTACTAAATCATAATAAGGATGATGTATCGATGAATGATTACAGGAGTAGCATTTATGAAAATGGTTCTACAGGATTTATATTTGAGCGATATAATAGGCCAATAAATTCAAAAACAACGCCGATTCCTACTGAATCTTGTCGATCTTTCTTATAGTTTCCTGGATTAAACTTAGCAAAATCGGCACTCTGTAGGGTTTCTGAAGGAAGCGGAAGTTTTTATTCTTAATAATTGATTGCTGGACTTTTTCTTCAGTATAACCGCTGCACAGGATCACCTGAATATCGGCCTTTATCGTCAAAATATCTTCGGCCAATTGAATCCCGTTTTTATCCGGTAGAACTACATCGGATATGATTAACTGAATCGTTTGTCCCTTGTCTTTTTGAAAAAGCCTAATCGCTTCCGCAGCGTTGGAGGCCTTGATAGCTGTATAGCCATTTTGGAAAAGAACCGCCGAAATAAATTCCAGAACGTCTTCCTCGTCCTCGACGATTAATATGTGTTCCCCATTTCCCCGAAAAGATTGATTTGGCACGATGTGGAGATCCTCATCCTGGATAGGTTTATTGGATACAGGGAAATACATTTTAAAAACAGTTCCCTCGTTTAATTCGCTGTAGACATTTATCCAGCCCTCGTGCTTCTTGATGATTCCATATACTACCGATAATCCAAGTCCGGTGCCTTTGCCGGTCTCTTTTGTAGTAAAGAATGGCTCGAATATTTTACCGATTATTTCAGCATCGATACCCAAACCGGAATCTTCAATCGAGAGACGGATAAATCTACCTGTTCTTGAATTTGGAACAGTGCTGCACTCCTTATCTGAAAGAATCAGATTTTCAGTTTTTATCGTCAGGGTTCCGCCGGTGGGCATGGCGTCCCGGGCGTTGATAGCAAGATTCATAACGACTTGCTCCAGGTTGCCTTCATCAGCCTCGATGTTCCAGAGAGAGTTTTCGAGTATAGTATTGACTGTGATATCCTCACCGATTAGTCGTTTTAACAATTTTAGTAGATTTAAGATGGTTTCATTAAGATTAATCGGTTTGAACTCCATGGCCTGCTTACGACTGAACAGGAGTAATTGCCGGGTCAGGTTGGCCGCTTTTGTGGTGGCGTTCACAATTTCCTTAAATTCGAAATACCTCGGATCGTTTTCAGGAGTATCCATCATGAGCAGCTGGGCATGCCCCTGAATAACCGTCAGCAAATTATTGAAATCATGTGCAACTCCACCGGCAAGATTACCGATAGCTTCCATTTTTTGGGCTTGTAACAATTGTGTTTGAAGTTGTTTCTGTTCCGAGATGTCGATAATAAAACCGATCACTTCAAATTGCGTTTCATCAACCGGTTTAATACGTGCATATTCATGCATCCAGTGGAGTACATCGTTGGCATCCCGCAATCGAAACTCTTGTTCATAATTATCATCTCCATGTCTGAGGGCATCCGAACTGCGCTGATCCATTGCCTTGCGATCTTCGTCTGGAATACTGTGACGTAACATCTGAACCAAATCATTACTGGGATGAGCGGCCAGCGGCAGGAATTTATTCATGGCATCCAGGTTCAGGTAATGTGTGGTCCATGAGAATCCACCGCAGGATGTCATCGATGGATCTTCCAGTTTCTTTACTATTGCGCGCCAGAGAATTGCATGGACATCCTCAGTTAACCTACGTAAGTCCTCTTCGGCCTGCTTGCTTTCAGTGATGTCCTGATTGGCGCCGAAGGTTCGGATTGTCTTTCCCTGTTCATCCTTTTCTATGAAGTACTGGACGGAAATGTAACCGATTCCTCCATCGGCATAAAGAATACGGTGTTCCAACCTGCGGCTGAAATTCGGATCAGTAGTCGTTAAGGCCTTTTCCATCTCTTTGGCGATGATGGGTGCATCGTCAGGATGCAGGAACGTCCTGGCATACCGTTCGGGCGACATCTTATCCCCCCCGACCTTTTCAGCAGTCGTATGGAAAAGTTCGTAAAAATGATCATCGAAATGAAACAGATCTTCAGCAACATTATACTCCCAATACCCAAGTTTGGCAATTTTCATCGCATTTGAGAGTCGCGCTTCGCTGAAACGTAAGGCCAGTTCTGCTTTTTTTCTTGCGGTAACATCTATAATGAAACCGAGAATATCGAAATGGATCCCATCAATCGGTGTGATTTGCGCATCCTCGCTTAACCAATGAATACTGCCGTTTGCATCTCGCAGCCTGTATTCCTGTTCATAGGATTTTTCTTCATGGTTCAGCGAGTACGAACTGCGCTGATCCATGATAATGCGATCTTCTTGGAGAATGCTGAAATAAAAATCCTGGCTTGAGCTGTTGCCTGGACGATGGGACAACGGCAGGAATTTTTTCGTGGCTTCCAGATTTAGATAGTGTGTATTCCAGAAATACCCTCCGGCATCTTGCGATTCATCGGCCAGTTTTATGACTTTTGCGCGCCAGAGAATTGCGTGGGCGTTTTCGGAAACACGACGCAGGTCTTCTTCGGCCCGAATACGCTTGCTGATATCCAGAATCAGTAACTTTACAGCGGCTTTGCCATCAAAAGTTGCCGGAATTGAAGATACTTCTACTTCGACGGCTGAACCATCCAGATGTAAAATTTTTTCGTCTGTCGGTCCAATTTGGGTAATCCTTTCTTGGACTGTCCCAATCCTTTTATTCACGGAATCGCGACTATCGGGATGAAAAAAATCGAGCAACGGTTTACCAATCACATCTTTGGGATTCGTTGTTCCCAGGAGTTTAAATATCGCCTGGTTTGCATAAACGATTTTTCCTTCACAATGAATTGCAATAGCTTCGGGATTATACTCAACCAGGTTATGATATTTCGCTTCACTATCGCGTAGAGCATCCACGGTGTTTTTATATTCCGTCATGTCAGTAAAAAAACCAATCCGACATTTTTCTCCGTCGATTTCTGTCTTCGTAGAACTGATATTCGCATACAAGATGCTTCCGTTTTTACGTCGACAGGGACAATTGATCTGGTATGTCTTATCTTCCTCAGCGTGGGCTTTGAAATCGGGAAGTACTTTTCTCAGCGCCTCGTTAGGATGAATATCGTCGACAGCTAAAGCTAAAATTTCTGTTTCAGTGTAACCCAGCATGCGGCAGATAGCCGGATTTGCATATTTGAATTTTCTTCCTTTTATATCAGCGATCAGAATTCCTTCTGTGGTGGTTTCAAATAGAGTCCGGTAGCGACTTTCACTTTCGGTTAGCGCTGAAATCTTTTCTTTGAGTTTTTTTATATCTCGTTCGTCGTACAATTTTATAAAAGCCTTTATCTTTCAATCATATTAGAGTTCTTAGTTCTTAGTTCAACGTGACCTTAATCCTTATGTCATTCTCCGGCTTATCTAAGTAAATGGATTTTATCAAATATATACTAAGAATACAACACAGTTTTAACCGTTTTAATTTTTAATTATTGCGTCAATTAGTAGTGCCTTAAATTGCAAATCAATTCAGTCGATCTGGGCGAATAACCTCAGAGAAAAGCCATAATACAACTTTAGAAGTGTCTTAATATTTCTGACTTAACAACTATTTGCGGAGAGGGATGGATTCCTCCGCAGGAGTTCCTTCGGAAGAACCCCCGTCAGGGATAATTACTACCATAAGCCTCTTTTCTTTAACTCTTCCCGGAGCCAAAAATTA
>CAZPRY010000034.1:27109-43183 GCA_964589175.1 uncultured bacterium
TTTTGAGACTTTAGGACGTAAATGAAATACATATTTTGCGGAGAGGGAGGGATTCCTCCGCAGGAGTTCCTTCGGAAGAACCCCCGTCAAGGATAATTACTACCATAAGCCTCTTTTCTTTAACTCTTCCCGGAGCCAAAAATTACCTCTACCCCGTTTCAAATAGTATTCACGTGTTTGGGCTTCTGATTTCATGTGGAATTCTTCAGTGTAGATTATCTCAAGAGGTCGATGATTTTTTGTGGATCGCACTTTTCCCTGATTATGGATACTAAGTCTTGCTTCCACATCAGCAGTATGACCAATATAATGGTAATTATCTTTTTGAGACTTTAGGACGTAAATGAAATACATATTTTGCGGAGAGGGAGGGATTCGAACCCCCGTCAGGGATAATCCCTGAAACGACTTTCGAGGCCGCCGCATTCAACCGCTCTGCCACCTCTCCCAAAAAGCGTGATAATATAAGTCTTTTTCCTGGCGATTATCAATAAAATGCTGGTCTCTTTTTATCCGGAAAAATCTTCGTCTTTTTGCCTGGCTGTCTGAAAGAAGCTGTTCAGCAAAAATTTACATTCCTCCTCCCTCACCCCGCCTTTGACAATCGTACGATGATTCAATAAGTTCTGATCGCATAAATTATCCACAGAACCGCACATTCCGGCCTTTTCATCGTACGCTCCGAAAACCACCCGCGGAATCCGGGCGTTCAGAATTGCTCCCGTACACATCGGGCAAGGTTCCAGTGTTACATAAAGACTGCAATCATCCAGACGCCAAGAGTCCAAAGTGGATGCCGCTGAGGTAATTGCCAGCATTTCGGCATGCGCAGTAGGATCTTTAAGAGTTTCCCGAAGGTTGTATCCCCTCCCAACGATCCGGTTCGATCGTACGATTAGGGCTCCAACCGGTATTTCGCCTTTCTCAAGCGCCAGTTCGGCCTGCTTCAGAGCAAAATTCATCCAGTATTCATCGCTGTTGGTAGTCTCGTTCATGTGCAAATAATAGCAATTTTGCCCCGTATTAGCAATTCTTCGGTATTGAATAATTGTTCTATTTTATGTATAATCAGGCGGCAAATACACAAAATCGAGGAAAATAATGGCTCAGGTACATGAGATTATCAAAATGCTGGCAGATTACATCTGGTCTAAACCATCATTCTTTCCTTTATTGATCATACTACTGCTCTTCACCGGTTTTTTCATGACCATTCGAACTCGTGCCATTCAATTCAGAAGGTTCTTTCATAGTTGGAAAGTGATTCTGGGGAAATATGATGATCCTGCAGACCCGGGCGATATCTCGCACTTTCAGGCTATTTCCGCAGCTCTTTCTGCAACCGTCGGTATCGGCAATATAGCCGGTGTCGCCACGGCAATTCATTATGGCGGTCCCGGAGCGCTTTTCTGGATGTGGATTACGGCCATTCTGGGTATGTCACTGAAATATTCCGAGGCTGTTCTGGCCTTAAAGTTTCGCAAGATCAGCCCGGACGGCTCTGCTTCCGGCGGGCCGATGTATTATATCGAAAAAGGCATGGGGCCTCATTTCAAGTGGATGGCGGTCTTTTTTGCGGCAATGCTTGTTATTGCCAGTTTCGGCATTGGGAATACGATTCAGGCTTTTACGGTCGCTGACCAGATGCGTGCCGACCTATCCATACCAACTTGGATCACGGGCCTTTTTACGGCGTCTGTTGTAGGTCTGGTAATTATCGGCGGGATCAAAAGGATCGGCCGGGTAGCTTCATTTCTGGCTCCGGGCATGTGCGCCATCTACATTCTTGGCGGAATACTGATTCTGGGCCTGAATTATCGATCCATCTTGCCCGGCCTGGGACTTATCTTCCAATCGGCTTTTACTCCGGCCGCAGGTATCGGCGGTTTCGCAGGCAGCACGTTTATCTATATGATGATGTGGGGTGTGAAACGCGGGCTTTTTTCGAACGAGGCCGGTCAGGGAAGCGCCCCAATCGCCCATGCGGCAGCTAAAACTACCGAACCCGCACGTGAAGGTGTTGTCGCTATGCTTGGGCCTTTTATCGATACCCTGGTCGTCTGTACCATCACCGGCCTTGTGATTGTTTGTACGGGCGTCTGGCACGAAAAGACTGCCGATACGGTCCTCTTCAACACTCAGGCCGATATCATAATAATCGAAAAAGGCGGTAGCGTACTGACCGATAGCGAGATCGATGGCTCCATCATCACTGGTACGACGCTTGAGTTTGTTGACGGTAAGAATGCCGATATTGATTTCGTGAGAAATCATAGTATTGCAGATGATGCTACTATTTACATCAACGATCAACTTTATACCGGAAAAATCACTATCACTGACGCAGGCTTACCTCAAGTTGATGATGCCAATACAAAAATCTATTTGCATGGTCAGATGCTCCAGAACGGATCGCTGCTGACTTCCTTAGCCTTTCAGCGCGGACTAAGCCCGATAGCAAATTGGGGCGGTTATATTATTACATTCGCGGTCTTTCTTTTCGCTGTTTCGACAGCAATCAGCTGGTCATATTACGGAGATCGTGCGGCCGATTATCTTTTCGGACCTGAATCAGTGCTCATTTATCGAATATTCTATGTCATCATGCATTTTATCGGTGCTGTTGTTTCGCTGGAGGTTGTGTGGAGTTTCGGCGATGTTGCCAATGGATTGATGGCCATCCCCAATTTAATCGCCTTGATTGCCCTGGCGGGAGTCGTAAAAAAAGTAACGGACAAGTACACCTCCCAAAGACAACTCACCTACAAAGAGAGAATCTCAGCGATGCGTCATTAATGCCTTAATAGAGAAAATATGCTTAAACAAAACGAAGTCCTTGAACTGCTGAATTTAGCCATCGAATGCGCGACGGAAGCCGGTGAGTTTATTTTAAAAAATAAAAATATCGCGCTCAAATTTGATTACAAGGGACGGGTTAATCTGGTTACCCGGATAGACAGACAATCCGAAGAGATTATTATCGCCAAAATCCTGAAAAAATATCCCGGTCATGGAATCCTGTCCGAAGAACGCTCTCCTATTAATACGGACTCCCCTTTTCGCTGGATTATCGATCCGCTCGATGGCACGACCAACTTCGTCCATAATTTTCCATTTTATGCGGTATCCATCGGGATTGAATATTCAGGTAAAATGTTGATCGGCGTTGTCTATGCACCGGAAACGCAGGAGTTGTTTACGGCTATCAGAGCTAAGGGCGCTTTTTTAAATGCCCATAGAATCAGAGTCTCACAGATCAATAATCTGCAGCAATGTATTCTGGCAACCGGTTTTCCCTACGAATTGATCGATCATTTTTATGAGAATATGGAACATTTCAAATCATTTTATGAGAAAACCCAGGGGGTGCGGCGCGCCGGTTCAGCGGCGATTGATTTGTCATATACGGCTTGCGGCCGCTTTGACGGTTTCTGGGAATTTGATCTGAATCCCTGGGATTCGGCGGCGGGCTCGCTCATCGTCGCGGAAGCCGGTGGAAAAGTCACCAATTTTGCAGGTGGTAAATTCTCCGTTTATCAGAATCAGATCCTGGCTTCCAATTCTTTGATTCACGAACAAATGATCGAAGTAATCAAGAACATCAAGCCTCAATAACAAATCCGAAGTCGCCGGATTACTCTTAAAATCTATTTGTGCTCGTGTTGCTCGGGGCCAAAATAGGCTTTGCGAAATTTATCCGTCAATTCTTTCAACTTATCGGTGTTAAATGTCTCAAGCGACTGCTTGGTCTTCATCGCCGTTACCAGCATCTCATGTAACAGAGACACCTTACCTAAATAGGCAGTATACTCGGCTGATTTGACATCCTCAACCGGTTTGATGCGCTGGGTCAGAAAATACTGGGATACGATCTCCTGGATTTCATCGGCATGCTTTTCTTTGTTCATCACCCAGCGCACGATCTGATTGTAGTTGATTTCCCCGGCTTGCGAAAGTTCAGCAATCATCTTGATCGATTTTTCGATGGTTTGAATATGTTCTTCGATCATCGAAAAACGCATTTCATCGCCGTAAATCCCGCATGGAATTTCGCAGTGGGCATACGTGCGATTTCCAATCCCGAAAAATACCAGCAAGAACACAACAGCTAAAAATAACCTTTTCATTGAATACCTCCTGTTTTCTGGAATTTAGAGAAAACTGATTCAGGAAAGTTGCAAATTAAAGGGGCACGGAGTTGTTCTTTGGATAATCCGGCAAAAAAGCCCCGGATCGTGTTTGGATTATCCTGAAAATTATGATAAAATTAGTACTGGAATTGAAGGATGAATGAAATGAAAACGATTTGCTTACATAATGCGACGGTCTATACCGGAATCACAAAATTAGATAAAAGCACGGTTATCATTAACGATAATAAGATCGCCGATGTAATTTCTAATGAACGTTTCAAGAAAATGGCGTTGCCGGAAAATGCCGTCATTCACTACCTGAATGGTGCGAACGTGGCCCCGGGGTTTATCGATACGCACATTCACGGGCTGCACGGATTCGATACCACGGATGGCAAAACGGAATCGATCCTGGAGATGTCCCGAGCGCTGCTAGACTACGGCGTAACGGCCTTCTGCCCTACCCTCTATCCCCAACCCCATGACCAATTCTTACAGTCCATTCGTGCCGTGGTAGGTGCTATCGGCAAGGAACCCGGTGCAAAAATCCTGGGAATGCATCTTGAAGGTCCCTTTGTATCCCCGGAAAAACCGGGTGTTCTGCCGCCTTCCGAAATGCAGCCCGTCAATCTCGATCTGGCCAAGGAGTACATCGATGCTGCCGAAGGGCATATCGCCATTATGACTGTAGCGCCTGAATTGAAGAACATGCACAGCCTGGCCCTTTATCTTGGCCAGAACAACATCGTTACTTCGGCCGGGCATAGCAACGCCACCTACGAGAATATGCTTGAAGGAATGCAAGCCGGCATACTGCATTCGACACACTTTTTTAATGCAATGAGGAGAATCCACCACCGCGATCCTGGCGTTGTGGGGGCAATCATGATCCACCCCAATGTCTCCTGTGAGATCATCGGTGACGGCTACCACGTACATCCGGCTTTGATTAAGATGCTGATGAATGTCAAGCCGATCCATAAGATCATCCTGGTCACCGACGCATTGCGACCTACCGGCCAGAAATCAGGTCCGATGTATGCCAACGGTGAAGAGGTTTATCTCGAAGACGGTCTGTTCAAACGCAAGACAGATAACGCGATTGCGGGTTCTTCTCTGACAATGATCAAAGGTGTTAAGCATCTATCAGAAATGGGCATCCCTATGACCGACATATTGCGCATGACCAGCGCTAATCCCGCAAACGTCCTCAGCCGGCAGCATGAAACGGGTTTACTGATCCCGGGCAAAGACGCCGACGTGGTCGTCTTCGATAAAGAGTTTAATATCCTGATGACAATTGTGAAGGGCCAGATCAGGAGATTTTCAGCCTGATCGATCGGATCAATTTATTTTCAAAGGGTGATAATAAAACCCACTTGATCCGACGGGCCAACACTTCTACCCTGCATTCACAGCTTTCGACGTCGGCTTGAAAGTGGGTTTCCCTCGCTAAAACAATTTTCAATCCGCGCCAGCGGGTCTACCCGTCTAGCGCTGCAGACGGGTCAAATTGGTTTTACCTTTGTCTGTCTCAATTTAAAAACCCGGTTGGCTCCGCGCGCCGGAGGCGTCCCTATGGGAAAACCGGATTTCCTTTGGTAAACCAATTTCCGGCCGCCTTAAGCGGACTAAATTGGTTTTAGTCTTCTCCCTTTAACCGGGTTTGGGTTTTTGCTCAGTCAAAAAGCCATCGATCGATATTCTTTTCACGATCCCCAATATCGCCATTGACGAAATCCGCATATTCCGCCGGACTCTGAAAATAGCTCCCATAAAATCCATTCCTGAACTCCTCCGGGTTCTGCTTCAGTAACTCCGCATAATTTGAGAATTTCCAATCTTCCGGTCGTTCCACCAATTGGGCTTTGACAGGATTCAGATGGATATATCGGCACAAATAAATCGCATAGTCCTCACGATCCACAAATACACTTTTAAAGGGCCCTTCGAATACATGCCCGCTGCGCTGATATTTACGATTGAAATACTTGGCATAGGCAAGTTGCAGTCTTTGGAAAAATTCGGAAAGAATGTCTTCGGATTTAAGTTTCAGATAAAAATGAAAATGATTCGGCATCAGGCACCAGGCAGGAGTCCAAAAGAGATTTTGCATCCCGAGTTTATGGGCCTTCTGCATAAACCAATTGTAATCTTGAGGTTCAAGAAACAGGGTCATGTGATTATTGCCCCGGTTGAACACGTGAACCAGGGTATTTTCCAGGAAGTTAAGGAAGCGATAAGGCATTTTTCAGATATCTCCGCTACTTAAAACCAGTTTTTCCCACGGGGACACCTCCGGCGCAGCGAAGCCAAACTGGTTTTGTTGTTACTCAATCATTCAATGTCGGATTGAAAGTGGGTTTTCACCGATAAACCAATTTTCGCGAAGCCAAATTGGTTTTGTTCTTCACCAATTTGAAACCCGGTTGGCTCCGCGAAACCGGGTTTTCTTCCTTAAACCAATTTCCGACTGTCGAAGGCGGACTAAATTGGTTTTAATCTCCATCCGAATTCCGGTTACCCCGATAGGTCAACATATTCGCTAGGTATCTACATCTTCGCGTATCGGGGTGAAACCGGGTTTCATCGATATCACTCATCCCTCACGCAACGTACCGAAAACCCCCAGTGCTTATCGAAGCCGCTACGCTCGACTCCTGAATAATCGTAATGCAGTATCCAGGTCAACGCGATTGTACCATAGCTCTTCGTAGAGGACCAGAAGTAGGCGTAGGTACCCATATAGTAGTAATTGCCGTAGTTGCTGCGGTAGCCGCCAGGCGACGCGGAAAAGCCACTTTCATTAGTTGCGCCCGAATTGGGACTAATCCAATGACTTGTACCGGTTTCTTTCATTTTACCACCTGCAATACTACTTCCGCCAAGATAATCAACTAATGTCTGCCATTCTTCATCACTGGGCATATGCCAACCTTCCGGTGCTATTTGGCGACTATCAGTCACCGCATCCCAGTTGTATAGACGCCCATAAGTCGCTACATTCGATGCATAGTTATCATAATTACAGTAAGCTCCGATTGCGTAGTTGCCCCATCCTCTATTGTCGGTAACATTAGGAATAGCATCGCCATTGCGGCAGTGCGTCACTTTCAGATTTTCCGCCATCCACCATTGGTCGCCAATTTTAACAGTCTGATAAGTATTGCCGTCAATGTCGGCCACGGTTCCGGTCTCATAAGGTAATTGCTGAGTCGTGAAACTCCATATTGGTCCCACGGTTTCTAATCCATTATCATCCCTCGCTTTTATTTTCCAGTAGTACGTTATGCCGTAATCCAATTCACCCGGATCATAACTGGCACTGGTATAATCACTCCCTATCAAGGGTGGATTAGAAGACGTTCCGAAGTAAATATCATACGTCAAGGTATCGTCATCCGGATCTATACAATCCCAACCGAGATCTGCATTTATTCCCTGGTCCGTTGCGCCATCAGCAGGACTGGGATTTGAGGGTGTTTCGGGAAATGATCCCATTCGGATCGACTTACTGTATCCATATACAGACAGGTAACTTTCATACTGAGCAGCTACACGATATTGATATGTTTGCCCGAACTCAATATTTGTATCGTCGTGCCGTTCACTATTCGGGATCAATTCAATCAATCGGTCATACTCCCCCCCAGCGATTGATCGTTCAATCAGGTAGCCAGTTTCGAATTCACAGCCGTCATGCCAGATAATCTGAATACTAGTCAATCCGTTCTGTGTTACCAGGATATCACTCGGCGCCGATAGGCTGTTTTCGCAAATCGTGGAAATATTATTTGAAATGACATCCCCCCTATAACCGTATACTCTGTAACTGTTTTCCACATTGATTTCAGGATCGTTGTCAGTCCAGCTGTTTAGATTCTCTTCGACAATGGCATAAGCTACAATCCAATCACCATCGGCGATTTTTCTGTCAACCTTGAATCCATCCTCGCCATTGCTGTTATCCGTCCAGGTAAGACGCAGATTAGCCAGGTTGATCTGTTCAATTTGAAGATTTGTGGGAGCTGGAAACGGGATGATTGTATTCGTTTCTATTGATCCGGAAACGTTTTCACCGGCATACGCATAAGCCCGGTAGATATTGGTGTCGGCCGGGACTGCGTTTGTATCCGAATATTCGTGTACATTTTTCGCCACGGAAGCATATTCCACCAGCCACTCTCCGCTACCTATTTTACGGTCAATCTTGAATCCATCAATCCGCTCATCGGTTCTCTTCCAGGTCAGTTTGGCAGTATGGATGTTCTGCTGGACAATCTGCAATTTCTCAGGCGCCCAGTCCGCCGGATCGAGCCCTGAGTCCGGATCGTAGGGGTTTCCCCGGACAGGATCTTTCGAGCAAACGCGTAAAAATATGATGAAAGTCAGGAGAATAATAAAAGCAAATTTACCTCTCATCATCGCTCTCCGTTTTCTATTTTCTTATAAACCAATTTTCAATCCGTGCCAACGGATCAAATCGGTTTATTCTCAGAAGGCGTCTCTAAAACCCACTTGATCCGACGGGCTAGAACTCCTGTTCTGCGTTCCCATTCTCAAACGTCGGATTGAAAGTGGGTTTACTTCAGCAAACCAATTTCCGTGAGGCGGAGCCGGACTAAATTGGTTTTGGCCTTTCCCCAGACAGCAATACCCAATTGGCTTTCCTTTCTTCCTTACCATCGATTCGAGACCCGGTTGTCCCGATGGGTTTGTATCTTCTCTTTGTATGCAAACTTCGCACATCGGGATGAAACCGGGTTTTGTGTGTTAATCACGATAACTTGTCTGTTTGATCCAACTATAAACGCCAAAAACCATTGGAACCACCGAAACGGAATAAGAAACATCCCGGTAATTGTAAAAGGTCTGGGTGTTTTTCCAGGTGGCATCTGCCAGGCTGTTGGTTGTGGCGTTCTGATAATCCTGATAATATTCATCACCTTTCAGATTACAGTAATACCCGGCACCCAGGCATACGACTCCGGCAGTAAAGTTAAGCCATTTCCGGCGATTCCAGGTTTTACGCTTTGCCAGACGGCTACCCGCATAAGTCTGCATTTCGAAGATCAGTTTTTTCTGTTCCCCTTCCGATAATGTCACTTTCTGCGAGGCATCCAGGAACTTCGGATGCTTGAGGGTGACATCGTATTCTCCGACTAACACCGAAAGGACGGCAGGGGATGTTTTGGGCTGTAGTTGCTGGTTCAGGAAAATCTGGGCTCCCTGCGTTTCGGGCGGCTGACTGACGATGCTCAGCACTGCCGAAATGGGTTGAGGAGTCAAGGTTATGGCCTGGCGGTCACCGATTTTCAAATAGACATCGCGCTGATCGTCACGGTGGTTTTCCCTGCTTGCTTTAAAAACATATTTCCCCGGTGCAAGATCGATGCTATAACTATCCCGGCCCATTTTCTTCTCATCCAGGTAAATATCCGCTCCCTCGGCTTGTACGGTGACCGTGCCGTAATTCTGGGTCAACACTAAATGCTGTTCGGTCTTTGTCCCGTCGGAAACATTCAATTCTTTTTCTTCCGTCAGCCAGAGAACCTTCTCGACACGGACCCTGTAATTGCCGGACGGTTGTTGAGAATTCCGATAAGGTGTCTTTCCCACTTTAACGTTATCGACAAAGACATCCGCTTCAACAGGTTCCGATGTAACGGCCAATTCACCGAAAGCCGGTTTCAGACTTAAGGTGATTTTACGGTCTTCGCCGTCTTTCAAGTCGACGGATTGCTCATCAGAGTGGTACAGGTTTTTTTCAGCCTTTACTGTATGCGCCCCACTTTCTATCATAGTCCGCGGTACTTCTGACACGCCAATCTCTTTACCGTCCAGCAGAATCCGATCAGCCGCCGGTTGCGTGCTGATTTGTATGTAAGCAGATTTGGGTTTCAATTTAATCAACGGGACTTCTTTGGTCACGCCTTCCGACAGTGTAATCGTGGTGGATTGCGGATAGTAAAGACTTTTGCGCAATGTGATCTCGTGTTCTCCGGAAATGAGATTATCCACAAATGGGGTCATTCCTACTTTCTGTCCGTTGATATAAACCTCGGCTTCTCCCGGCTCGGAATTGATGATTACCATGGCGGGCAGTTTCAAAACACTCCCGGACGTTCCAGGCTCCATCGCAATCTGAACAGTCTGTTCGTTTTCCAGATCAATGGTCTGGGCCTGATCCCGGAACCCATCTTTGGTAAACTGGAATTCATATCTGCCTTTGGGTAATTCAAAGACAGCAGTTCGCCCTTTGATCTGTACCGGTGCATAATTGCCGCGCTTCACATATATGTCGGGCTCGTTGATTCGCAAGGTCAGCCTGTATAACGCCTCGATGCCCGTTTCACTGCCCAATTCGATCTTCCAGACCTCTTTTTCTTTAAGAGAAATGCCGTATTCGGACAGGATTATTTTCAGGGGTTTGAAACCGGATCGATAGATCTCCAGCACTCGTTCGTTCGCGGAGAGATAGACCATGTCCAACCCGGGTTTGTCATCAACTTTCACCACACCGTTATAGGACTCATAACTGAATCCGTCCATATTGGAAATCACCTGAATGGCAGCGCAGAATTTACCATTTACGTCACGTACCGCGACGATTTCAGAGGATAGTCTCTTCGGTGTACCTAGGATCCGTAATTCCGATTCCTGGCCTGATAGAAAGCATGTTCCGAAGATCATCAGCATGATCGAATCCGCGATTCTCTTTTTCAATGTCATTTTTTCCATAGTTCCAGAAAGGTTTATTAGTTAATTAGTTTATTGGTCAATTGGTATATTCGTTTATTGGTTGAACTTGTTGAATTGGGGAGAGTCACCTCTATCCGAATGGTTTCCCCATATTTTCCGTTCTCCGTCTTCCTGTCTTCCGTTTTCCGTCCTCCGTTTACCCGTCTCCTGATTTCCATCATCATTCATCCTACATTTTACTTTCTCCATTATTGAACCAGGTTCATCGATGGATTTTATAGTTCGCAGTACGAATCAACTCATCTTCGCTCCATGTGTTCGGCTGCCAGGCGCGGACATAGATCAGCGGGTCGACTTCGGTAAAGTCAATCAGCAGAAACAGGTAACCCTCATCAGAATAACTCGTCGAAAAGTAATTCTGGCGCATCTCTACGCCGTAGATATTGGGATCGTTGTTCTTGCGGATGATGTCGAATGACCCAAAGTCCAGCAGGATATCTTTCTGCGCATTGAATATCTGGCGCTGGCGGCTGATGAAATCCGTCTTCTTGAGTCGCAGGTACTCATAGTCGGGTTGTTTGTCCGTGCGGTCGTATCCGATCATGTCGGGTGGCAGTAATTTTCTCTCCAGTTTGCGGCCTATGATAATGATCGCATCTTCGGCGAACATCAGGTCGACCGTTCCGATGTCGCGGGTCATGTAGGCGGTGCGGTATTTCTCCAGGAACTTGACGATCTCCTGCCGGTTGCCCCAGTCTTCACCGAACTCCGCTTCTTCCACGAACTTGTTATAAAGATAATCCGTAATACAGGCATTCAGATCGCAGAGTTTACCGTCTTTATTGAAATCCAGCACCAGGTATTCCGTCGTCTGCCGGTAGATGCTGGGATAGTCGTGCAGCATCCGAATCTTACGTAGTTCCCAACCGTTGCGGGTTTTATTTAGTTTTGCCGAAACATTCTTATCCAGTGGTCGGCCGTTGTTGTACTTGAGGTAATCGCAGAGTTTACGCTGCAAAAAAGCGTCATCGCTATATTCCAGCCTGATTCTGGAATCACCCCCAGTGTCCAGGATATTCAGCAGTTTCTTTGTTTCCAGGATGATCGTCTCCGCCGGTGTTTGTTGGTCATCGTATTCCAATTTGATATTGGAAATAGTAGATTCTTCGGTTTGAAGCACCGTCCGGGAAACGGTTTCGGGCTTTTCCAGTTTGACGGTTTTTTGGCTTTGATACTCCGGCTTGAGTACCAGTTCCCAAAGGTTAGCAACCACGTTATATTCATTACGGCATTCGTAATAGGCGTACTTGATATTCAGTTTGAGTTCGTTGAATCCGACACTGGCGCCATAGAGTTTGAACGCTGCCAGCCCGTCTCTGGCCTGCACAGCAATCTGGTTCGTTCCGTCCCAGAACATAAAATCCAGCAGGCTTACCGGTTTATTGTCATATCGAACAGTCAATGTGACTTCGCGTTCCTTTTCGGAGATCATGCGATCGTCCTGGAATCCGAACTCGATCTTACGGATGACCTCGTTGATCCGGTGCGGAATCTCAGTTGTAAAGTTCGTACCGCCGCAGATGACGTTCTGGTCAGGCAGCGAGTTCAGCAGCAGACCGGCAAAATAGTAGAGTTTCAGGGCATAGGCTGTGTTCTGCTCCTGCAGGCTCTTATCGGCCTTGCGCACCATCTCTGCGATCAACTGCTTGCGCTCCTCGAAAATCTTGTTGACCTCGGACTTGAGCAGGTAGCAGAAGACCTCAATCTGGCCGTTGTCTCTCGGATTTTTCACTTCCTGGACGTTGCGCAGAGTGGCAGCGCTGTGCGTCTTCAGAATCTTCTCGGTGCATTCGCTGACGTTGCGGTCCTTTTCTATAATTTTATCCCTAAACGAACTCTCTACCTTAACTGAGATCTGCTTGGTCAATTCAGCCAAAGCATGATCGCAGGCCTCGTTGACGTCAAAGGCCGTCCCGCTACCGTAATAGTAATTCCCCGAGCCGACAATCTCGCTCTTGTTGTGCTGCTGGGCAAAGGCCAGTGAACCAATTAGAAATAGTAATGCTAGTTTTTGCATAATGACTCTCACTTGTTATGCAACCAAATCCGACGGGGCTCCGCCCAATACCCCAATAAAATAGTCAAATAGTCTAATCCCTTACCAAACGTACCGAGAACCCGCCTTGCATACCGTAGCTGCCCCGGGTGACATCCGAACTATTGGAGCCCAAGTCCCGGTACCATGCGTAGCCACTACTGTCCTCCGTCGACGACCAGAAGGGGGCGGCTATACCCATAGAGTAGAAGAACCCATTGGTGAGGCGGTAGCCCCCAGGCAACGCGGCAAAGCCGTAATCATCTGATCCGTTGCTTCCGTAATTCCAGCCGCTTGTAGATTTCAGTTTGCCGCCCGCTACGCTTTCGCCTCCGAGATAAGTTGTTAAAGTTGTCCACTCGGCATCTGTTGGCACATGCCAGCCTGCGGGTGCTATATTGCGACTGTCGGTTACTGCGTAACAGTTGTACAGCCTGCCGTAAGTCGTTGCGTTGCTTTCGTCATGATTATAAATACAATAAGCACCCGTGGTGAGACTACTCCACGCCGAATCATCCGTAACATTGGGTATTGCATTACCATTACGATAGTGAGTTACCTTCAGGTTCTCCGTCATCCACCATTGATTACCAATTTTTACTGTTTGATAAGTGTTGCTGTCTATATCCGTCACAGTTCCGGTCTTAAAACCGGAATCTAAGGCAGTCCTCGATCCCGACCCTTCACCGATCCTGAGGACACGAAAACCGAGTCCGTTGTCCCTGTAGGTCGGATCGGAGTTACTGCGACCTGCTGCACGACAACCATAACTATAGTAGTTCCAACTACCGCCCCGCAAAACACGGGACTTACCGGTTGCCGGTCCTGTGGGATCGCACAGGCTTGACGATGAATAATTGTGATACCAGTCCCAACACCACTCCCAAACATTGCCGGACATATCATAGAGGCCCAGATCATTAGGTCGTTTGTAACCAACGGGATGAGTTTTATTTTCAGAATTTTCATCATACCAAGCATAAGATCCTAGATCGTACTCATTGTTAGTCCCGCTTAATTTACGGTCATCCCGGCCGCCGCTTCGAGCTGCGTATTCCCACTCTGCCTCTGTAGGCAGGCGATAACCGTTGGCGCTAAAATTACATATGACACTGGTCCCGTTGATCGTATAGCACGGGATCAGACCTTCACTTTCGCCCAACTTATTACAGAAATCGATTGCGTCATACCATGTTACACTCTCAACCGGTAGGTCTTCGCCTTCAAAATAGGATGGATTACTCCCCATCACCTGCTGATATAATCGTTGCGTTACTTCATATATGCCAAGGTAAAAATCCTTAAGCGGTGGGTTGGATATAATTCCGTTGATGAGCTCTTCGATAGGTATTTGAGTATAATCTGGTACTTTAAGTGTAACCCGGTGTATCGGCTTTTCATCACCGTCACCATCACCCCAGATATCGCCCATCGTGAAGGTGCCGCCCTTGACGAAGACCATATCAATGCTGCTCTTTTCATGTCCAGTATTGTCAGATATTCTTCTGGAATTAAATACATATTCTTCAGCTGCATTTATGTTCTCAAAATCGCCAAGATCTTCTATTAATTTGCCATCGAAGTTTAATATATAGTATTCCCCCTTTCTTCCATAACCATCAATTATTTTACTTCTCCATACTAAAATGTTATCTTTATAAGGATGCAATTTAAGCATTCTAAATTCGTCAGCGTGAGTTATTTCAGTCTGTTCGTTAGTTGTTAAGTCGTATCTAATTAGCACATCAGAAACCGCCCACTTTTGCGTCAAAAAGAACAGATACTGTTTGTTATTCGAAATTGATAAATTGCCTACGCGATATAATGGCGAAGAATTTTTCCAAACCCGATCTTTATAACGTACTGAATCAATTAAAACCTCCTCTTTCAGGGTGGATAGATTAACTCTTAGAACTTTAAGCTGCGTCATACGTTCATATTCATCTTTTCCTAATATCCGTGTGTCTCGAACAAAAAATATATCAATATCACTTAAAATTGGACCAAAATCTCTTTTAAGAAATGTAATTGGGATTGTCTTACCATCCGATGTGCTTACATAGATATTGCTATCTATTTCGATACAATTAGTATAAGATATATTAAAACTGGACTCATATCGTTTTTCCATATTAACATTTAGCGATTCCGTTTTATTTTCCTCAATGCTGACCGTTTTACTCTGGTCTCCATAGCCCACGGCGCTGAATTCCAGTGTATATTGTCCCACCGGAATATCCTTTTTGTATTTCGAGCCGCTCCAGGTATCGATTTGTTGGTTGCCCTGCTTCATTAAAACTTTGGTTTCCATGGGCTCCACGACCAATTGCAGTTTGCCGGTCATCTGTTGCAGTGAAAAGGTCTGCGATTGGTCCTGTCCCTTTTCCACGGTTACCGTCCGGCTGTCGCCGTACCAGCCGTCTTTCTTGACCTCGATGCGGTACTTCCCCGGCGCGACTTCGAGGGCTTTCGTGGTTTTCTGCTCGCCGTTAACCCATATTCCTGCGTCCGCCGGTGTGGTACTGATTGTCAGTATAGCCGTAGTTTTCACCAAACTGAAAGCCCAGGTGTTTTTACCGGTTTCGGAGACGGTGATTGTTTGGTCGATGGTTTCGTATTTGCTTTTACTGATTCGCAGGCTGTATTCTCCCGGGAACTTGAACAACTGCTTGTTGGTCTGGCCTTCATCCACATCATCTATAAAGATCGTAGCGCCGGTAGGGCTGCTGGTAATCGTCATCATCACCGGCTCCACTACTTCGAGGGTGTATTCAAAAAGTGTGGAAGTTTCGGATACATCAATCTGTTTGGTTATTGGTCGGTGCCCATCCAGAGTTAACCGTAACGTGTGCTTGCCGGATGCAACCTGGAAGTTCCTGCCGTTTCCCATAGGCTGACCATCAATAAAAACAGTGGAGCCTTCGGGATTTGTTAAGATATTAATTGGTATCTCCGCCAGTTTCTTCTCTCCAGTGATCGTGATTTTCCAGACCTCTTTCTCTTTGGGGGTAATACCCACTTCGGAGAAAATAATCTTCAGCGGTACATAGCCGGTACAAAAAATTTCCAGAACCCGCTCATCCGGTTGTACAAACACCATATCCATGCCCGGTTTCTTATCGACACCGACAACCCCGTTATAGG
>CAZPRY010000035.1:0-43120 GCA_964589175.1 uncultured bacterium
AGCTCCAGAGCGGTAGTTAGTCGATCATCGGACATTATTTATGCAATTCGCTATATAACCGAATTATTATCGGATCAGTACCCCAATAATCAAAGAGTTAATTGGTTATTCAAAAGCCTTGCCTGGAGCAAACTGACGTTAAATAATCCCCAATCGTCGAAATATAAAAAGGCCCACGGAGGGCCTCTTTATCATGCCGAATTTTTCCATGAGTTTCTACTCGACACGCCAGATATTACCGCTAAGCGGCGCCAATTCCAGTTGCACCTCAGTCCCGGCGATATCCACCTTATTTCCGTCGATCAACGAAATCAAAGAGACTGAACCCAGCCAGGCGGGCAACTGCACTTTTTGACTGCGAAACTCGGCGCCTTTGTTAAGCGCAACGATGACTCTTCCGAACAGATCGCCGCGTGAAAAGATCAAAACATCACGATCGGCATAGAGCGGAATGAAGTCGCCGCGCCGCAGGGCGGAAATTTGTTGCCGCAGATGAATCAGCTGCGAAGTCTTGGCCAGTTGTGTTTTTTCCGCCGGACTCAATTCACGATCGAAGCGCATCATACGGCGGTTATCCGGATCGTTGGCGCCAGTCATGCCGAATTCATCTCCATAATAGATAATCGGCACGCCGGGCACGGTCAGCAGGTAGGTAAAAAGCACCAGTTCTTTGGCATAGGCGGAAGGATGGTCAACCCGAATCTGCGGGTCCTGCCAGGCGCGCGCGGTCCCGTCATCGGACAGGGTCAGGTCCCCGTCCAGAAAGGCCATCATGCGAATCTGATCGTGGCTGTCCATGATATTGCCCATGACATGGTTATATCCGTAGACCTCCATGGCCTTCTGAATCGCAAAGCTCAGATCGCGGAAATCGCCGTCTTCTTCGGCAAAAACCCTGCGTGCCGTAAAAAACTGGTTAAAGCTGAACTGCGCGTTCAGCATACTGTTATTCACATAGGATTTAATCAGGTCGTAGCCGCCGAAAGTTTCGCCGATCTGGAACGCGTCCAGGTCTCGGTAGGGATTGACATTCTGTTTAACCTTCCGGCTGAGGCGCTTCCAGAATTTGTATGGTACGTGCTTGGTCGCGTCGTGCCGGAATCCGTCGATGCCGGTCCTATTCAGCCACCAGACGGCGTTATCCGTCATAGCCTCGACGGCGTCGTCCGACTTTTCATAATCGAAAGAGGGCAAAAAGGTATCGAACCAGGTCGTCAGGCGATACTCGTCCCAACGCCGGATGTTTTGAGTGCCGTCCGGGAGCTCGAAAGTCCCGAACCAGTCGCGATGTTTCTGAAAGAAGATATGTTCCTGGTGGGTATGATTGGAGACGAAATCCAGCAGGATTTTAAGGCCGTGCGCGTGCGCCGTTCTGACCAGCGCCCGAAATTCCCGCAGGCTGCCGAAACGGGGTTCGGTCCGGCGTGGATGAATGGGCCAGTAGCCGTGATAGCCGCTGAACCAGCGATGCGGTTCGGGCCATTCCTGATAAGCCAGATCAGTCGTCTCATTCACCGGTGAAATCCAGAGCGTGTTGACGCCGAGCCGCTCGAAATAGCCATCCTCGATTTTTTGACGGATACCGGCAAAGTCACCGCCCATGAAATTAGCGCGTGGATCGAGATTCGCGTCATTCACGGCATCGTCATTGGTCGCATCCCCGTCCTCGAAACGGTCCACCATCAGCGAGTAGATCGTGGCGTCCTGCCAGATAAACGTCTGACCCTGCGGAACCGGAGACCCGTTTTCAAGCCAGACGCTCTGCACATTGCCGATGGAATTACCGTTCGTCGCGAACACGCGCAGGACGTCGATTCCCTGGCGGTTGGCCAAGGGGCAGATATCGATCACCGCCGTCTGATCCTCGATTGCACAGTTGTAAGCCGGGTAAATTTCATTGTTCAGCAGCACGACGACTTCGAGCTTTTGCAGCGCGGCCGGCAGCCGGATTGCCATTCTCAGGTAGCGATCAGCGTCGTACGGTAAAAAATGGATCTGTGGTGCCATGCTCTTTTGCGCCGACGCGATGCGCAGCAGCGAGTTGAAGTAGCCAAAGCCGTTATCGACTTTTTCGGGATTCTGAAGATCGAATATCTCCGATTGATCGATGACAAACTGGTACTCATAAATTCCGTCGTCCAGGGCAATTTCAGCCGTATAAGTACCGTCGCCATCCGGATCGAGCATGCGGTCGCCGCTCCGGTTCCAGTTATTAAAATTCCCCATCACAAAGACATTCTGCGCCGCTTTCCCGGGTGTACAGCGGAATTCCACAACCTGCTTTTGAATCACGATGACAGGCAGAACCATCTTCTCCTTTTCCTGGAAAAAGTCGATCAGCGCCACGCCCTGGAACCCCTTGCCCGGCGTGAGTTTCAGGCTCGCGGAGATCGGATCGTATACGCCGTCCACATCGGGATTACGCAAGACGCGCACGTCGTATTTTTTGGCGCTGAAGACTTCGCTGATATCCACATCGGTCGTCCGGCCCGATTCGATCGTGATGAAATCAATCAATTCAACCGGCTTTGATGTGTTGCGGATGCTGCCGCACCCGGTCATAAAAATAAGCGCGAAAATTGCGCTTGCGCATACCCGCAGCCGGATCACGCGCAAGTTGTCCTTTGGCATCATCATTTCTGTCCTCCAGGATTTGGAGTTCCCGGTTCTACAACCGATATAAAATCATCCCCGAAATGGCTTTGAGACGCACCGAATTGCCGCTGACAACGCTAATCGTCTCCTCCCCTGCCCGGGCCTCGTTAACAACCATTTGCCACTCGCCGGGCGGGACCGAGAAATCCTGGTCGCTGCGGTTCGGATTAATCAGCACCAGTACCTCTTTCCAACTGTCTTTGCACTTCCCGCGCGCGATGCGATAACCGATACAATTGGCCGGTACGGCGATTCCCAGTTTCTCGAAGAAAGCCAGGTTTTTGCGGATTTCGCCGGTCTGCTTCATACGAAACACCGGGTGGGCCTTGCGCAGGGCGATCAAACCTTGATAATAATGAAATACGTCGGCATTTTCCTGCTTGAATTCCCAACGAATCTTGTTGACGCGATCGGGCTGGTTATAACTGTTGTGCGACCCGAATTTGGTACGCAGGAATTCCTGTCCGCCGTGCATGAACGGCACGCCTTGCGATGTAAAGAGGATCAGCGCCGCCAATTTGTCCATCGCTTTCAACTGCGTATCGGTCAGCGAGCTATCCAGCTCCGTCGAGGCAATCAACTGATCCCAGAGCGTGCGACCGTCGTGACAGGCCGCATAATTGATCGATTCCTGGGGCGAATCGGTGAAATCGTCGATAGCTCCGACAATACCCTTTTTAACCGCCGCCACGTTCTTGCCGGTCTGGACATAACCGGGTTCGGTGTTGTACCAGGGCCCTTTCAGCGCATCGCGGAAATTATCGTTGAAGACGGCAAAACCCTCGGAGCGCTGCTTGCCCTTGCCGGTGATCTCGATCGGCGTTTCCCCGGCCGCCCACGGTTCGCCGTAAATAAAAATATCGGGATTGATGGCCCGCAGGCTGCGTACGATCTCGCGCACGGTTTTAAGGTCCAGCAATCCCAGCAGGTCGAAACGAAAGCCGTCGATTTTGTACTCCTCAACCCAGTATTCCAGTGATTCGATTATGAAACGCCGGACCATCGAACTCTCGTTGCGCATCTCATTCCCGGTTCCGGAGCCGTTCCAGTACGTACCATCGATCCGCTGACGATAATAATGACCCGGCGCGAAACCATTGAAATTGTATTGAATCTCCGGGTTACCTTCGGCGGTGTGATTGTAGACGACATCCAGTACTACCTTGATGCCGTGTTTGTGCAGGGCGTCTACCATATTCTTGAACTCGCGAACGCGGCCGGCATCTTCGACGTTGTCCGTGTACCAGCCGTCCGGCGAATTGAAGTTGACCGTCATGTAACCCCAGAAATAATTGTTCGTCTGCGCGTCATGCTCAAAATCCTGAATGGGCAGCAACTGCACCGTATTCACACCCAACTCCACCAGATGATCCAGGGTTGTTCTGACATCCGTACCCGGAAGCGTCGTCCCGCTTTCCGCAAAGCCGAGATACTTACCTTTGTGATGGGCGCCTGAGCTCTCGCTAATCGAGAAATCGCGTACATGCATTTCGTAGATAATAGCCTGATCGAATGAAAACGAAGGGCTGTCCGCAATGGGTGTTTGGTCGGTATAGAGCAGAGCACGACCGTTATGCACGGTAACGCAGCGGGCATATGGATCGACGAGTTCCTTCTGCGGACTGTAAGACGGGTCCGGGCCGCTGACCTGGTACGTATAATAGCTGCCCTCCAGGTTTTCCGGAATCGCGGTTTTCCAGCTGCCGTCCTTTTGTCTGGACAGTTGGTACTTTTGGGCTTCTCCGCCGCTGGCCTGTTTGTACAGATTCAGCGTAACCAGGGTCGCACCGGGCGCAAACACCACGAATTCGGTGCGGTCCGGGTAGAGAAACGCGCCCAAGGGTTCATTGCTCTTATAGGCGCTGCTGTCGAGGATGCCGCGCAGATACAGATCGCCGGGCTCAAAGCCCTGGACCTCGACTTTGGCGGGCAGCTCCGACAGGGCGATTTCACGTTCAGCGAACATCTTCAGCACATAGGACGAATCGCTGTTGGCCGGATACAGGGTGGCGTTGACGGCAGGTATCCTGGCACCGTTATGCAGGATAACCGTGAGCTCCAGATCCGGCAGTTCTTCGCTTTTCAGGGGTTTGGTCAAAATCGTGGTGATCTCGCGCGGGCTTTCCAGGAAGGCTTTGCGCACAAAGGGATCGGTTTCCGGCTTTTGCGTAAAGATAGCAGCGTTACCCTGCAAAATCCAGATTTCGGGTTTCAGGCTGCGGCTCCAGCTGCGATCCGGGGCATCTTTTTGCTGCCAATCCCGGAATTTCGGTAAAAAATTGAAGTTGTTTTTGGGCGGATACCGGGAAAGGTCGATCCGGAAAATCAGGCCGAATTCATCTTTGCCGGCCGGCCGGACTTCCAGGCTGGTCGTATCGACCCAGGTCCAGAGCCGCCATTCGTCGTATTTTTGGTCATAGCGATGATAATGGATAGTAAGGGTGTTCATGCGTGCTCTCTCTACTTTACTACAAGAATTTGTACCGCCCGGGAACAGCAGGAAAAGAAGTGGAATCGTAATTGGCAGCCAGCTGACTTTCATCATGGATAATCCCTTAATTCGCCTTCCGATATTCACTACCAAAAATAAGGACAAGATCGCCATTATAAAAAACAAAAAAGATGGAGATGGAATATAATCTCTAAACGGATTTATTCGCCATCTCGAAGAGACCTATACGAGGCTGAGCGCACTGAGATAGAGGAGAAATATTAAAAAAATTGTTTTTATTGAACATAGGAAAAATATAATTCGTGTAATTCATGTCCCCTCAGGGATCCCTGTGGGATAATTAGTGGTTT
This sequence comes from uncultured bacterium, assembly GCA_964589175.1. Lineage (GTDB taxonomy): Bacteria > Fidelibacterota > UBA2242 > UBA2242 > UBA2242 > CAZPRY01. The sequence goes on from CAZPRY010000035.1 coordinate 5,458, forward strand.
TTTAGGTGGACTCATATATTCAATGTGTGAAGTCAAATAGAATGAAAATGGCAAATTTAAAATAATGATCTCAGCGTTCTCGGCGAACTCAGCGGTTATGAATCTTTCAGGATAATCCAACAATAACAGTACAATCGTCGCAATCAATTTTCTTTTTTGATAACCCGGCAAAACGCATAAATTAACGTCGACACTTTCGATAATTCCCAAGGATAAGGGTTAAATATGAGCACAAACGAAAAATTAAACCGCAGAGAATTCTTTAAAAAAAGCCTCGGCGCCGGGGCTGCCTTCCTGGGCGCCTCCATGCTGGGGGGCACCCGTTTCGCCTGGGCGGATGATACCGCTATTGCATTCCCGGATCTGGTAGCCGTCAGGAATGGTCTTCCCGAGTTGATGTTCGAAAAAGCCATCGCTGCCATGGGCGGCATGGAACGCTATGTCAAGAAAGGCCAGACCGTCGTCGTAAAGCCCAACATCGGCTGGGCCCGGGGACCCGAGACGGGTGCCAACACCAACCCCGCGCTGGTCAAACGCATCGTGGAGTACTGCTACAAAGCAGGCGCCGAGAAGGTCTACGTTTTCGACAATACCTGCAATGACTGGCGTAAATGCTACGATCTGAGCCAGATCGAGAAATACGCCAAAGAGGCCGGCGCGACGGTAGCGCCCGGACATGACGAACGCTATTACCAGGAAGTCGAAATCGAAGGCGCCAAGGTCCTCAAAAAGACCAAGGTCCACGAACTCATCCTGGAATCCGATGTGTTTATCAATGTGCCGATCCTTAAGGATCACGGCGGCGCCGGTATCACAGTCGCCATGAAAAACCTGATGGGCGTCGTCTGGGATCGCGGCTTTTATCACGGGCGCGGTTTACAGGAGTGCATCTCTGATTTCTGCCTCTATCGCAAGCCGGATTTGAACATCGTCGACGCCTACCTGGTGACGATGGATAACGGCCCGCAGCGCGCCCGGCCGGAAGACCTCTCGCTGAAGAAAAGCCTGTTGATCTCCGAGGATATCGTGGCCGTTGATGCCGCCGCGGCGAAGATTTTCGGCGTCGAACCGGAAAAAATCGATCACATCAAACTCGCTTATGAGAAAAAAATCGGCAATATCGATTTGTCGGAATTGAATATCAAGAGGATATCACTATAAAGAAATTTCGGCTGACGTTACGCGCTGTACGCATTCTCCTGGCGTCACTCATTTTTATCGCCTTTGTACTGGCATTTTTAGGCCTGGGCGGCTTTTCGATGAAGCTCGCTGATCTTCTGCTATCCTTCCAATTCACACCCAGTTTTCTGAAATTCATCACGCTTAGTCCTGGTGTTCTGGCTATCGGATTTCTCATCGTCGTCATCCTGACCGCCTTGTTCGGACGCATCTATTGCGCGGCGCTCTGCCCGCTGGGAATCCTGCAAGACATCATCTTCCGCCTTTCCCGGAAATTGCGTAAAAAGCAACGCCCGCAATACCAAAAGCCCTACCCGAAAATCCAGTTCGCGGTTTTCGCAGTCACACTTATTTCCGCCGTACTGGGCAGTTTTGCGCTGCTGAATACACTCGATCCCTATAGCTTTTTCGGCCGGATCGCCTCCAATCTCTTCGAGCCGGTCCTGATCTTCGCCAACAACCTGGTTATTCCGCTGCTGGAGAAATTCGAGATTTACGCCCACTCGACCCTGACCATTCACCATATTTCCGCATCTGTGCTGATCTTCAATTTGCTGGCCTTATTCATTCTCGCCGCGATGGTCGTTCTGCGCGGCAGGCTCTACTGCAATACGCTCTGCCCGGTCGGAACGATTCTCAGTGTTTTTGCGAAACACTCACTCATTAAAATTCAAATTGACAATCCCAAATGCACGTCCTGCAAAAAGTGCGAGCGGATTTGCCGCGCCGGATGTATCGACATTGCCGAGCGCAAAGTCGATTCCGGGCGCTGCGTGGCCTGTTTCGACTGTATCGACATCTGCCCGACGAAGGCCGTCGAATACAAATTCTCATCGGCTGGTCCCGCCGCACAGAGCGGCGATCCGCGCCGGCGCCGGTTTTTACGCTATGCGCTGTACGGGACGGGTGTCCTAACGCTCGCCAGTATTCCTTTGCGCAAGAAAACCCGCCGGAAACTCCTGACCGGCCGCAGCCAGCCGGTTATGCCGCCCGGTGCGACCGATATCGATCACTTCACAGCAACCTGTACGGCCTGCCACCTCTGCGTCAGTAACTGCCCGACGAATGTGATCCGGCCGGCTATCGCGGAGTACGGGCTGGCCGGGCTGCTCCAGCCCACGCTCAATTTCGATAACAGTTACTGCGATTACGACTGCAATATCTGCACGCAGCTTTGTCCGACCGGAGCTTTGCAGCCTTTGATGCTGGAAGCGAAACAGTTGACCCAGATCGGCACCTGCAAACTGGTCCCCAAGAAATGCATCGTGTATCGCACCTGTGAGGATTGCGGCGCTTGTATCGAAGTCTGCCCAACCCATGCCGTCTATGCTATCGAGCGAAACGGCATTTATTTTCCGAAAACCAACCCGGACATCTGTATCGGCTGCGGCTTCTGCGAGAAGGTCTGCCCGGCGCGTCCCAGGGCGATTACCGTTGAGGGCAGCGCGATTCAAATCGCCGCCCAAGCGCCCTATTCAAACCAGGCACCGGTCCGGAAACAGGACGCCCAACCGACGCTCGAAGAGTTTCCGTTTTAGCCGAAAGGATTCGCCACGGAGATTCTGTCCGGATCATGAAACCAATCCGCAAAGATGACATCTAAACTGCGATTAACAGATGAACCACTTTTGAAAGGGAAACAATGAAGGTCAAATTATTATTCGTTTTTATTCTCATGCTGGCGTCGCTGCAGCTCTTCGCCGGTGAAAGCAAAGCCTGGTACGGTTTTGAGGAAGGCATCCAGCTGGCCACCAAAGAGGGTAAGCATGTTGTCATCGACTTTTATACCGATTGGTGCAAATGGTGCAAGGTCATGGACAAAGAAACCTTCTCCGTGCCGGAAGTCGAAAGCTACCTGTTCGAGCATTTCGTGCCAATCCGCATTAACGCCGAAGGCGCGACCAAAAAGGTCCAATTCCAGGGACAGTCATTCACTTTCCGGGAACTGACCTCCGCGTTCCGCGTGACCGGTTTCCCATCCATCGCCTTCATGACGCCCAAGTCCGAAGTCATCACGGTCATCCCCGGCTATATTAAAAAGGACATGTTCCTGAATATCCTGAAATATGTCAACGAAGAATGCTATAAATCGCAGATTACGCTGGACGAATTTATCGAAAAAGGCTGCCCGGAGCCGGATAAGAAATAGGGGCCTTCAGTTATTCTTTAACCTGCAAATCCAGCGAAAAACAGACGACATCAGGTAAAAGAGTACGCCGGGGTATATGTCCGTTAATCCCCGAATATCTCATTGATTTTTTGCCCGGTTCCATATATTTCATTTGCGATAATTTCACCATCCGGACCGATCAGATATAAATTCGGAATACCATTCACGCGATATGTCAGCGGTACCGCTCCTGCAAATCCTTTCAGATCGCAGACATTTTCCCAGACCAAACTATCCCTCTCAATACCTTTCTTCCAGTCCTCCGCATTCCTGCACTTGCAGTAAAAAAGTAGACACATAAATCTCATTGATTATTCTGGCAGTATTTTGTCCTTATCAAATATCGGGTCGGCTCGCTCACCTGGCCGGTAATAACGAACCGATCGCCCATGATCCGAACCGAATCCATGATGACTTGATTGTACCCATCATCCAGGTACAGCATCGTACTGTCCGGGAAGCCCTCCGTCGAACCCACAATCCGGAACTCCTCCGTCTTCTTTGCACACGCTGAAAGCATGAGGATTCCGGCCACCAACGTTAGGAAACTACTTCTGCGCATGATTGCTCCCTCCTTAAAACGACCGGCTTAAGCGGCTCCGCCAGAAATCCCTGTCAGTCTTCAGGGCTTTTACCGGAATCAGAATCCTGCGCATAAATATTTCTTGTTGCTAACGGTCAACGCTCAGCTGACGCTGAATGAAAAAACGCAGTTCTATTGTTTATTCTCAAATCTTCCACGAACTCGCCAAACTCTAAATTCATCGAACAGCTCCCAGCGTTGGCTGCAATTGTTATAATCCTTTTTTATTTCATCTGATTATCCAAGGAAATCGTCCCAACTAATCCAGCCTTTATTTTTATATGTTCGTCTTGGACTACTTGTAAGCATAGAATCGTCCTGATATTTTTTTAATAATTGGTATTCTTTTCTTGTTTTAATACCTAATTTTCTCACAGCTTTTTTCGCTTCTTCGTAAGTAGAATACTTTTGGGAAGATTTAATTCCAAAGAAATCATAAAAGCTAATCCAACCTTTATCCTTATATGTTTTATCTGGTGAGCTCGGTAATCTTGGGTCTTTCTTATACATCATATGCTTTTTATATTCTGTTCCTGACTTTATCCCTAATATTTTAACAGCTTGCTTTGCTTCTTTTATTGTTGGATAAATATTAACAGGCTTGTTACCTAAAAAAGAGTACCAGTTTTTCCAGCCTTTAGAATAATATAATTTATCAGGAGAACTTGGTAATTTTGGATCTTCTTTATACCTCTTTCTATCAATATAATTGTATCTATTTTTTATACCTAAAGCCTGTGCATTTTGTTGAGCTTCTTCATATGTGGCATAATAGTCAGGTTTCTTTATATTTAAAAAATTATCAGAGTTTTTCCACCCTTTCTTCTTATAAAATTCGCTAGGATTACATGGTAGTTTTGAATCTTGAATCCTTTGAATTTTATAATCCTTCATTAATTTAATACCCAATTTTTGGACAATCATTTTTGCTTCTTGGTAGCTGTAATGAACGATAGGAATCTTTGTATCTAAAAAATGGTACCAGTCTATCCAGCCATTGCTATAATATTTTTTTGGAGGATCACTTGGTAATAAAGGATCTTCTTTATAGCGCTTATTTTTTATATAATCTACTCTTGTTTTAATTTTTAATTTTTTAGCAGCTTCCCTTGCATCCTCATATTTAAGGTAATAGGTGATTATAAACCCATCCCATTTTACCCATCCTTTTCCTTGATAATATTCACTCGGCTGGCTTGGTAATTTTGGGTCTTCTTTATAACGCTTTTGTTCTATATATTCCTTTCTTGATTTTATGCCTAATATTTTCACAGCTTTTTTTGCTTCATCAAAAGTTTCATAATATTTTGGAGGTTTTGTTCCTAAATATCTATAATAATCTATCCAACCAATCCCCTTATATACATATTCAGGATTACTCGGTAGTTTTGGATCTTCATCATATCTCTTGTTATACTCTTTTCTAGTCTTAATAGATAGTATTGTTACTGCTTTTTTTGCCTCATTATATGTTAAATATGAATCCGGTCTATTTTTGTTAAAAAAATCATAATTGTCAATCCAACCTTTGTTTTTATAGTATCGTGCAGGAGAGGATGGAAGCCTAATATCTTCTTTTCGATGTTTTCTATATTCAGCTTCTGAATTAATATTAAGTTTATTTACTGCTCTTTTTGCCTCCTCTAATGTAGGATATAATGTAACCTCTTTTATTCCTAAAAAATTGTTATAATCTATCCATCCTTTATTCAGATAAGTACGATTGGGCTGGCTTGGAAGTCTTAAATCTTCCTTATAACGTTTTCTATAGGAAGTATACAACTTTATTTTTAATAATTTTACTGCTTTTTGAGCCTCATCATAATTGGAATATATGTTAGGAGCTGTTGTACCTAAAAAATTGTACCAATCAATCCATCCATTGTTATTAAATTTTAAATCGGGTTGACTTGGAAGCCTCGAATCTTCTTTATATCGTTTTTTATACTCCAAATTAGATTTAATACCAAGTCTTTGTACTGCTTTTTTAGCTTCATAATAACTTGAATAGAGATTTGGAATTTCAGTTCCAAGAAAATCATACCAGTTAGTCCACCCTTTATTTTTATAGGCATTATACGGTTTGCTAGGTAATCTTGGATCACCATGATACATTGTTCTATATTTAGATTCTGATTTAACACCTAATTTTTGAACTGCTTGTTGGGCTTTTATATAAGAACGATAATAGTTTAATTTATCTTCAACTTCTTTAATAATACTTGAAATATCACACATCTCATCAGTGACTGAAAATGATTTCGGTGTTTCAATATCTTCAAAACCAAAATCATCTAAGGTTTTTCTATATTTTATTATCTCTTTTTGAACTTCATTTATAAAATTTATATCTATGTTTTGATAATTTTGAACACAATCAAATATTAGCGGATCTTCTTTTCCTTTATTACGTAAGGCTCTACCAATTTGTTGAAAATATATTCGTGGAGATTCGGTTCTTCGAAATAACATAACCGAATCAATTCCCTTAACATCAATTCCTTCATTGAGCATATCAATTGCAACTATTATAAATACTTCATTTTTACTTGGTTGTTCATTTGAAAATCTATCCAGCAAATTTAGATTTTCTTTTTTTGAACCTTTTGAGGTGATTTTATTTATTTTTACTGTGCCTATTTTGATAAATACTTTTTCTAATAGTGCTGATATGTCAATTGCATGCTCAAAACCCTCACAGAATGCAATTATCTTTTGATACTTTTTCGATCCATAATGCTTATAAATAATATTTTGAATAGAATAATCTTTAATCTGTTTTGAATCTAATGTTTTAAATAGAGAGTCTATTTTATCTGGGTATTTTTTGTATTTATTATTTACCTCATCTTTGACTTCATCAATTTTAGATTTCAAATTTATTACTGAATAAACATATTTTCCGAGAGGTAATATACCCGTTGCCATTGCTTCAAATACACTTAACTTACCTGCACAATTATTTCCTAAAAACTCCTTAATATCTATTCCAGAAGAATACCTTTGCATAGTTGCCGACAGGCCTACAATTTTTGTTTCTGAAGTGATTATTCTCAATAAACCTTTATTATGCCATTGGTATGCTCCTGCTCTATGCGCTTCATCCATGATAATATGAGTAAAATGGCCAGGCGGAATTTCAGATGAGTTATGGAATAAATATTGATACGTCAATATGTTTAATGATAATTTTTCGTTATACCTTTTTGCTATTTTCCTTACTGGTATAATTCGTATTAACAGCTCTATAATTCTTTTGTTTATATATACAGAAGGAGATAAAACTAATATTTTAGTATTTTTTGAATACAGTTTTCCTACAAGTTTTGCAATAATATATGTTTTACCTGTCCCTGTTGAGTGTTCTACATAACATCGTTTATTTTCTCGCCAATATTTTCCAATTTTTTTATATGTTTCTTCTTGATATTTATATAGGAATATTCGTGGTTTTTGAATATGATTTTTGTCGTATGTCTTTATAAGCTTATCTATTATGTCCCGTTCATCCCATACATTAATTTTTACTCTGTTATTTAAGTCGTTTTTTACTCCACGCACATATTTCCATGCAATAAAACAAAAATGACTATTTTTTAAGTTATATAATTTCTTATAATTATCTTGAAATTTTGAAAATTCTGTTTTTACTGTGTATCTATCAATTGGGATTTTCCAATTCTTTGCTTGTACCACAAATCTTACTGAATAATCTTCTGGATATCTGACAAGCAGGTCACATCCTCCATCATTTCCTCCCTCACCAATCGGTTTAACAACATATCCATTTCCAAGAAATAATTCTTCAAGAAATAATTCAAATATATTTCCTTTAAATAAATTTGTTGATTTGCAGTTCCCATATTTTTTATAGAGATCAATAGGGTCTTTTAATATATTATAATCAACAGATATACTGTTACATATATTTTTAATTTCTGATTTTAATTCCATACTCTACTAAGACTGTATTATTTTAGTTAACGTGAATAATCTCCCAATTATTATATAGACTATAACATATGTTAACCAACATCATCTCGTAGAAAACAGGTTTCTCTATTAAGAAACATGTTTCTTAATGAAGAAACTTTTTTCAGAGGTTTCTTTATGCAGAAACCCGGATGTTTCTCCATAAACAAACTTTTCTCCATCTTTCTCTTTTTATCCATCTCATTTGCGCATGGATTTATTTTTATTTGAAATGATATTAGCCATTCTGATTCATTATGCCAAGCCTTTTTTCAATGATCAATGAACAATGACCGGTGAACAGATTGATGAGAAGAGATGCGGGAAAAAGTACAACCGACGACAGAGGACAGAGGTCGAGGAACGGAGGACGGATTTTTTCCCGGTCTATCGACTATGAGGCCCGCCGACGGCGAGACCCAGGCTACGCTCCGGCATCAGGTATGAGCCATCAGCAACATTACTTCTCGCACATCAGCTCCTATCTTCATAGCATCATCAACGCGATTTCGCTCTTAAATCTGCTATCTGCTGTCAAATATCTGAAATTAAAAGTCTCCTCTCCCACCAGGAGTTTTCGACTGCACTCCATCCTGTCCAGCGTAGTCACGAACCGTCGGTACGAAGCATGGATACTCCAAGGTTCCATCTTCCGTCTCCTCCTGCCAAATTGGCCGTTTTACATCCGCTTTTCAATCGTTTTCCCTGAAGCGTTCCTGTAACATCGCTTTAAGATCGCTATAAGGTCTCTTTATCCTTTCTGTATCCTCACGTCACCCATTTTAATATCTGCCACATCGGCATAGATAGACGACATCGATCAGTACTTCCAAAAATTTGAATTTTGCACTTTGCTTTTTACAATTTGCATTCATTCCGTTGCGCTCTTTGCGTGCTTGGCGAGAGTCTCTTTCCCCCCGGTTCTATTATTCTCTATGCATAGATGATTAAGAACGACCGGCATAAAACAGAAACGGCGACCCATTTGCGGATCGCCGTTCGATAGATTTTTTCCGTCTCGGAATTACCAGATATTGGCCCGGTCATCGCCTGCGAGATAGAGTTTATCGCCCTCCTTGACATCGAAGGCGCTGTAGAAGGTTTCAATATTCCGCACCGGACAGTTGACGCGGGCTTCCGTCCGCCAACTCCGGGTTGCTGATATCGAATTTAATGTACCCTGGCCAGTAATAATTTCTCTTCCCGCTGACGTCGCTCTATCAAGCGTTTATGCTGATAATAGCCCTGAGCGATCAGCAGCCAAACCTCTTGTCATGTAATCCGATACTATTTCAGAAGAATCATCTTTTTAGTCATTAAAAAATCGCCGGCACGCAACGTATAAAAGTAAACCCCGCTGATTAGCTGCGCATGCCTGGTCGCTAATTGCGCATTGAATCTGACTTTATACGCCCCGGCATTTTGAAATTCATTCACGAGTTCGGCGATTTCGCTTCCCGACAAGTCAAATACCTTCAGACTGACAGAACAGCGATCTGCAAGTTCGTAGCGTATGACGGTAGCGGGATTAAACGGATTCGGATAATTATGGTAGAGCGCAAATTTTTCAGGTACTATCGACTCCTCGTCAATAGCGCTAATCGCCGCTTTTTCGACGACGATATGAATCGTATCTTTTACTGTCTCTTCAATATCAATGACGCTCCAAACCAGATCGCCTTCCCCTTCGAATTCGAGTTCGGCACTCAACGTGAGCATTCCCGCAGCATCATCGTAGGCTAACAGGATGGAATCGGAATTGACACGGAAGTCGTAGACCAGCAAATCGGCCGGACTTTCTATGTCCGAAACGAGCGTCCAGATATCTATAGTGACGCTCGTATCCGATACGAATTCGACCAATTCAGGCGCGCCGCTGATTACCGGGGGATCGTCTACAGGATTAACAGTGAAGATTACAGCATTGTTACCGGTTGCATTTCCCGGATCGGTAGCAGTAAAAGTAATCGTTTCACTTCCGTACCAATTCTCATCTGGTGTAGAAACCGTCGCGGCTCGATTGCCGGCAATCGCAACCGACAAATCAGCATTACCGCTGAAAGTCCAAGTGATTTGCGAATCTTCATTATCGGGATCAATGACGAAATCATTTAAGTTTATTGCTGTAAAAATGCTTCCTTCGTCGATAGTCTGATCGGGAATATCGCTCACAACCGGCGCGTCATTGACGCTTGTAACGGTAAATACGGTATCGTCATTGTCCGATGCTCCGTCCGGATCAGTAGCGGTAAATGTGATCGTTTCACTTCCAGACCAATTCCCATCGGGTACGCTTACCGTCGCGACTCGATTACCGCTAATCGCAACCGACAAATCAGCGTTGCCGCTGAAAGTCCAAGTGATTTGCGAATCTACATTATCGGGATCGCTCACGAAATTATCCAATTGGATTGTTGTAAAACTACCTCCTTCATTAATTGTCTGGTCAGGAATATCGGAAACAACCGGAGGATATTTTTCTGATTCAGCAAAGAAATATTCAAGTGCATCGTCGGCTATCCCGCTCCAATTGTTCCATGTATGACCATCATTCACAATGCTATATTTAAACTCTTTTCCTTTTTGATCAAAAATGGTTTTTAAATCGTTGTAGTATCTTTCACCTTGTGCATCAAAAGTACCATAGCTCATGTATAATTTTATCTCATCAAGGTTTGCTGCTTCCATATCGGCATAAATGGTGTAATCTTCTCTGGGGTGAAGGTAGGCCGAATTTATTCCGATAAGGTGAAAATAGTCAGGGGCTTTCACACAGAAATAGGCTGCATTATAGCCTCCATATGAGTTGCCCATCATGGCTCGAACATCAGCCGACGGATTTGTTTTATAGGCGGCGTCAATATCAGGAATAAGCTCTTGGGTAACATAATTTACAAAATCAATGTTGCTTCGGTATTCATCACCACGCCGGTTATATGATAAGTTATCAGGGTCGCGGGGATCGAGAAAAACTGCTATGACAGGTGCAATCAATTGGTCTGAAATCAGGTTGTCGAGAACAATAACCATTTTACCCAATTCATCATCAAGTGATTCATGTCCATCGGTGATGTAAATTGTTGGCAAATTTGATAGTGCATTATAACCAGCTGGTGTATAAACCCGATATTGACTGGAGTAATTTAAGTTTGTGCTGAATTTCAGTATGTTATCTGATAGCGTTCCTCTTGGTACTTCCGGACGAAATATGGTTTCGGGAGGAATTACATAATTCGGCATTCGTAATAGTGAATTCCCATACACACCATCTATTGGATATGGATTATTAGGGTCAGCCAGCCATTCGTTTCCGTTTAGAATAATTTTATAAGGGGACGTAGCATCAGCCGGAAACACTTTTTCCAATAACCAAATATCGCTTACACCCATACGAATTCCCGCATTAACATTCATGTCCCAACCATTGAAATCACCCGCCCAATTTACTTTGTCTGTTGAACCTCGGTATAAAAATGCCAACTCGGTATCAATTGCAAAAGGGAAATTCCCGGTGGCAATTAAAGCATCCCAAAATTCATTAAGTTGAGCACTGCTATCGGCGGAACTTGTCAGATTGGTCAACTTTGTGATAAATACATCGTAGTTGGTAAAGTAATTGGGTTCTTCAATTTGTAAATACTCAACATTTAAATAGTGATAATAGGCAGCCATAAAGGCATCAACAGAGGAAAATCCCATATTTGCAATACCTGATTCTGGATTGATGATTACCTCTCTTACAGCCGAATACCCACTGGTTTCATAAATGAAATTTTGCATTATTTGGCCTAATACATAATAGTCAACGGTTGTCTGTCCGGGATAAACTTTAGTGTCTTCAAAAGTGGGTAAATGACCAAAATAATTGATAGCATCGTTGAGTGTTTTTTCAGTCCAAGATTTTAATGCTATTTTTTCTTCCGGAGTACTAGGTCCTCGTGACATAAATTCGGCAAATCCTTCATTAAGCCAGGCGGTCATGGTCATATTCCGAGCACCTAACTGTGCCTGTACCAAATGAGCTAATTCATGCCTTATTAGATGACTGAAAGTTTGAATATCACCTGAATTATCAGTATCCGGACTTGAAGCCCATATGCCTGATGACCATGCAGTACCGCTTGTATATCTGAGGTTAACACACTCACCTCCGCCTATGGTTACATAATTACAGATTGGCATAGTTAAAGAACTGAATTTTTCAAAAGTCTCAAAATCCAATAACCCTTTGTATTCAGTTATTGCTTCTTCAAGTATATTGGGAAAGTAAGCAAGCCAATAATCTTCTGCTTCACGGTAATAATGTTTAAAATGTTCAGTTTCCTTACCAAGTTTTAGTCTCTCTTGCTCATTTGTTTCAAGAATACGAGCTTTAAAATATCGCGACATAAAATATTCAAAGAGGTCTTCAATTGTTCCTGCATTGTACCAATCTGATTCAGGGATTATTGTTGAAGCATTTACCTCCTTCACCTCCTCGTAACCCCAACCTTTGAAAACACCAATAAACTCGCCAAACATATAAGAGATAGCTAAACCATTATTTGCAGCGAAAGTTGCTGGGTTATTAAGAACATCAAAAGATGTTAGTGTTCCACCATAGTTATTATAGGCCGTTTTAATATCAGCATCGTCAAAACGCATGTCCGATTCATACGCTGCAAAACCAGTTTTAAACCATATTGGCATTTCGGTTGCCTGATAATAATATTGAAGGAAAGATTGGCAAGTATAATAGAGTGCAGCCTGATCGATATCGGGAAATAGATTGGTTTGTTCAGCAGTAGTAGGTGCACTTACAAATACTTTGCCGTTTGCATTAACAAATCCGGCATCAAACGAAAGCGCAGAAGCTGGTTTCTGAGTTTCATAATCGGCAGATGACAGCGTCTCAATTTCAACAGTGAAAGGGGGGAGGTTAAACTTTGTAGGGTGTAAATTGAGGGCACTGACCTTTTTATTGATAAGTGTTTGATCAACAGTTGCAGTGTTGGAATCATTAATTTTAAATGTTGCATTATCACTTGCCGTTGCACCACTCGGGTCGGTTGCCGTAAATGTGACTGTTTCGCTTCCTGTCCAATTCGTATTTGGTGGAGTAACAGAAGCCACTCTGCTACTATTAATAGTAACATCTAGCACTGTATTACCAGTGAAGCTCCATGTTATTTCATTGTCCGGATTATCCGAATCGCTAACGTAGTAGTCAAGATTGATGGTTGTAAAACTACTTCCTTTTTTTATCGTTTGATTGGGAATATTGGAAACAACAGGAGTACTGTTAACGGGAGTTTCTGAAAAATCGCGTACCACATTACTTACCCTTACTTCATCAATGTATCCTTTGAAATTTTCACCAATACGAATGTTTTGTGCCGACAATAGAACATTGTTTTCGGAAAAGGTATTGGAATTGTACGAAACTATTTCCCAGTTTGAATCTCGTACCGTTAAGCTGAAAATAGATTTGCTAACATCTCTGATAAATGCAACATGGTACCATTGGTTTAAGTTGGGTGCTGTGTTGTTAACGCTTATTCGGTAATCGGTTTCCGGAAAATAAAATGCATGAAACACATTTCCCCATGCTTCAACAATTTGAATGGCAAAGTTCGATTGATAATCATTGGTATCACCAGGTTTTCTTAGTATATACGGATCATTTGGATAGACTCTGAATTCTTGTAAGTTAATCCATGCCTCGATAGTCCAATCTCCGCTTAGGTTCAAATTATCGTTGTGAGCTATGGAAATATAAGATGTACCATTATTGTGTAAGCACTGTCCTAAACCTGAAGGTACTTCTGAGCTAAATGAAATGTCACCATCATTTACATTTCCGTCATTTGATAAGCTTGAGCTATTGGAGAGATTACCATCAAAGTGCATCAATAGAACTGTATTGGCGTCCGCTGTGTAGGGTCCGCCGGTTTCCTGGGCATTTATCGACAATGAAACTAGCATAAATGCTAAGAGAATTCCTGGTATTACTAATTTATATTTGTACAATATCACCCCCGATAAAAGTATTTAATCAACAGTTTAGTTTATAATGAAATAATAAATGTCAAAAACGGAAAAGAATATAGACCAATACTGTCGCAAATCCTATTATTAAACGGTTATTCAATTATCGAATAAAATGAGATGTCCAGTATTTTGAAATTTCTATAAAATTCGCAATATCAATTAGGAAAGAATGACATTACGATTAAAAATATTCAGGAAACACCAGACTCTCGTTGAACTCCAGGATTTTGATAGTCTGGCAATTATTTGTCATTCTCGCTACGGGAAATGATAACCTCATTCAGCAGTTTACAATTTGCATTTTATTCCGTTGCGCTCTTTGCGTGCTTTGTCTCGAAGCGACCCTTCTGGGCGAGAAAACTCCGTTGTCCTGTTTCTGATCCCCATCACATGATAAACGCGATTAAATTCCGCACGTGCCGGAGGTTCGTAGTACTCCTGGGGGAGTATCCCTTTGGGGAAATAACGACACAGGCCAGTCTTTCCGAAAATTTGAAATTTGTATTCTACATTTTGCATTCTATTCCGTTGCGCTCTTTGCGTGCTTGGCGAGAGGTTTTCTTCCCCCCGCTCGGTAATCTCTTCCGCCTGGACGATTAAGAACGACCGGCATAAAACAGAAACGGCGACCCGCTGCCGGATCGCCGTTCGATAGATTTTTTCCGTCTCGGGATTACCAGATATTCGCCCGGTCCCCGCTCGCGAGATAGAGTTTATCGCCCTCTTTGACATCGAAAGCGCTGTAGAAGGTTTCAATATTCCGCACCGGGCAGTTGACGCGGGCTTCCGCCGGTGAATGGACATCGGTCTTGAGGCGCATCAGTTGGTCCTCATCGCGGATATTCGAACGCCAGACCTGCGCCCACGAGAGGAAAAAGCGCTGCTCCGGTGTGTACCCGTCAATCATCCGCGCCGGCTTGGCCGCCGTGGCCATCTTGAGCGCATCGAAAGCGATCGACATACCGCCCAGGTCGGCAATGTTCTCGCCCAGAGTCAGTTCACCGTTCACTTTGTTCGTGTCGAGAATGACGTAGTTATTGAACTGCTCCACGAGCACGCGGGTCCGTTCGTCGAATTTCCTGGAATCCTCTTCCGTCCACCAGTCGCTGAGATTGCCTTTGACATCGTACTGCCGGCCCTGGTCATCAAAACCGTGCGTCATTTCATGCCCGATGACCGCTCCAATCGCACCGTAATTGACGGCATCATCGGCCTGAAGGTTGAAGAACGGCGGCTGCAATATCGCGGCCGGGAACACGACCTCATTCAGTAAAGGATTGTAATAAGCATTCACCGTCTGCGGGGTCATGCCCCATTCTTTGCGATCGACGGGCTGATTCATTTTCTTCAGGCCACGCTGGAACTCGAATTCCCGGGATCGCAGCACGTTGCCAACATAAGAATCGCTGTCGATCTCCAAGCTGGAGTAATCGATCCATTCATCGGGATAGCCGACTTTGACGCCGAAGGCATCCAGCTTCGTAAGGGCTTTTTCCTTGGTCTCATCACTCATCCATTGCACATTTTTAATGCGCTCGCCGAAAGCGGCCTTCAAATTCATCACAAGTTCAAACATGCGCTCTTTGGCTTCCGGCGGGAAAAAGCGTTCGACATAGACTTGGCCGACGACTTCACCCAGATTACCGCTAACGGTTTCGAGGGTGCGCTTCCAACGCGGCTGCATCTCGGGCTGACCGCTCAGTACTTTGCCGTAAAACTCGAAATTCTGATCGACAAAATCCGAACTCAAGTATGCGGCGGTTTCATTCACCAGGTTCCAGCGCAGGTAGATTTTCCAATCCGCTACACTGACAGATTTCATAACCTTGCCGACTTCACTGAAGAATTTGGGTTGAGCCACGTTCAATTCACCCGGATCTCCCAAACCAACTTCGGTGAAGTAATTCATCCAATCGAACCCGGCTGAGTTTTCCTGCAGCTGCTGCAATGTCATTTTATTGGTAATGGCCTTGGGATTGCGCTGCTCAAGGCGGGTCATGGAAACCTTTGCCAGGCGCGTCTCGATCCCCATGATGACATCCGCGGCACGTTTGGCATCCGCTTCAGTGTCACCCATCAGCGTGCACATCTTCTGCAGGTGGTCGATATACTTCTCCCGGATTTCCGGCACCCGGCCGTCCGTATCGAAATAATAATCACGGTCCGGCAAACCCAATCCGCCCTGGTACAACCAGGGAATCACCATGGCGCTGTTCTGCTGGTCCTGCTCGGCAAAAAAGAAAAAAAGCGGTGATATCTGCATACGATGCAGATAGCTGATGTAGCGTTGTACATCCCGGATGCTTTGCAGCGCAGCCACGCGATCCAGTTCCGGTTGCAGCGGGCTCAGACCTTGCTCCTCAATCTTCGCCGAGTCCATGCCGCTGGCAAAGAAATCGCCGATCTTCTGTGTATTGCTGCCCGGTTCAGCCCCCTTGTTCTGGGCAGCCTCTTCGAAAATACTGCGCAGATCCTGACGGTTCTGCTCGGCCAGCATTTCGAAAGTGCCCCAGCGGCTGTATTCCGCCGGGACGGGGTTATTCTTTATCCAATTGCCGTTGGCATACCGGAAGAAATCATCACCCGGTTGATACGACAAATCCATATTAGCCGGATCAAGGGCTTTGTGTTTGTGCCCCGAACCCGGTTGGGAACATGCGGAAATCAACATCATCAAAATCAATCCAATCTGTAGGTATTTCATTATTCGCCTCCTGTTCACGACATTTGTCTTCATAACCGCGCAGAAGTTACATAATTCCGTTGTTTTAGAAAAACATATCTGCACAGCGCAAATTCGTGATGAATCAGGCTCTTCGCTCAGAATGTCAAAGAATGGCGATACCGGGGTATCCTTGCTCTGTCCCAATGGTTCGGGACTACGCAGGACAGGATAGAGTATTGGGCGGAAGCAAATCGGCGTTACCGTTTTAGCGATTTTTATAAGCCTCCAGAAAACTGTCCCGTTCCGTGGCGGTCAGGTCGAAAATCCTCCTTAAAATTTCGATGTCGTCGCTTTCCTGCGTCTTGTTTCGCCGGGCGAACATGCGTCTCTGAGTGTCAATCGCCTTTTCCAGGTAAAAGACGCAACTTTTGCCGCCCAGGTATTTCATGTGATTAACGAAGGACGGTATGTCTTCATCCACAATCCCGTACAAAAAGCTGTTCACGCCGATGCTCTTGCCGGTAAAAATGCTGGTATTGATGGCTGTCTTGGAAAAGTCGCCGATCACGCAGCCCAGAAACTGCTCGCCGGTTTCAATTTTGGTGTTCCCCATTTTTACGCTGATATCGCCGTAGGTGTTTTTCAGATCGGAGTTGCAGGTGCCCGCGCCGAGATTCACCCACTCGCCCACGAAGGCGTTGCCCAGGAAGCCGTAATGCTGTTTGTTGGAAAACGGCATAACTACCGATTCGGTTACTTCCCCGCGGATTTTGCAGACATCGCCGATATGGACGCGATCGTGGATGGTGCTGTGCGACATGATTTTACATTGCTTCCCGATAAGGACCGGTCCTTCGATGCAACTGAACGGAAAAATCTCCGTTTCGTCTTCGATGATCACCGGACCCGGCGAGCAGTCGAAAGCCACCGGAGCATGGATCGTGACATTCTTGCCCACGTACACGCCTTTCTCAATTTCCTGGTAGGCTCCGTCGGATTTAAAATGATCGAAGTTTTCCGGGCATATGCGTTTATGCCAGATGATTGTTTCATGCGGATAACTGATCAGCTCGAGGCCGTCTTCCTCTCCGGAAATCCTGCGCATATTCGCGAGCGACGGAACCGCGCGGGCGTTGACCTGGAGCGCCGTGGACTCATCAACATCGCGGTTCGGAAATTGCCGCTGCGTATGAGCTCGCACCAGGTCACGCACCCGGTAGCTGATTTTGGCTTCCGGAAATGTCCTGCGCAGCATTTCGTACAGCGTGATCCCGCCGACCGGAATTGCAAATGCCGCCCGGGTCAGGGTGATCGGATAAAGGTCGACAACGTGTTCATCTTCGTATAAAAGAATATCCATCATTCACTCCACGGTTACGGATTTGGCGAGGTTGCGGGGTTTGTCGATATCGCAGCCTCGGCGATTGGCAATGTGATAGGCCAGGAGCTGCATCGGGACCACGGTCAGAAACGGGCTGAGTTCCTGCAGCGTTTCAGGGATATAAATCACCTGATCGGCGAGTTTGGCGATTTCGCTATCTTTCTCGGTGGCGATGGCAATCACCAAACCTTTGCGGGCTTTGACTTCCTGGATATTGGAGAGCACCTTTTCGTAGGACTGGTCGCGCACGCAGATGAACACCGTCGGCATATTTTCATCGATCAGGGCGATGGGACCGTGCTTCATCTCGGCCGCCGGGTAGCCCTCGGCATGGATATAGCTGATCTCCTTGAGCTTCAACGCGCCTTCGAGTGCGATGGGATAATTCACGCCGCGCCCCAGGAAAAGCGCATTGGAGACGGAGTAATATTCTTCCATGACTTCGACGATCGGATTGACATCGGACATGAATCTTTCCAGTTTGACCGGTATTTCCCGCAGCTGGAAGATGAATCGATCGCGCTCCGGAACCGTGATGCGACCTCGCCGGAACGCGAAATGCACGGCAAACAGGAACAGCACCGCCAGTTGCGTCGTGAACGCCTTGGTGGAGGCCACGCCGATCTCCGGCCCCGCCTGCGTGTAGAGCGTGATATCGCTGATTCGGGTGATCGTGCTGCCGATGACGTTGCAGATCGAAATCACGCGGGCTCCCCTGCGGCGCGCCTCTTTGATACCCGCGATTGTGTCGGCCGTCTCACCGCTCTGACTGATGGCAATCACCAGCGTCCCGGCATCGACGACCGGTTGCCGGTAACGGAATTCGGAGGCGTATTCCACTTCCACCGGAATTCCGGCAAACATCTCCAGCCAGTACTCCGCCACGAGTCCGGCATGCCAGGAAGTCCCGCAGGCGATGATGACAATCCGCGTAGCATCGAGAAAATCAGCCGGGAACTGATCCACAAAGAGATCGCCCCGGGGATGAACGTAGCTGCTTATCGTCAGACGCAGTTTCTCCGGCTGTTCGTAGATTTCCTTGGCCATAAAATGTTTATAACTGCCGAGCTCCGTATCGAATGATCCGGTTTGCACCTGCTGGCAGGATTTGGTGATCGGCTCGCCCGTTTCGTAGCGCACAAATTCGATTTTCGCAGTCTGCGTATCCAGAAAGAGACACTCGCCATCCTGGAGAAAATAAACCTGGTCCGAATAGCGGGCGAAAGATTGGATGTCGGAGGCAATGAAAAAATCGCCGGGCTCGCCCCCGGCCACCAAGGGACTGCCGTTCCGCACGGCGGCGATGACATCACTTTCTTTGCTGATCGCAAGGAAGGCAAAATTACCTTTCAACAGGCGGCTGACGCGGAGAATGGCGCTCTTAAAATCAGCCGCTTGCGTGTACCTGGCAATCAGTTTGGGGATAATTTCCGTGTCGGTCCGGGAATAGAACGATTCTCCATTCAGGTGTTCTTTGAGTTCATCATAATTCTCGATGATACCATTATGAACGACAAAAACATTTCGGGCGCTGTCATAATGCGGGTGCGAATTGCTTACGCTCACCTCGCCATGCGTCGCCCAGCGCGTATGCCCGATACAGATACCGGCTTCCGGTCCTGCATTGTTTTCGATCGCGGAGACTTTCCCGACTTCCTTCCTGATCGCGATTTCACGGCCTGTCTTGAGGGCGATGCCCCACGAATCATAGCCGCGGTATTCGAGCGACTGCAGCCCCTCGATCACCGTTTGTTGACAATTACGTTTGCCGGTATAGGCAAAAATACCACACATGAATTCTCTCCTGAAAATGGTTTTGGGGATTATTGGGATTGAAGCAACCCGGCTGGAAAAAGTTGGATCAGAGCATCAAGAACAAGTATTGCAGTTATTTTCCTCCGACGATCAATTCACATTAGTTAAACCGGAAGAAACACCGGTTCGTGCGAATTCTCTGTATCTTTTATCGCGCTCGGATGAATATAATAAATAGAACAAAATCCTGCCAGAAAAATTTCAACTACCTATCAAAAAGGGTATTTTCAGCACAACTTGATAGGTTATTTAAAACCGCAGGTTGAATTTTGTTTCCTGGCCGGGAATGGAGGCGACACTGATTGAGCCGCCATGCAGGCGCATGATCTGGCGTGAAAGGCTGAGTCCGATGCCCGACCCCTGTTTCTTGGTCGTGAAGAACGGAATGAAAATCTTCTCCTGGACCTCAGGTTTGATGCCGGGGCCGTTATCGATCACCTGGAGGTACACCGAACCGCGCTGATCCAGTCCGGAGACCAGGCGCAGAACCGGTTTTTCAGTGTCGGCCAGCGCCTCAACCGCGTTCTTGATCAGGTTGATCAGAACTTGTTCGATCAGGATCGGGTCCGCCGTAATCTCGAGCGACTCCGGGTTGACGTTGGTCTCCACTTCGATATGGAAACGATCGAATTGATCCCCGGAAAGGTTCACCAGCCGGCGAAACAATTCGCTGACGGGAATGATCTCAAAATTCGGTTTCGGAATGCGGGTCAGCTGTCGATAGCTTTCCACAAATTTCAACAGGCCGTCGCTGCGTTTCTGAATCGTGCGGATCGCCGATTGGATATCCTTGATGATTTCCTGAAGCAGGCCGGGGTCTTTTTCGGTCTGAACTTCCGGCAGCATCGCGCTGGTCGTGGAAGCCAGGGACGAAATCGGCGTGATGGAATTCATAATTTCATGCGTGAGCACCCGAATCAGATTCTGCCAGGCCTCCATCTCCTTGGCCTCCAATTCGCTCTGGATATTCTGAATGGAAACCAGTTTGTATTTCTGCTGATGCAGGATGAAGTTGGTTGCATAGACCGTCAATTGCAGGATGTCGTCCTCCTCCTGAATCTTGATCAGGTCGCGCTTGCCCTGTTTTAGGTCCATGAGTTTCCCGGCGAGTTGCGGGTAGCGGGCCGACAGTTGTTCGACATTGCGTAGGTGCGGGTGGTTCAACAGCTTTTTCGCGGCTTTGTTGATCAATTCGACTTCGCCGTCCATACGAAACGCCAGCAGCCCGACACCGACATGCTCAACTACGGTCTGCAGGTATTGAAAATGCTCGACCCGCTCCGTCCTCTCGTGCTGAAATTGCCGGATGACGTTGTTGAAGGATTCGTTCAGTTCGCGAAAAGCCGCACCGCGGACGTTGGCAGTAAAACTCTGCGAAAAGTCCGAGTATTTGATTGAATCCAGGAAGCGGGATAGGTCCTTGTTGGTCTTCTCGATATAATGAAAAAGCCCGAAGACCTGGTAGGCGGAGAGTAATCCGACGATAAAGGTGGTAGCGACGAGTTCGGTTTCCATGAACAGGTAGAAAAACAGGTAGATCGTCGCGGCAAAGATGATCATCCGAAGGATGCAGATTGTCCGGAAACTCTTAAAGACCATATTTCTCCATGCGGCGATAGAGCGACGTGCGCGTCAATCCCAGTTCCCTGGCGACATGCGTTATATTGCCGTTATGTTTGTCGAGTGCCTTGCGAATGATCGTTTTCTCGATATTTTCGAGGTTATAATTCTCGAAACTCAGTTCTCCTTCCCGCTTGCCGACATCGGGAAACAGGAAATCGGAAGGCTGCAGGACGAGCGAATCACTGAGAATCACCGCCCGTTCCACAGCATGCCGCAATTCCCGGATATTGCCCGGCCATTCATAGGAATTCAGTTTCGCCATGGCGGCCTGGCTGATACGGGCTATTTTCTTTTTGTATTTCTGCGAGAATTTTACCAGGAAATGGTCCAGCAAGAGCGGAATATCTTCGTGCCTTTCGCGCAGCGGCGGCAGAGCGATCTCGACGGTATTAATCCGGTAGAGCAGATCCTGGCGGAATTCGTTTCTCGCGATCAGGTCATGCAGCTGCAAATTTGAAGCGCAGATCAGGCGGATATCGATTTCGCGGGTCTGATTGGAGCCGAGCCGCGTAACCTGCCGGGTTTCGATGACACGTAATAATTTCGACTGCATGGCCATCGACACATTGCCGATTTCATCCAGGAAAAGCGTACCGCCGGAGGCCACCTCAAAACGCCCCGCCTTGCTGCTCTTGGCATCCGTAAAGGCGCCTTTCTCGTATCCGAATAGTTCGCTTTCGAACAGTGTCTCGGCGATGGCGCCCATATCGACGCTGATAAAGACCTCATGCGCGCGGGCGGACTGGCGGTGCAAAGCCCTAGCGACGAGTTCCTTGCCGGTCCCGTTATCGCCCGTAATGAGCACGTTGGCGTCAGTGCGGGAGACCTTCTCGATGTTTGAAAACACCTTGCGCATTGACGGGCTCACGCCAATCATGTCGTGAAAGCGCTGATCCAGATCGGCGCTGAGCTGATCCTGCCGCGAGCGCAGTCTCTTCACTTCCAGCAACGACTGGCGCAGGTTCATGGCCGAGGACAGGGTTGCCAGCAATTTCTCATTCTGCCAGGGTTTGAGTACGAAATCCGTAGCGCCTTTCTTGATCGCCTTGACGGCCATCTCGACATCGCCGAACGCGGTGATCAGGATGACTACGGCCGACGGATCCAATTCCAGAATTTTTTCCAGCCAGTGGAAACCTTCGGCACCACTGGTCATGTCCTCGGTAAAATTCATATCGAGTAAAATGATATCGTAATTCTCATTTTTCATGACTGCCGGCAAGCTTTGGGGAGATTTTTCTGTATGAATCAGCTCCGCATGTTTTTTTAAAAACAATCTGGCCGCCAGCAGGATGTCCTCATTATCGTCAACAATCAATATTTTACCGAGTTTGCTAGACATGAACCTTTTCCCTTTCCGATAAGAGTTCTCAAATTTAATTCCTTCGTCGCAATTAACCAATCTCTAGCTGACTCACCGATGCAATCTTCCGGCCATCGTCACCACCGGTTCGATTATCGTCGATTTTTAATCGTCCATCTATTATATTCATGCCTGTCATGAATGTACGAAATCGAACACTATGTGCACCCTGGCGTATAAAGTTAATCGATACTGACAACTTTTTTACGGCTTCCTGTTCTAAGGGGGAACTGGCATATTAGTTGCGGTACAAGAGATCAACGAGCAATTTTGCAGAGGACCAAATGGATCGGAAAATCAAGAAAAAAATCTGGACTTTTAAAAGAATCGCCATACTGACAGCCGGCGTTGCGGCGCTCGTATTTGTCGTCTATTACATAGCGTTCGGCGATCACAGTTCCAAACTGAATGTACGCACCGAACGGATTACGATTTCCACGGTTCGCAAGGACCTTTTTCAGGAATTCATTCCCGTGACCGGGAACGTCATCCCGATTAAAACCATCTATCTCGATGCAATTGAGGGTGGAATAGTTGAGAAACGATTCCTCGAAGCCGGCACCTATGTCAAAAAAGGCGATCAAATCCTCAAACTCCAGAATACCAATCTGCTCTTGGATATCATGTACCGTGAAGCCGAATTATTCCAGCAAAGCAACAACCTGCGCAATACACGTTTGGCGATGGAGCAGAATCTCCTGCAGTTGCGCGCCCAGTTGCTGGATCAGGACTACCAGACTAGGCAGCAAAAGCGGAATTTCGAGCGTTACGAAGAACTCCACGCCAAGAACCTGGTCTCCCGGCAGGAATTCGAAGATGTCTGCGATCGCTACGATTATCTGGTCAAAAATCGCGAACTCACGCTAATGAGTCACAAACAGGATTCGTTGTTCCGCATCTCGCAGATTCAGCAGATCGAATCCGGTCTCGAACGGATGAAGAACAACCTGGAAATCGCCAGCCAGAACCTGGATAACCTGACGCTTAAAGCCCCGATTTCCGGGAATCTGACCTCGCTGAATGCCGAAATCGGTGAATCCAAGAACCGTGGCGAACGCCTGGGCCAGATCGACGTGCTGGACGGTTTCAAGGTTCGCGTTCGGATCGATGAACACTACATCGCCCGGATCGACATTGGACAGCAGGGCAAATTCACATTCTCCGGAAAAGACTATGTCCTGTCTATCACCAAAGTCTACCCGGAAGTACTGAACGGACGCTTCGAAGTGGATATGGAATTTCAGGACCAGGAACCGGAAGGCATCCGGCGCGGGCAGACGCTGCACATTCGCCTCGAACTGGGCAACCTGTCCGAAGCTACGCTGCTGGCAGCCGGCGGCTTCTATCAGAAGACCGGCGGTCAGTGGATTTACATCGTCGACGAATCCGGTGAATTTGCCTACAAACGCGACATCCGGCTCGGCCGCCAGAACCCCGAAGCCTACGAAGTGCTGGAAGGCCTGACACCGGGCGAAAAAGTAATCACATCATCCTATGACAGCTACGGTGACGTAGATAAATTGATCTTAAAAGATAACTAATAATCACTGGTTAGTGAAACGGGGAGATAGCAAAAAATGATCAGAACAAACGACCTCAAGAAAGTTTTCACGACGGAAGACGTAGAAACGACGGCCTTAAATAATGTAAATCTGGAAGTGAAACAGGGAGAATTCGTCGCGGTGATGGGACCTTCCGGATGCGGCAAATCGACGCTCCTGAATATTCTCGGTCTCCTGGACAATCCCTCCGACGGGGAATATTTCTTCCTGGAGAACGAAGTTTCGAAGTATTCGGAACGCCAGCGCGCCAATCTCAGGAAAGAAAACATCGGCTTCGTGTTCCAGAGCTTTAACCTGATCGACGAATTGACCGTTTTCGAGAATGTGGAACTGCCGTTGCTCTACCTGGGTGTTTCCTCTTCCGATCGTAAAAAACGCGTTGACGAGGTGCTCGAAAGCATGAACATCATGCACCGCCGCAATCATTTTCCGCAGCAGCTGTCGGGCGGCCAGCAGCAGCGCGTAGCCGTGGCGCGCGCCATCATCGCCAAACCCAAGATGATCCTGGCGGACGAACCGACCGGTAACCTCGACTCCGCTCACGGCGACGAAGTCATGCGGCTCCTGACGGATCTCAACAGCAACGGCACCACGATTGTGATGGTGACCCATTCGCCAACGTATGCCGATTACTGCAATCGCACCATCCATCTCTTCGATGGGCATGTTGTGACCGAGAACGTAAATGCCGAATTCCATATCTGATCCAATTCACAATTTATGAGAGGGACTGTCTTAAAAGGTATCTCGTGACCGCGCGTCCGGGTATCTTTGGGATAGTCTCTGTTTTTGTTCTCCGGATCGGCAGCAACCCAAAACCTGAGTATAGCAATGTTTAGCAACTACATAAAAATCACGCTCCGCAACCTATGGCGCAATAAATTTTACTCACTGATCAACATCATCGGCTTATCGATCGGGATCATCTGTTCGATTTTAATCGTCCTGTACGTGCAGCATGAACTCTCCTACGACAAACATCATGAGAACTATAAGCGTATTTATCGCCTCGACTCAGATTTCTCGATCAGCGGTAAGCAGGATCAGTTCGCGGTCACGGCCATCCCGCTCGGCCCGACCCTGAAGATGGAATATCCCGAAATTGAGGAATTCGTGCGCTTTTTCGGCATAGGCGAGCAGCAGATCAAGTACGGAGACAAAGAGTTTTTCGATGATCGTATCTTTTTAGCCGATTCGACGGTTTTCAAAATATTCACGCACAAATTTCTGCTGGGTGAACCGGAAAAGGCGCTCACCCGGCCCAGCACTATCGTCCTGACAAAAGCGGTCTCCGATAAACTTTTCGGTCCGGAAAACCCCATCGGTAAAACCATCACCACCGCCGAGAACGAAAACTGGGAAGTCACCGGCGTTATCGAAGATTTACCGGAAAATTCGCATCTCAAGTTCAGCGCGCTGCTCTCGGTAACAACGATTACCGAGCAGTTTGGCGTCGAACGCTTCAACGACAACAGCGCCCCGCGTTTCTGGAATATCCAGTGCTACACCTATGTACTAATCAAGGAGAATGCGGATATCAACAACATTCTGATCAATTTTCCGCAGTTCTACGAAAAGTACATGGCCTCGCTCGGCAATCAAATCAATGCCAGTTTCAACCTGATGATCAGTCCGCTGACCAGCATCCACTATGCCTCCAAACTGCAGAACGATCAGCCGACCGGGAATATGGTCTACATCTATACCTTCATGGCCGTCGCAATCTTCCTACTCTCGATCGCCTGTATCAACTACATGAATATGGCCACCGCGCGCTCCACCAGTCGTGCCAAAGAGGTCGGCATTCGCAAGACCATGGGCGCCGATCGCCCGGCCCTGATCCGCCAGTTCCTCAGCGAATCGCTGATTATCTCATTCATCGCCTTGCTGATCTCGCTGCTGATCGCCAAACTGATTATGCCGGTATTCAACGAGTTCGCCGGAACCGCCCTGCATTTCCGTGTGTTCGCCGATCCGCTGATCCTGCTGATTGCCGTCCTGATCACCATTTTCGTGGGCGTCGCCGCCGGCAGCTATCCCGCCTTTTACCTGGCTTCTTTCCAAGCCTCGCGGATATTGAAAGGCGAACTGACCAAAGGCCGCAAGAGTGGATTGATGCGCAAATTCCTGGTCGTGATCCAGTTCATCATTTCGGTCATAATGATTTTCGGGACCTTGACTGTGCGCTCGCAATTGGGCTATATGCGCGACAAAAACCTGGGCTTCGAAAAAGAAGACGTACTGGTCACTATCGTCCGGGATACCAGCTTCACCAAAGTCATTCCCGCTTTCATCGAGGAACTGAAGCAGGAGCCGGCGATTCTGGCGGCCGCGACCTCTACCGGCGTTCCAGGCAGGGTCGGCAGTAAAATCGTCTTCCGTATCGAAAACGACGGGCAGATGGAAGAACAGGCCATCAACCTGTTTTTTATGGATTACGATTACCTGGATTTGCTTGGTGTGCAGATGGCCGCTGGACGCAATTACCAGCGTGATATGGGCACCGACCTAAAAGAGGCTTTCGTGATCAACCAGGCCGCCGCCGAACAGTTTAACTGGGGCACTGAAGCGGTTGGTAAACGCATGCAGTTTGGCTTCAATCTCGAGACCGGAGAAATCGCGCGCGACGGGAAAGTGATCGGTGTTACGGAAGATTTCAACTACCGTTCGCTGCATAACCGGGTGGAACCACTGGCGATGATGCTCAGTGAAAATCCCAATTTTTATCTCAGCATCCGCATCGACGGCAGCCGCGAAGCCGAAGCGATCGAATCCATCCAGCAGAAATGGACCAAATTCGGTTGCATGACACCCTACAAATACGACTGGCAGGCAGAACTCGTCAACGAGTCCTATAGCGCCGAAGAAAAATTGGGCAAAGTATTCAGCTACTTTTCGCTGCTCTGCATCTTCATCGCCTGCCTGGGATTGCTGGGATTGTCGTCGTTTGTCGCCGAACAGCGCACGAAAGAGATCGGTACACGCAAAGTTCTGGGCGCTACCGTTGCCAACATCGTCTACCTGCTCTCCCGCGATTTCGTGTTGCTGGTGATTATCGCCAATGTATTTGCCCAGCCGCTGGCCCATTACGCCTTAAGTAAATGGTTGCAGAATTTCGCCTACCGCAGCAGCATCGGCGCGACGACATTCGTGCTGTCGGCCGTTATCGCCCTGATCATTGCCATGATGACGGTCAGTTACCAGGCCATCAAAGCCGCCGTTGCTAATCCCGTGGAGTCACTGCGTTATGAATAACCTGTCAGTTCGGGTAAGTTTAAAAAAGGAAGTAACATGATCAAATTGCACGACATCACCAAGTATTACGAAAGCAAAGCTGGCCGCACCTATATATTGCGCAACATTAACCTGAATATCGAAGAGGGCGAATTCGTCACCATTATGGGACCTTCCGGAGCTGGAAAATCCACACTCCTGCACATTATCGGGATGCTCGATAGTCCTTCCGAAGGCGAATATTTTTTCTTCGATGACGAGGTTACCGGTCTGACGGAGCGCAAGCGGGCCGATCTGCATCATAAGAACATTGGCTTTGTCTTTCAGCAGTACCATTTGATTGACGATCTCACCGTCTATGAGAACCTCGAGACGCCGTTGCTCTACAAAAAAATCCCGCGCGACGAGCGAAAGGGCATGGTTGCCGAAATTCTCGACAGATTTCAAATCGTTGCCAAGAAGGACCTGTTCCCTAACCAGCTCTCCGGCGGGCAGCAGCAATTGGTGGCGGTGGCCCGGGCCTTGATCATCAGCCCCAAACTCATCCTGGCCGACGAACCGACCGGCAACCTGAACTCCAAACAAGGTGAAGAGATCATGGATATTTTCGCACAGCTCAATAAGGAAGGTGTGACCATCATGCAGGTGACGCATTCCGAGCGCAACGCCGAATACAGCCAGCGCATCATTCACCTGCTGGACGGCTGGATCGAGAAAGAAGAGTAGTCCTGCGTTTTAAAATAACAACTATTTCAGATAGCAAACCGCCATGTTTTCGCATGGCGGTTATTTTTTCAGGACTAAAGCCATCCGACGGAATCGATGTCGGAGCTGGCTGAGATTACAGGAATCCGGACTTATACCGTAGCCTGCCGTAATTTGCGCTTCAGGGAATGGAGCTGCCCTCTCAAATGCTGCAATTTTTGCAGATCCTTGGCGACCAGGGCTTCGTCGCGCAGCTTTTTCAGCTCCTTGATGCGGGATTTCACTTTCTGCTTGTTCAGACCGACGACCTGATGATGGACGTACATATCGATGTTCAGAGCGTTACAAATTGCGGCCAGCAGGTGTTCCTTGTTTAACTGGGTGTAGCCTTTGACGGCCTCGCTGTCAATTCCCGCGGCAATTTCACGAAGTTCCGCTACGGTCTTGTGTTTGAGTTCACGAAACAGATAAGCCATGCTGCATTCCTCCTTTTTCAGTGAAAATCCATTTGAGCAATAAGTTTACAGCCATATTTCCATGCACGATTGATTGTTTCCCATAATATAGTATCCTCGATTATAATTTCAAGTTGAATTCACCCGAATGACCGAAAAAATCGCAGATTCCGTCAAATATCCTTTCAGGCGGACGAAGGGGACTCCATTTCCTTCAAATCATGATTCAAATGAGGGTCCCGATTATGGAATAAATGAGGTTCTTCCTGGCGGGGCGTTGCTGAGAACTCGGAACTGATTCAGAAGATTTCCCTTGAATCTGGCGCTGAATTCTTTTATTATTAAAGCTTCTCGCGGAAGGTGGGTTAGTGAGTTTTACTTTCATGAATCACATTCGGAGCATTCACAGGTGCCGACATCCGGTACTTGGCGTTTTCCTCATTTTTTCCCTGTTTCTGACCCGGTTACCCGGATATTCTTACAATGACCGCGACCGGCAGCTGCCCAAAGCGGATATGGATTTGACAAAAATCCTGCAATATTTTGAAATCTGTGACAGTCTCAGCGCTCCGGATCCCACCCAGGCTATCATTTACGCCCGCCAGGCGCGCACCATCGCCCGCACCCTTAACGACCCGGAAAATGAAAACAGGGCTGTCTTCCGTATCGGCAAGTGCCTTTACCAATTAAAACAATACGATCAGGCTATCGCCATTCTGGATAGCAATTTGCAGTATTATACCGGGACCGGCCAGCAGTCCGAAATTGGCGTCGTTCATCGTGAATTGGCCTATGCCTACAATGATTCCAAACAGTATGCACCGGCCGCCGAACATTACGGTAAAGCAGCCGAAGTATTCGGAAAGCTCGGTCAAAAGAACGATTTCGCCCGGGCGGCCAACAACGCCGGCATGATGTACTGGTATCAGGGTGCTCTGGCAAACGCACTGAAATATTATCAGCGATCCCTGGACGCCTTCACGGAATTGGATGACCGGCACTGGATGGGTACGGTGCTCAATAACATCGGGACCATTTACTGGGGCATCAGCGAATACAATGAAGCCCTGGACAGTTTCGATCGCGCCTTTAAACTGGCCGAAGAAACCGGTAACATCAAAGGCAGTATCCTGAGCCTTAACAATATCGGCCTCGTCTACCAGGAATGGAAAAATTATGATCAGGCCATCGCCCGTCATCAACAAGCCCTGGAAATGGCTAAAGAGATCGATTTTACGTATGGGATAGCCTATTCTCAAATCAATATCGGGCAATATTACGAATCTCAGAAAGAATACGATAAGGCCATGGACTCCTATCAGCAGGCCTATCTCAACTACCTGGCCGAGGACCGTTACCTGGGAATCAGCGTAAGCCTGAAACACATCGGCGATATCTATAATTTGCGGGGACAGTTACCGACGGCCATAGAACATTACAAACTCTCCGAAGACTATGCCGAAAAAGCGCATAATCTGCATCGCAAAGCCATTGTCCTACATGCTCTTGCTATTGCCTATCAGGAGGTGGGCGAATATGAACTCGCCACCTGGAAAGCGGAAGAAAGTCTCGAAATCTCGAACTCAAACACCTACCAGGACCTGATCCGCGACAATTACTTCACCCTTTCGGAGATTGCCGAAAAGCAGGGCAATTACGATGTATCACTGAGTCATTACAAAGCCGCCAAGGAAATTCAGGATCAAATCTTCAACGATGAGAAAATCAAGGAGTTCACGCACTTCGAGATTCGCTACAATACCGAAAAAAAGGAACGCGAAAACCAACTGTTACGCAAGGAAAATCAAATCCAGCAACTCGCTATTTCCCGCGATCGCCTGTACCGCAATTTCCTGGTGGCCATGATTGGGCTAGGCGTCATCATTCTGGGCTTTATCATATTCTGGAATATGGTCGTGCGTAAGAAAAACAGCCTTTTGACAGAACAGAATATCCAGATTCAAAACATAAACGATCAAAATGCAGAACTCATCCGGGAATTGCAGGACGCTCTCGATAAGGTCAAGCACCTGCGCGGCCTCCTGCCAATATGCTCCAAATGCAAAAAAATCCGCGACGATCAGGGCTACTGGAACGACGTCGAAGCCTATGTTCAGAAACACAGCGATGCAAGTTTCACACATGGGATCTGCCCCGATTGCCTCAAAGAGCTCTATCCTGACTACCACGAAGCCATCATGAAAAAAATAGAAAAACGGAAATCGAACTCCTGACAACTGCGGAGACCCAAAGTTCCCGCTTTCCGCTCTCCATCATTGTATTTTCAATTTGCGGCCCGCCTTCACCTCCGTGGCGGTGTATCCCAGGACACTCTATCCCCCGACTCCCCGCCCGGCGCGCATTATTGGCTTTGTTCTCACCGACTATTTCCGTAGTTTACCGCAACCGCTAATCTTTAGCCGAATTTATTGTGAATCGAAGGATATTGAGCAAACCAAAAAACAAATCATAAATGCAAGGATTGTTTTACAATTCGACCTGCATGTAACCACGGGGCGTTATAGCGCTCCAAGTGTACATCAAAGAAAAGAAATTACACCGTATTCGAAAAATAAATTCACCATTCACTAAATCAATCAGAGATAATAATTCATATCTCATCACGCACAAGCCCTTGGCGCTGCCTAAAAATCAATTCAGGCCGCCTTTTAGAAATTAAATTATGTCATTTGAACACTTACATCTCATCGAGCCGATTCATAAGGCTCTAAAAACCGAAGGCTATTCGGTCCCAACTCCCATACAGGAACGCTCCATTCCGATTATTCTCGAAGGAAAAGACCTGATGGGCTCGGCGCAGACCGGTACCGGCAAGACCGCCGCATTTGCCATTCCAATCCTTCAGATTCTCTATAAAAAGCAGAATGCTGAAACGCAACGACGCACCGGCCAGCCGACCGGCAGAAAGATCAAAGCCCTGATCGTTACGCCCACCCGGGAATTGGCGATCCAGATCGGCGAAAGTTTTACGGCCTATGGACGACATACAGGCCTGAATCATACCGTTGTCTTCGGAGGCGTCTCGCAGGTGCCCCAAACCAATGCTTTGAGAAAAGGCGTGGATATCCTGGTCGCCACCCCCGGCCGATTACTCGACCTCATGAACCAGAGGTATATCCAGCTTCGGGATCTTGAAATATTCGTACTGGACGAAGCCGACCGCATGCTCGACATGGGCTTCATTCACGACGTGAAAAAGATTATCGCCGCACTGCCGGAAAAACGCCAATCCCTGTTTTTCTCCGCAACCATGCCGCCGCCTATTATTACCCTGGCCAGAACCATTCTGAACAATCCCGTCAAAGTCGAAATTGAACCGGATAAGGCCACCGGGGAAGCTATCGAACAGTCGCTCTATTTCGTCGATAAAGCCAATAAAAGCGGCCTGCTCTTTCATCTGCTGAAAGATAAATCCATCGCTACGGCACTGGTGTTTACGCGCACCAAATACGGCGCCGACAAACTGAGCAAGTTCCTCGTCCGAAATGCCATCAAGGCGGAGGCGATCCATGGCAACAAATCGCAAGGCGCCCGTCAGCAGGCCCTGAGCAATTTTAAAAACCGAAGAACCCGGGTACTCGTGGCTTCCGATATTGCCGCGCGGGGACTGGATATCGACGATCTTTCCTGCGTAATCAACTACGAGATGCCGAATATCCCGGAAACCTATATCCACCGGATCGGCCGTACGGGCAGAGCCGGAGCCACCGGCCTCGCTATCTCTTTCTGTAACGCGGAAGAGGCGGCCTACCTGCAGGGAATCCAGGCGCTCCTGCCGCAACGGATACCGGTTATCGAGGACCATCCCTATCCCATGAGGGAGCTGGCCACGGCGCCCCCGCCGCCTGTTCGACGAGCTGCCGTTACTGCCTATTCGGGCAGTAGTGACCGCAAATTGCACCCCCGGAGATCGCGCCCCCACAGATAATAAACCAGGTGAAACGGGAGCCTGTCGCCCTATAGGGCAATTCGGCTCCCGAACTTAGACATCCTTTTACAGACGCTGAACGATTATGAACTGCAATTTCATAAACGGTCAGCGTCCGCTGTTTTCAGACGGAAGGTTGATTGGTTCGGACAGAAGACGGGATTCGAATTGCGGCCGCTATTCCTGGTCAGTCTGCGGGAGTTCGCACTGCGGCAGAAGGTTTAGCATCGCAATAGAAACCGCAAGCAATTTTAAGAAAAGATTGGTGTTCACATCCATGTCCATTTTCAGAAGTCTGATGCTCTGTCGTCTGTATTTTTAGCATTGGCTATAAAGTTTGAGGCTATATGCAGTAAGGGATTGCGGGCTACATTCATATCCACCGACACAAACACTGATGCGGGGCAGAATGCTTGAAATACCACTGAAATCCTTAAGGATTATACACGTTGTTAGGGGCTGGCTGTTTTTGTTTCTCGTCATTTTATCTTTCAAATTTTCTTCAATGTCTTCCAGTCCGTGCATTGGCCCATATTTTACTATCCTGTTATTCCATTAATAAACGTATCGACGAAATTCAAAATCTTTTTAAGGATTCTGTCGCCTACTTTTTTGCGTTCCAATACGGTCGGTTTTTCTACTTCCAATAATTCTAATATCTCATCTCGAAGCGGTACTCTTTCAGCATACAAATAGTCCTCAATGAGTGATTGAGTTTTGTCTGCTGATAGCTTTTCGTCTTTTATAAGTTTATTAAATGCTTTTTGCTGTTCTTCATTCCAGAATTTTTCAAACTCTTGCGGAATGTCCTCAGAATCTTTAATTGCCGGCAAATTCGCTTTTATGAATTTCTCTATCAATTCCTTTTTGCTTCGTAAATGAACTTCGGTATTCAATAAATTGAAGATTTCTCTTTCGGTTTGTGCTACATCGGCTTTTACTTTCGATTTTAGTTTTATTAGCAACTGAATAATGTATGCGACATTGATTTCGTCACGGTGGATTAGTTCCAATTCAAAGTCAACGTCTTCCAAGATTGAAACTTTTTCTTTCTGGTGATCGCTTTTTACTTTATCGTATAGGTCGAGGTATTTGCTCTTATAATCCTCAAAAAGTTGTTCACCCATTGCCAAATCTGCCCATTTAAAATCGGCAAAGGCAGTGAGGATGTTTTTTATCCGCATCAGTTCCCTGAATGCTTTGATAAATTCTAACTCGTCATTTTCGGTTTGCAGTCCGTTTACACTGTTTACGGTTGGTGTAATTTTAAGCAAGAAAATAAAGGCTTCGTTGAATTTCCTAACATAGTCCTCATAAGGTTTCATGATGACAACCTCGATAGCTTCTTTATTGCT
Organism: uncultured bacterium; assembly: GCA_964589175.1. Lineage (GTDB taxonomy): Bacteria > Fidelibacterota > UBA2242 > UBA2242 > UBA2242 > CAZPRY01. Next base: position 39,499 of record CAZPRY010000035.1, read on the forward strand.
AAATAAGGTTATCGCTTCATCAGTCGCGTTTTTAAGATTACGGAACGCAACAATATTACCCTGCGATTTCTGTTCGTTCAGTATTCGGTTGGTGCGTGAATAGGCTTGTATCAGTCCGTGATATTTAAGGTTTTTATCAACATACAAAGTATTTAACGGCGGACTGTCAAAGCCTGTCAGGTACATATTAACCACAAGCAGAATATCGATTTTACGTTCCTTGACTTTTTTGGATATATCGTTGTAATAATTGTAAAACGATTCACTGTCTTTGGTTGAGAAATTACTGCCGAACATCTTGTTGTAATGCTCAATGAACTCGTCGAGTTTCTCCCTACTGTGTGCGTGCAAACCATACAATGCCCTTGGTTCTTCTACTACCGATAATTCTTCGGGAATAAACCCATTTGCATCTGCATCATCCTCATTTGCAGCATAACTGAAAATGGTAGCGATTTTTAAATCATGTTGTCCGGCTTCTTTTTTCTTTTGGAAAAGGTCATAGTATTTGATCAGTGTTTCAATACTAGCTACGCAAAACATGGCGGTAAATTCTTTGCTATGCGTTTTGCGGTTATGATGGGCTAAAATGTAATCGACAATTTTTTCTAACCTTGAAGGAGATTCCATTAACTCTTTTATATCAATGTCTTCTACCTCAATATCAATTTCTGTTGCGGTGTCTCTTTTTCTATATCTACCAACATATTCAATCGAAAATTTTAAAACATTCTCGTCCTTAATAGCATCGGTAATTACGTATTTGTGCAAACAATCGCCAAATAGTTCTTTCGTAGTGCGTTTACCCAATTCATTTCTTACAGCATTTTCAGTAAAAATTGGCGTGCCAGTAAAACCGAACAACTGAATGTTATTAAAAAAAGATTTTATGTGGCTGTGCGTTTCGCCAAACTGCGAACGGTGGCACTCATCGAAAATAAATACGACACGTTCGTCTTTCAGTTTCGCCATTTTACCCAAATACTGTTTTTTGCTGATTGCAGTATTGAGCTTTTGAATGGTGGTTACAATGAGTTTTGTGTCGTCTGAAAATTGTTTTACCAACGCTTTTGTATTGTCTGTTCCGTCGATGCTTCCTTTGCTAAAACTGTTGAATTCTTTGGTTGTTTGGTAATCCAAATCCTTCCGGTCAACCACGAAAACTACTTTTTTAACCTTAGGCAAACCGGTAAGAATTTGACTGGCCTTGAAAGATGTTAGCGTTTTACCTGAACCTGTGGTGTGCCAAATATAGCCATTGCTTCGGCTATGCATTACCTTGTCAACAAGGGCTTCTGCTGCATAATACTGATAAGGTCTTAGCACCATCAGTATTTTTTGGGTTTCGTTCAACACTATGTATTTGCATATCATTTTCAATATGTGGCAAGGTTCTAAAAAATCACTGGCAAACCCGTTCAGAATATTTGTAATGCGTTTGTTCTCTTTATCTGTCCAATAAAATGTCTGTTTGAATGATTGAAACCTGTTGTTGGCGTAATACTTTGTATTTACTCCGTTGCTGATTACAAAGATTTGCAGATATTGAAACAAGGCAGAATTTGCCCCGAATGAATGACGTTGATAACGGTTAATTTGGTTAAAGGCTTCTTTAAGTTCTAGACCACGGCGTTTGAGTTCTATTTGCACCAATGGCAAACCATTAATAAGCAAAGTAACATCGTAGCGGTTTTTGTATTTACCTTCGATTGTTACCTGATGCGTAACCTGAAACTGGTTTTGGCACCAATGCTCGGTCTGGATAAACTCGAAATACAGGTTATCTCCGTTATCTCTTACAATGTGCTGTTTTTCTCTTAGAGTTTTGGCTTTTTCAAATACCGAACCTTTACTCAGGATATTAAGGACTTTTTCAAATTCTTTGACTGAAAACGAAATATTATTATGCTTTTCTAACTGGTTTTTCAGATTGGCAATAAGTTCTTTTTCGTCTTTGATAAGCACCAAGCCGTAATTCAACTTTTGCAGTTGTTCGACCAGTTGTTCTTCTAATATTTGCTCGGGTTGCTTGCTCATCGTCTGGACTATGATTTGTTTGATTTTTATGATTCCGGTAATTTGAATTTTTTATTGGTAAGCCTTTTAAAATTTAAGCTCATTTCACCAAAATTTATAAGTAAACCTATTTCCAAATTATATGCCTCTAAATAATTGATGGCTTGTGCAAAATGAACATCTTCTAATTTCGTGATGGCTTTTAACTCAACCGACACAACCCCTTTCACTAAAAAATCAACTCTTCTTGTTCCAATTTGTTCTTCACGATAAAATATCGGCATTTCAAACTCACGACTAAATCCAATGCCTGCCAACTGCATTTCTATGGCTAATGCTCTTTGGTAAATCACTTCCTGAAAACCATTGCCCAAGGTTTTATGAACCGTCATAGCACATCCAATAATTTTAGATGTCAGTTCAGAATATTTATACTGTGCATTAATCATAGTAATCATTTCATTTTGTCTTAACTGTGATTTGTTTGATTCTTTTGATTTTTATGAAAATCATAGCTCAGACATTTTAACAAAACATATTTTGAAGCAGCCCTTTTTTGTATAACTCGGTTATTTCTATTTGCGATTGGATGCGATTTATTTTTTCATCAATGACAGAAAGAATGTTTGCGATTTTGGCTTGTTCATCCTGTTTTGGGTATTCAAAACTCTGCGATGAAATTAAACTCCAATCGGCTCTAGGCATTTTAGAACCAGAAGATTTGTTTGCAATCTCTATAAAGGCATCTGTTTGAATAAGCCAATACAAGAAATCATTTGAAACAGTCAAACCTGTTAAAACCCAGATTTCAGAAGAACATACTCCATCAAAATTAGGTTTAAGAAATTTCTTTAAATATGGTCGTAGCTTCCCAAAGAGCACATCGCCATTTGCAAATTTATTCTTGATGCTATTCAAATTTGAACCTTCAACATAACCTAACAATTTACCAGTACCAGTTGCTAAGTGTTCCAACTCAATACATTTAACTGAATATGTTTCCTTTGCAGGATTATATTTTTCTGATTTAATCTTAAATATTTCTCTCAACCTCTTCTTTTCCCACTTCGGAAACTCTTTTCCATTCTCATCTTTAAATCTCAATTCTTGGGAAAAGAGCTTTTGCATTATGCCTTTTTTGTATTGCTCTAAAAGGATTTTCTTTTGTTTGAGTTCGGTAATTTTCTTGTCTAAAACCTTGAAGAAAGAAGCAATGCGGGTTTGTTCGGAAATAGTGGGTGCAAATATTCTGTCGTGTAATACATAAGCGTTGTTAATCTTCATATCGTTTTTTGCACCTTTCTTTACCAGTGGTCGCAAATAGCGGTTGGTATTGGCATCTAACGAAAAGTAATAATCTAAGAAAGGTCCGTAAGCGTTTTTCTCTTTAACGTTGTATACAGCATAAAGCGTTGAAACAATTCCTGCTTTACCTTTATTGAGTCTAATAATTCCGAAAGGGTTTGCTTTCAGTGGGCTTTTGGTGTAAACAATGTCGCCAGTTTCTACAACGTGGTACTGATGCACCGAAACACCTGCATAACTTCGGCCTATAGCGAATTGCAAAAATAATGTCCGATGAATGCGAAAAAAAGGTAGCTTTTTG